>NZ_JBIBGK010000003.1:160054-743431 GCF_042956445.1 Streptomyces sp. NPDC008238 | reverse complement strand
GTCCCCGGCCCATTCCCCCATCACCATGAAAACGAGTCTGGTCCCACCGCTCACACGACCGGACCAGAACCCCAAGATCTTCACCAGTCTTCTAGCCCCTGCCCGGTGCACCCTGGGGGCATGAGGCTGTTCGTGGCCGTCGTGCCCCCCGGGGCCGCCCTCGCCGAGCTGGGGGGCGCCGTGGACGCGCTCCGCGCCCTGCCGGGCGCGGAGGGGCTGCGGTGGACGGAGCGTGCCGGCTGGCACGTGACGCTGGCGTTCCTGGGCGAGGTGGACGAGGGCCTGCTGCCGAACCTGGTCGAGCGGCTGGAGAGGGCCGCGCGACGCCATCCGGCCTGCCGGATCTCACTGACCGGCGGGGGCCGCTTCGGCGACCGCACGCTGTGGGCCGGGCTGGTCGGGGACGACCTGGCACGCCCCGCCGCGGCCGCGCAGGCCGCCGCCCGGCGGGCGGGCGTCCACCACGAGGACGAGCACGGCCGCTTCCACGCGCACCTCACCCTCGCCCGGCAGCGCGCCGGGCGCACCAGGGTGGGCCTGCGGCCCTTCACGGACGCCCTCGGGCGGTTCGCCGGGACGCCGTGGACGGCGGCCGCGTTCTCCCTGGTGCGGAGCCATCCGCCCGTGCCCGGGGTGCCGGGGGCGCAGCCGCGGTACGAGACGGTGCGGACCTGCCCGCTGGGGCAGTGAGGCCGCCCCGTTAACCTCGATGCGTGGATCCGAAGACCCGTACCCGAGTAATGACCGCCGCCCTCGCCCTGCTGGTGGTCGTGGTGATCGTCGGCACGCTGGTGCGCGGCTAGCCGTCGGGGCGCCGGGAGGCCGGGAGGGCCGGCCGGGTCAGGCGCCGGCGTAGACCCTCTCGACGAATTCCGCGACCTGTTCGTCGGTGAGGTGGCGGGCCAGGTCGGCCTCGGTGATGATGCCGATCAGCTTCTTGTCCTCGACGACCGGGAGCCGCTTGATGCGGTGCGACTCCATCTCGGTCAGGACGTCGGACACGTCGGCGTCGGCGTCGATCCACCGGGGGGTGCCCTCGCACAGGTCGCCGCAGGTCACCTTGGAGGGGTCGTGACCGGCGGCGATGCACTTGGTGACGATGTCCCGGTCGGTGATGATGCCGCACATCCGGTCGTTCACGTCGTGGACCGGCAGCGCGCCGACGTTGAGCTCGCGCATCAGCTGCGCGGCCCGGTCGAGAGTCTCGGTCGCCGGTATCGCACGGGCGCCGGGGTGCATGATCTCCTTGGCTGTGGTCATACCCTCATCGTGCGCCCGACCGGGTGAATCTGCGACCGGGCGCACGACGGGGGCGGGGGCCGTGGAGCCCTACCAGGCGAAGGCCTCCGGGGACGGGCCCGGGCCCGGGAAGATCTCGTCCAGCTCGGCCAGGAGCTCCGCCGGCAGCTCCAGCTCGACGGCCCGCAGCGCGGAGTCCAGCTGCTCGCGGGTGCGCGGGCCGACGATCGGGCCGGTGATGCCGGGGCGGCCCAGCAGCCAGGCCAGGGCGACGTCGCCGGGCTGCAGGCCGGCCTTGTCGACCGCGTCCTCGTACCGCTGCACCTGCTCGCGCAGCACGGCGTCCTTCAGGGAGTCGGCGCTGCGGCCGGAGGTGGAGCGGGAGCCGCCGCCCTCGCGCTCCTTGCGCAGCGCGCCGCCCAGCAGGCCGCCGTGGAGCGGCGACCAGGGGATGACGCCCAGGCCGTACTCCTGCGCGGCCGGGATGACCTCCATCTCGGCACGGCGCTCGACCAGGTTGTACAGGCACTGCTCGCTGACCAGGCCGAGCGAGTGGCGCCGCGCGGCGGCCTCGTTGGCCTGGGCGATGCCCCAGCCGGAGAAGTTGGACGACCCGGCGTAGAGCACCTTGCCCTGCTGCACCAGGACGTCGATCGCCTGCCAGATCTCCTCCCACGGCGTCGCGCGGTCGATGTGGTGGAACTGGTAGACGTCGATGTGGTCGGTGCCCAGGCGCTTCAGGCTGGCCTCGGCGGCGCGGCGGATGTTGAGCGCGGAGAGCTTGTCGTCGTTCGGCCAGGGGGCGCCGTCGGTGCCCATGTTGCCGTAGACCTTGGTCGCCAGAACGGTCCTGTCACGGCGGCCGCCGCCCTTGGCGAACCAGCTTCCGATGATCTCCTCGGTGCGGCCCTTGTTCTCGCCCAAGCCGTAGACGTTGGCCGTGTCGAAGAAGTTGACGCCCGCGTCGTGCGCTGCGTCCATGATGGCGTGGCTGTCGGCCTCGTCCGTCTGCGGGCCGAAGTTCATCGTTCCCAGAACGAGCCGGCTGACCTTGAGTCCGGTGCGTCCGAGCTGTGTGTACTCCATGGGGCACAAGCCAAGCCGTTGGAGTGCGCTCGAATCAAGGGGAGTTGAGGGTGCGTCGGTAGGGCGCGCCGAGGCCCCACGCCTGGTGCGCGGCGTCGGCGAACGCCGCCGCGATCCGGTGCTCCCCGGAGGCGTTGGGGTGGGTGCCGTCGTAGGTGTCGCGGGCGATGTCGTACCCGGCCGGGCGGGAGGCCAGCAGCAGCGGCGAGACCGGGGTGTCCAGGTCGGCGACCGCCTTGGCCAGGCGGGTGTTGAACTCCTCGCACTGCGCGCCGAATCCGCGGTCCTGGTCGCAGCGCGAGTTGGGTATGACGGGCAGCAGCACCGCGGCGACCAGGGGGTTGGCGGCCCGCGCCCGCACGACGAACTCCCTTGCGTTGGCCTCGGTCTGCTCGGGGTTGGTGTAGAAGCCGAGGTCGATCAGCCCGAGCGAGACCAGCAGCACGTCGGGACGGTGCTCCCGTACGGCGCCCTCGATCAGCGGTGCCATGTGCAGCCAGCCCTCGCCCCAGCCCGCGAGGTGGCGGCGCGCGGACGGCGGGAAGGCGGGGTCGGCGTAGCGCTGCGACACGGCCGCGTCGGCGGCGGGGTCGTACAGCGCGGTCCGCGGGCCGACGATCGCGAAGTCCTCGCCCTCCGCGCCCTGCGCCCGCAGGTGCTGCCACATGCGGTAGCGCCAGGTGTGCTCCCCGGCGCTGCCGACGGTCATGGAGTCGCCGACGAACATCCACGCCGTACGGCGCCGGGACGGGCTGCGCCCGGGCGTGCCGCGTCCCGGCGTGCTGCGGGGCCCGTCGCCGGGGCCGGAAGGTGCGCTGGACATGGAGGGGATCTTAGGGCCCACGGCCCCGTCCGCACGGCCCTGACCTCGGGCCCGGCGGTGTCACGCCCGTCACGGCCGGGGGCCGGCGCACACCGGCCGCCTCCGCGATTGGCCCACCGCGGACGCCTCTGAGTGGCCCTGCTGAACGGGCCGTTCCGTTCCTAGGGTGACGCGCATGACGCACTCCGTGGACTTCTACTTCGACCCCGTCTGCCCCTTCGCCTGGATCACCTCCCGCTGGATCCTGGAGGTGGAACGGGAACGCGAACTGCGCCTGCGCTTCCGGGTGATGAGCCTGTCCGTGCTCAACGAGGGCCGCGAGGGCCTGCCCGAGCGCTACGAGCGGCTGCTGAGCACCGGCTGGGGCCCGGTGCGGGTCTGCGTCGCCGCCGCGCGGCACCACGGGGAGCACGTGCTGCGGGAGTTGTACACGGCGCTCGGCACCCGGCTGCACGTCCAGGACCGCCCGGTCTCCGACGAGGTGCTGCGCGAGGCGCTGGCCGAGGCGGGCCTGCCGCCGGGACTGGCGGAGGCCGCGGGCGGCACCGCGTACGACGAGGAGCTGCGCAGGAGCCACCACGAGGGCATGGACCCGGTCGGCGAGGAGGTCGGCACCCCCACCCTGCACATCGACGGGGCCGCCTTCTTCGGGCCCGTCCTCACCTCGATCCCGCGCGGCGAGGAGGCGGCACGGCTCTTCGACGGGGTGCGGGCGCTGGCCGGCCACCCGGCCTTTTTCGAGCTGAAGCGCAGCCGCACCGGAGGCCTCGACTTCGCCTGAGCCGTCGTGCACCTGGCAGGCTTGGCGCATGCGCCCACTGCTCGCCGCCGCCGCGGCCTCCGTCCTCGTCATGGGTCCCCTGGTCGGCACGGCGGCCGCCGCCGACGACGGGGAGTCCGTGGCCTTCACGATGTCGGACCCGCGGATCACGGAGTCGAGCGGCCTGGTCGCCAGCCGTCTCCACAAGGGCGTCTACTGGACGCACAACGACAGCGACGACGGCCCGTACGTCTACGCCGTCGACTCCGCGACGGGCAGGACGGTCGCCACCGTCACCCTGCGCGGCGTGGGCAGCCCGCGCGACGTCGAGGCGATCTCGATGGGCCCGGACGGCGCCCTGTACGTCGGCGACATCGGCGACAACCTCGACGGCTCCTGGCCGCACGTGTGGATCTACCGCTTCCCGGAACCGAAGCGGCTGGCGGACCAGACGGTGACCGCGACGCAGTTCACCGTCACCTACGACAAGGGCCCGCGCAACGCCGAGGCGGTGATGGTCGACCCGAAGTCCGGACGGGCGTACATCGCGAGCAAGAACGAGGACGGCGGCGGCCTCTACGAGGGCCCGGCGAAGCTCTCCGCGAGCGGCACCAACGTCTTCCGGCGGATCGCGGACATCCCGCTGTGGATCACCGACGGCGCCTTCTCCCCGGACGGCAGCCGGCTGGTGCTGCGCGGCTACTTCGGCGCCCTGATGTACCGCTGGTCCGGCGGCACGGCGCGCCGGATCGACCAGATGCACGTACCGCTGCAGCGGCAGGGCGAGTCCGTCGCCTTCACCCCGGACGGCGGGGCCCTGATGTACGGCAGCGAGGGCACGGACAGCGAGGTCTGGCGCGTGCCGCTGAGCGGGGACGACCTGCCCGACGCGGCCCGCCGGGACACCGCCTCCTCCCCCGGTCCCTCGGGGAGTTCATCGGCGGACGCCGCCGGCGCCGGCGCGGACGGGCCCGGTTCGACCCGGCAGTTCACGCTGGGCGCCGTCACCCTGGCGGCGGTCGCCGCGCTGCTGATAGGGGTGCGCCGGCTGCTGCGCCGGGAGCGCTGAACCGCCGCGGGAACGCCGGTGGGCGGGGCCGTCGCCCCGCCCACCGGCGGTGGTGGCCCCCAGGGGGCCGGGGGTCAGAGCCGCTCGACGACGAAGTCGACGCAGGCGGTCAGGGCCTGGACGTCCGCCGGCTCGACGGCCGGGAACATCGCGACGCGCAGCTGGTTGCGGCCCAGCTTGCGGTAGGGCTCGGTGTCCACGATGCCGTTGGCGCGCAGCACCTTGGCGACCGCCGCGGCGTCCACCTCGTCGCTGAAGTCGATCGTGCCGACGACCTGCGAGCGCTTGGCCGGGTCGGTGACGAACGGGGTGGCGTGCTTGGAGTCCTCGGCCCAGGTGTACAGGCGCGAGGAGGAGTCGGCGGTGCGCGCGACGGCCCAGTCGAGGCCGCCCCGGCCGTTGATCCACTCCAGCTGGTCGTTCAGCAGGAAGAGGGTGGCGAGCGCCGGGGTGTTGTACGTCTGGTTCTTCCGCGAGTTGTCGATCGCGGTGGGCAGGTCGAAGAAGGCCGGGATGTGGCGGCCGGACGCGGCGATCCGCTCGGCGCGCTCCAGCGCGGCCGGGGAGAACACCGCGATCCACAGCCCGCCGTCGGCGGCGAAGGACTTCTGCGGGGCGAAGTAGTAGACGTCGGTCTCGGCGATGTCGACCGGCAGGCCGCCCGCGCCGGAGGTGGCGTCGACCAGGACGAGGGCGCCCTCGTCGGCGCCGGCGACGCGCCGCAGCGGCATCGCGACACCGGTGGAGGTCTCGTTGTGGGTGAAAGCGTAGACGTCCACGCCCGCCTCGGCGGCGGCCTCGGGGTGGGAACCCGGGTCGGCGGAGATCACGGTCGGCTCGTCCAGCCACGGCGCCAGCTTGGCGGCCTTGGCGAACTTGGAGGAGAACTCGCCGAAGCTGAGGTGCTGCGACTTGCGCTCGACCAGTCCGTGGGTGGCGATGTCCCAGAAGGCGGTGGAGCCGCCGTTGCCGAGCACCACCTCGTAGCCCTCGGGCAGCGCGAACAGCTCGCGGACGCCGTCCCGGACCCGGCCGACGAGGTCCTTCACCGGCGCCTGCCGGTGAGAGGTGCCCATCAGCGAGGTGCCGGTCGCGGCGAGTGCGCTGAGCGCCTCGGGCCGCACCTTGGAGGGGCCCGAACCGAATCGTCCGTCGGCGGGCTTGATGTCAGCGGGAATCTGGATCTCGGCCACGTTCGCAGCGTAGTGCGTGACGACCCCGTCACGGGGCTCCGTTCCATCCGGTGAGACATGCGCCGCGGTGGGGCAGGCTGAGGGGCATGGCGGACGATCTGCGGCAGGCACTGCGCCGCGACCTGGAGCGGGCCGTACGCGGCGAGGTCTCCTTCGACGCGCAGAGCAGGGCGCTGACCACGATGGACGCGTCCAACTACCGGCGTGTCCCGGTGGGCGTGGTCGCGCCGCACGACGCCGACGACGTGGCCGCGGCGCTCGCCGTGTGCCGGGAGCACGGGGTGCCGGTGGTGCCGCGCGGCGGCGGCACGTCGATCGCGGGGCAGGCGACGGGCACCGGGGTCGTGCTCGACTTCACCCGGCACATGCACCGGATCGTGTCACTCAGTCCCGAGGCGTTGACGGCCCGTGTGCAGCCGGGGGTGGTACTGGACGACCTGCGGCGCGCCGCCGCCGCGCACGGGCTGACCTTCGGCCCCGATCCGTCCACCCACAGCCGCTGCACCCTCGGCGGCATGATCGGCAACAACGCGTGCGGCGCGCACTCCGTGGCCTGGGGCACCACGGCGGACAACGTCCGGGCCCTGGAGTGCCTGACCTACGGCGGCGAAGCGCTGCGCACCGACGGACCGCTCCGCGCCGACCTGCGGGAACTGGTCGACGGCCACCTCGCCCTGCTGCGCACCGGCTACCCGCAGCAGCTCCCCCGCCGCATCTCCGGCTACGCCCTGGACGCCCTGCTCCCCGAACGCGGCCGGGACCTGGCCCGCGCCCTGACCGGCAGCGAGGGCACGCTCGCCGTCATCACGGAGGCCGAGGTCCGGCTGGTGCCCGCGCCCCCGGTGCGCGTGCTGGTCGTCCTCGGCTACCCGGACGAGGGCGCCGCCGCCGACGCCGCGAACGGCCTGCTGCCGTACGGCCCGCTGACGGTGGAGGGGATGGCCGCCGACCTGGTGGGCGGGGAGGCCGCCGGGCTGCTGCCCCGGGGCGGCGCGTGGCTGTTCGTCGAGATGCCCGGCACCGGCGAGGCGGAGGCGCTGCGACGGCTGGCCGACGCGGGCGACTCGGTCGTCGTGACCGACCCCGTCGCGCAGCGGGCGCTGTGGCGGGTGCGCGAGGAGGCCGCCGGGACGGCCACCCGCACCCCCGGGGGCGCGGAGGCCTGGCCGGGCTGGGAGGACTGCGCGGTGCCCCCGGCACGGCTCGGCGCGTACCTGCGCGACTTCCGCGCGCTGCTGGGCGAGCACGGCCTGCACGGCACCCCGTACGGGCACTTCGGCGACGGCTGCATCCACGTGCGCATCGACTTCGACCTGCTCGGGGCCGCCGGCGTGGCCCGCTTCCGGCGCTTCTCCGAGGAGGTCGCGGACCTGGTCGTCGCCCACGGCGGCTCGCTGTCCGGTGAGCACGGCGACGGGCAGGCCCGCGCGGAACTGCTGCCCCGGATGTACGGGGACGAACTGGTCGCCCTCTTCGGCCGGTTCAAGGACGCGCTGGACCCGGCGGGCGGCCTCAACCCCGGCATGCTCGTACGGCCCCGGCCCCTCGACGCCGACCTGCGGTTCTCGGTGCTGCCGCGCGGGCCGGTCGACGTCGCCTTCGGCTACCCCCACGACGGCGGGGACTTCTCGGCGGCGGTGCGCCGCTGCGTCGGCGTCGCCAAGTGCCGTGACACGGGCGGGGGGCCGGGGGCGGGTGTCATGTGCCCCTCGTACCGGGCGACGGGCGAGGAGCGGCACTCCACCCGCGGCCGGGCCCGGCTGCTGCACGAGATGCTCGCCGGCGAGGTCGTCACCGGCGGCTGGCGCTCGCCGGAGGTCGCGGACGCCCTCGACCTGTGCCTGTCCTGCAAGGGCTGCCGCACGGACTGCCCGGTCGGCGTCGACATGGCCACCTACAAGGCGGAGTTCCTGCACCACCACTACCGGCGGCGGCTGCGGCCCGCCTCCCACTACCTGATGGGCGGGCTGCCGACCTGGCTGCGCGCCGCCGCCCCGGTCGCCGGGACCGTGAACGCCCTGGCCCGGGTGCGCCCGCTGGCCGCCCTCGCCAAGCGGGCGGCGGGCCTCGCGCCCGAGCGGGAACTGCCGCTGCCGGCCGAGGAGTCCTTCGAGCGCTGGTGGCGCCGGCAGGAGCGGCCCGCGCCGGGAGCGGGGACGGGGACAGGAACGGGGACCGGGACAGGGACGACCGTGGTCCTGTGGCCGGACACCTTCACCGACCGCTTCTCCCCCGAGGCCGGCCGCGCCGCGGTGCGCGTGCTCCAGGCGGCCGGTTTGCAGGTCGTCCTGCCGCCTGGGCGTGTGTGCTGCGGCCTGACCTGGGTCTCGACCGGACGGCTCGACCGGGCCCGCCGGGTGATGAGCCGCACGGTGCGGCGGATGGCGCCGGTGGTGGCCGCCGGCCATCCCGTCGTCGTCCTGGAACCGAGCTGCGCGGCGGCGCTCCGCACCGACCTGCCCGAACTCCTGGGCACCGCCGAGGCGGCGGCCCTGGCGGGCTCGGTGCGCACCTTCGCCCAGGTGCTGGAGGAGGAGGCGCCCGGCTGGGCACCGCCGCGTCTCGACCGGCCCGTCACCGGCCAGACCCACTGCCACCAGCACGCCGTCCTGGGCGACGCCGCCGAGCGAAGGCTGCGCGCCCGCGCCGGGCTCAGCGGCACCCTGGCCTCCGGCTGCTGCGGTCTGGCCGGCAACTTCGGCTTCGAACGCGGCCACTACGAGGTGTCCGTCGCCTGCGCCGAGGACCGGCTCCTCCCCGCCGTCCGTGCCGCCCGCCCGGACGCGGCCGTCCTGGCGGACGGCTTCTCCTGCCGTACCCAGCTCGCCCAGCTCGCCGGGGTGCGCGCCCGGCACCTCGCCGAGCTGCTGGCGGACGGGCTGTGAGGCGGCGGACCGTGGCGAGTGCGGGGCCTCAGAACTCCGCGGTGTCCAGCTCGAGTCCGAACGGCTCGGGCAGCCGCAGCGGCGTGCCGAAGGGATGCGGGCCGTCCACCGACCGGTAGCCGAGCTCCCCCGGCTCCGCGTACAGGGTGCAGCTCCGTTCCTGCCGGTCGACGAGCAGGTACAGCGGGGCGCCGTACTCGGCGTAGCGGCGGCGTTTGACGATCCGGTCGGTGTCCCCGTTGGACTCCGAGGTCACCTCCACCACCAGCAGGGTCTGGTGGGGGACGAGGGCGTCGGCTTCCGCCAGCTCTTCCGGCACGACGGCCAGGTCCGGTACGTACCAGTTGCCGCTGCCGGGGAGGTCCAGGTTTCCCGAGCCCGAGAGGCAGCCGATCTTCTGCACCACGGGGTCGATCTGCCGTCGGATCATGGCCGCGGCCTTCTCATGCCCCCACGTAGGTGGCACCACTTGCTCGATGACCCCCTCGACGATCTGCACCCGGTCCCCCCCGTGGTGCCGGATCGCGTACTTGAGCGCGGTTTCCGGGTCGTCCGGCGCGTACGAACCCGCGGCCGCCCGAGGCGTCCAGTGGGGCTGTGAGCTCATCGGTCCTCCAGGGGCTCCGTGCGTGCGACTGACGACAGCTCCGATTCTCACGCAGCCGCCGCCCGCCCGGGGCGCCCCGATCGCACATTCACTCGAAACGATGAAGCGCCTCCGGTCGCCGGAGCCGGCGTCACGGCACCAGCACGAGCCTGCCCCGCAGGCCGCCCTCCGCGAGGCGGGCGTGGGCCTTGGCGACCTCCGCCAGCGGGTAGGTGTCGGCCACCCGCGTGGTGAGCACGCCCCCGTCCACCAGGGCCACCAGCTCCGCGAGGCGGGCGCCGTCCGGCCGGACCTGGACGGCGGCGACGCGGACGCCGCGCTCGGCGGCGGGCACCGCGTCGGGCCGGACGGTGACGTAGCCGCCGCCGTCCCGTACCGCCGCCACCGCCGGGGCGCCCATCCCTGCCGCGTCGAGGGCGGCGTCGGCCCGGACGCCGTCCAGGGACGACACGGCCTCGTCGGCGCCCAGGTCCCGCAGCAGCGGCAGGTCGGCGGGGCGGGCCAGGGCGACGACGCGCAGCCCCGCGTGGCGGGCCAGCTGGACGGCGTAGCCCCCGACCGCGCCCGCGGCGCCGGTGACCAGCAGGCGGTCGCCGGGCCGGGCGGCGAGCAGGCCGAGCGCCTGGTCGGCGGTGAGGGCGTTGGTGGGGAGGGTGGCGGCGTGGACGAGGTCGACGGACGAGGGAGCCGCGGCCACGGCGTCCGCGTCCAGCACGACGTACTCCGCGTGCGCCTTGGTCCGCGGGCCGAGCCCGCCCACGGCGCCCACCGCGGCGGTGCCCGGCGCGGGGCCGGAGACCCCGGCGCCGACCGCGTCGACGGTGCCCGCGACGTCCCAGCCCAGCCCGAGGAACCCGCCGGGCACCAGGGCCGCGGCACCGAGCAGGCCGGCCCGTACGGCCAGGTCGGCGGGGTTGACCCCGGCCGCGGCGACCCGCACCCGGACCTGGCCGGGCCCGGGCTCCGGCAGCGGCACCTCGGCGACCTCCAGCACCTCCGGTCCGCCGAATTCCCTGATCACGACAGCGTGCATGGCGAAGACTCCCTGTTCCTGTGGACAACGGCGGTCGAGCACCGCCACACGCAAACCTAGGGAGAGCTACTCTCTCCGGGTAAGTACGTACCTGGAAGTGCGTACCGAACCCAGGAGTCCCGGAGGGCAGCACCATGGCGACGACCACCGCGTCCCAGCGGCGCGAGGAGGCGCGTACGGCCTACAACGCGTTCATGAAGGGCTGCCCGACGAACCTGCTGCTCTCCCGGATCAGCGACAAGTGGGTCGGCCTGGTCCTCTCCGCGCTCAAGGAGCGCCCGCAGCGCTACAGCGACCTCGGCCGCCGCATCGCGGGCGTCAGCCAGAAGATGCTCACCCAGACCCTGCGCACCCTGGAGCGCGACGGCCTGGTGTCGCGGACGGTCACGCCCTCGGTGCCCGTGCGGGTCGACTACGCGCTCACGCCGCTGGGCGCGAGCCTGGCCACGTTGTTCTCGGCCGTGAAGGAGTGGGCGGAGGAGAACATCGAGGAGGTCGTCGAGGCCCGCGAGCGCTACGACGCGGAGGCGGAGGCCCAGGCTCGGGCCGAACCGGCGGCGTCCTGAGAGGCGGGGCGCGGGCACGGGGGCGCAGGCCGGGGGGCGTGGGCGGGCGCCGGGTGCGCCCTGGCGCGGCGACCGGCTGCCCGGTTTCGCCGATCCCCTGTGCCGTTCATCCGGTTTCCGGCATCCTGTAGAGCCATAATCGGCCATTTCGGCTGAGTTACGGCAATGGGGGGACACCATGCCCGGTGGAGAGCGGGGCACACTCGGTCGGCTCGTGAGAGCGCTCAGCCTGGCGACGCTGGTGACCGTCTACGTCGCCAGCCTGCTGATCACCTACCGCCAGCTGCACGCCAAACCCGTGCTGCAGGACGTCATCGGGGCACCGGACTGGACCCGCGCGGTGCTTGTCATGGGCCTGGTGATCGGCGGCGGGCTGGGCACGGCCGCGGCGATCGTCGACGACCGCCGTGAGCTGCCCTCGTGGTTCCTGACCGCCGTGGGCGTGGCGGGTGCGCTGGCCTGGAGCCTGTGGGCCTCGTCGAGCCTGGGCGAGGACTACGTCCACATGCTCTTCGCGGCCACCGCCCCGGTCACCGGCCTGCTGGTGTGGGCCGAGCTGATGCGGCAGTTCCGCAACCAGCGCCGGGTCGCCGTCGTCTGACGGCCCGGCGCCGCGGCCGGGCGGCGGCCGGCCGAGCCGCCGCCCGGGCCGGGGGCCGCGCTCAGGCGGCCACCGACTCCGACTCCCGCGGGACGAACTCGACCAGCTTGTGGTCCTTGCCCCGGTGCAGGTCGATCTTGAGCCGCAACCCGCCCAGCCGGGCCAGGACGAGTCCGACGCACGCCGCCGCCACCGCGGCGACCAGGCCGCCCGCCAGGAACCCGGTACGGGCCCCGAAGACGTCGGTGATCCAGCCGACGAGCGGTCCGCCGAGCGGCGTGCCGCCCACGAAGACCATCATGAACAGGCTCATCACGCGGCCCCGCATCGCGGGGTCGGTGGCGAGCTGCACGCTGGCGTTGGCGGTGGTGTTGAAGGTCAGGCCGAAGATGCCGATCGGCAGCATCAACGCCAGGAAGATCCAGTACGTCGGCGCCAGCGCCGCGACGACCTCCAGCACACCGAACCCCAGCGCCGCGCCCACCAGCAGCCGCAGCCTGCTGCTGCCGCGCCGGGCCGCCAGCAGCGCGCCGACCACGGAGCCGACCGCGAGCACCGAGTTGAACAGGCCGTACATGCCGGCGTCGCCGTGGAAGACGTGGTCGGCGAAGGCGGTGAGCCAGATCGGGAAGTTGTACGCGAAGGTGCCGATGAAGCCGACCAGCACGATGGGCCAGATCAGCTCCGGCCGCCCGGCGACGTAGCGCAGCCCCTCGCGGAGCTGGCCCTTGCCGCGCGGCGCGGTGGGCACCGCGTACAGCTCGGAGCTGCGCATGAGCAGCAGCCCGGCGAGCGGCGCCAGGAAGGACAGGCCGTTGAAGAGGAAGGCCCAGCCGCTGCCGACCGCGGTGATCAGCGCGCCCGCGACGGCGGGGCCGATGAGGCGGGCGCTCTGGAAGTTGGCGGAGTTCAGGGAGACCGCGTTGCGGACGTCGGCCGGGCCGACCATCTCCACGACGAACGCCTGCCGGGCCGGGTTGTCCACGACGGTGACCATGCCGAGGCCGAAGGCGATGGCGTACACGTGCCAGACCTGCACGGCGCCGCTGAGGGTGAGTGCGGCGAGGGCGAGGCCCAGCAGGCCCATCAGGAGCTGGGTGGCCAGCAGGATGCGGCGCTTGGGGTAGCGGTCGGCGAGGACGCCGCCGTAGAGCCCGAAGAGCAGCATGGGGAGGAACTGCAGCGCGGTCGTGATGCCGACGGCGAAGGAGGACCCGGTGAGGCTGAGCACCAGCCAGTCCTGCGCGATGCGGGACATCCAGGTGCCGGTGTTGGAGACGATCGCCCCGCCGGCGAAGAGCCGGTAGTTGCGGTTGCGGAGCGAGCTGAACATGCCACCGGGCGCGGACGGTGCGGCGGGACGGCCGGCGCCGGGGGCCCCGGTCGGTCCGTTCGGTCCGTTCACTCCCGGCCCGGCCGGTCCCGCCGCCCCCGCGGCGGCGTCGGCGCCGGCCGGGGTGGGCAGGTCGGCCGGGTCGGCCGTGCCGGCCGGTCCGCTCCGCTCGGGGGTGTTCGGTTCGGGTGCGGCCTCAGATGCGGCTGCCGAACTCAATCCGGTTTCGCCTCCTCGTCATTGTTTCCTTGCGTCGGCGTGAGCGAGCTTGTCCAGGACGGGCGCCGCCTCGCGGAGCACGGCGCGTTCCTCCTCCGAGAGGGTGGCCATGAGTTCGGCCAGGAACGCGTTGCGCCGGGCCCGGCTCTCCTCGAGCATCGCCTCCGCCTGCTCGGTCTGCCGGACGACGACCTGGCGCCGGTCGTCCGGGTGCGGGTCCCGGTGCACCAGGCCCTTCGACTCGAGCATGGCGACGATCCGCGTCATGGACGGCGGCTGTACGTGCTCCTTGCGGGCCAGCTCCCCGGGGGTGGCGGACCCGCAGCGCGCGAGGGTGCCCAGTACGGACATCTCCGTCGGGCTCAGCGACTCGTCGACCCGCTGGTGGCGCAGTCGGCGGGAGAGCCGCATCACGGCGCCGCGCAGCGTGTTCACCGCTGCGCGGTCGTCCTCGGACAGTTCGTTCACGATCATTAGCCTAGCTCATTACTTACGCTAAATAAAATCCGGCGGAACGGTGCCGTGTCCAAACACATTCGTCAAGGAAGTCACCCATCCGGGTGAGTTCCACCCCGAAAAGGAGGCATGCGCCGACAGGGCCGCCGGACCCTTGGGCCATGGCTTCGAGAGTGCTCAGCATGCGCATAGACGGGGACCTGCTGGACCGTCTCCAGGCTCACGCCGCGAAACGCGGGATGAGCGTCCAGGACTACATCGTCCGGACGCTCATCCGCGATGACTTCGACGAACGGCTCAAGGCCTCCGTCGACGAGACCGAGCAGTTCTACACGGGCGGTTACGTCAGTCCCAGCGCCGGCATCAGGTAGTAGAAGGCGAAGACCGCCGACACCGCGTACAGCGCGGGCGGCACCTCACGGCCGCGCCCCGCCACCAGTCGCAGCACGCAGAAGGTGATGAACCCGATGCCGATGCCGTTGGTGATCGAGTAGGTGAACGGCATGAGCAGCATGGTCAGGAACGCCGGGACGGCGATCGTGACGTCGCTCCAGTCGATCTCCCGGACGCTGCCCGCCATGATCAGGAAGCCCACCGCCACCAGCGCGGGGGTGGCCGCCTGGGCCGGGACCATCGTGGCCAGCGGCGCGAAGAACAAGGCGACGACGAAGAGCAGCCCGGTGGCGATCGAGGCGAGTCCGGTGCGCGCACCCTCGCCGGCGCCGGCGGTGGACTCCGCGTAGCAGGTGTTGGCCGAGCAGGAGGTGAAGCCGCCCGCCGCGGTCGCGACGCCGTCGACCATCAGGACCCGGCTCATGCCGGGCAGGTCGCCCTTGGAGTCCAGCAGGTGCGCCTCGTCGGCGACGCCGAGGATGGTGCCCATCGCGTCGAAGAAGCAGCTCAGCAGCACCGTGAAGACGAAGAGGACGCCGGTGAGCACACCGACCTCCTGGAAGCCGCCGAACAGGCTCACCTTGCCGAACAGCCCGAAGTCGGGGCTCGCGACCGGGTTGCCGGGCCACTGCGGGACGGTGAGGCCCCATGCGGCGTCCTTGACGTTCGCCACCGCGTCCACGACCAGGGCGAGGAGCGTCATGGCGACGATGCTGATCAGGATGGCGCCGGGCACCTTGCGGACGATCAGCCCGAGGGTCAGCAGCACGCCGAGGATGAAGATCAGCACCGGCCAGCCGGTCAGGTGGCCGTTGATGCCCAGCTGCAGCGGCACCGTCGTGTGCGCGGCGTCCGGGATGCGGGTCACGAAGCCGGAGTCGACCAGGCCGATCAGCACGATGAACAGACCGATGCCGATGGCGATCGCCTTGCGCAGGCCGAGCGGCACCGCGCTCATCACCCGTTCCCGCAGACCGGTGGCGACCAGCACCATGATCGCGAGGCCCGCCAGGACCACCATGCCCATCGCGTCCGGCCAGCTCATCTTGGGCGCGAGCTGGAGCGCGACGATGCTGTTCACGCCGAGGCCTGCGGCCAGCGCGATCGGGACGTTGCCGATGACGCCCATGAGCAGGGTGGTGAAGGCGGCGGTCACGACGGTGGCGGTGACCAGCTGGCCGCCGTCGAGGTGGTGGCCGTACTTGTCCACGCCCGAGCTGAGGATGATCGGGTTCAGGACGATGATGTAGGCCATCGCGAAGAAGGTGGCCAGACCACCGCGAATCTCCCGGGGGACCGAGGACCCCCGCTCGGTGATCCGGAAGTAGCGGTCGAGCGCGCCGCCGGCGGCCGCCGGGGGCGGGGTCGGGGAGCTGGGCACGACCTTGGCGGTGGTCGACGGGGACATGCGGTTCCTTGCGTGGGGGGAGCTTTTGGAGGTTCCTACGACTGAAACCGGTCAGCCTCGGACCGTTTCAGTATGAACATATGAGCCTCGCAAACGCTATCTCCGCGCGTAGACCCCCTTGGGTCACTGGGTACGCTGTGCGGTATGAGCAGCAGCAGCCACAGCAAGGGGACGACCGGGTTGCGCGAGGCGCCCGCACCTCTGGAGGCGAACGACGTCGCGACCGTCACCGTCGGCACGGTCATCTGGTTCGCGCTCTTCCTCGTCCAGCTCCCCTTCTACGGCTGGTACTCCGACCACGGCCACGCCTGGTGGATCTGGACCTGCCTGGCCGGCGGCGGCCTCGGCCTCATCGGCCTCTGGTACGTGCGCGCGCGCCGCGACGCCATACAGCGGGCGCGCGCCGCGGAGGACGCCGGGCGGGACTGAGCCGGGCCGGCCCACCCGGCCGCCCCGCCCCACCCCTCCCCGGGCGGCCGCACCGCGCGTCGCACCCCGGTACCGGGCGGCTACGCCCCCGGTCGTACGGCGCCCCGGAGATGTCCCCGAGAGCCGTCCCTCGCCGCGCCGCGCGCGCCGCCCCCCACGTACCGTCGAACCCATGACGGAGAGCACGCAGCGGGAGGCGGCCGGGACGCGACCGGCCGTGCTCGGTGGCCTGACCGCCGCCGAGGTGGCGGAGCGGGTCGCGCGGGGCGAGGTGAACGACGTCCCGGTGCGCTCCTCGCGCTCAATGGCCGAGATCGTGCGTGCGAACGTCTTCACCCGCTTCAACGCGATCATCGGGGTGCTCTTCCTGATCATCCTGGTGGTCGGCCCGATCCAGGACGGCCTGTTCGGCTTCGTCATCATCGCCAACACCGGCATCGGCATCTTCCAGGAGTGGCGCGCCAAGAAGACCCTGGACGGACTCGCCGTGATCGGGGAGGCGCGACCCACCGTCCGCCGGGACGGGGTCGCCACCCCGGTCCCCACCTCCGCGATCGTCCTCGGCGACCTCGTCGAACTCGGGCCGGGCGACAAGGTGGTGGTCGACGGCGAGGTGGCCGAGGCCGACAGCCTGGAGGTCGACGAGTCGCTGCTCACCGGGGAGGCCGATCCGGTCGTCAAGCGCCCCGGCGACCCCGTCATGTCCGGCAGCTTCGTCGTCGCCGGCGGCGGGGCCTTCACCGCGACCAAGGTCGGCCGGGAGGCCTACGCGGCGCAACTCGCCGAGGAGGCGAGCCGCTTCACCCTCGTCCACTCCGAACTGCGCAGCGGCATCAGCCGGATCCTCAAGTACGTCACGTGGATGATGGTCCCCACCGCCGTCGGCCTGATCGTCAGCCAGCTCGTCCTGGAGGACAACGACTGGCGCGAGGCGGTCCGCCGGATGATCGGCGGCATCGTGCCGATGGTGCCCGAGGGCCTGGTCCTGCTGACCTCCGTGGCCTTCGCCATCGGCGTGGTGCGGCTGGGCCGCAAGCAGTGCCTCGTCCAGGAGCTGCCCGCGATCGAGGGGCTGGCCCGGGTGGACGTGGTCTGCCTGGACAAGACCGGCACCCTCACCGAGGGCGGGATGGACGTCGCCGAGCTGCGGATGCTGGACGGCGTCGCGGAGCCCTACGTACGGCAGGTGCTCGGCGCGGTCAGCGCCGCCGACCCGCGCCCCAACCCGACGCTGGCCGCCGTCGCCGCGGCGTTCCCGGCCCCGGACGACGGCTGGCACGTCACGGACGCGCTGCCCTTCTCCTCCGCCCGCAAGTACAGCGCGGCGGCGTTCACCGAGCCGGGCGGGGAACGCAGCGCCTGGCTGCTCGGCGCCCCCGACGTGCTGCTCCCCGCCGGCGACCGGGCGCTCGGCGAGGTCGACGGCCTCAACGCCCGGGGACTGCGGGTGCTGCTGCTCGCCCGGACGGCGAAGGAGCTGGACGACCCCGCGGTGGGCGCCTCGGCCACCCCGGCCGCGCTGGTCGTCCTGGAGCAGCGGCTGCGCCCCGACGCCGCCGACACCCTGCGCTACTTCGCCGAGCAGGAGGTGCACGCCAAGGTCATCTCCGGCGACAACGCCGTCTCCGTCGGCGCGGTCGCCGGCAAGCTGGGGCTGCCGGGCGCCGAGCGGACGGTCGACGCCCGGCGGCTGCCCGCCGAGCGCGCGCGGATGGCGGCCGAGCTCGACCGGGGCACGGTCTTCGGCCGGGTCACGCCGCAACAGAAGCGGGAGATGGTGGGCGCGCTCCAGTCCGGCGGCCACAACGTGGCGATGACCGGGGACGGCGTCAACGACGTCCTGGCCCTCAAGGACGCCGACATCGGCGTCGCCATGGGGTCGGGTTCCGAGGCGACCCGGGCGGTGGCGCAGATCGTGCTGCTCGACAACAGCTTCGCGGCGCTCCCGTCGGTCGTGGCGGAGGGCCGCCGCGTCATCGGCAACATCACGCGCGTAGCGACGCTCTTCCTCACCAAGACCGTCTACTCGGTGCTGCTCGCCCTGCTGGTGATCATCTGGCACGCGCCGTACCCGTTCCTCCCCCGGCACCTGACGCTGCTGTCCACGCTGACCATCGGCGTCCCCGCCTTCTTCCTCGCCCTCGCGCCCAACAAGGAGCGGGCCAGGCCGCAGTTCGTGCGCCGGGTCATGCGCTACTCGCTGCCCGCCGGGGTGATCGCGGGCGTCGCCACCTTCGTGACGTACATGCTCGCCCGCCACCATTACCGCGGCGCCGGCGCGCTGGAGGCGGAGACCAGCGCCGCGACGCTGACCCTCTTCCTGGTCGCGATGTGGGTGCTGGCACTGGTCGCGCGCCCCTACACCTGGTGGCGGATCGGCCTGGTCCTCACCATGGGCGCGGGTTTCCTGGTCGTGCTGGTCACGCCGTGGCTGCAGGAGTTCTTCGCGCTCCGCCTGGTCGGCACCCAGGGCCCCTGGACCGCCGTCGCCGTGGCGGCGGCCGCCGCGTTCGTGCTGGAGGTGGTCTGGCGCCGCGTACGCCGCACCGACGAGGACGACACCGTGCCGGACAAGCGCCGGGCGCCGGACCCCCGCTGAGGGGGAACCGGCGCCCGGGGTGCGGCGGGTGCTACCGCACGTCGACGAAGTCGGACGGGCCCGCGACCGCGCCGGTCAGCGAGGTGGTGACGAAGTTGAAGCGCCAGTAGCCGTCCATGGAGGCCTTGACGGTGGTCTTCAGGGCGCCGGTGCTGCTGGACTTGATGGTCTTGACCGTCTTGTAGGTGCTGGTGCCCTTCTTGCGGAACTGCAGCTGCACGGACTGGCCCGTGTAACCGGCGTACTTGTGGGTCTCCCAGTTGGCCCGGGTGAGCTTGCCGGTGACGGTGATGGTCCTGCCCTTCTTCACCGGCTCCGGAGCGGCGTTGACCGTCAGCACGGCGTTGCGCTTGATCTTCGCGGTGCCGGCGGCCTCCTTCTCGACGACGTCGCCGTCCTTGCCCCCGACCACGGCGTACACCTTCCAGGTGCCGGCGAGGGCGTTCTTGTAGAGGTCCGCCTTGGGGTCGATGGTGATGCTGACCTTGCAGGTGGACGTGGTGGCGTTGACCGCGGTGCAGGCGGCGTCCTCCGAGGCCGGGAAGAGGGCGCCGTCGGTGCCGGTGCCGGTGAGGGCCGAACCGTGCCAGAGGAAGACCACCGCGCCGTCGATGCCCGACGGGTCGGTGGCGGTCACTGCGACGGAGACCGTCTTCTTGGCGCTCGTCCCGAGGACGATGTCCTTGCCGCCGTTGACGACGACCTTGGTGATCCTGGTGTCACCCACGACCTCGTCCGCCGCCGCCTTGGCGGCGAAGGTCCGGAGGGAGGTGGTGCTGCCCGGCCCGTCGGCGGCCTGCGCGGCCGGGACGGCCAGCGAGGCGAGGGCCAGGGCGCCGGAGACCGCGGCCACAGTGGTGCGCATACGCATGCGTGAAGATCCCCCAGAAGAAGCGACGCCCGCCCCCCGACGTGGCGTCTCGAGTGGTGAGAGGGAGGTTATGTGCGAACACTCACCTCGTGGACACCTTTTCGACACATGATCCGGTGTGATCACCGACACGCCGGGCCGCGGCCGGCTCAGTCGAACCAGCGGTCCCGGGCCAGCTCCTCCGCGCGGGTGAGGTCCTCCAGCAGCGCGGCCACCTCGAAGCGGCGCTGCCACGCCCCGGCCGCCCACGACAGGCCGGCGGCGACGCCCTCCAGCGTGGCGGCGTGCAGGGTGCCCCCGGTCCACCGCCAGTCGAGTTCGGCGGTGCCGCCGTCAGGAACCCGGACCAGCAGTTCCTCGTGCTCGACGTACCACAGCGGGGCGCCCGGCAGCAGTTCCCGCACCGCGTCCGCGACGTCGTGCGGCTCCCCCTCCGAGACGACCGGGGCCTCGAAGGCCTCGCTGAGCCGGCGCACCTGGAACAGCTCGGCCAGCGCGGCGGCACGGACCGGCGGCACCGGGAGCAGGGGCAGACCTACGGTGAGCGGGATCAGGTCGGGCGCGTCCGCGACGAACGCCTCGCCGGCCTCGACCACCCGTGTCTCGCGGCCGTCGACGACGGCCCGCAGCTCGTCGGGGAGGGTGACCTGATCGGGGTCGAGGGTGGCCAGCTCGGAGTGGAGCCGATGCAGTTGGGCCGGGGTGACGGCGGAGTCCGGGTCGGCGAGCCGGGCGAGCAGCTCCGCGCCGCCGCCGGGCTCGTCCAGCAGCGCCGCGACGGACGTGCGCACGCCCAGGGCGCGCAGCACCTGGTCGTCCACGGCCCCGGCCTCGGCGTCCTCGTACAGCCCGGCGAGCAGCGGGTCGCCGGCGGCGGCGCGCAGGCCCACCGGGCGGCGGCCGTCGAGGACCGGGTGGTCGCGCAGCCACCAGGCGGTGTAGGGCCGCACGGACTCCGTGGTGCCGTCCGGCAGCAGGACCCGCACCGGCTGGGTGACCGCGTCGCGCAGCGGCGGCACGGAGAGCATGGCCAGCGCCTGCGGCCAGGCGTCGTCGTCGACGAGGTCGAGGTCGCGCACGGCGACGATCTCGGTGGCGACCGGCGGCACGTCGGTGTCCGGCAGCCGGTCGAGGACGTCCTCGCACCAGACGTCGACCGCGTCGAGCAGCCCCGCGTCGTCCGGCTCGGCCCAGTCGCTCTCGCGGGGCTCCAGCTCGTCCGGGTCGAGCACCACGTCGGTGGCCCTGACCAGCGCGAAGGTGGCGAGGACGCCGACCGCGGTCAGCGGCTGCTCGCCCCAGCGGGCGGCCAGGTCGGCGTCGACGGAGCCGAGTTCGCCCTCCCGGATGACCTGTTCGAAGGCGCTGCCCGGCAGCACCAGTTCACCGGCCGGCGCGAGCTCGCCCTCGTCGTCGGTGAGGGCCAGCGCGGCCAGCCAGGGCTCGTCGCCGGGGGCGAGGTTCGCGGCGCGGACCAGGCCGAGGACGACCTCGGCCAGTTCCTCCGCGTCCAGCGCGGGCGCGTCCTCGTCCCAGGCGTCGTCGGCGTCCAGGGACGCGGCCACCGCCGCGCGCACCTGCGGGGTGGTGAGGACGGCGCGCGGGGTCGCCGGGGTGGCGCCGAGCTTCTCCAGCAGCGGGTGCGCGGCCTGCGGGTCGGCCACCTTCAGGCCCAGCCGGGCCAGTTCCGAGGCGGCCGGCAGCCCGGTGCTGACCGGGGCGGCCCCTTCGGCGTAGACGCTGTCCATCTCGGGCAGCGGCAGCAGCACCTGGCGCGGTCCGATGACCGTGCGGCGGTCGGCCAGCGGTACGGGCAGCCCGCTCAGCCGGTCGGGGTCGGTGCCGGCCAGGGAGTCGTACAGGCGGTGCCACCAGGCCGCGGGCCGCTCCACCCCGGCGAGCCGGTCGATCGCGTCGCCCAGCGGCAGCCGGGCCACCCCGAGGACGCGCAGTTCGGGGCGGCGTTCCAGGCCGGCGGGCAGCAGCGTCGGGAAGACCTCCGCGAGCACACCGACCGTCTCCGCGCCGGTGCCCTCGACGACCTCTGCCTCCACGGGGCGCAGCGCGGGCGGGAGTTCGTCCTCGTCGTCGCCGCCGGTGACGTCGGCGGCGCGCGGCAGGAAGGCGGTGCGCGGCAGCCGCTCCAGCACGTGGCGGCGCAGTTCCGCGTCCAGCTCGCCCTTGCCGAGCGGGCCGGGCACCAGGTCCACGATGCCCGCGGTGACCGGCCGCCAGTCCGCCAGCAGCCGTACGTACAGCTCCGCCGCCCGCGCGACCAGGAAGTCGGTGAGGGCGCCGGGCGCGGCGTGGCGCCGGCTCGGGTCCAGCGGCAGCGAGGCGATGAGCAGCGCGGGCAGTCCCAGCGGCTCGTCCGTCGGGGTCGGGGCGTGCACGAAGGGCGCCGTCCGCGGCCGCTCGGGCGCGCCGTCCCCGCCCACCGGGACGGCCCAGGTCACCGACCACACCGGCCGCAGCCGCTCCTCCACCGGGCGGTCGGCCAGCAGCGCCGCCTCCAGCGCGCCGGCCTCGCTCGCGGTGCGCCAGCGGGTGGTGCCGTTGACGCTGTCCACGACGACGGTCAGCCCGTCCTCCTGGCGCCGGGTCAGCGTCCGTACGCCCTCCGGCGTCTCGACGACCACCTCGGCCAGGCCGGGCAGGGACAGCAGCAGCGCGTCGTCGATCCCCGCGAGCAGGTGCGCCGCGAGGTCCGCGGCGGCCCCGTCGCGCAGCGGCAGCACGACGCAGGTGTCGTAGCCGTCCGGGGCGGTGCCCTCCGCGGGCAGCGGCAGCCGCAGCAGCGGTACGTGGCCGTCCCGGCGGCGCAGTTCGTCGGTGAGCCCCGGGGAACGTCCACCGGTCTCCCGCGCCAGGTCCCGGGCCTCGGCCAGTGACCAGCGGACGCCGCCGCTGCGGCTGAGGATCGCGGGCTCGTCGCTGACGGACAGCACGGCGGAGAAGCCGACGCCGAAGCGGCCGACGGCCAGGTCGCCCGCCTCGCGCTTGGCGCTGGCACGCAGCGTCGACAGGGACTCCACGCCCACGGCGTCCAGGTGGGCGCCGGTGTTCGCGGCCGCGAGCACCCCCTCGCGCAGGGTCAGCCGCAGCCGGCCGGTCACCCCCGCACGCGTCGCCGCGTCGGCGGCGTTCTGGGCCAGTTCGACGACGAGGCGGTCGCGGTAGCCGCCGAGCGCGAGGTCCTCCTCGGCGTTGGCGTCCTCCCGGAACCGGGCGGGCGACGCGGCCCACGCGTCCAGCACGGCCCGCCGCAGCCGACCGGTCCCGAACGGATCTGCGCCCCGGTCCATCGCGGTCCCGCTCACGTCGTCTTCTCCCTCAAGCGCTCTCGCATGCCCTGTGCGGGTGACGCTACCGCGTGCGCCCGCACCCGGTCGTCCCGCACACCCCGGCCCCGGGCCCCGCCGGGACCCCGGGCGGGGCCGGTCATCCGGTTCGTACGGGACGTCGGCCACCCCGGGCGGCCGTGCTGGCCGCCACCCGGCTCCTCGCCCTGCCGGCGCGCCCCGCACGCGGCACGAACCGCATCAACCTGCTGCGCCACCTCGTCCCACAACTGGCGTACGCACAGCTCACCTCGCCCGACGACGGCATCGTGCCGGGACCCGTGGTGTGTGCGGGTGGCGGGTGTACGCCGGATACGTCGTCGGGCCGCCGGTTCCCGGCGCGTGCGCGCCCGCGTGCACTCGTGCGTGAGCGCGGTGGGGCCTTGCCGTCGTTCCTGGTGCCGCCCAGGCAGCCATGGCCTGTGCCGGGACGTACCTGCGTGGTGGGCGTCGTCGCGCCGGCGCCAGCGCACCGCTCACCACGGGCACGCACACCGCGCCCACCACCGGGACCCGGGGCGACAGCCCGCACCCAACAGCGAGGCGCACACCCCCGGCGCCGCTCGCCACCAGCGCACGCCCCGACCACCGCCCGCGAGCCGGAGCCCGCCGACCGCCGCAGCCGCACCCGCACCCGCACCCGCACCCGCACCCGACGCGCGAACCGGCACGCCACCAGGCAACGGCCGGGGCACCCCGCGAGGTGCCCCGGGGGACCGGCGGAGCCGTCAGCTGTGGCCGAGTTCCTCGGCCGGGGTGGTGTCCTCGACGGAGCCGTGGCGGTCCGGGTGGAGGGGGAGCGGCTCGACCGCGGTCTCGTCGAGGACGGGCGGGGCCGGGCGCGGGGTCTTCGGCATGACCGCGGCCTCGGAGTGCGCCCCGCACCCGTAGGCGAGGGAGACGACGCGCCCGTCGGCCGGGGAGAACTCGTTGGCGCAGACGCCGAAGGCCTGCCGCAGGGAGCCCGCGATGGGGACTAGGAAGCCGCAGGAGACGCACTGGGCGGGCGCGGCCTGGGCCATGGGGGCCTTGGGGCCGTACTCGTCCTCCCAGCGGTCCGCGGCGACGTGCAGCCCGTAGCGGGACAGCACGCGCGGCCGGGCCATGCCGATCTCCTCCGCGACGGCGCCGATCGTGCCGACCGTGGGCGCCAGCGGCAGGGCCGCGGGCGGTCCGCCGGAGACGTCGGCGTCCTCGGCCTCGACGAGTTCGGCCATCTCTTCGGAGACCGGCGAGTTCGGCGGCGGCACGTCCTCCCCGGAGAAGCCGGCCTCCAGGCGCAGGTCCTCCGCCTCGGTGGGCAGCAGGTCGCCGGGGCCGAGGTCGCCGGGGCGCAGGCGCTCGCTCCACGGCACCCATTCGGGCGCGAGGACGGCCTCGGGCCCGGGCACGAGCACCGTCTCGTCCAGGGTGATCGACTTGGCGCGGGAGGCCCGGGTGAGCGTGACCGCCCACCGCCAGCCGCGGTAGGCGGCCTCGCGGCAGTCGAACAGGTGCGTCACGACACGGTCGCCCTCGGCGACCGCGCCGAGGTGCTCGCCCACCGCTTTCTCGCCGAAGGCCTCGACGGCGGCTTCGAGGGCGAGGTCGACCGCCTCGACGCACAGGCGGTCTGGGGTACGGCTTCGCATCGCAGCACTCACAAGAATCGATTCTCTCCTACGCCGTCTTACGCGTGCGCCGCCGAGGGTCGGGCGGGGCGGTGGCGG
Source organism: Streptomyces sp. NPDC008238 (assembly GCF_042956445.1). Classification (NCBI taxonomy): domain Bacteria; kingdom Bacillati; phylum Actinomycetota; class Actinomycetes; order Kitasatosporales; family Streptomycetaceae; genus Streptomyces; species Streptomyces sp. NPDC008238. Next base: position 718,811 of record NZ_JBIBGK010000003.1, on the reverse strand, counting down.
AGCGGACCGGAGGACCGCTTCAAACGCTGCCTGCCCGTACGTCCACGGGCGCACCTGATGACTCCATTCTGCGCGATCGCACGCTATCGGTGCGCGCCCCGTTCGGAAAGCCGCCCGGTAGGGCAGACTGGCGAGCGTGGCACGCACAGTGACGTCCGGCCCCGGACGGGTTCGCAGGGCGGGGAACGCCGTCGCGCGCGCCACGCAGCGTACGTCGTCCGCCGTGGTGCGCCGCTTCAGGCGGCACACGCATTCGGGCGGGGCGGGCGAGTCGGGCCTGGCGAAGCTGATCGAGCTGCACGCCGTGAACTCGGCCGGCGACATGCTGATCACCGTGGCGCTCGCCAGCACGATCTTCTTCTCCGTGCCGACCGGCGAGGCGCGCGGCCGGGTGGCGCTCTACCTGCTGGTCACGATGGCCCCGTTCGCGCTCCTGGCCCCGGTGGTCGGTCCGCTGCTGGACCGGATCCCGCACGGGCGGCGCGCCGCGATGGCGATGTCGATGCTGGCCCGGGCGATCCTGGCCTGGACGATGGCCGGGGTGGTGGCGACCGCCGGACTGGAGCTGTATCCGGCCGCCTTGGGCGTGCTCGTGGCGTCGAAGGCGTACGGGGTGGTGCGCAGCGCGGTGGTGCCGCGGCTGCTGCCGGTGCGCACGACGCTGGTGAAGGCGAACTCCCGGGTGAGTCTGACCGGCCTGCTGGCCACGGCGCTGGCGGCGCCGATCGGCGGGCTGCTGCATCTGATCGGGCCGGGCGTGCCGCTGTACGGGGCGTTCGTCGTGTTCGTCTGCGGGACGCTGCTGTCCTTCTCCCTCCCGCACAAGGTGGACTCCGCCAAGGGCGAGGCGCGCGCCGAGCTGAGCGCGGGCGAGGACGTCGAGCCGCACCGCCTGGGCCGGCAGTGGCGGGAGAAGCGGCCGGGGCTGCGGAGCGTCGGCGGCCCGGTGCTGCACGCCCTGCAGGCCAACGCCGCGCTGCGGGCGCTGTCGGGGTTCCTGACGCTCTTCCTCGCGTTCCTGCTGCGTGAGCATCCGCTGGGCGGCCTGTCGGGGCCCGTGTCGCTGGGCCTGGTCGCGGTGGCGGCGGGCTCCGGCAACGCCTTCGGCACCGCGCTCGGCTCCTGGCTGCGCGCCCGCGGACCGGAGCGGATCATCATCAGCGCGCTGGCCGCCGCCCTGGCGGCGACGTGCCTGGCGGCGGCCTGGTACGGGGTGCTGACCATCGCCGTCGTCGCGGCCGCGGCGGGCATCGCACAGGCGCTGGGCAAGCTCTCGCTGGACGCCCTGATCCAGCGTGACGTGCCGGAGGAGGTGCGCACCTCGGCGTTCGCCCGCTCGGAGACCGCACTCCAGCTGGCCTGGGTCATCGGCGGCGCCATCGGCATCGTGCTGCCCCTCCACGGCACGCTCGGGATGGCGGTGGGGGCGACTCTGGTGGCGCTCGGCGTCGTGTTCTCGGTCCGCGGTCTGGCCACCGGCGCCCGGGGAAGGGCGACGCGTCCGCGCACGGTGTGAGCACGGAGGCCCACGGGAGGCAGGGGACACGAGCGGGCCCCCCGCGTAGCGGGAGCGCGACCGCCCGGTAGCCTCACCTTCATGAGCAATCGCCGCCGTGCCGCCGCCCTCGGTGCCGTGTCCCTCGGGCTGATCGCCCTCTCCGCCTGCGAGAAGCCGACCCCCCTGGCGACCGTCACCGTCGGCGACAGGACCGTGACCACCGAGGCCACCAGCAAGTGCTACCTCGACGGGAAGAAGCTGACGGAGCAGGCCTTCCTGGCCTGCCTGCAGGGCAAGCCCGAGAAGACCATCACGGTCCGGCCCGGTGACAAGGTGCGCATCGGCGTCGACCCCGCGATCGCCGAGAAGGGCTGGGTCGTGGCCGCCGGCACCTCCGGCAAGTCGGGACTGCTGAAGGACACCACCTACCGCTCCTTCGACGCCGAGACGCTGCTCGCCGACGCGCAGTCAGGTGCCTCGGCCAGCGAGGTCACCCTCAACATCATCGAGACCGGCAGCGCCCAGGACTACCTCGGCGTCTGGCAGTTCAAGCTGAAGACGGCGGACTGAACCGCCAGCCGGGTCCGCCGGTCGAGGACATGACGCCCCGCCTGCTCGTCGTCACCGCCGTCCCGGCGGAGCGCGACGCGGTCGTGCGCGGTCTCGGCGGCGCGGCCGCCGAACGGCCCGTTCCGGGTGGCCGCCTCCTGCTGCGCACCGCGCTGGCGGACGTGCTGGCCGCGGGCGTCGGGCCGGCGGCCGCCGGGGCCGGCACGGCGGCGGCGCTGACCGCGGCCGAGTACACGCTGGTCGTCTCGGCCGGGATCGCCGGCGGTTTCCAGCCCGGCGCACCGGTGGGCTCGGCGGTCGTCGCCGACGCGGTCGTCGCCGCCGACCTGGGCGCGGAGGGCCCGGAGGGCTTCCTCCCGGTCGCCGAGCTGGGCTTCGGCACCTCCGAGCACCGTCCGCCCGGGCCGCTGTCACGCCGGGTCGCCGAGGTGCTCGGCGCGGCGTACGGGCCGGTCCTGACGGTGTCGACGGTCACGGGCACGGCGGCCCGCGCCACCGAGCTGACGCGCCGTCATCCGGGTGTCCTGGCCGAGGCCATGGAGGGCTTCGGCGTCGCGGAGGCGGCCGCGGCGCACGGGCTGCCCGTCCTGGAACTCCGTACGGTGTCCAATCCCGTGGGCCCGCGCGACCGCGCGGCCTGGCGGATCAGGGAGGCGCTCGACGCGCTCGCCGACGCCTTCGCCCTGCTCGGGAAGCAACCGGCCGTACTCGACGTTGGAGATCGGACATGAGCCAAGAGCGCGCGCTGCGGATCGCCTACTCCCCGTGTCCCAACGACACCTTCGTCTTCCACGCCTGGGCGCACGGCCGGGTCCCGGGCGCGCCGCCGATCGACGTGACGTTCGCGGACATCGACATCACCAACGGCATGGCCGAGCGCGGCGAGTTCGACGTCCTGAAGGTCTCCTACGCGGTGCTGCCCTACGTGCTCGACGAGTACGCGCTGCTGCCCTGCGGCGGCGCGCTGGGCCGTGGCTGCGGCCCGCTCGTGCTGACCAGGGACGAGGGCACGGGCACGGGCGCCGACCTGAGCGGGCGCACGGTGGCGGTGCCGAGCGAGCGCTCGACGGCGTACCTGCTCTTCCGGCTGTGGGCGGCCGCCGAAGTGCCGGGCGGCGTCGGCGAGATCGTCGTCCTGCCGTTCCACGAGATCATGCCCGCGGTGCGGGACGGCCGGGTCGACGCCGGCCTCGTGATCCACGAGGCGCGCTTCACCTACCAGGACTACGGACTGCACAAGCTCGCGGACATGGGCGAGCACTGGGAGCGGACGACCACCCTGCCCATCCCGCTCGGCGCGATCATCGCCAAGCGTTCCCTGGGCGAGGAGCGGCTGCGGGAACTGGCGGACGCGGCCCGCACCTCCGTCCTCATGGCCTGGGACGAGCCCGAGGCCTCGCGCGACTACGTCATGGAGCACGCGCAGGAGATGGACCCGAAGGTGGCGGACCAGCACATCGGGCTGTACGTCAACGAGTTCACGTCGGCGCTGGGCGAGGAGGGCTACGCGGCGGTCCGCGGGCTGCTCACCCGGGCCGCGGCCGAGGGGCTGGTGCCGCCCCTCGGCCCGCACGCGCTCGAGTGGTGAGCCCGGGCCCGGACGGGGTCAGACGTCCAGCTGGTCGGCGACGACACGCAGGACGGAGGCGATCTTGTGGCCGTGGGCCTTGTCCGGGTAACGGCCGCGCTGCAGCGAGCGGGCGACGTCCTCCAGCAGCGTGGTGAGGTCCTGCACGATGGGCAGCAGTTCGTCGGGCTTGCGCCGCTGCGCGGCCGCCACGGACGGCGCCGGATCCAGCAGGGTCACCGAGAGGGCCTGGTCGCCGCGTTGCCCGGCGACCACCCCGAACTCGACTCGCTGCCCCGGCTTCAGCGTGGCCACGCCGTCCGGCAGGACGGAGGAGTGGACGAAGACGTCGCCGCCGTCGTCGCGGGAGAGGAAGCCGAAGCCCTTCTCGCTGTTGAACCACTTGACCTTGCCGGTAGGCACGTCCGACCTCGTCCTCGCTGTAGACAGAAAAAAGCTCTTGGATAGCAAGACAGCGGGTCCTTGGCAGACCCGCTGCCCATAAGGCTAATGGCCCGGGGGCGTGTGACAAGACTTCGTGGTCCTACGGCTCCGGCCCGCATCCGGCCGGTGCGCTGCGACTTCCCCGGGCGATCTACCCTGGTCCGGTGACCAACGAAACCCGGAAACCGGGCGATCTCCTCGTGCGCGCCGGCGCCGCCGTCTTCGTCGTCGGCGCACTCGGCACTCTCGCCACCGTGGCCCCGCTCTTCCTCGGGTCCGACCCGCTGCCGACCGCCGCCTACCTGGTGTCGATGCTCATGGGCGTCGGCTTCGGGCTGGCCCTGGCCGGGCTGCTGCGCTCCGCGCGGGCGCAGAGCCGTCAGGCGACGGCGTCCGGATCCGGGGCATAGGAGGCGAACCAGGCGGGGAACTCCGTCAGGTCGGCGAGCACCACGTCGGCGCCCGCGGCGCGCAGTTCGTCCGCGGTGACGGGACCCGTGGCCACCGCCACGGACAGCGCGCCGGCCGTACGGGCCCCGACGACGTCCCCCACGTGGTCGCCGACGTAGACCGCCGCCCCGTACTCGGTCAGCGCCTCCGCCTTCGCCTCGGCCCACAGCCAGCCGCGCACCTCGTCGACCTCGATACCCAGGTGCGCGAGGTGCAGCTTGGCGTTGGGCTCGTGCTTGGCCGTGACCACGACGGCCCGGCCGCCCGCGGCGTGGACGGCGGCGACGGCCTCGCGCGCCCCGGGCATGGCCGGGGTCGGGGCGACGGCGTACTCGGGGTACAGCTCCCGGTAGCGGTCGGCGGCCGCGGGGATGTCTGCCGCGGGGAACCAGTGCGCCAGCTCCCAGTCGAGCGGCGGCCCGAGACGGGTGACCGCGAGCGCGGCGTCGATGTGGACGCCGGTCTCCTCGGTGAGGCGCTCGTACGTGGCCCTGATGCCGGGCCGTGAGTCGATAGGGTCATGTCGAGGTCGAAACCGACCGTTATCGGGGACGGCGGCAGGGAAGCGGGCATGGCAGCCACTCTAACGAGGCGGCCGGCGGGCCCTGCTCCCCCGCCAGAGCAGGAAGGCGGCGGAGGCGACCGCCGCGATCCGCACGACCGTGGGCAGCGCGTCGGCGATCGCGGAGTCCAGGCCCCCCTCGGGGATCGGCTCGCCCCACCGTCCGGCGAAGCGGCCCCATATCCAGGTGAGCGCGGCCGCCGCCGTCAGCCCGGGCAGGCCCAGCGCGGCGAAGCGGGACGCGCGGCGCGACAGGCGCCGTGAGCCGTACGCCACGGCCCAGCCGGCGAGGAGCGCGATCCAGGAGCCCAGGACGGCCCCGGCGAGCAGCAGCAACGCGGCAGCGGTCTCCAGGACCCCGGCCCGCCACCGCCACTGCCTGCGGCGCTCGGCCGGGACCGGGACTGCGGCCTCCGGTTCCGGCGCGGACCCCGGCTCCTCCTTCCCGTCGGCCGGGACGGCCTCCGGTTCCTCCTCCTCGGGATCGAGGGGGATGATCAGGCCGCCGGTCATGCCGGGCAGCCCGTCCACTTCGTCCCCGGGCACGGGCCTCCGCGACGGGGAGCGCTTGGGCTGCGTGCGCTGCTCGGGCAGCCGCCACCACTCCGGCTCCGCCGGTGCGGGCTCCTGCGGGGTGCGGGGCGCGGGCACCGCGGCGGCCTCCTGCACCACGGTGTCGGGCGCGCCCAGGCGGCCCAGGATCCGCCGCACCACAGCGGGGTTGTCGCTGCCGTGCCGCTCCCGGTCTATGTCCTTGCGCAGCTGTGCCACGAGGTCCCGCCGGCGATCCGCCGGCAGGGCCGTCTGCGCCAAGTCCCCCACCTTGCTGAGGTAGTCCAGAACCAGCCGGTCGCTCTCCTCCGCACCCATGCCCCGACGCTACCGCCCCCCGGCCCGACCCCGGGCACGGTTGCGTCCCGCCCCGGCCCGGACGCCGTTGCACGGAGGTACGCCGCGACAGCTCACCGCCCAAGCCCGCACCCCCACCCACCGGCACGGTCGCGTGCCGACCGCGCACCGGGAAGCCCCGGCGCAGCCGGTGAGGCTTGGGGAAAACCGGGGACGACGCCCACGTGGCTCGGGGGCGGGCAGGGCTAGTGTGGGGGAGATGAGCACTGACGGCCCTGCGGCGGCGCCGCGCACGCTCGCGGAGGACCTGCGCGCCCGCGGCGACGACGCGTTGACCGCACTGCTCCGGGCGCGCCCGGACCTGCTGAACCCGGTCCCGAACGACCTCTCGCAGCTGGCGACCCGCGCCGGCACGCGTGCCTCCGTCGTCCGCGCCCTCGAACGCCTGGACCGGTTCACGCTGCAGACCGCCGAGGCGCTGGCCGTCGCGGTGGACGGCGCCCCCTACGACGCGCTCGCCGCGCTGATGGGCCCGGAGGCGGCGGAGGCGCTGCCCGGCGCCGTGGAGAGGCTGCGGGCGCAGGCACTGCTGTGGGGCGGGGACGAGCGGCTGCGCCTGGTGCGCACCGCGCGCGACATCCTGGCCCCGGCCGCGGGGAGCCCGTCGCCGACCGGTCTCGGGCCGTCGGTGGCGGAGGCGACGTCCGGCATGTCGCCGACGCGGTTGCAGCAGGTCCTCACCACGGCAGGGCTGCCGCCGACGCACGACCCGGTGAGCGCGGTGGGGGCGCTGACGGCGCTCTTCGCGGACCACTCGCGGATGGCGGCGCTGCTCGGCGGGGCGCCCCCCGAGGCCGTGGCGGTGCTGCGCCGGCTGACGTGGGGCCCGCCGTACGGGGAGGTGGCCGACGTGTCGGTGCCGCCGCCCCCGGTGGCCTGGCTGCTGGAGCGGGGGCTGCTGCTGCCGGCCGGGGCGCGCAACGTCGTGCTCCCCCGCGAGGTGGCCCTGCACCTGCGCGACGGCAGGGCGCACCAGGTTCCCGAGCCGGTCGCACCGGACGTGGCGCCGAAGGAACACGATCCACAGGCTGTGGACAACACCGCCGCGGGCCAGGCCTTCACGGCGGTCCGCACGGTCGAGGAACTGCTGAAGCAGTGGGAGACCGGCGGCCCGCCGATGCTGCGCGCCGGCGGGCTGAGCGTGCGGGACCTGAAGCGGGTGGCCACGGCGCTGGACGTGGCGGAGCCACCGGCCGCGTTCTGGCTGGAGCTGGCCTACGCCGCGGGCCTGATCGCCTCGGACGGGGAGGTGGACGAGGCATACGCGCCGACCCCCGCGGCCGACGTGTGGCTGGCCATGCCCGCCGAGGACCGGTGGGCGGCCCTGGTCACGGCGTGGCTGGCCGCCACCCGTGTGCCCGGTGTCGTCGGCACGCGGGACGCGAAGGGCCGTGCGCTGGCCGCGCTCGGCCCCGACCTGGACCGTTCGCTCGCCCCCGAGGTGCGCCGGCGGACGCTGGAGCTGCTGGCCGCGCTCCCCGAGGGCGCCTCCGCGGACCAGGACGCGCTGCTGGCCCGGCTGCGCTGGGAGCGCCCGCTGCGGGGCGGTGCCGCGATGGACCCGCTCCGCGCCGACCTGGTGCGCTGGACGGTGTCGGAGGCGGAGCTGCTGGGGATCACCGGCCGCGGCGCGCTGTCGGCGCACGGCCGTGCGCTGCTCCGGCGTTCCGGGGACGTCGCGGCGGCGCTGCTCGGGCCGCTGCTGCCGGAGCCGCTGGACCATGTGCTGCTCCAGGCGGATCTGACCGCGGTCGCGCCGGGCCCGCTGCAGCCGCACCTGGCCGAGACGCTGCACGTGCTGGCGGACGTGGAGTCCAAGGGCGGCGCGACGGTCTTCCGCTTCACCCAGGGGTCGGTACGCCGGGCGCTGGACGCCGGGCGCACCGCCGCCGACCTGCACGCCTTCCTGGCCGCGCACTCGCGCACCCCCGTGCCGCAGCCGCTGAGCTACCTCGTGGACGACGTCGCCCGCCGGCACGGCCGGCTGCGCGTGGGCGCGGCCTCGGCGTACGTGCGCTGCGACGACGACGCCCTGCTGAGCGAGCTGCTGGTCGACCGCCGGGCGGCCGGCCTCGGGCTGCGCAGGCTGGCGCCGACGGTGCTGGCGGCGCAGAGCGACCCGGCGACGCTGCTGGAGCGGCTGCGCGCGCTGGGCCATGCACCGGCCGCCGAGTCCGCCGAGGGCGATGTGCTGATCACCCGCGCGGACGCCCGGCGCACGCCGCCGCGCAGCGCGCCGGTGCCCGTGGTGGACGGTCCGCCGACCCCGGACGGGACCCTGCTCGGGGCGGCCGTGAAGGCGATCCGGGCGGGTGACCGCGCCTCGACCGCGGTGCGCCGGGAGTCCGCGGACCGCCCGGGCGCGGGCGCCGACGGCCGGCTGCCGCGCACGGCGGCGGCCGAGACGCTGGCGACGATGCAGGCCGCGGTGCTGACCGGCGAGTCGGTGTGGATCGGCTACGTCAACGCGGAGGGCGCGGCGAGCCAGCGCGTGATCGGCCCGATGCGGGTGGAGGGCGGCTTCGTCACCGCCTACGACCACACCGCGGACGAGGTCCGCACCTTCGCGCTGCACCGGATAACGGGTGTCGCCGAGCTCGCCGACGACCTGGCCTGACCGGCCACCGGGGCGCCCGGCGGGCGGGCCCGCGGTATCGATCGCGGGGACCGGGGCGTTTGCACAGCGGGATGGGGGACCATGGATAGTTCAGCCCGGCCCCTCTCCCGGTCCCGGCCCGCCCATTCGCGGAGGTTTGCGTGTCCTGCCTGATCGTCCAGAGCGACAAGACCCTGCTCCTGGAGGTCGACCACGAGCTCGCCGACGAGTGCCGTCGTGCCATCGCCCCCTTCGCGGAACTGGAGCGGGCGCCCGAGCACATCCACACCTACCGGATCACGCCGCTGGGGCTGTGGAACGCCCGCGCCGCCGGGCACGACGCGGAGCAGGTCGTGGACGCGCTCGTGCAGTACTCCCGCTACCCGGTGCCGCACGCGCTGCTGGTGGACGTGGCCGAGACGATGGCCCGCTACGGCCGGCTGACGCTGAGCAAGCACCCGGCGCACGGCCTGGTGCTGACCACCACGGACCGTCCGGTGCTGGAGGAGATCCTCCGCTCGAAGAAGGTCGCGCCGCTGGTGGGCGCCCGGCTCGACCCCGACACGGTGGTCGTCCACCCCTCCGAGCGCGGCCAGATCAAGCAGGTGCTGCTGAAGCTGGGCTGGCCGGCCGAGGACCTCGCCGGGTACGTGGACGGCGAGGCGCACCCGATCGAGCTGGACCAGGACGGCTGGAAGCTGCGCCCCTACCAGGAGCAGGCGGTGGACGGCTTCTGGCACGGCGGCTCCGGCGTGGTCGTGCTGCCCTGCGGCGCCGGCAAGACGCTGGTGGGCGCCGGCGCGATGGCACAGGCGAAGGCGACGACGCTGATCCTCGTGACGAACACGGTCTCGGCCCGGCAGTGGAAGCACGAGCTGGTGAAGCGGACCTCGCTGACCGAGGACGAGATCGGCGAGTACAGCGGCACCCGCAAGGAGATCCGCCCGGTCACCATCGCCACCTACCAGGTGCTGACGACCAAGCGGAAGGGCGTCTACCCGCACCTGGAGCTCTTCGACTCCCGTGACTGGGGTTTGATCGTCTACGACGAGGTGCACCTGCTGCCGGCGCCGGTCTTCAAGTTCACCGCCGATCTGCAGGCCCGCCGCCGGCTCGGCCTGACGGCGACGCTGGTGCGCGAGGACGGCCGCGAGTCGGACGTCTTCTCGCTGATCGGGCCCAAGCGCTTCGACGCCCCGTGGAAGGAGATCGAGGCGCAGGGCTACATCGCGCCCGCCGACTGCGTGGAGGTGCGGGTCAACCTGAGCGACTCCGAGCGGCTGGCGTACGCGACCGCCGAGCCGGAGGAGAAGTACCGCTACTGCGCGACGACGGAGACCAAGCGCAAGGTCACCGAGGCGCTGGTGGCCAAGCACCGCGGGCAGCAGACCCTGGTGATCGGCCAGTACATCGACCAGCTCGACGAGCTGGGCGAGCACCTGGCCGCGCCGGTGATCAAGGGCGAGACGACGAACGCGCAGCGCGAGAAGCTCTTCGACGCGTTCCGGCGGGGCGAGATCTCGGTGCTCGTGGTCTCGAAGGTGGCCAACTTCTCGATCGACCTGCCGGAGGCGACGGTCGCCATCCAGGTGTCGGGCACCTTCGGCTCCCGCCAGGAGGAGGCGCAGCGCCTCGGCCGGGTGCTGCGGCCGAAAGCCGACGGCCACGAGGCCCGCTTCTACTCCGTGGTCGCCCGCGACACCATCGACCAGGACTTCGCCGCGCACCGGCAGCGCTTCCTGGCCGAGCAGGGGTACGCGTACCGCATCGTCGACGCGGACGAGCTGCTGTAGCGGCCGCGGCCGCGGGGCCGCCGCGTCAGTCGCGCGCGGCGGCGCCGTCCTGGCCCAGCACCACCACGCGGAAGGCCGTGGCGACGAAGACCCGGAAGGCGCGCAGGGCGTCCCCCACGGGGTGGACCGGATGCCGGTGCGCGCCGTCCTCGGCGATGGCGGTGCTGCCGCGGACGCGGGAGACCACTGGTCGTGCCATGCCCCCAATGTACGCATCCGTGACGCTTTGGGCAGAGGTCCGGGCCACGGGCGGGTGGAATAACGGTTAGCGCCGCCCGTCGGCGAAGCGTAAGATCCTGCGTCTTGCCGCCCGCCCCCGACGGGGACGGTGCCACCGGCCGGACGGAAACCGGTCGGCCCGAGTCGTGATCCGTATCAGGACAGCGCCCCGCCCCGCGCCCCCGTGCGCGCCGGTCAGGGGCCGGCTGAGCCATGCCCTACGTGCCGCCGGAGGCAACCCGTGCCAGGGGAACAGTCCCTCACCGCCGACAATCCGCTCGACCGCGAACGCTCCCACCTCGCCGAGTCCCGTTCCGCCCTGCGCGCGATGCGCGCCGACGTCGAGGCCCTCGACATCCGGGACGTGACCGCCAACTGGGTGAACGCGGAAGTGCTGCAGTCCGAGATCGACGCCCGCATCAAGGCGCTCGCCGATCTCGCGCACACCCCGCTCTTCTTCGGCCGCCTCGACTACGAGGAGGGCGAGGCCTTCGGCGGGGAGGAGGTCGGGCACCGCTTCTACATCGGCCGCCGCCACGTCCACGACGCGGACGGCGACCCCATGGTCATCGACTGGCGCGCGCCGGTCTCCCAGCCCTTCTACCGGGCCTCCCGCACCGACCCGCAGGACGTCGCGCTGCGCCGCCGCTTCGGCTACACCGGCGGGGAGCTGACCGCGTACGAGGACGAGCACCTCACCGACCCGGCCGAGGCGCAGACCTCCAGCAAGCTGCTCCAGCAGGAGATCGAGCGGCCGCGCGTCGGCCCGATGCGGGACATCGTCGCCACCATCCAGCCCGAGCAGGACGAGATCGTCCGTGCCGGGGTCGGCGGCACGGTCTGCGTGCAGGGGGCGCCCGGCACCGGGAAGACCGCCGTCGGCCTGCACCGGGTGGCGTACCTGCTCTACGCGCACCGCGAACGGCTGGCCCGCGCGGGCACCCTCGTCATCGGCCCCAACGCGTCCTTCCTGCACTACATCGAGCAGGTGCTGCCAGCCCTGGGCGAGCTGAGCGTCAAGCAGGCCACGGTCGACGACCTGGTCGCCCACGTCCCGGTCAGGGGCACCGACTCGGCGGCCGCCGCCGGCGTCAAGGGCGACGCGCGCATGGCCGAGGTGCTGCGGCGCGCGGTCCGCTCCGGCATCACGATGCCCACCGAGCCGGTGGTCGTGGTGCGCGGCTCGCGCCGCTGGCGCATCCCGGCCCACGAACTGGAGGAGCTGGTCCGCGAGCTGCAGGAGCGCGACATCCGCTATGGCGCCGCCCGCGAGGCGCTGCCGCAGCGGATCGCGCACGCCGTGCTGGTCCGGATGGAGGCGGCCGGCGAGGCCCCCGACGACCGGGTGCAGGACGCGGTGGCGCGCAACGCGGCCGTCAAGGCGGCCGTCAAGGAGCTGTGGCCGCCGGTGGACCCGGCGAAGACGGTGCTGCGGCTGCTGTCCGACCCGGAGTTCCTGGCCGCGTGCGCGGAGGGCTTGCTGACCGCGGAGGAGCAGAAGGAGATCCTCTGGGAGAAGCCCGCCCGCTCGGTGGCCTCCGCGAAGTGGTCGGCCGCCGACGCGGTGCTGGTCGACGAGGCCAACGACCTGGTGCACCGCACGGCCTCGCTCGGCCACGTCGTGCTGGACGAGGCCCAGGACCTCTCCCCCATGCAGTACCGGGCGGTGGGCCGCCGCTGCTCCACCGGCTCCGCGACGGTGCTGGGCGACCTCGCCCAGGGCACCACCCCGTGGGCGACCGGGACGTGGGAGGAGGCGCTCACCCACCTCGGCAAGCCCGGTTCGCGGATCGAGGAGCTGACCCAGGGCTTCCGCGTCCCGCTGGAGGTCATCGCCTACGCGTCCCGGCTGCTGCCGGAGATCGCCCCCGGGCTCAAGGAGGCGACCTCCGTCCGGGAGAACCCGGGCGCCTTCTCGGTGACCGGGGTCCCGGCGGCGGAGCTGACCGCGGCCGTGCTCGACGCCTGCCGGCAGGCGCTGGACCGCGAGGGCTCGATCGGCCTGATCGCCGCCGACGCGCGCCTGCCCGAACTGGCCGGGGCACTCGCGGCGGCGGGGCTGCCGTACCTCTCCCCCGGCGAGGAGACCACCGCGGAGGTCCGGCTCACGCTGGTCCCGGCCTCGCTGGCCAAGGGCCTGGAGTACGACTACGTGGTCCTGGACGAGCCCGCCGCCGTCGTCGACGGCGAGCCCGACGAGCGCACCGGCCTGCGCCGCCTGTACGTCTCCCTCACCCGGGCGGTCTCGGGCCTCGCCGTCCTCCACGCGGCGCCCCTGCCGGAGGCGCTCCGGTCGGCCCCTGGCGCACGGTGACCGACGTGGACGACGCGCTGCCCCCTCCGGGGGCGGACGCACGGGGCAGCACGCCGAAACAGGCGACGGTCAACGGAGCGCCGGCGGAATCCGTGGCCACCGCCCAACGGCGGCGGTTCATCGAAATGCTCGACGAGGGTGCCTTCGACGACGTCAGGGACGCCGAGGTAGCGGCGGACGCGTGGCGGTGACCCGGTATCCGGTCGACAAGTGCGCCTGGGCGCGCGAAGCAACCGGTGGTGAGAACGGCTCTGGGCGAGACCGCGCCCGCGCCATCGAGGTCCGGACGCTGCTCGCCGAGAAAGGGACAACACCGCGCCGCTTCAATCGCAGACCTGCTGATCGCCACCACCGCCGAGCGGTACCGGATCACCGTCCTGCACTACGACGCGGACTTCGACACCATCGCGGCCGTGACGAACCAGGCGGTCCGACGGGTCGTACCGCCCGGCTCGGCCGACTGACGGAGCGGGAGATCACGCGGAGCGCCCGGGCGGCAGCCCGGCGCGGCCCGCGCCCGCTCAGCCGCGGGCGTCGGCGACCGCCACCAGCAGCGCCGCACGCAGGTGGCCGTCGGCCTCCGCCAGGAGGCGGGCGGCCGTCGGGGCGTCCACGCCGCCGAGGACGACGAGGACCGCGTCCTTGACCTCGCCGCCGGTGGCGGTGAGGGCGGCCTCGATCTCGTCGTCGGGGGCGCCGGTGGCCAGGGCCACGATCCGCCGGGACCGCGCGCGCAGCTTGTCGTTGGAGGCGCGGAGGTCGACCATCAGGTTCCCGTAGGTCTTGCCGAGCCTGATCATCGTGATCGTCGACAGCATGTTGAGGACGAGCTTCTGGGCCGTGCCGGCCTTGAGCCGGGTGGAGCCGGTCAGGAACTCCGGGCCGGTGACGACCTCGATGCCGTGGTCGGCCGCCGCGGCCAGCGGGGAGCCCGGGTTGCAGGACAGCCCGACGGTCAGGGCGCCCAGGGCGCGGGCGTGCTCCACGGCGCCGACGGCGTACGGGGTGCGGCCGGAGGCGGAGACGCCGACCACGGTGTCGTCCGGGCCGACCCCGAGCGCGTCGAGGTCGGCGGCGGCCAGCTCCCCGCTGTCCTCGGCGCCCTCGACCGCGTCCACGATCGCCGCGGGGCCGCCCGCGATGAGCCCGCTGACCCGGCCCGGCGCGGTGTTGAACGTCGGCGGGCACTCGCTGGCGTCGAGCACGCCGAGCCGTCCCGCGGTGCCCGCGCCCGCGTAGACCAGGCGGCCGCCGCGGGCCATGCGCGCGGCGATGCCGTCGACGGCGGCGGCGATGGCGGGCAGTTGCTCCGCGACGGCGGCCGGCACGGTGGCGTCCTCGGCGTTCATCAGCCGGGCGATGTCGAGCGTCGGGAGCCGGTCGACCTCGGCGAGCTCGGCGCGGAAGGCCTCGGTGGTGAGGTGGTCCAGCTCGCGTCGGAGCTCGGTGTGCGTCATCGCTGATGGTTCCTTCGCGGGCTGTGGCGGTGGGCGAGGGCCTCGTACGAGGCGGACAGGGCGGGGGCCGCGGTGTCGTACGTGTGCTGGGCGACCCCGACGAACAGGCAGTCCACCACCAGCAGCTGACTGGTGCGGCTGGCCATCGCGGCGGGGCGCAGTTCGCTCTCCCGGCCGCTGGAGGTGAGCAGCACGTGGTCGGCGTAGTGGGTGACGGTGCCGTCCGCCCGGCCGGTCACGGCGATCGTGGTGGCGCCCCGGTCGAAGGCGGCGCGCAGCGGTTCGACCACGTCGTGGGTGTGGCCGGAGTGCGTGATGGCCACGGCGACGTCGCCCTGCCGCAGCTGGACCGCGTTGGTGAGGGTGAGGTGCGGGTCGCCCAGGGCGTGCGCGACCAGGCCGATCCGCAGCAGTTTCTGCACCAGGTCCTGGGCGACCAGGCTGGACGCCCCTATCCCGTAGACGTCGATGCGGCGGGCCGCGGCCAGCGCGCCCACGGCGGCCTCCAGCTGGGCCACGTCCAGCTGGGCCGCGGTGTCGGCCAGGCAGCGCTGCTCGTCCAGCGCGAGCTTGGCGACCACGTCGGCCAGCGGGTCGTCCACCGCGATGTCGGGGGTGACGGCGGGCGGGGCCCCCGCCTCCTCGCGGGCGGCCAGCGCGGCCAGCGCGAGCCGCAGGTCCCGGTATCCGGGGTAGCCCAGCAGCCGCGCGGTGCGCACCACGGTCGCCTCGCTCGTCCCGGTACGGGCCGCGAGCGCGGTCACGGTCAGCCGGGAACTGCCCGCCGGGTCGGCGGCCACGGCCTCCGCGACGCGCTGCATCGACCGGGTCATGGACGGTGCCAGGGTCCTGACCTTGGCGGCCAGCCCTCCGGCGTTGAAGGTTTCCTTCATCCTCTCGGCCACGGACGAAAGCTATTTTCAGCTCCGGACGACGTCAAGGACGCCCGCACGCCGGTTGGTCCACAATGGACGCCATGGATCCTGACGCACCCGGCTCCGCCGCCGGTCCGGAGGCGGCCCTGCACGGTGCCCGCGCGCTCGTCCTCGCCGACCTGACCGCGACCGGCGTCGCCGACGCGGACGTCGTCTCGCTGGTGGAGGAGGCCGTCTCCCAGCGCCGCTGGTGGGTGGAGCAGTGGCCCGACGGCGTCGCGTTCGTGCCGGGGCTGGTGGCCCAGGACGTCAAGGACGCGCTGCTGGAACGGATGGGCCGCTGGCCGCTCTGCCCGCGCTGCGAGGATCCCCACGCCCTCGACGTCGAGCCCGAACTCGGCCCCGACCCGCACTGGGTGTGCGAATCGCTCGGCGAGGCCGTCGCCCCCCTCGGCGGTCTGTCCGCCGTGCTCGGCGGGCCGCGCTGAGGTGACCGTCTACATCGACCCGCCGAGCTGGCCGGGCCACGGCCGCATGTGGTCGCACATGGTGAGCGACAGCTCGTACGAGGAACTCCACGCCTTCGCCGACACCATCGGCGCGCCCCGCCGCGCCTTCGACGGCGACCACTACGACGTGCCGAGCGAACGCTACGACTCGGCGGTCGCCGCGGGCGCCGTCCAGGTCGGCAGCAAGGAACTGCTGCGCCACCTCACCGAGGCCGGCCTGCGCCGCCCCAAGGGCCGCCCGCAGGGCGAGTAGCCCCCCGGCGCCGGCCCCGCGACGGTCACAACGACGCGCCCTCCAGCCGCCCGGCGGGCAGCCGGCGCCCGCACATCGCCAGGGCCAGGTCCTCGCCGGTGCCCCGCAGTTCGGGGCCCGAACCGTACGACCAGTCCAGGTCGGTGGCCCGCAGCCGGCGGCCCTCGACGGCCACACCGAAGTGCGCGTGCCCGCCGTCCGCGGTGAGGTCGTGGAGGAGGATGCCGAGGGTCTCCGCCGGGACGCGGCGCTCCGCGCCCAGCGGCACGGTCATGTCCAGCCCGTGGATCACCACGTGGTTGAGCGCGCCGTGGGCGCCGCCGCCCGGGGGCTGCCACCGCCGCATCACCTCGGAGCGCAGGGACCCGACGAGTTCCCCGGTGGGCAGGGCGCCGTCCCGTGCGGCGACGGCGTCGGACAGCCGCGTGAAGTCGTGGGCGTGCTCGGCGAGGAGTGCCATGAACTCCTCCCGCGAGTACCGCGCGGCCATCGTCATGTGCGCCACGACCTCGCGCACCCGCCAGCCCTCGCACAGTGAGGGGTGGTCCCACCATGCCGCGGGGGCCCCGTCGAGCAGGTCGGCCAGGGCCGTGAACTCCGCCGCGACGGCGGCCTGCACCTCGGTGTCGTCGGTCATCGCTGTCGTACCCCTTCGTCGCGCGCCGCGGGCGGCCGCCCGCACGGACAAGGACCGCCCGCGCACGCCGGACTCATCGGTGGGCGCCGGAGTCGTCGGCCGGCGTCACGGCCGGGCGTCGCCCGCGTCGCCCGGGGCGAGCAGTTCCAGCTCGGTGGTGAGGTTGCGGCGGGCGGTGGCCTCCCAGCGCCCGTACGCCTCCGGGGTGCGGTACAGCCGGGGCAGCCGCAGGAGTTGGCGCAGGACATCGGCGCGTCCGGCGCGGAAGGCGTCGTCGGGGACGAAGCCGTACTCCTCGCGGACGGCGGCCGCGTACTCGGCGTAGCCGGTGGGGTCTCCGGCGAGGACGGCCAGGTCGGCGTCGCAGAGGACCTCGCCGTCGCGGTCGCCGTCGGCGGGGTGGTGGGTGACGGTGAGCCGGACCAGGCGGGCGACCTCGGAGGTGATCGTGTCGGGAACCCCGGCCTCGGGCAGCGCGCGTTCGGCGAGCCGGGCGCTGCGCTCCTCGTTCTCGGAGCGGTCGGGCCGGTAGACGGCGTCGTGAAACCAGGCGGCGAGCAGCACGGCGTCCGGGTCCTCGGCGTGCGCGGCCAGGGACTCGACGTGGTCGAGGACGGCGGTCAGGTGGGTGGTGGTGTGGTAGCGGCGGTGCGGCTCGGCCCAGCGGGCGATCAGGTCCTTGCCGTACGGCACCGGGTCGACGGACTCCGTCTGGCAGCGGCGCAGCAGGTCGCACCAGCGGGCGAGGAGGGCGGAGCCGGTTTCGGGTGCGGTGTCAGCCATGGAGGTCATTGTGGTGTACGGGGGTCGCGGGCACGCGGGGGCATGTGACACCCTGGAGATATGTCTAGACCAATTTTCGAAGTGATCGCGCTCGACGCCGACGACGCCCTCGCGGCCCGCACGGGCGGCGCGGACCGCCTCGAACTGGTCACCGACATGGCGGCGGACGGCCTGACGCCCTCCCGGAAGACCTTCGCCGCCGTCCGGGCCGCGGTGGACATCCCGGTCCGGGTGATGCTGCGGGCCCGCGCGGACTTCGGCGTGGGCGGCACCCGCGAGGCGGACGCGCTCTGCGTGGCCGCGGCGGCGCTGCGCGGCGAGGGCGCCGACGAGTTCGTGCTCGGTTTCCTCGACGGCTCGGGCGCGCCGGACATGGCCGCCGTGCGCCTGCTGGTCGACGCGATCGGCTCCGGTGCCCGCTGGACGTTCCACCGCGCCATCGACCACTCCGCCGACCGGGAGGCCGTGCGCTCGGCGGTGCACGGGCTGCCCGGACTGGACACCTTCCTCACCGCGGGCTCCGCGCGTGGTGTCGACGACGGGCTCGGCCATCTGCTGGCGGAGGCGGGACGTCCCGGCGAGCCGCAGCTGATGGTGGGCGGCGGGCTGCGGGCCGAGCACCTGCCGCGGCTGCTCGCGGCCGGCATCGACGCCTTCCACGTCGGGGGCGCGGTCCGCCCCGGCGGCTGGACCGGACCGGTCGACGCGGAGGCGGTGCGGGCCTGGCGCGACCTGCTGGACGCACCGGTCGCCGTCCCCTGACCCGACCTGACCTTGCCTGACGGGGCGGCACCCGGAAACGCCCGAGGGCGGTACCCCGTGTGGGGTACCGCCCTCGGTCTTCTGCCGTGGTGCGGAGTCCTGGTCCCGGAGGATCAGAAGTCCATGTCACCGCCGGGCATGCCGCCGCCGGCCGGCGCGGCGGCCTTCTCCGGCTTGTCGGCGATGACGGCCTCGGTAGTGAGGAAGAGCGCGGCGATGGAGGCCGCGTTCTGCAGCGCGGAGCGCGTGACCTTGGCCGGGTCGATGATGCCCTCACCGATCAGGTCGACGTACTCGCCCGTGGCGGCGTTGAGGCCGTGGCCGGGGGTCAGGTTGCGCACCTTCTCCACGACGACACCGCCCTCGAGGCCGGCGTTGACGGCGATCTGCTTCAGCGGGGCCTCGAGGGCCAGCTTCACGATCGACGCACCGGTGGCCTCGTCGCCGTCGAGCTCGAGCTTCTCGAAGACGTTGGACGCCTGGAGCAGGGCCACGCCACCACCGGCGACGATGCCCTCCTCGACGGCGGCCTTGGCGTTGCGCACCGCGTCCTCGATGCGGTGCTTGCGCTCCTTGAGCTCGACCTCGGTGGCGGCACCGGCCTTGATGACGGCCACGCCGCCGGCCAGCTTCGCCAGACGCTCCTGGAGCTTCTCGCGGTCGTAGTCCGAGTCGCTGTTCTCGATCTCGGCACGGATCTGGTTGACGCGGCCCTGGATCTGGTCCTGGTCGCCGGCGCCGTCCACGATCGTGGTCTCGTCCTTGGTGACGACGACCTTGCGGGCGTGGCCGAGCAGGTCCACGCCGGCGTTCTCCAGCTTGAGGCCGACCTCCTCGGAGATGACGGTGCCACCGGTGAGGATGGCGATGTCACCGAGCATGGCCTTGCGGCGGTCGCCGAAGCCCGGGGCCTTGACCGCGACCGACTTGAAGGTGCCGCGGATCTTGTTGACGACCAGGGTCGACAGCGCCTCGCCGTCGACGTCCTCGGCGATGATCAGCAGCGGCTTGCCGGACTGCATGACCTTCTCCAGCAGCGGGAGCAGGTCCTTGACCGCGGAGATCTTGGAGTTGACGATCAGGATGTACGGGTCGTCGAAGGACGTCTCCATACGCTCCAGGTCGGTGGCGAAGTACGCCGAGATGTAGCCCTTGTCGAAGCGCATGCCCTCGGTGAGTTCCAGCTCCAGACCGAAGGTCTGGGACTCCTCGACGGTGATGACGCCTTCCTTGCCGACCTTGTCCATCGCCTCGGCGATGAGCTCGCCGATCTGCGGGTCGGCGGCGGAGATGGAGGCGGTGGAGGCGATCTGCTCCTTGGTCTCCACGTCCTTCGCCTGCTCGAGCAGGGCGGCGGAGACGGCCTCGACGGCCTTCTCGATGCCACGCTTCAGCGCCATCGGGTTGGCGCCGGCGGCGACGTTGCGCAGGCCCTCGCGGACCAGCGCCTGGGCGAGGACGGTCGCGGTCGTCGTGCCGTCACCGGCGACGTCGTCCGTCTTCTTCGCGACCTCCTTGACCAGCTCCGCGCCGATCTTCTCGTACGGGTCCTCGAGCTCGATCTCCTTGGCGATGGACACACCATCGTTGGTGATCGTGGGGGCGCCCCACTTCTTCTCGAGGACGACGTTGCGGCCCTTGGGGCCGAGGGTGACCTTGACGGCGTCGGCGAGCTGGTTCATCCCGCGCTCGAGACCGCGCCGTGCCTCCTCGTCGAACGCGATGATCTTGGCCATGTGAAGTGGTCCTCCCGGACTTGGGGTCCCCCCGCGGCGCACGGCTGCGGGGAAGGATTACTCCAGGACCGCGCCGGCGCCCGCGACGGACGGCCTGCCCTCCCGCCGGTTCCTTTCCGGCGTTCGAGCGGGCCTCACCCACTCGGTCCTTTGTCACTCTCAACGTCAGAGTGCTAACGCCAATGATTAGCACTCGCCCTAGGAGAGTGCAAGCCGCTTGGCCGGTGCCGTGGACAACCCGCAGGTCCCGGTCCGCGGGCCCCCGGACAGCACGAAGGCCCGCCCCTGTGCGGGGCGGGCCTCGACGCGTACGTTTGAGCGGCCGTACGCGAAAGTGCTCCGTGGCCGATGCGCGGCGCGTCAGCCGGCTGCGAGACGGACCATGTCCGCCTGCGGCCCCTTCTGGCCCTGCGAGATCTCGAACTCGACCCGCTGACCTTCCTCGAGGGTGCGGTAGCCGTCCATCTGGATCGCGCTGTAGTGCACGAAGACGTCCGCACCACCGTCGACCGCGATGAAGCCGTAGCCCTTCTCCGCGTTGAACCACTTGACGGTGCCCTGAGCCATTCCTAACTCCCCTATTGCTGGCCCTTCGCAGACCCGCACCTCGCGGACCCGGGTCAGACCTCACCCCCTACAGCCAAGGGGGCGTGCGCCGGAACGCGTCGACCGCGGCTGAATGTATCTGCCCGGACGCTGTCTGCAACAGGTCAATCGGACGAGAATTCCGGGCACACGGAATCGGAAGAAGAGCCTGTTCGGCGAACAATCCGGGGCAACTCGGACCGGACATAGGGGGCCAACACGACAAACGCCACGTGAATTTGGCGATAAATCGTCGACAAGACCGCCCTGGGAAGGGGGGTTGCGCAGAGCGTTGCAGGGAGTTGCGACCTGCTCAGGGCAACTGTACAGGCCTTCAACTACCCCTCACGCACACAGGGGTGCCGGGAGGTACCCGGCACCCCTGTCGCCCGCGGGCCGTGCGGCTCAGCAGCCTCCGGCCACCGCCGGGATGATCGAGACGGACGCGCCCTCGCCCACCGAGGTCTGCAGCCCCTCGGAGAAACGGACGTCGTCGTCGTTCACGTAGACGTTCACGAAACGGCGCAGCTTGCCCGTGTCGTCCAGGACCCGCGCGGAGATGCCGGGGTGGTTCCGCTCCAGGGAGTCGATGACCTGGGCCAGGGTGCCGCCCTCGGCCGGGACCTCGGCCAGGCCGCCGGTGTAGGTGCGGAGGATGGTGGGGATGCGGACGGTAGCGCTCATGATGCGGGGTTCACCTTCAGTCTGGGTCAGCCGGTGCGGTGGGGTCAGCCGGCCAGGCCGGCGGCGCGGAACGCGTCGAGGCTCGGGCGGATGGTGGCCGTGGGGCGGGAGGTCGGGGCGACGGCGTCCAGCGTCTTGAGGCCGTCGCCGGTGTTGAGGACGACGGTCTCCCCGGCCGGGTCGAGCTGCCCGGTCTCGATGAGCTTGCGCAGCACGCCGACGGTCACGCCGCCGGCCGTCTCGGCGAAGATGCCCTCGGTCCGGGCGAGCAGCTTGATGGCGTCCACGATCTGCTCGTCGGTGACGTCCTCCACCGCGCCGCCGGTGCGCCGGGCGATGTCCAGCACGTAGGGGCCGTCCGCCGGGTTGCCGATGGCGAGCGACTTGGCGATGGTGTTCGGCTTCTGCGGGCGCACGACGTCCTGCCCGGCCTTGTAGGCGGTGGACACCGGGGAGCACCCCTCCGCCTGGGCGCCGTAGATGCGGTACGGCTTGTCCTCGACCAGGCCGAGCCTGATCAGCTCCTGGAGCCCCTTGTCGATCTTCGTCAGCTGGGAGCCCGAGGCGATCGGGATGACGATGTTGTCCGGCAGGCGCCAGCCCAGCTGCTCGCAGATCTCGTACGCGAGCGTCTTGGAGCCCTCGCCGTAGTAGGGGCGCAGGTTGACGTTGACGAAGCCCCAGCCCTCGCCGATCGGGTCGCCGATCAGCTCGCTGCAGAAGCGGTTGACGTCGTCGTACGTGCCCTCGATGCCGACCAGCTCGCCGCCGTAGACCGCGGCCATGACGACCTTGCCCTCCTCCAGGTCGTGCGGGATGAACACGCAGGAGCGGAAGCCGGCCCGGGCGGCCGCGGCGCCCACGGCGCCGGCCAGGTTGCCGGTGGAGGAGCAGGACAGCGTGGTGAGGCCGAAGGTGCGGGCGGCCTCCAGGGCGATGGCGACGACCCGGTCCTTGAAGGAGTGCGTCGGGTTGCCGGAGTCGTCCTTGACGTACAGGCCGCCGGTGACGCCCAGTTCGCGGGCGAGGTTGTCGGCCTTGACCAGCTTGGTGAAGCCCGGGTTGAGGTTGGGCTTGGCGGCCACGTCCGCGGGGACGGGCAGCAGCGGCGCGTAGCGCCAGATGTTGTTCGGCCCGGACTCGATCCGCTTGCGGAGGGTCTCGGGGTCGCCGCTCGGGAGGTCGTACGCCACTTCGAGCGGCCCGAAACAGACCTCGCAGGCGAAGAGGGGGGCCAGCGGGAAGCGCTCGCCGCACTCGCGGCAGGAGAGCGCGGACGCGGGGCCGAAGGGGGAATCCGTGGACGCGACGTCGGTGACAGCAGTCTGCGCAGCCATGTCAGGCGAGGCCCTTTCTCCTCATCTTCCTCGCGGCGCATTTCGCCGCGAGACGGAATTGGCACCTTCCCCACCTGGACCTCGCGGTCGGCGGGAGGGTTGCCGGGGCTTCAACGGGCCGTTCCCTCTGCCCCTCTGGATGAGCGGTATGGCGCCGGGCGCAGGGCCCGGGCATTTGTAAGACGGGGCGCGATCACCGTGGACATACGATGGTCATGCCTCGTGTTCAAGACTGTAACCGACGACCTCGAACCTGGTCATAGGCCGTCCGTCCTTCGAGACGGGCAGAAACGGAGCGATCCAGTGCTCGACGAGGTGGCCCGCTGGCTGCGGCGGCGGTCCTGGACGGCGGACCACAGGCCACTGCCGCAACTGCTCGCCGCCAAGCGCGCGGCCGGTGCGCGCGGCACGGTCAGCGTGGTGCTGCCCGCCCTCGACGAGGAGGCCACGGTCGGGGCGATCGTCGGGACGATCCGCCGCGAGCTGATGAGCGAGGCGGTCCCGCTGGTCGACGAACTCGTCGTGCTGGACTCCGGTTCCACCGACCGCACGGCCGAGGTCGCGGCCGCCGCGGGCGCGGTCGTCGTCCACCGGGACGAGGTGCTCCCCCGGCTGCCCGCACTGCCCGGCAAGGGCGAGGTGCTGTGGCGCTCGCTGCTCGTGACGCGCGGGGAGATCGTCTGCTTCGTCGACTCCGACCTGCGGGAGTTCGACGCACGGTTCGTGTCGGGGATCGTCGGGCCGCTGCTCACGGACCCGGACCTGCAGCTGGTCAAGGCGATGTACGACCGGCCGCTGGAGACCGGGGGCACGGTCCTGCCGGCCGGCGGGGGCCGGGTGACGGAGCTGGTCGCGCGGCCGCTGCTCAACCTGCACTGGCCGCAGCTGGCGGGGTTCGTCCAGCCCCTCGGCGGCGAGTACGCGGCGCGGCGCTCGCTGCTGGAGCGGCTGCCGTTCCCCGTGGGGTACGGGGTGGAGCTGGGGCTGCTGGTGGACGCGCTCAACACGGTCGGGCTCGACGCGCTCGCCCAGGTCGACGTGGGCGTCCGGCACCACCGCCACCAGGACGGCCAGGCGCTGGGCCGCATGGCGGCGGCGATCTACCGGACCGCGCAGATCCGGCTGGCGCGCGGCCATCTCGTGCGGCCCGTCCTCACCCAGTTCGACCGGGCGCCGGGCGGCGGTTTCGAGCCGCACGTCCACGAGGTCGCGACGGAGGAACGCCCCCCGATGCGCTCGGTCCCCGAGTACGCCCACCGCCGCGCCGTGGCGTAGGCCCCCGGCCCGCGCGCCCCGGCCGGAGGCCGGGGGAGGCCGGAAACCCCCGGCTGGGCTAGCTCGTACGTTTGCGGTCGGGGATGCGTGGCTAGGCTGGCCGCATGGTCGCTTCGCATGCCGCGCGCGTTCTGGTCGCGTCCAACCGCGGCCCCGTGTCGTACAGCCTCCGCGAGGACGGCACGCTCGACCCCCGCCGCGGCGGCGGCGGACTCGTCTCGGGCCTGAGCGCGATCGGGCCGGACGCGGACGCCGTCTGGGTCTGCGCGGCCCTGGGCGAAGGGGACCGGGCCGCCGTGCTGCGCAGCTCCGGGGGCACGGGCCGGCTGCCCACCACCGACACCGGCGGCCAGCACGTACGGATGCTGGACATCCCGGCGGACACTTTCGCCTCGGCGTACAACGGCATCGCCAACTCGGTCCTGTGGTTCGTCCACCACATGCTGTTCCAGACCCCGCTGGAGCCCGTCTTCGACGAGGACTTCCGCGAGCAGTGGGCGGCGTACGTGGCGTACAACTCCGCCTTCGCCGACGCGCTCGCCGAGGAGGCGGGCCAGGGCGCGGCCGTGCTGGTGCAGGACTACCACCTGGTGCTGGTGCCGCAGCTGCTCCGCTCGCGCCGCCCCGACCTGCGGATCGGCCACTTCTCGCACACCCCGTGGGCCCCGCCGGACTACTTCCGCCTGCTGCCCGACGACGTCGCCGCGGAGGTGCTCAGCGGCATCCTCGGCGCCGACCGGGCCGCCTTTCTGACCCGCCGCTGGGCGGACGCCTTCGCCGCGTGCTGCGCCGACGTGCTGGGCGCCTCCGTCATCCGCGACGCGGGCAGCCTGACGATCACCCACCGGGGCCGCACGACCCGCATCGGGGTGCACGGCCTCGGCGCGGACGCCGACTTCCTGCGGGAGCGGGCGCACCGGCCGGACGTGGACGAGCGCCTGGCGGCGCTGCGGGAGACGGTGGGCGGCCCGGACCGCAAGGTCGTCGTGCGCGTGGACCGCACCGAGCTGTCGAAGAACATCGTGCGCGGCCTGCTCGCGTACGCGCAGCTGCTGCGCGACCGTCCCGAGTGGCACGGGCGCGTGGTGCACATCGCCTTCGCCTACCCCTCCCGTCACGACCTGGCCGTCTACCGGGAGTACACCGACGAGGTCTCCGACCTGGCCGAGGAGATCAACGAGGAGTTCGCCACGCCGGGCTGGCAGCCGGTGGTCCTGCACGTCAAGGACGACTTCGCGCGCTCCCTGGCCGCCTACCGCCTGGCGGACGTCGCGCTGGTCAACCCGATCCGCGACGGCATGAACCTGGTGGCCAAGGAGATCCCGGTCGTCTCGGACGACGGCGTGGCGCTGGTGCTCTCCCGCGAGGCGGGGGCCTACGAGGAGCTGGCGGACGACGCGTTCGTGGTCAACCCGTACGACATCCGGGCCACCGCCAACGCGCTCCACCAGGCGCTGTCCGTGTCGCACGGCGAGCGGGCCGAGGCCACCAAGCGGCTGGTGGCGGCCTCGACGGCGCTCCCCCCGCAGCAGTGGTTCCTGGACCAGTTGCGGGCACTGGGCTGAAACCGGGCCCGGTGGCGGAGGGGCGGGCACCGGATTGGGCCTGGCCTTCTCCGCGACGTCCACTCCGGTCGTCGGTGCGGTACCGCCGGACCGGCGTCGCCGGCTCGCGCCGACGCGGCTGCTCATGCCCCGGCCCGGCGCAGTCCCGCGCACCGCGGTCAGCGGGGAGGTGAGGGCGCCCGCCGGCTGATCC
Organism: Streptomyces sp. NPDC008238; assembly: GCF_042956445.1. Taxonomy (NCBI): domain Bacteria; kingdom Bacillati; phylum Actinomycetota; class Actinomycetes; order Kitasatosporales; family Streptomycetaceae; genus Streptomyces; species Streptomyces sp. NPDC008238. Next base: position 693,238 of record NZ_JBIBGK010000003.1, on the reverse strand, counting down.
CCAGCCGGATGCGCCCGCAGGTCGTCCCCAGGGCCAGGTAGGCCTCCACCGCCGGCAGCGGCGCGCCGCGGGCGAGCGGGTCGAGCCCCACGACGAGCGCGACCGGTCCGCCGCCCGCGACGAAGGCGGACCACCGCTCCCCGGCCGCGACCTCCAGCAGGGCCCCGCCGTCCGCGCCGCGCACCGTGGCCCGCCCGCAGCCGCCGACGGTGACGCGGGCCCCGAGCTCCGGCAGCCGCCGCCCGGGTTCGGCGAGCCCGAGGAGCGCGGCGAGTTCCGCCGTCCCCCGCCCGTGCGGATGGGCCAGCAGCAGGAACGCCACCGGCCCGTACGCCGTGTCGTCCAGCCAGGTCCACGAGGCGGGCCTCACCGCAGCACCACCCACACCTGCTTGCCGTCCGGGGTCGGCAGCACGCCCCAGCGGTGGGCCGCGGCCGCGATCAGGTGCAGGCCGCGGCCGCGTTCGGCCGCCCAGTCCGGCGGCCCGGGGGACGGGACCGGCAGGACGGGGGAACGGTCGCTGACCGCGGCCCGCACCCCCTCGGCGGCCAGGTCGTCCAGGGTCAGTTCGCACTCCGGGGAGCCCGCGTGCCGGTGCACGTTGGCGAGTATCTCCGTGACGCACAGCGCGGCGGCGGGCGCCAGGTCCTCACGGCCCCAGGCGCGGAGCTGTTCGCGTACGGCCCTGCGGACCTCCGCGATGCGGGCGGGCTCGGCGACGACGCGCATCGCCGCCACGGGTGGTGATTCCTGCGTCATGGGTCCAACGGTTCCGGGCCGTGGCTAGCCTGACCAGGGCGGACCTGACCCCGGGTCAGTTGTGTCGGGACCGGTCCGCCGCTGTGTACGGCGTGTGTACCGGGAGGTGGTGCCGTGTCCGCGAAGGGCGAGGGCTCGGCCAGCATGCGGATGTTCGGTTCGGTTGCGCGGTCCCTGCGGGAGGCCCGCGGGGTGTCGACCGAGGAACTGGCCGCGCATGTCGGCTACTCGAAGTCGCTGGTGGTCAAGATCGAACGCGGTGAGCGGATGCCGCCGCCCTTGTTCGTGGAGAGGGCGGGGACCCTGCTGGACGACGGCGGCGGGGTGCTGCGGTCCGCGGCGTGCCATCTGGAACGGGCGGAGTTCCCCTCCTGGTTCGAGGAGTACGCGGAGCTGGAGCGGGTGGCGGCGTGTCTCTACAAATACGACACGCACGTCATCAACGGCCTGCTGCAGACCGAGGACTACGCCCGCGTGGTGCTCGGCGCCTACTGCCCGACGCTGGAGACGGAGGAGGTCGAGCGCCGCGTACGCGCCCGGCTGGCCCGGCAGTCGCTGCTGACCCGCGCCCCGGCGCCGCAGCTCGCCTTCGTCATCGAGGAGTGGGTGCTGCGCCGCCCCGTCGGCGGAACCGCCGTCCACCGGCGCCAGTTGGAGCGGCTGCTGGAGGCCGGGGCGCTGCGGCACGTCACGGTCCAGGTGATGCCGCTCTCCCACGAGGCGCACGCGGGCTTCGACGGCCCCATGAGCCTGCTGGAGACCCCGGACCTGCGGCTGCTCGCGTATCTCGAAGTCCAGGGCCGCAGCGTGCTGGTGGACGGCCGGGACGAGGTCAGCAAGCTCCACCAGCGCTATGCGATGATCCGCTCACAGGCCCTCAGCGTGGGGGACTCCGCCAGAGTGATCGAGCAGATTGCGGGGGAGCTATGACGACCCGACTCGCCTGGTACACGAGCAGTTACAGCGGCAGCGAGGGCGGCGACTGCGTCGAGGTCGCCCAGGCCCCCGGCGTCGTGCACGTGCGGGACTCCAAGGACCCCGCCGGGCCCGCGCTGGCCTTCACCGGCGAGGCGTGGACGGCGTTCGTCGCCTTCGTCGCGGACAACACCGTGACACCGGTAGAGTAATCGGCCGATCACCCTTCGTGCCCAGCGCATGAAGCGGCCCCCAGTGGTGCGCCAACACCGGCCGGGGGCCTACACGTACGAGGCTTACAAGGAGCCCCGCAAATGATTCGACATGCTATCCCGCCGACCCGTTTCTTCTCCCAGACGCCGAACGACCTCATCCGCCATCCGCGCCTGAACGGCACCGCCGTACGGCTGTTGCAGTGGGCGCTCTCCCTGCCGGAGGGGTCCCGGGAGACCCTGCAGTCCATCGGCGAGAAGATGCCCGAGGGGCGCATCGCCCTGCGCCGGGCCCGGCAGCAGCTGGAGGCGGAGGGCTATGTGCACACCCGCCGCACCCAGAGCCCCGAGACCGGCCACTGGACGACCCAGGTGCTCGCCTCCAACGTGCCGCTGCGCGACCCCGCCGAGATCGATGCCGCCTTCGCGGCACCGGGCGGCAGCATCCTGACCGCCGGTGCGCCGTCCGTACGGGCCGTCGGCGCATCCCCCAAGGGGGAGAAGAGGGAGGAGGAGAACACCTCCCACCCCGAGCCGCCCGCCGACGCGTCGCTGGTCGCCCGCGCGGCGGCAGCGCTGCAGCGCCTCGGGCGGCGGGAGGCCCGGCTCGCCCTCGGCGTCGCCGAGGCCGCCCGGCTGGCGCCGCTCGCCGCGCGCTGGCTGGCCCACGGCGCGAGCGAGCTGGAACTGGGCACCGCCCTGTCCGCCGGGCTGCCGCGCGCCGTCCACTCCCCCGCCGGTTTCATCGCACGGCGCCTGCGCGACAAGCTCCCGGCGCCCCGGCCCACCCGCGACCCCGCCGCCCCGGCGGCCCCGCTCCCCGAATGCCCCGCCTGCGGCGACCCGCTGCCCCCCGGCCGCACCGGCCCCTGCCCGCCCTGCGCCGGGGCCGCTCCCGTCGCTCCGTCAGGCGGCCCGCGCGGCGCCGCCCTGGCCCGCGCGGGCATCGCCCGACAGCGGCCCCGTATGGAGCCGTCGCCGGCCGCCGATATCATCTGTGGCTCATTTTGATATCGCTGAGTCAGGTACCCATGCCCGAGGAGGCTCGAATGACCCGCACCGTCATAGACGTCGACGACCAGATGCTGGCGGAGGCGGCCGAGATCTTCGGCACCACGACCAAGGTCGCCACGGTGAACGCCGCCCTGGAGGACGTGATCAAGCGCCGCAAGCGCGCCTCGTTCCTCAACTGGCTGGCGGAAGGCGGTCTTCCGGGCCTCACCGGCGAGACCACGGCAGCGGACGATCCGAACCGAGCCCCATGAGGGACCGCTTCCTCATCGACAAGTCCGCCCTCGCGCGCTTCCCGAAACCTCCGGTGAGGGCCGTGATCGAGCCTCTCCACAACGCGGGGCTGCTCGCCGTCTGCGGCGCCGTCGAGCTGGAAGTGCTGCACAGCGCACGGTCCACGGCGGACGCGGACCGCATCCGCGACGGGATGCGGGGATTCGACCGGCTGCCCACACCGGACGAGGCCTGGGACCGTGCGCTGGACGTACAGACGGGCCTCATCGCCGCAGGCAACTGGAAGGCCCTCTCCGTCGCGGACCTGATCATCGCGGCGACCGCGGAGCGGCACGGCGCGACCGTCCTGCACTACGACGGCGACTTCGACATGATCGCCGGTGTCACCGGCCAGCCCGTGCGCTGGGTGGTCCCGCCGGGGACGGCCGACTGAGCGACCTGCCGCCGCTCCGTCAGATCGCGGCCCGCGCACCGTTCATCCTCTTTGGTCACCCAAAGTGCGGAACACCTCGCACAGGGTGACGATGAGCGCAATCGCTTCGACCCGGAGCGAGCTCCTTCCGTCATCTTCGAAGGCAGAGAGATGAACATACGAGCGAAGAAGACCATGTCCGGTCGACCCCGTCGTAAGGTGCTTTGGGGTGTCGCCGGAACCATGACGGTCGCCGCCGCGGTCGTCACGACCAGCGCATTCGTTGCCCCCCTGAACGCCTCCGCCACCGCGCGCCCCGCCGCGGTCGCCGACGACGCCGCCGGAAGCCCCCTCGCGGGCAACGGCAACAACCGTGACAACTTCGGGCGGCTGAGGACCGCCGAGTTCCTGGGTGTCTCCGTCACCGTTCCCTCGGGCGCCACGCAGACCGTCTCGGCGCGCTGCCCCTCGCGCACCGAGGTCACCGGCGGTGGCTTCGTCCTCAGCAACAGCGACCTGAGCGTGCTGACGAGCCAGCGGTCCGGCAACGGGTGGACGGTCACCGTCCGGAACAGGAACGGCATGACCACCCCCGTCCCCACCGCCCGCGCCGTCGTGGAGTGCGCGGCGATCGTCCGGGACAACAACAACTGGTGACCCCTCCCCTACCACCCGCCGGCGCCCCGGTCCCCCGTCACACAGGAACGGGGGACCGGGGCGGGCCGTGCGCGACCGGGCGTCAGGAGCGCTTGCCCGCCGAGTCCGACGCGAAGAGGACGGCGACGCCCAGCACGACCAGGAGGACGCACACGTAGATCTCGTAGCCGTCCAGGAAGCCGATCCGGTGCGTCAGCGCCCACACGCGGAACCAGCCGTCGGTGAGCTGGTAGACGATGCCGCCGATGCCCTGGGAGAGCAGTACGAAGCCGAGGAAGCCGAGGAATCCCTTCATGCCACGAGGCTAGGGAGCGGCCGACCGCCCCGGCTGTCGGCGAAAGTCGCCGATCGCGCGCGGTCTGTCGTCCTTAGGTCTCGACTTCGGGCGCGGGGGTGGTGCCGGCGCCCCGGGACCGTACATTCGGTGGAATGCGACGCGTACGGAAGGGCATCGTCGCCGACATCGCGGTCTTCCTCGGTGCGGCGGCCTTCTCCGTGCTGTCCGCGGACGGGGTGGGCGCCCCCGTCGGGCCCGTCGAGCAGGCGGTCGCCGCGGCCGCGTGCGCGGCCCTGTTCCTGCGGCGCCGGTGGCCGGTGCAGCTGGCGGTGGTGCTGCTGGTGACGGGCTGGTTCGCGCACCTGGTGGGCGGCCCGACCGCGGTGGCGGTCTTCACCGTGGCCGCGTACCGGCCACTGCGTGGCACGGCCTGGGTGGCGGCCCTGGCGTTCGCGCCGCTGCCGGTGTTCGTGGCCCGCGGCCCCGACCCGGACCTGCCCGAGACCGGCTCGGCGATGACCTTCTTCGTGATCATGGCGGGCTCGATCGGCTGGGGGCTCTACGTACGCTCCCGGCGCCAACTGCTGGCCTCGTACGCCGAGCGGGGGCGGCGGCAGGCGCGCGAGGAGATCGCACGGGAGATGCACGACGTGCTGGCGCACCGGCTGTCGCTGCTGAGCGTCCACGCGGGAGCGCTGGAGTTCCACCCGGGAGCGTCCCCCGCGGAGATCGAGCGGGCCGCCGGGGTGATCCGGGTGAGCGCCCATCAGGCGCTGGACGACCTACGCGGCATCATCGGCGTGCTGCGCGAGCCGGCCGGGTCCGGCACGGCGGACGGCGCGGGCGGACGGCCGCAACCCACGCTGGCGGACGTGCCGCGCCTGGTGGAGGAGTCCCGGGAGGCCGGGATGCGCATCGTGCTGGAGGCGGACGACGACGCCGTGTCCGCGGCGCCCACCGCCTCGGGGCGCACCGCCTACCGGATCGTGCAGGAAGGACTGACCAACGCCCGCAAGCACGCCCCCGGCACGGAGGTGACCGTGCGGCTCGCCGGCGGTCCCGCGCGGGGCCTGACGGTCGAGGTCAGCAACCCGGTGCCGGCCGCGGCGGCCGTGGTGCCCGCCATCCCCGGCGCCGGACAGGGGCTGATCGGGCTGACCGAGCGGGCCGCGCTCGCCGGGGGCGACCTGGAGCACGGCCGGTCCGGCGGGGACTTCCGGGTGCGCGCCTGGCTACCGTGGGCGGCGTGAGCATGGTGCGGCTGCTGCTGGTGGACGACGACCCGCTGGTGCGGGCCGGGCTGCGGATGATGCTCGGCGGGGCACCGGACGTCGAGGTCGTCGCCGAGGCCGCCGACGGGGGCGAGGTCGCGGCGCTGGTCCGGGAGCACTCCCCCGACGTCGTGCTCATGGACATCCGCATGCCCACCGTCGACGGTCTCGCGGCCACCGAGGCCCTGCGGGCGCTGCCGGGCGCCCCGGAGGTGATCGTGCTCACCACCTTCAACACCGACGAGCACGTGCTGCGGGCGCTGCGCGCCGGCGCCGCCGGGTTCGTCCTGAAGGACACCGCGCCGCGCGAGATCGTCGAAGCGGTACGGAAGGTGGCGGCCGGCGAGCCGGTGCTGTCCCCCGCGGTGACACGGCAGTTGATCGCCCAGGTCGCCGGCTCCGAGGCCGGCGCCGCCGAAGGACGCGGCGCGCGGGCCACCGCCCGGCGCAGGCTCGCCTCGCTGGGCGAGCGGGAGCACGAGGTCGCCCTCGCCATCGGGGAGGGCCGGTCCAACGCGCAGATCGCGGCCGGGCTCCACATGAGCGTGCCGACGGTCAAGACCCACGTCTCCCGGATCCTCGGCAAGCTCGGCCTGAACAACCGGGTCCAGATCGCCCTCCTCGTCCACGACGCGGGCTCCCCGGGCCGCGGCTGACGCGGTCACGGGCCGTGGTGCCCCCGGGCGACCCGTTCAGTCGGTGAGCGACTGCATGGCGACGGTCAGCATGGCGAGCAGGAAGACAGAACCACCGAACAGGAAGATCGACCCGACGACGAGCATCACCACCCTCTGCGACGGGTTCGCCCGGAAGTACTCGCGCCGCGTGAGCCCCGGGTGCATGAACGACCTCGTGATCTTGAGGTCGAACACGAGGGTGACACCGATGAGCAAAGCGACGGCGCCGAGGCAGAACCCGATGAGAAACGCCGGCCCTGCACCCAACTCGCCCGTGCCCTGAGCCATTTCGCCCCCCTCAGTTCGAGCAGGCACAGCTGCCGACGGGCGTCGGCGGCCGCGATGCCATCGCGGCAGGAGGCTCGGCGGAGACCGGCCCGCACCACCGATCCGGGGCCGCTCCGGCCTGCCGTGCCGCCGGGACGGAACGGCTGCCTAGGCTGCTGTCACCAGCACCCGCAGAGAGTGAGAACCACCGCATGACCACCGGCAACCGCAGGACCGTCCTCGTCACCGGCACCTCCTCCGGCATCGGCCTGGCCACCGCCGTCGCCGCCGCCCGCGCCGGCTGGGACGTCGTCGCGACCATGCGCGACCCCGGGAAGGCGGACCGCCTCCGCGAGACGGCGACCGCGGCGGGGGTCGCCGAGCACGTCCACGTCAGGCGGCTCGACGTGACCGACGCCCGGCTCGTCGCCGCGGTCGTGGAGGACGTCGTCGTGGAGTTCGGCGGCCTGGACGCGGTGGTCAACAACGCCGGTGCCGGACACGTCGGCACCATCGAACTGGAGACGGTCGCGGACGTCCGCGCCACGATGGAGGTCAACTTCTTCGGCGTCGTCGAGGTCACCAAGGCCGCGATGCCCCACCTGCGCGCCTCGGGCGGGCGGCTGGTCACCGTCACCAGTGTCGGCGGCGTCGTCGGGCAGCCCTTCAACGAGGCCTACTGCGCCGCGAAGTTCGCCGTCGAGGGCTACATGGAGTCGCTCGCACCCGTGGCGGCCTCGGTCGGCGTCACCGTGAGCGTCGTCGAACCGGGCGCGGTCGGCAGCGAGTTCGTCGCGAACCTCGGCATCGACATCCCCGCGTACGCGGCGGCCGCGGGACCGTACACGCCCGCGCTCACCCACTACCTCGACCGCACCACGCAGTCGTTCAGCGCCGCCCAGACCGTCGACGAGGCCGCGGCGCCCATCGTCGAGGTCCTCACCGCCGAGCGGCCGCCCTTCCGCGTCCAGACCTCGCCTCGGGCCCGCGAGTTCACCGGGGTGAAGCTCGCGGACCTCGACGGGTCCGCGGTTCAGTCACTGACCGGCGGGTGGGTCTCGGCGGCGTCCTGAGCGTCCCGCTCCTCCAGGGCGTCCGCGAGGGCGTCGACCAGCGCGACGACGCCCTCCGGGCCGTCCACGACGAGGTCGGCCCGGGCGGCCAGTTCGGCCACCTCCGCGCTGCCGCTGCACACCAGCACACCGGGGAAGCCGTCGGCACGCCGCTTTTCCACGGCCCCGAAGGCGGCCAGGTCGCCCAGGTCGTCACCGGCGTACAGCACGGGGCCTGCGCCGACCTCGCGCAGGTAGTCGTTGAGCGCCACGCCCTTGTCCATCCCGGGCGGCCGCAGTTCCAGCACCATCCGGCCCGGCTCCACGATCAGCCCGTGGCGGTCCGCCAGTTCGCGCAGCGGCCCGTTCAGCGCCTCGAACGCGGCCTGCGGATCCTCCGTGCGGCGCGTGTGGACGGCCACCGCGCGGCCCTTGTCCTCCACCCACGTACCCCGCCACGCCCCGATCGCGTCCAGCACGCCCGGCAGTTCGGCGCGTACGGCGTTGACCCCGGGGTGCGAGCCGGGCGCCTTGACCTCGCCGGACCGGGCGTCCCAGCGCTCGGCACCGTAGTGGCCCAGCACGACCATGTGCTCCAGCGCGGGTACGCCGGCGAAGCCCCCGTACCGTACGGCCACGCCCGCGGGGCGGCCCGTCACGACCACCACGGAACCGATCCGCGGGGCCAGCCGGGCCAGCGCGGCGGCGGCACGGGGGTGGGCCCGCGCGGCGTCCGGATCCGGCACGATCGGTGCCAGTGTCCCGTCGAAGTCCAGTGCCAGCACGGCCCTGCGGGGCTCCGCGAGCAGTGCGGCCAGGCCGTCCTTGCCCTCGGGCGTCGTGGGTACCGGCAGTTCGTCCCTGCGGCTGCGGCTCATGCCCCCGACCATACCGACCCCCGCGGGGGGTATGCCCGGCGTACGGGAGCATCCCGCCTCCGGCGGTGTTCCCGGGGGCCGCGTGAGGTGGGTGGTCGGGCTGTGGCGGGGGGGGGGGGGGGGGGGGGGGGGGGGGGGGGGGCCGCCCCCCCCGCCCCCCCCCCCCCCCCCCCCCCCCGCGACAGCCGAACAACCAGCCCCGCACCCCGCCCACGCCGCGTGGCGTCAGCGGGTGGTGCGGTGGGTGTCGCGCGTACGGCGGAGGCGGTTGACCGTGACGGGGTCGTGCGCGAGGGCGCGGGGGTCGTCGAGGAGGGCGTTGAGCAGCTGGTAGTAGCGCGTGGGGGAGATGCCGAGGCGCTCGCGGACGGCCCGTTCCTTCGCGCCGGGACCGGCCCAGGCGCGGCGGGCGATGTCGAGGACGGCGCGGTCCTGTTCCGTCAGCCCGTCCTCGGAGGCGTCCTCGGGGGCGTCCACGGATGCGTCCCCGGAAGCGTCCGTGGAAGCGTCCGTGGAGGCGTCCGCCCCGGTCTCGTCCCGTTCCATCCGACAACCATATCCGCGCCCGCCGCGTGACGCCCCGGTCACACTGCGCCCCCGTGAGGTCTACACCACTCGCCCCGTACGCCGTAGGCGATCTCTTTCGACGAGTGGACTAGACCTTTTATGGGTTACCGCGCGACACTGTCCCCCGTGAGACACGTCATCGCCCTCGATGTGGGCGGCACCGGCATGAAGGCCGCGCTGGTCGCGACGGACGGCACGCTGCTGCACGAGGCACGCCGCCCGACCGGCCGGGAGCGCGGCCCGGACGCCGTGGTCGAGACCGTGCTCGACTTCGCCGCCGACCTCCGGGCCCACGGCGAGAGCGCCTACGGCGAACCCGCCGCCGCGGCCGGGGTCGCCGTGCCCGGACTGGTCGACGAGCGGGCCGGTGTCGCGGTGTACTCCGCGAACCTCGGCTGGCGCGACGCACCCCTGCGCGACCTGCTCACCCGCCGCCTCGACGGCACCCCCGTCGCCCTCGGCCACGACGTGCGCGCCGGCGGCCTCGCGGAGGGCCGGCTGGGCGCGGGGCGGGGCGCCGAACGCTTCCTGTTCGTGGCGCTCGGCACCGGCATCGCCGGAGCCATCGGCATCGAGGGCCGGGTCGAGGCCACCGAGCTCGGACACGTCGTCGTCCGCCCCGGCGGCCCGGTCTGCGGCTGCGGCCAGCGGGGCTGCCTGGAGACCGCGGCCTCCGCCGCCGCCGTGGCCCGCGCCTGGGAGGCCGCGGGCGGTGGCCCGGACGCCGGTGCCGCCGGCTGCGCCGCCGCCGTCGAGGCGGGCGACCCCCGTGCCGCGGCCGTGTGGGGCGAGGTCGTCGCCGCCCTCGCCGACGGCCTGGTCACCGGGATCACCCTGCTGACCCCGGGCACGCTGATCGTGGGCGGCGGGCTCGCCGAGGCCGGCGAGACCCTCTTCGCACCGCTGCGGGCCGCCGTCGAGCGGCGGCTGACCTTCCAGCAACTCCCCCTCATCGTGCCGGCGGCCCTCGGGGACACCGCCGGATGCCTGGGCGCAGGGCTGCTCGCCTGGGATCTTCTCTCCGTGGAGGTGACCGCTTGACTGCGGCAACTAGCGTGCTGACCGGTGCCCGTGTGGTGCTGCCGGACGGCGTGGTCGAGGACGGCCGGGTGACCGTCGAGGGCCGCTCGATCGTCGCGAACGACCCGCTCCAGGCGTCCACCCGCGACCTGACGGGGCACTGGGTCGTCCCCGGCTTCGTCGACATCCACGTGCACGGCGGCGGCGGCGCGTCCTTCTCCTCCGGCGACGCCGAGGCCGTCCTCACCGGGATCGGGACCCACCGGCGGCACGGCACCACGACCCTGCTCGCCTCGACGGTGACCGGGGACCTGGACGACCTGTCCCGGCAGGCGGCGCTGCTGTCCGAACTCGTCGAGCAGGGCGACCTGGCCGGCATCCACTTCGAGGGGCCGTTCATCTCCCCGCACCGGCGCGGCGCGCACAAACCGTCGCTGCTGCGCGACCCGCACCCCTCGGACGTCCGCAAGCTGCTCGACGCCGCCCGGGGCACCGCGCGCATGGTCACCCTCGCCCCCGAACTGCCCGGCGGGCTCGACTCGGTGCGGATGCTGGCGGACCACGGCGTCATCGCCGCCGTCGGCCACACCGACGCCGCGTACGAGGCGACCCTGCAGGCCGTCGAGGCCGGCGCCACCGTGGCGACGCACCTGTTCAACGCCATGCCCTCGCTGCTGCACCGCGAACCCGGCCCGATCGCCGCGCTGCTGGAGGACGAGCGGGTCACCGTCGAGCTCATCAACGACGGCGTCCACCTCCACCCGGCCGTCCTGGAGATGGCGTTCCGCAGCGCCGGCGCCGACCGGGTCGCCTTCATCACCGACGCCATGGACGCGGCGGGCTTCGGCGACGGCCGCTACCTGCTGGGCCCGATGGAGGTCGACGTCGTCGACGGTGTCGCCCGGCTCGTGGAGGGCGGCTCCATCGCGGGGTCCACGCTCACCCTGGACACGGCGTTCAAGCGGGCGGTGACCGTGGACGGGCTGCCCGTGGGCGACGCGGTGCGCGCGCTGAGCGCCAACCCGGCGCGGCTGCTGGGCGCGTACGACCGGATCGGTTCGCTGGAACCGGGCAAGGACGCCGATCTGGTGGTCCTGGACGCGTCGTTCGACCTGGTCGGCGTGATGCGCAAGGGCAGCTGGGTCGTCGAGCCCTGAGCGGACCCCGGGCGGCGGGGTCTGTGCCTCCGGGCGTTCCTTTGGCATGATCCCTTCCCATCGCACACGCTGTTCGAAGGGATCATGCGGTGATCGTCACCGTCACGCTGAACGCCGCCATCGACGTGACCTACCGCGTCCCCCGGCTGCGGCCGCACACCACCCACCGGGTGTCGGAGGCCGCGGAACGTCCCGGCGGCAAGGGGCTGAACGTCGCCCGCGTCCTCGCCGCGCTCGGCCACGAGGCCGTCGCGACCGGCTTCGCGGGCGGCGCTTCCGGGGACCGGCTGCGCGACTGGCTGTCGGGGACCGACGGCGTCACCGACGCCCTCGTGCCCACCTCCGGGAGCACCCGGCGGACGGTGGGCGTCGTGGACGAGTCGGGCGGCGACACCACGATGTTCAACGAGCCCGGGCCGACGATCACTTCGGAGGAGTGGTCGGCCTTCCTCGGCACGTACCGCAAGTTCCTGGAGGGCGGCACGACGCGCGCCGTGGCGCTGTGCGGCAGCCTGCCGCCGGGGCTGCCCGTCGGCTGCTACGCCGACCTCGTACGGGACGCGCGCGCCGTGGGCGTCCCGGTCCTCCTGGACACCAGCGGCGAGCCCCTGCGGCGCGGACTGGCCGCACGGCCCGACCTCGTCAAGCCCAACGCCACCGAACTGGCCGGGCTCACCGGCGCGACGGAGCCCATGCGGGCCGCCCGCGACGCCCGCCGGCGCGGCGCCCGGGCCGTCGCGGCCTCGCTCGGCCCCGACGGGATGCTCGCCCTCGCCGAGGACGCCACCGTGTGGACCGCCCGTCCCCCGGCCCCCGTCCCCGGCAACCCCGCGGGCGCCGGCGACTCCGCCGTCGCCGCGCTGCTGTCCGGGATCGTCGAGGGCCTCGACTGGCCGCGGCGCCTCGCGCGCGCCGTCGCCCTCTCGGCGGCCACCGTGGCGGCACCGGTCGCGGGCGAGTTCGACCGCGGGGTGTACGAGGACCTGCTGGAGCGGGTCAACGTGATCCGGGAGGGCGACCCACGGCCGTAGCCCGCCCACCCGGGGCGGGCCGCGGCGGGATCAGCCTCACCAGCCCGCGGGCTTCTGGTCCTTGTCCATGAGAGCCAGCTGGTCGAGGTTGAAGTGGCAGGCGTCGCCCTGACCGCAGGTCAGGGCGAGCGTGTTGCTCCCCTGCTTCAGGTCGAGGGTGGCGTAGGAGCGGTACCAGTGGTTCCAGTCGCCCTCCTTGCCGAAGTTCTTGAGGTCCGGCTTGTAGCTCTGGGGCGCCCCGTTGACCACGATCGTGGCGCTGGCCGAGTCCTTCTCCGCGTTGCCGTAGCGGATCCAGAAGTCGTACGAGCCGTCCTTCGGCACGTCGACGGTCCAGGTCACCGACGCGCCCACCGCGCTCATGTTCTCGACGTACTTGCCGCCCGCCGCCTTGGTGCCCTTGTACTGGGAACCGACGCGGGCGCCGCCCGCCATGGCGAGCGAGGCCGCGTCGACGACGCCCGGATCGGTGGTGCTCGCGGAGGCCGAGGGCTCGCCGGAGCTGTCGCCCTTGCCGCCGTCGCTGCTCGCCGTCGGGGTCGGGGTGCTGCCCGCCTGCGGGTTGTCGTCGTCGCCGCCCGCCATGGCGACGCCGATGCCGATCGCGACGGCCGCCACCACGGCGACGGCGCCGATCAGCAGGCCCTTGTTGTCGGGGCCGCCGGAACGCGGGGCCGCCGCGCGGCGGCTGCCGCCGCCCGCCGGGCCCGCCGGGCCTCCCGGACCGCCCGGGCCCTGGGGGAACGCCTGCGTCGCCTGGGCGTGCTGGGGCTGCTGCTGACCGTAGGCCGGCGGCTGCTGACCGTACCCTGGCTGCTGCTGCGGGTAGCCGTACCCGGGCTGCTGCTGTTGCTGCTGCGGCTGCTGCGGGCGCCGCTCACCGACCCGCTGCACCTGGTTGTACGAGGTGCGGGGCACGCCGGGCTGGGCAGCAGGCGCCTGACCCGGCTCCTCGCCGTCCTGGCGGTACAGGTACGCGAAGGGGTCGTCACTCCCGGGCTCGGGGGCACCGTTGTTGCCGGCCGTCATCGCTCTTCACCTTCCACTGCCTGTCGCTTGCACAGCACCTATCAGTACCGGGGCATCCGGCAAAAGGCGTGCGCCCTGGGCGATGGCGAATGTTCATGATCGATTCATCCGCGGCCGTCATGGACGGACACACCTCTGACCACGGCACCCTACCTGGAACCGGTGACGGTCCGCTCAACCGTCCGAAGCCCCGGGTCCTGCGCATACGGTAGGGGCGTGATCGACAGCACAGCCGCGTGGACGGGGTGGCGCGAGGCCACGGAGCGGGCCCTGTACGGCCCCGGAGGGTTCTTCCGGCGGGAACGCCCGGCCGCCCATTTCCGCACGTCGGTCCATGCCTCACCGCTGTTCGCGGGGGCCGTCGCCCGCCTCCTGGAACGCGTCGACGCGGACCTCGGGCACCCCGGCGAACTGGCCCTGGTGGACGTCGGCGCGGGAGCCGGGGAACTGCTCACGGGGGTGCTCGATGTGGTTCCCGCCACGTTGCGCGACCGCCTGCGGCCGTGCGCGGTGGAGAAGGCCCCGCGGCCGGACGGCCTGGACGCCCGGGTGACCTGGTCCGACGCGCTGCCGCGGGGCCTGCGGGGCCTGCTCTTCGCCAACGAATGGCTGGACAACGTGCCGGTCGACGTCGTGGAGACCGACGCGGACGGGGTGCCCCGCCGCGTCCTCGTCCGCTCCCTCGACGGCGCCGAACGCCTCGGCGACCCGGTGGACGGGGAGGACGCCGCCTGGCTGCGTCGCTGGTGGCCCGTCGAGGGCGCGGAGCCGGGGACCCGGGCGGAGATCGGCCGCGGGCGGGAATCCGCCTGGGCCGCCGCCGTGGCCTCCCTGGAGGCCGGACTCGCCGTCGCCGTCGACTACGGGCACGTGGCCGGGGCCCGCCCGCCGTACGGGACGCTGACCGCGTTCCGGGCCGGCCGCGAGGTGTCGCCGCCGGTGCCCGACGGCTCCTGCGACATCACGGCACACGTGGCGCTGGACGCCTGCGCGGGCCCCGGGGCGGTCCTGCGCACCCAACGGGAGGCCCTGGGCGCCCTGGGGGTCACCGGGGCCCGCCCGCCCCTGTCGCTCGCCTCCTCCGACCCCGCCGGCTACGTACGCGCCCTGGCCCGCGCGGGCCAGGGCGCCGAACTCACCGACCCGTCCGGGCTCGGCGGCTTCCTCTGGCTGGAACAGCCCGTACCGGCCGCCGGACGAGCCCCGGGGGGCACGCCCCCCGACACGTAAAGGGATGGGAAACTGGGGCCATGACGGAGACCACGATCGGCATCGGCGGCGCGGCCGAGGGCACCGACATGGTGCTGAACATCGGCCCGCAGCACCCCTCGACGCACGGTGTGCTGCGGCTGCGGCTGAACCTGGACGGCGAGCGGATCGGCGCCGCCGAGCCGATCATCGGGTACATGCACCGCGGTGCCGAGAAGCTCTTCGAGGCCCGGGACTACCGCCAGATCATCATGCTGGCCAACCGGCACGACTGGCTCTCCGCCTTCTCCAACGAACTCGGTGTCGTGCTCGCCGTGGAGCGCATGCTCGGCATGGAGGTCCCCGAGCGCGCGGTGTGGACCCGCACGCTGCTCGCCGAGCTCAACCGGGTGCTCAACCACCTGATGTTCCTCGGCTCCTACCCCCTCGAACTGGGCGGGATCACCCCGATCTTCCACGCGTTCCGCGAGCGCGAGGACCTGCAGGCGGTCATGGAGGAGGTCTCCGGCGGCCGCATGCACTACATGTTCAACCGCGTCGGCGGCCTCAAGGAGGACCTCCCCAACGGCTGGCACGGCCGGGTCCGCGCCGCCGTCGCCGCCGTGCGCTCACGCATGGGGACCTTCGACGACCTCGTCCTCGGCAACGAGATCTTCCGCGGCCGCACCCGCGGCGTCGGCGTCCTCTCCGCCGGGAACGTGCACGCCTACGGGGTGAGCGGGCCGATCGCCCGCGCCTCGGGCGTCGACTTCGACCTGCGCCGCGACGAGCCCTACCTGGCCTACGGGGAGCTGCGGGACACCCTGAAGGTCCCCACCCGCACCGCGGGCGACTGCCTGGCCCGCTTCGAGGTGCTGCTGGAGCAGACCCACAACGCCCTCGACCTCGCCGACGCGTGCCTGGACCGGCTGGCCGAGCTGCCCCCCGGCCCCATCAACCAGCGGCTGCCGAAGGTGCTCAAGGCCCCCGAGGGCCACACGTACGCCTGGACCGAGAACCCGCTCGGGCTCAACGGCTACTACCTGGTGTCCAAGGGCGAGAAGACGCCGTACCGGCTGAAGCTGCGCTCGGCGTCGTACAACAACGTCCAGGCGCTGGCCGTGCTGCTGCCGGGCACGCTGGTCGCCGACATGGTGGCGATCCTGGGCTCGATGTTCTTCGTCGTCGGCGACATCGACAAGTGACGGGCGGGCCGCCCGCGGGCGGCCCGCCCCCGGCGGGCGTCAGGAGGAGCGGGCGCGCAGCTCGCTCAGGTCGAGCTGCTCGGTCTCGTCGTGCGCGGTCAGGTCGATGACCTCGGCCTGGTCGGCCACGGCCTCGTCCCCGACGACGTCGGCGAGGTCCGCCTCCGCGGGCCCCGCGGCGCCGTCCGCCTCCAGCTCCTGGGGGCGGGCCTTCTCGTTCTTCGTGCCGAAGAAGTCGAAGCCGCCCTGGGCGCGGCTGGCCTGGCGGTTGGGCTTGGCGTACGGCAGCACGGCCGCGGCGACCGCCGGGACGAGCTTGGGCTGGCGCACCGGCAGCGCCGGGGTGCTCCCGCTGCCGCCGGTGGTGGGGTCCGCCGGGCGGTCGCGCTCGGCCGGGTCCAGGGCGTGCCTGCCCTGCGGCTCGTCGGTGTCGGCGAGGTCGCGGCGGCGGGCCTCCTCGACGGTGAGCGCGGCCTGCTGGCGGGCCCCGTTGCGCGACAGGTCCCGCAGGGCGGCGGACGCCCGCAGGTACGCGGCCGGGGTGACCGGCGCCGTGTAGGGCACCGGGAGGGCGGAGACCGCCTTCTTCGCGACGCGGCCGTCCTCCAGCGCACGGGCCCGCTCGGACTCGGCGGTGGCGTAGCGGCGCAGCAGGTCCGCGTGCTCCGTACGGAGCCGGGCCAGTTCGGCGCGCTTGGCGCGCAGCTTGTTCTCCAGCTTGCCGCGCAGCTCGCGGGAGTCCTCGAGGTCCACCTCGAGCTCCGCGATCCGCTCGTCGGCCCGCCATTCGTCGCGCACCCGCGCGGTCTTGAGGTCGGCGACCTGCTTGCCCGCGGCACGGTCCCAGCTGCGCAGCAGGAAGGCACCGCCACCGGCGACACCGGCCGCCGCGACGACGAACACACGGAGCAGCACCGGATCACCGATCACCAGTGCGCCGACGGCGAGGGCCGCGGCGGAGCCGGCGACCGTCACGGGCGGGAGCAGCCGGTGCAGCGGCTGTGAATGGCGGTGTCGTCCACGGGGCATGGTAGGGAACTTAGCGTGCCCGTGGGTCGTGTGGGGCCGCGGCATCCGATTTCTCACCGAACACACAACGACGGATACGGAGGGCGCCCACGCGTATGCGAAACGTCACGCGAACGCCCTCCCGCCACCATTTATTCGATCTTGTCCACCGGGCCTCAGCCCTTCAGCAGACCCTTCGACTTCAGGTAATCCGCGGCGACGTCCTCGGGCTTCTTGCGCTCCGAGTCCACCTGCTTGTTCAGCCCGGCGAGGTCGGCCGTGGTCAGCACCTGGGTGAGCTTGTCGAGGGCGGCGGCGACGTCCGCCCCGCCGGCCTCCTTCGCGTTGACGACGGGCAGCAGGTTGTCGGCGTTCTGCAGGCCCTTGTCGTCCTCCAGCAGCACCAGGCCGAACTGGTCCAGCGTGGCGTCCGTGGTCGTGGTGAGCACCAGCTGGTCGATGCCGTCCTTGACGGCCTGCTTGGACTGGACGGTGCCGACGCCCTTGGCGTCCACCGACGTGACGTCTATGCCGTAGATCTTCTTCAGGCCGGGCGAGCAGAAGGGGCGGATCGAGCATTCCTCGCCCGCGGCGAGCTTGACCTTGATCTTCGACTTGCCGAGGTCGGAAAGGGTCTTGAGGTCGTTCTTCTCCGCGAATTCCGTGGTGACCGCGAATGCGTTCTGGTCGACGGCCTCCCCGGCCGGCAGCACCTTCAGCCCGAGCGGGCCGGCGAGTTCGGTGAGCGCCGTGACGGTGGCGTCGACGTCGGAGGAGGCGACGGGCGGGGCGTCCTTGCCGTTCACCTTCGCGTTGAGGAACTCCGCGAGGGTGGCCGCGTACTCGGGGACGACGTCGATCTGCCCCTTCTCCAGGGCCGGTTCGTACAGCTCGCGGTTGTCCACGGTCTTGATCGTGGTCTTGTAGCCGGCGTCGTTCAGCAACTGCGCGTACAGCTGCGCGAGGACCGTGCTCTCGGTGAACCCGGCGGAGCCGACGGTCAGGGAGCCCTTGCCGCCGCCGGCCTGTGAGCTTCCCCCTCCCCCGCTCTTCTCCAGACTGTCGCCGCCGCAGGCCGCCAGGCCCGCGGAGAGGACCGCCACGGCGGCCAGGGCGGTGGCGGTGCGCAGGGCCTTGCTCATGTGAACTCCATCTGATGGGTGGGACGGGCAGGTCTTCGGGCGGGTCGGGACTTCCGTGCGGGGGACACCAGGCGTTGCAGCAACAGGAAGACTCCCTCCACGAGAAGGGCGAACGCGGCCACGAGTACCGCGCCCGCGACGACCTTCGGGGTGTCGTACTGGGCGAAGCCCGCGGTGATGATGCGGCCGAGGCCGCCCTCGCCGGGCATCGCGGCGAGCGTGGCGGTGGCGACGACCTGGACGGCGGCCGAGCGCACCCCGCTCATGACGAAGGGCGCCGCGAGCGGAAGCTCCACCCGGGCCAGCAGCTGGCCGCCGCTCATCCCCATGCCGCGGGCGGCCTCCACCGCGTCCCGGTCGACCTGGCGCATGCCGACGTAGGTGTTGGTGAGGAGCGGCGGGACGGCGAACAGCACCAGCGCGATGATGGTGGGCCAGTAGCGCGCCGAGTTCGTCGCGACGACGAGCAGCACGAGGATGGCGAAGGTGGGCACAGCCCGCCCGACGTTCGAGAGGTTCACGGCGAGCGCGCCGCCCTTGCCGAGGTGGCCGAGGAGGACCGCGACCGGCAGGGCCACGAGGCAGGCGATGGCCAGGGACACCGAGGTCAGCACCAGGTGCTCGCCGAGCCGCTGCAGCACCCCGTCGGTGCCGGTCCAGTTGGCGCCCGTGGTCAGCCAGTCCCACGCGCCGGGGATCGTCCCCATCAGCCGGCCGCCTTCGCTGCCCTGGACCACGGCGTGAGCAGCCGCTGCACCCCGAGCAGCAGCAGATCGGCGACGAGGGCGAACACCACGCAGATCACGGACGCGGTGAGCACCTCCGCCTTGAAGTAGGTCTTCATGCCGTCCTTGATGAGATTGCCGAGACCGCCGTAGCCGATGATCGAGCCGACCGTGGTCAGGGAGACCGTGGCGACCGTGGCGATCCTCACACCCGCCATCACCGCGGGCAGCGCCAGCGGCAGCTCGACCCCCCACAGCAGGCGTATCGGTCCGTAGCCCATGCCGCGCGCGGCCTCCCGCGCGTCCTCGGGCACGGCGTCCAGACCGGCCAGGAAGTTCCTGACGAGGATGGTGAGCGAGTACAGGGTCAGGCCGGTGACGACCACCGACGCGGAGATCCCGAACACCGGCACCAGCAGCGAGAAGAGGGCCAGCGACGGGATCGTGTAGAGCACCGTCGTCACCCCCAGCACCGGCGCCGCGGCCGCTCGCCAGCGCCGGGCGAGCAGAGCCAGCGGCAGCGCGAGCAGCACACCGGCGGCCACCGACACCGCGGTGATCCACAGATGTTCCACCCCCGCGTCCAGCAACTCCTGGCTGCGCGTGCGTACGAACTCGCCGCATATCCAGTCGTTCGCCGCGAGACAGTCCTGTCCGGCCATGCGATGCCACCTCCCCCGCCCGGTTCAGATCATGCAGGTGAGCGTAAACCCGACCCCGGACATTCCCGGTGTCCCGCCACATCCTCGCAACACCCCCTTCACAACCATCGCCGAGCGTGTACCAAGCTGGGGGGTGAGCCGCACCGCCGAGCGCCGACGAGAGGTCCCGATGATCCGCTTCGAGAACGTCACCAAGCGCTACCCCGACGGCACCACCGCCGTCGACGACCTGTCCTTCGACGTGCGCGAGGGCGAACTCGTGACCCTCGTCGGGCCGTCCGGCTGCGGCAAGACCACCACGATGAAGATGGTCAACCGGCTCATCGAGCCCACCGCCGGCCGCATCCTGCTGGACGGCGAGGACATCGCGCGCACCGACCCGGTACGGCTGCGCCGCCGCATCGGCTACGTCATCCAGAACGTCGGCCTGTTCCCCCACAAGACCGTGCTGGAGAACACCGAGACCGTTCCGCACCTGCTCGGCTGGACGCGCGCCAAGCGCCGGGCCCGCGCCGCCGAACTGCTGGAACTGGTCGGCCTGGACCCGTCCGTGCACGGCGCCCGCTACCCCGAGCAGCTCTCCGGCGGCCAGCGGCAGCGGGTCGGCGTGGCCCGGGCGCTGGCGGCCGACCCGCCGCTGCTGCTGATGGACGAGCCCTTCGGCGCCGTCGACCCGGTGGTACGGGAGCGGTTGCAGTCGGAGTTCCTGCGGCTGCAGGAACAGGTCCGCAAGACCGTGCTGTTCGTCACACACGACATCGAGGAGGCGGTCCGGCTCGGCGACCGCATGGCGGTCTTCGGCCCCGGCCGGATCGAGCAGTACGACACCCCCGCGACCGTGCTCGGCTCCCCCGCCACCCCGTACGTCGCGGACTTCGTCGGCTCCGACCGCGGTCTGAAGCGGCTGTCGGTCACGCCGATCGAGACGACGGACCTGGAGCACCCGCCCGTCGTGCGCGCCGGATCGCCGGCCGCGGAGGCCGCGGCCGTCCTCGCGAAGCAGGGCGCCCCCTACGCGGTCGTCCTCGACGACGACGGCGGGCTGCGCGGCTACGTGGCCGCGGGCACCCTCACCTCGGGCACCGTGGCCGACCACACGCGCCGCCTGGAGGCCTGGGTCCCGGTGGGCGCCCCCCTCAAGCGGGCGTTCAGCACGATGCTCCAGCACGACGCCGGCTGGATAGCCGTTGTGGACGGCGACCGCTTCGCCGGGGTGCTGACCCCCGCCACGCTCCACGCCGCGCTGCGCCGTTCGGTCAACGAGGACGGCGACGGCGAGGAGGCGGAGCCGGTGGCGGCCCCGGCCGGAGCGGGTGACAATCGCCGGGCGGAACCGGACGCCGATGCCTCGTGATGCGGAGCGTTCCATGACCACCCCGCGGGATCTGATCGTCACCGCCCTGGAACGGGCCCCCGGACACGCCGTGGAACCGGGCGACCTCTCGCTCGCGCTCGCCGCGGCCGAAGCCGTCGACCTGCTCGCCGCCCGGGCGGTCGCGCTGGACGGTGACCGTCTGGTGCCGGGCCCGGAGCCGGCGATCAGCGACCCCCTGCTGGCCGGGGCCGCCGCCGCGCTGGTGCGCGAGGCACCGTACGAGTCCCCCGGCGACTGGCTGTGGCGCAGGGGCCGCGGCCTCGCCGACGTCTACCTGACCGACCTGGCGGCCGAGGGCGAGGTCGTACGGGAACGGCACCGCAACTGGCTGGTCCGCGACACCCGGACCGTGCTCACCGACTCCCGCGCCCGGCGCCGCGCCGCGGACCGCCTGGCGGCGGACGAGCCCGTGCTGGCCGCCCTCGCCAGGACGCTCGGCCTGCGCGAAGGCCCGGCCGCCGAAGCGGCACCCGAGGTGACCGACCCCGCCGCGGCCCGCGTGCTGGCCGCCCTCGACGACGCGCTCGCCGAACTGGCCGCTGAGCGCCGTCGCCGCTCCCGGCGCCAGGCCGACGCCGCCGCCGAGAACGTCCGGCGGGGGTACTGAGCCTGCGCGCAGCGGGGCGGCCGGTGGGGCCGGTGGGTGGGGCCGGTGGGTGGGTGCGGGTTCGTCTCGCGCCCTTCGGGCGCACAGCGCCGGCTGCGGACGGGAGGGTGGCGGTCCGCGTAACGGCCGGCGCCCCGCGCCCCAGCCCCCCGCGCTACGCGCGGCCCCCCACCGCGCCGGTGCGGTTGTCGTCCTCGTCCTCGGGGAGGCGGCAGACGCGCTCCAGGAAGATCGCGGCGGCGCAGACCGCGATGCCGGCGATCACCGCGACGCCCGCGTAGATCGCCTGGTCACGGCGGGGGTCGTTGTCCAGCTGGTACATGACGAGGAAGACGCACACGCCGCCGTACATCCCCGCGACCAGGGCGGCGACCAGGGCGCTGGCCTGGCCGAAGACCACCGCGCGGGCCGCGAGCAGCGGATCGACGCCCTTGGCCCCCGGACGCCGCTCGCGCTGCGCGCGCAGCCGGGAACGCAGCGACAGCGCCGTCGCCGCCAGGACGGCGGCGATCAGCGCCAGCACGATCGGCGCGGCCACGGGCACGCCCGGCAGGGTGCCGAGCGAGTCCCAGAGCTTCGCGCCCGCCCACGAGAGCACTCCGGCGACCACGAACAGTCCGACCAGGGTCCTGATGCGCAGCGCCTTCACCGAGTGCTCGCTCCCCACATCACATCGACGAACGTACTGACGGGATCGTAACGATTACTCCGGCAGCCTGAGTTCCACGTCGCCCCTGGCCCACACGCTCTCGCGGCCGACGCCCGCCAGCAGACCCGACACCGGTCCCTGGCCCGGCAGCTCGGCCGCGGGGTCGATGTCGAGCCACGGCGCCAGCACGAAGGCCCGCTGGTGCGCCCGAGGATGCGGCAGCGTCAGCTCCGGGTCGTCGGAGACGACACCCTGGTAGGCCACGATGTCGACGTCGATGGTGCGCGGACCCCAGCGCTCGGTGCGCGTCCTGGCGAAGGCGTCCTCGATCGCCCGGCCGCGCTCCAGGAGCGAGGAGGGCGGGAGCGTCGTCCTGACCAGGACCACGGCGTTGAAGTAGTTGGGCTGCGAGCCGGGCTCGACGCCCCAGGGCTCCGTCTCGTACACCGGGGAGACCTTCTTCACCCGCAGGCCCGGGGTGTCCTCCAGCGCGTCCACGGCGCCCTGCAGCGTCTCCAGGCGATTGCCGAGGTTGCTGCCCAGCGAGATGACGGCGAACTTCGGGTTCTGCAGCGTCGAGTCCGCCGCGTCGACCTGCGCGACGACGGAGGCCGGGACCGGCTGCACGGTGGGGTCGTAGCTCACGGGCGCCTCCGGGTGATGGTGACGGACACATCGGTGAACGGGACGGTGATCGGGGCCTGTGGCTTGTGCACGGTGACCTCCACCTCCTGGACCAGGTCGTGCTTGAGCACCTGGTCGGCGATCCGCTGGGCCAAGGTCTCGATCAGGTCCACGGGCTCGCCCTCGACGACGGCGGTGACCTCCTCGGCCACGATGCCGTAGTGCACGGTCCTGGTCAGGTCGTCCGTGGCGGCGGCGGGAGCGGTGTCCAGGCCGAGGACGAGGTCCACGAAGAAGTCCTGGCCCTCGCGGCGCTCGTGTTCGAACACGCCGTGGTGCCCGCGGGCCTTCAGGCCGCGCAGCGCGACACGATCCACGATTCACTCCCGCTGGTCGACGTACGGACGGGTGGGCGCGGTCCGCCCGCTCAGCGGGAGGGGAGGGCCGCACCGCCCTCACTCGAATCTACCTTCGACCGCCGACACTCCCCAGTACCGGGCAGCGAGCGAGCGACCGCCCCGCGATTACCCCGGGACGGAACGGCCTACTCCGGCCTTCACCACTTCTTGCCACTTCTTGGCACGAACGGGTGGTCAGAAGGCCTCAGGCTGACCCCTCGCCGCCGTTGTCGGCGTCCTCCGCGGCGTCCTCGTCGATCCCGTCGGCCATCACCGGCGAGCCGTGGTGCACCCACAGCCGCCAGCCCTCCGGTGTGCGCCGAAACACATTCGTGGCGACCACCAGGCCGCCCACCAGGGAGCCCATCTCGCCCTCCTCCTCGGCGGGGCCGCCGGTGAGGATGTTCTCGGTGCAGGTCACCAGGGCCGTGTCACCGTCGACCGCCACCTCGACGTCGGTCAGGAAGAACTGGATGTACTCGGTGTTCGCCATGATCAGGGCGTACGAGCGCATCACCTCGCGGCGCCCCCGCAGCACCGGCCAGCCCGGGTGCACGACGGACACCGTCTCCGCCAGCGGGCCCGTCAGGACCAGCTCCTCCAGCGCGTCCAGGTCGGACCGCTCGACGGCGTCGTAGAACGCCTGGTTCGCCTGTTCGACCCGTGCGGCCTCGGCCGTGCGCGGCGTCATCGTGCCCCCTCCAGTGCCCGTGCGACCCGCACGGCGTCGGCGCTGTCGTGCACCTCGTGCACCCGGACCGCCCAGGCGCCGCGCCCCGCCACGATGGCGGTGACGGCGGCCGTCGCGGCGTCACGCTCCC
This sequence comes from Streptomyces sp. NPDC008238, assembly GCF_042956445.1. NCBI lineage: Bacteria > Bacillati > Actinomycetota > Actinomycetes > Kitasatosporales > Streptomycetaceae > Streptomyces > Streptomyces sp. NPDC008238. The sequence continues at coordinate 669,408 of NZ_JBIBGK010000003.1, read as the reverse complement.
TGGCCGGGGGCGGATCGCCGCCCTCGCCGGCCAGCACCCGGCCCAGGAACCGCTTGCGGGAAGCCGCGATCAGCAGGGGGCGGCCCAGCGCCAGCAGGTCCTCGAGGTGGGCGATCAGGGTCAGGTCGTGCTCGGCGTTCTTCGCGAAGCCCAGGCCCGGGTCGAGGACGATCCGCTCCGGGTCGACGCCGCCCGCCACCGCGTGGTCGAAGCTGCGCCGTAGCTCGTCGGTGACCTCGGCCACGACGTCTCCGTAGACCGCCCGGTTGTTCATGTCGATGCTCTGGCCCCGCCAGTGCATCACGATGAACGGGCTGCCCGTCGCCGCGACGACGGGGATCATCGCCGGGTCCGCCTGGCCGCCGCTCACGTCGTTGACCAGGACCGCGCCCGCCTCCACGGCCTTCTCCGCGACCACGGCCCGCATCGTGTCCACGCTCACCACGACCCCGGCCCTGGTCAGCTCGCGGACGACCGGGACCACCCTGCGCAGCTCCTCCGCCTCGTCCACCCGCGCCGCGCCCGGCCGGGTCGACTCACCGCCCACGTCCACCAGGTCGGCACCGGCCGCCACGAGGTCCAGGCCGTGCTTGACCGCGAGCTCGGTGTCGAACCACTCGCCGCCGTCGGAGAACGAGTCCGGCGTGACGTTCACCACGCCCATGACCGCGCACCGGTCCCAGGACGGCAATCCGGCCACGTGGCCGCGCATCGTACCCATGGGCTCAGCCTAGAACGGGGTGGTCACCGCAGGCGCCGGGAGGCCCACGCGGGCAGGGCCAGGGTGACGAATCCCTCGGCGCGCATGGCGGCCAGGCCGATCCGGGGCAGGTCGCCGGTGGCCCGGAAGACCAGGAACCGCGGCAGCCACTCCGGCTGGAACTTGGCGTTGAACCGGTACAGCGACTCGATCTGGAACCACCGCGACAGGAAGACCAGCAGCCCCCGCCAGCTCCGCAGCACCGGCCCCGCGCCGAGCCGCTCCCCGCGGGCCAGCGCCGACCGGAACATCGCGAAGTTCAACGAGACCCGCCGCACGTCCAGTCGCGGCGCCTCGCCCAGCGCGGCCACGATCAGCAGCTCGTTGAGCCCGGGGTCGGCGGACCGGTCCCGTCGCATCAGGTCGAGCGACATGCCGTCCTCGCCCCAGGGCACGAAGTGCAGCACCGCCCGCAGCGCGTCCTGCGCGTCGTGCGCCGTCACCACCACGCACTCCTCGTCCGCCGGGTCGCCGAAGCGGCCCAGCGCCATGGAGAAGCCCCGCTCGGTGTCCGTACCGCGCCAGGCGTCGGCCGCGCGGCGGACCGCCTCGCGTTCCTCCTCGCCCAGTTCCGCCACCCGCCGCACCCGGCACACGTAGCCGGCGCGCTCGGTGCGCTTGACCATCTGCCGCACGTTGCGCATCGCCCGCCCCGACAGCGAGAAGCAGGAGGTCTCCACGACGGCCTCGTCGCCCAGCTCCAGGGCGTCGAGACCGGTCTCCCGGGTCCACACCTCGCCGCCGGTCTCGCTGCAGCCCATCACCGCCGGGATCCAGGCGTGCGCCCGGGCCTCGGCCATGAAGCGCTGTATCGCCCCGGGCCAGGCCTCCACGTCGCCGATCGGGTCACCACTGGCCAGCATCACCCCCGAGACCACGCGGTAGCAGACCGCCGCCTTGCCGCTCGGCGAGAAGACCACGCTCTTGTCCCGGCGCAGCGCGAAGTGCCCGAGGGAGTCGCGGGCCCCGTGGCGCCGCAGCAGCGCCCGCAGGCGCTCCTCGTCCGCGGCCGTCAGCTCGGCGACCGGGTGGGCCGGGCGGAGCGCCAGGTAGGCGGTGGTGGCGACGGTCAGGAAGCCCAGCCCGCCCAGCGAGTACGCGACGACGTCGGACGCCTGGCCGGTGGCGTAGCCGACCGGCCCGTCGAAGCCGAACAGCCCGTACAGCACCTCGGTGAACCGCTGCGCCCACGTCGGGTCGCCCGTCCCCGCCGCCGGGTGGGCGCTGACGACGGCCAGCCCCACCACCAGGCTGAGCCCGCCCAGCCCCGCGAAGGCCGCGACCGCCCGCAGCCGGGTGTGCGGGTCGCCGAGCGCCGAGAACTCCGTCCGGTACCGGATCAGCAGGGTCAGCAGGACCGTCGACAGCAGGGCCCCGCCCAGCGAGTGCCGGTGCAGCACCTGCGCCACCGCGGCCACCGGCAGCAGCAGCACGGCCGCCCGCCAGGCACGCTTCTTCCCCCGCTTGAGGGCGTGCGCCAGCATCAGCATCAGGATGCCGGTGACCACGCCGGCCGCCGCGGCCACCGAGGTGACCGTCCCCGGGACGACGCCGGCGAGCACGTGCATCCGGCTGTGCCGGAAGCCGGGGAACACCGCCGCGGCGAGGTCGAGCAGCCCCACCAGCGCGCAGGCCGTCCCCACCACGCGGGGCGCGGCGGAGGCCGGCATCGCCCACGGGAGCCGCACCCTGTCCCGGGGAACCCGGACGGCGGGATCTTCCTCTGCCACGACAGACATCGCTCACCACGCCCCGGCGGTGCGGATCACCCCGCACGCCCCGCTCTCGTCGGAGATTTGCGCCCTGTAGGACGTGAACTCCGCCGTGCGGGTTCCGTCGCCGGGCGGGGAACGGGCACATAGGCCGGGACGGCCGGGGGGCCGCGGCCCCTCAGGTCACTTGGCCATGATCAGGCTCATCGCCTCGGCGCGGGTCGCGGAGTCGCGCAGCTGGCCCCGCACCGCCGAGGTGATGGTCTTCGCGCCGGGCTTGCGGACCCCGCGCATCGTCATGCACATGTGCTCGCACTCGATGACCACGATCACGCCGCGCGGTTCGAGTATCCGCATGAGCGAGTCGGCGATCTGCGTGGTCAGCCGCTCCTGCACCTGCGGGCGGCGGGCGAAGACGTCGACCAGCCGGGCCAGCTTCGACAGACCGGTGATCTTGCCGTCCGTCGAGGGGATGTAGCCGACGTGGGCGACGCCCACGAACGGCACCAGGTGGTGCTCGCAGCTCGACAGCACCTCGATGTCCTTGACCAGCACCATCTCGTCGTGGCCGAGGTCGAAGGTGGTCGTCAGGACGTCCTCGGGCTCCTGGTAGAGCCCGGCGAAGATCTCCCGGTACGCCCTGGCCACCCGCGCGGGCGTCTCCCGCAGCCCCTCACGGTCGGGGTCCTCGCCGACCGCGATCAGCAGCTCACGGACCGCGTTCTCGGCACGCTTCTCGTCGAACTCACCGACGGGGCGCAGGTTGCCCTCAAGGGTCACCGGGTCGGTCATGTGTGCCTCGTTCCTCTTGCGTACCGGATGCGTGTGCCGCGGGAACCGCGGAAACGCAGCGCCCCCCAGGATAGGAAACCTGGGGGGCGCGGCACGCATTCCGATGTCCGTGACCAAGGCCACGTCCGAGGTGTCAGGCCTCGGGGTTGGGCTCCTCGGGGAGCTCCACCGTCTCGGCGGGCTTGCTCAGCGACGCGGTGGCGCTGCCGTTGGCCGTCGGCTGGGTGCCGTTGGTCAGGGCGAGCTCACGCGGCGAGAGCACCGGCGGGCGGGTCGACGGCGTACGCCGCGAGGAACCCGTCCAGGCCGGACGCGGCGGGCGCTTGACGATCGGCTTGAAGATCTCCGCGAGCTCCTCCTTGTTCAGCGTCTCCTTGTCCAGGAGGGCCAGAACCAGGTTGTCGAGGACGTCGCGGTTCTCGACCAGGATCTCCCACGCCTCGTTGTGCGCGGTCTCGATGAGCTTCTTGACCTCTTCGTCGACCAGCCCGGCGACCTCTTCCGAGTAGTCGCGCTGGTGGGACATCTCACGGCCGAGGAAGGGCTCCCCGTCGCTCGTCCCGAACTTGATCGCGCCCAGTCGCTCGGTCATGCCGTACTGCGTCACCATCGCGCGGGCCGTGGTGGTGGCCTTCTCGATGTCGTCCGCGGCACCCGTGGTCGGGTCGTGGAAGACCAGCTCCTCCGCCGCCCGGCCGCCCATGGTCATGGCGAGCCGGTCGAGCATCTCGTTGCGGGTGGTGGAGTACTTGTCCTCGTCCGGCAGGACCATCGTGTAGCCGAGGGCCCGGCCACGCGACAGGATCGTGATCTTGTGCACCGGGTCGCTGTTCGGAGAAGCCGCGGCGACCAGGGCGTGACCGCCCTCGTGGTACGCCGTGATCTTCTTCTCCTTGTCGGACATGATCCGGGTGCGCTTCTGCGGGCCGGCCACGACGCGGTCGATGGCCTCGTCCAGCATCGCGTTGTCGACCAGCTTCTTGTCGCTGCGCGCGGTGAGCAGCGCCGCCTCGTTGAGGACGTTCGCCAGGTCCGCACCGGTGAAACCGGGGGTGCGGCGGGCGACGGCCTTGAGGTCGACGTCCGGGGCGACCGGCTTGCCCTTCTGATGGACCTTGAGGATCTCCAGGCGGCCCTGCAGGTCGGGGCGGTCGACGGCGATCTGCCGGTCGAAACGGCCCGGGCGCAGCAGCGCCGGGTCCAGGATGTCCGGGCGGTTGGTGGCGGCGATCAGGATCACGCCGCCCTTGACGTCGAAGCCGTCCATCTCGACGAGCAGCTGGTTCAGCGTCTGCTCGCGCTCGTCGTGACCGCCGCCGAGGCCCGCGCCGCGGTGCCGGCCGACGGCGTCGATCTCGTCGACGAAGACGATCGCCGGGGCGTTCGCCTTGGCCTGCTCGAACAGGTCGCGGACACGCGAGGCGCCGACACCCACGAACATCTCGACGAAGTCGGAACCCGAGATCGAGTAGAACGGGACGCCCGCCTCGCCGGCGACGGCGCGCGCGAGCAGGGTCTTGCCCGTTCCGGGCGGGCCGTAGAGCAGCACGCCCTTGGGGATCTTGGCGCCCACGGCCTGGAACTTCGCCGGCTCCTGCAGGAACTCCTTGATCTCCTGGAGCTCCTCGACGGCCTCGTCCGAGCCCGCGACGTCCGCGAAGGTGGTCTTCGGGGTGTCCTTGGTGATCAGCTTGGCCTTGGACTTCCCGAAGTTCATCACCCGGGAGCCGCCGCCCTGCATCTGATTCATCAGGAACAGGAAGACCACGACGATGAGGACGAAGGGCAGCAACGACAGCAGGATGCCGACGAAGGCGTTCTGCTTCGAGGGCGCCACGGTGTAGCCGTCGGGCAGCGTGGTCTTGTTGCCGTCGTCGACCTTGGCCTGAAGGATCTTGGCCACGTCGACGCCCTGGTCGCCGATGTAGCTCGCCTTGATCTTGGAGCCCAGGTCCTCGCCGCCTACCTTGGCGCCGTCCTTGAGCTCGACCTTGATCGTGTTCTCGTCGCCGGTGGTCAGCTCGGCGGACTTGGCCTGGTTGCTGTTGATGGCCTCAATGGCCTGGCCGGTGTCCACCGTCTTGTAGCCACCGGACGAGCCGACGACCTGCATCAAAACGACCACGGCGAGGACAGCCAGCACGATCCACATGACTGGCCCACGGAAATAGCGCTTCACGTCCATCCATGCGGGGCGATCACGCCCCGTCCCTCCTGCCACAGTGAGGCACCGCGGCCTGGGGGCCGCCGGTGCATCCGGTGTATGAACCGACCTTCGGACGGTACCCCAGCATTGTCACCCGAAGTCGCCGGAGACCGTAAACAAACAGCGTTACCACCCTCCAACGCGGAGGAGGGCGTCGGGGTTCCCGGAGCCTCAGCCGCCGTACACGTGCGGCGCAAGGGTGCCGATGAACGGCAGGTTCCGGTACTTCTCCGCGAAGTCCAGACCGTATCCGACCACGAACTCGTTGGGGATGTCGAAGCCGACGTACTTCACGTCGATCTCCACCTTGGCCGCGTCCGGCTTGCGCAGCAGCGTGCAGACCTCCAGCGAGGCCGGACGGCGCGAGCCGAGGTTGCTGATCAGCCAGGACAGCGTCAGACCGGAGTCGATGATGTCCTCGACGATCAGGACGTCCCGGCCGGCGATGTCGGTGTCCAGGTCCTTGAGGATCCGCACGACACCGGAGGACTTGGTGCCCGCGCCGTACGAGGACACCGCCATCCAGTCCATGGTGACCTGGGAGGACAGGGACCGCGCGAGGTCCGCCATCACCATGACGGCGCCCTTCAGGACGCCGACGATCAGCAAATCCTTGCCCTCGTAGTCCTTGTCGATCTGCGCAGCCAGCTCCGCCAGCTTGGCGTCGATCTCTTGCTTGGAGATGAGCACCTTCTCGAGGTCGGTGCCCATGTCGTTCTCGTTCACCCGCACAACTTCCGGCTCGGTCTACAGGGCCTGGAAGAACAGTCTGCCATTCCGCCGGCCGACGACGACGCCGCCGGGTAGGTTGAGCGGTTTCTGCCCCCGCCACCCGGTGAGCAGGCGGTCGGTCTCCTCGATGTGCCGGGCGAAGAGCGAACCGGCGGGTGAGCCCGCCGCGACGGCCGCCCGGCGCAGCACCCGGCGGCGCACGGCGGCGGGGAGGGTCAGCAGCCGGGCGACGTCCAGCCCGCCGTCGGCGTCGGCGGCCGTCCGCTCGGCCTGCGCCGCCCATTGGTCGAGGGCGTCGGCGTCGTCCCGGGAGAGCTGGGCGGTACGGGCCAGCGCCTCCACGACGCCCTTGCCCAGGGACTTCTCCAGCACCGGCAGCGCCTCGTGGCGGACCCGGGAGCGGGTGTAGGCGGGGTCGTGGTTGTGCGGGTCCTCCCACACGTCGATGCCCTGCACGAGGCAGGCCTTGCGCACGGTGTCCCGGTCCAGCAGCAGGAAGGGGCGGCGGTAGCGGCCGTTGACCGCGGGCATGCCGGACAGCGACCGGATGCCGGAGCCGCGGGCCAGCCCGAGCAGCACCGTTTCGGCTTGGTCGTCGCGGGTGTGGCCGAGCAGCACGGCGGCGGCGCCGGCCCGCTCCGCGGCGGAGTCGAGCGCCGCGTACCGGGCGTCGCGCGCGGCGGCCTCCGGGCCGCCCTGCCGGCCCACGGTGACCGCGACGGCGTCGACCGGGTCGAGGCCGAGGCCGCGCAGGCGGTCGGCGACGTCGACGGCGCGGGCGTCCGAGCCGTCCTGCAGGCCGTGGTCGACGGTGACGGCGCCGGCCCGGACGCCGAGCTTGGGCGCTTCGAAGACGAGGGCGGTGGCGAGGGCCATCGAGTCGGCTCCGCCGCTGCAGGCGGCCAGCACGAGCGGGCTGCCGCCGGGGTGGTCGGTCAGGACGTCCTGGAGTACGCGGCGGACCGCCAGGCGTATCGCCGCGACCGCGGGGTGGGGACCCATGTCCGGTTTCCCTCCTGGAGAGGCTGGGGGAGGCGTCGGGACGGAGAAGATGACGCAGGGTAGCTAGATGGTGACAGACAGCGTGCGATACTCGAGCATCGCACGCTTACCCTGCGCCCACGGTCCCTCGGACGGGTGAACCGGGAGGCCCCCGGGGCCTGCTGTGCCCCGGGTCGACTCAGGTTTCGCTCCGCCCGTGCACCCGTGCCACCCAGTCCGCGGGTTTGGCGATCTCCTGCTTGGTGGGCAGGGTGTTGGGCGAGGTCCAGATCCGGTTGAAGCCCTCCATCCCGGCATCGTCCACCACGGCCCGCACGAAACGCTCGCCGTCACGGTACTGCCGCAGCTTGGCGTCCAGCCCCAGCAGCTTGCGCAGCGCCATGTCCAGCCGCCCCGCGCCGCTCTGACGGCGGCGCTGGAACTTCTCGCGGATCTCCGCCACGGAGGGCACGACGTCCGGGCCCACGCCGTCCATCACGAAGTCGGCGTGCCCCTCCAGCAGGGACATCACCGCGGTCAGCCGGCCCAGGATCTCCCGCTGGTTCGGCGTCTGCACCAGGTCGATCAGGCTGCGGCCCTCGTCGCCGTCGGCGTCGACCGACGCCTCCTCCGCGTCCGGGCGGCTGCCGGAGGAGAACGCCTGGAAGGCCTCGCGCAGCCGCTCGATCAGCGTCGACGGGTCGATCTCCGTCTCGCCGAGGAAGGCCTGGATCTCCTGCTCGATGTGGTCCCGCAGCCACGGCACGGCCGTGAACTGGGTGCGGTGGGTCTCCTCGTGGAGGCACACCCACAGCCGGAAGTCGTGCGGGTCCACGTCGAGTTCGCGCTCCACGTGGACGATGTTGGGGGCCACCAGCAGGAGCCGCCCGGTGCGCGGCTCGCCCGGCCCGGGCGCCGCGGGACCGGCGGGCATGTCACGGCTCGCGGGGGCGAAGGTCTCGTACTGGCCCAGTACGCGCGAGGCCAGGAAGCTCAGCAGCATCCCGACCTCGACCCCGGTCACCTTCCCGCCGACGGTGCCCAGCACGGCACCGCCGGGGCCGCCCGGCTTGCGGGCCTGCATCTTGTCCAGCAGCGGCTTCAGCACCTCGCGGAAGCCGGCGACGTTCGCCTTGATCCACCCCGGGCGGTCCACGATCAGCACCGGGGTCCCGGTGTCGGCCGGGTCCTCCTGGTCGCCGAACATCCTGGTGAACGCCCGGACGTGCGCCTCCGACTCCTTTGCGTGCCGCCGCAGTTCCGCCACGACCGCGCGTGCCTCGTCCCGGCTCACCTCGGGGCCGGGCCGCACGAAGCGGGTCGCGGTCGCGACCGCGAGGTTCCAGTCGACCATCTCCGCACCACCGATGCTCGTCATTCCTTCACGGTACGTGCTTGTCCCCTTCCCCGGGAGCGTTCCTCGCGGGGGCACGGGCAACGAACACTCCCCGCAGCCGCTACGTGCGGCAGCCGCACGTGGCGAGTTCCGCGGCGAGGCGGTCGAGGGCGGACTGCGCGGCCACGGTGTCGGTCGTGCCGTTGGTCAGGAAGGCGAACGTCAGCAGCCGGCCGTCCGCGTCCACCACGGTCCCGGCGAGGGCGTTGACCCCGGTGAGCGTCCCCGTCTTGGCGCGGACGAGCCCGGCGCCCCCGCCCGCCGTGGTGAAGCGTTCCCGCAGGGACCCGGTGAAGCCGGCGACGGGCAGCCCGGTGAGGACGGGGCGCAGCTCGGGGTGGTCGGGATCGGCCGCCAGGGCCAGCATCCGCGCCAGTTGCTCCGCCGTGAGGTGGTCGGCGCGGTTGAGCCCGCTGCCGTCGGTGAAGCGGGCCCCCTTGAGCGGGAGCCCGAGCTCGCGCAGTGCCGAGCGGACGGCCTCGGCGCCGCCGGAGAAGGACCCCGGACGGTCCGCGGCGAGGGCGGTGTGCCGGGCCAGCGCCTCGGCGATGTCGTTGTCGCTGTTGGTCAGCATGCGCTCGACCAGGTCGGCGAGGGGCGCGGACCGCACCTCCGCCAGCCGGTCGGCCGCGTGCGCGCGCGAGGGCGCCTTGCCGGCCTTCACCGCGCCGTCGACCTTGACGCCGCGCTTGCGCAGCAGGTCCGCGAAGGCCGCCGCCGCCTTGGCCGCCGGGTCCCAGTGGCGGGCCACCGGGCCCTTGACGCTCTTGCCGTCGCTGCGGCCCTCGTCGGCCATCAGGGCGGTGACGGGCGCGATGTTCTCGTTGTGCCCGATGGGGTGGACGGCGGGCCCGGTGAAGAGCGAGGTGTCGTACGTGAGCTTCACCGAGCGGACGCCCTTGGCGCGCAGCGCGCGGGCGGTGTCGGAGGCGAGGGTGCGCAGGGAGGCCGCGGTCCAGCCGCCGCCGGGCTCGGCGCGGGCGGTGAGGGTGGGGTCGCCGCCGCCGACGAGCACGACGCGGTCCTTGCCGGCGGCGACCACGGAGGTGGTGAGCCGGTGGTCGGGCCCGAGGAGCGAGAGGGCCGCGACGGCCGTGGCGACCTTGGTGGTGGAGGCGGGGACGGCCGCCGTGGCGGGGCCCTGCCCCCAGACCTTCCGGCCCGAGACGGCGTCGACGACGGCGCCCGTCGTCAGGGTGCCGAGCGCGCGGTCGTGCAGCAACGGGCCGAGCCGCCCGGCCAGTCCGGAGGTGGTGGGCAGCGGCGCCCCCTGCGTCCCGGACACGGCGCTGAGCACCTCCGGGGCGGCGGGCGGCACGGGCGCGACCGCCCCCTTGTGGCCTCCCGCGCCGCCCTTCTTGTGGGGACGCGCCTGCTTCCCCTGGCCCTCCCGGGAGGCGGCGATCGCCCGTTCGGCCGTACGCTGACCTGACTCCCACGGTCCCGCTGCGGCCACGGCCGTCAGCGCCACGGCAAATCCTGCGGCAGCCGACCCTGCCACCACCTGCCAGTTCTTCGGAACGGGCACCCCGGACCAGCCCCTTTCGCGACCACACACAAGCGTGGGAGACACTTAATCACCAGAAGTATGTGCTGATCATGGAGGACAGGCTGTGCTCGAGTTCGACGTAACGATCGAGATCCCGAAGGGTTCCCGCAACAAGTACGAGGTGGACCACGAGACCGGTCGTATCCGCCTGGACCGGCACCTGTTCACCTCGACGGTCTACCCGGCCGACTACGGCTTCGTGGAGAACACCCTGGGCGAGGACGGCGACCCGCTGGACGCCCTGGTGCTGCTCGACGAGCCGACCTTCCCCGGCGTCATCGTGCGCTGCCGCGCGATCGGCATGTTCCGCATGACGGACGAGGCCGGCGGCGACGACAAGCTGCTGTGCGTGCCCGCCTCGGACCCGCGGGTCGAGCACCTGCGTGACATTCACCACGTCTCCGAGTTCGACCGCCTGGAGATCCAGCACTTCTTCGAGGTCTACAAGGACCTGGAGCCCGGCAAGTCCGTCGAGGGCGCCAACTGGGTGGGCCGCGCCGAGGCCGAGGCCGAGATCGAGGCGTCCTACAAGCGCCTGAAGGAGCACGGCGGTCACTGACCCGCCGGCTCCCGCCTACGTGAGGGCGGCGCGCTCCCTGCCGGGGCGCGCCGCCCTCACGCGTCCGCGGCGGCCTCATCCGCAGGCGTCGAGGAGCTCGGCCAGCGCGCCGTGCAGGGCGGCGGCGAGCGTGTCGGCGTCCGGCAGCGACCGCGCGTCCGCGAGCAGCCCGATGTGGACCCGGCGGCGGTACGTGGAGCAGGCGACCGCGAGGGACTGGCCGCGGGCGAGCGGGGCGATCGGGTAGAGCTCCGTCATGCGGCAGCCGTCCAGGGTGAGCGGCACGTCGAGCATCGGCACGTTGGTGACCAGCACGTCGAACAGCAGTCGCGCGGAGGCGGCGAGCAGCGGGGCGGCGAAGCGGTGCGCGAGCGGCGGCACGCTGTCGGCCAGCAGGGCGACGGCGCCCGGGCCGGTGTCGGGGCCGGCGTCCTTGTTGCGGTCCATGCCCGCGCGCACGTCGCGCAGCCGGGCGAGCGGGTCGGGCTCGCCGACCGGCAGCCGCAGCAGGTAGCCGGAGATGCGATTGCCCCGGCCGCCGCGCACACCCCGGCGGCGGCGCCGCGCCACGGGGATCAGGGCGCGCGGCCCCGGGCCCGCCGGGTCGTCGCCGCGGGCCTCCATCCAGCGCCGCAGCGCGCCGGCCACGACGGCCATGACGACGTCGTTGACGGTGCCGCCGCTGGTCTTGCGGACCTGGTGCAGGTCGTCGACGTCGAGGGAGGCGGTGGCGAAGCGGCGTTCGGCGCCGCCGGGCGTCCAGACCGCGCCCAGCGCGGCGGGCCCGCCGGGGTCGAGGGAGGCGCGCAGCACGGCCGAGCCGATGCCCAGGGCGCGCCCGGCCTCGCGCACCCGGTCCGGCAGGGAGGCGACGACCTGCCGGGGATCGGGCAGCGGCAGCGCGGGCAGGTGGATGCCGGGCCCCCGGACCTGGGCCGGTACGGCGGCCTCGACGGCGGAGCGCTGCGGCGCGGCCGCCGGGGTGCGGGCCCCCTGGTCGAGCAGCGCGGCGCCGAACTCCACGGCGCGCAGCCCGTCGGCGAGGGCGTGGTGCAGCTTGACCAGGACGGAGAAGGGCGCGTCGGGGGCGCCCTCGATGACGTAGACCTCCCACGGCGGCCGGTGGCGGTCCATGGGCCGGGACATCAGCTCGGCGACGGCGGCCGTGGCGTCGGCACGACGTACGGCGTGGACGTGGTACCGCGCGTCGAAGTGCTCGTCGACCGCCCAGGCGGCGCCCCCGACGCCGTACCAGACGTCCTTCACGCGCTGCCGCATCCGCGGGACGGCCTCGGCACGGGCGGTGAGCAGCGCGGCGAGCCCGTCGGCGTCGACCGGGCGCTCCGGGTCGCGGTCGAAGACGGCCACCGCTCCCAGGTGCATGGGGTGGCCCGGCGAGTCCAGGTTCCAGAACGCGAGGTCCAGCGGGCTCAGGTGCTCGTCAGCCAAGGCTCCATGCCTCCGAAAGGTCGGGGTTTGCCCCGGAACGGACTCCAGTTGGTGAAGTGAAACCCCTAAAACCGATTACAGTCAACTACGACCGCGATACGGACAGTTAACATCAGGTTGCCCGTACGACCGCCCGACGGCGAGGCGGCGGGGTCCGGAAGGCTCAGAAACCGCGGGTGCGCTTGGCCGCCGCGCGGCGTCGTGCCTGGTCGGCGCCACCGGGCAGCTTGATGAACAACCGCGCGATCTCGCCTCCCAGGTTCACCCCGATGGCCACGGCCAGCGCCAGCGCCGCCGCCTTCGTCAGCGAGGCGAATCCCTGGTCCAGGTGACCGCGGGTCAGCCCGAGGAGCCCGAAGTACGTCGCGGAGCCCGGAAGCAGCGGGCCGATGGCCGCCGTGACGTACGGCAGCGCGGAGGCGTGCCGGTAGCGGGCCAGCACCTGGCCGAAGAGGCCCACCAGGCCGGCGGCGACGGCGGTGGCCGCGACCGGTGACATGCCGATGCCGATGCCCTCCTGGTGCAGCGCCGCGTAGACCGTCCAGGCGACCCCGCCGTTGAGCGCGGCGACCACCAGCACGCCGCGCTCGCACTGCAGCAGCACGGCGAAGGCGAGGCTCAGCACCATCGCCGCGACCAGTTGCACCGGCGGGTTCTCGTACGCCCGGAAGGCCTGGTCGGGGTCGAGCACGGCACCCAGGCTGACCCCCGCGTAGAGGATCAGCGTCACGCCGACGACGATGCCGGTGAAGAGGTACATCACCTCCAGCAGGCGCGCGGAGGCGGTGATGTAGAAGCCCGTCAGGCCGTCCTGGACGGCCGCGACCAGGGCCCGTCCCGGGATCAGGGCGAAGAGGCCACCGGTGATGACCGCCGAGGCCTGCAGGGTGCTCGTACCGGGCAGGTGCTGGCCGAACCGGGCGACCAGCACGCCCATCACGGCGGCCGGCATCGCCGCGGCGACGAACTGGTAGAACTCCGGCAGCCCGCGCCCGGCGCAGAGCCAGGCCAGCCGGTCGCCCAGCATGGCGCCCAGCGCGGCGATCGCGAAGACCAGCGGACCGCCGCCGCCGACCAGCATGCTCGCCGCGCCCGCCAGGAGCCCGGCCGCCACGGTGAGCAGCCAGCCCGGGTACGGGTGCCGGTTGCGGCGGATCTCGGCGAGCCGCCGGTAGGCGTCCTCCAGGGTGAGGTCGGCCGCGGTGATGTCGTTGATCAGCCGGAAGACGGCCGCGAGGCGGGTGTAGTCGGTGGCCCGGCGGCGCACCGTGCGGTTGGCGGTGACCGGGGCGTCCACCAGCGAGGGCTGGTAGGAGATGCCCAGCAGCGTGAACGTCACGGTCGGCTCGACCCGGCCCAGACCGTAGGCGTGGGCCACGCCGAGCATCGCGGCCTCCACGTCCTCGGCGCCCTCGCCGCCGGCGAGCAGCAGCTCACCGATGCGCAGCGTCAGGTCCAGCACGCGCGGCACCGGCGGGCCGGCCTCCGCCTCCGGCCGCCGGGCGGGCTGCTCGGGGGCCGGGCGCTCCCCGACGGGCATGCGCAGCATCGTGCGCATCCGGTCGGGCCAGGGGGTCTCCTTGGAGAGGCTGACGACCGGGATGCCCTCGGGGGGCGTGAAGGCCGGGTGGGACAGCTGCGGGGAGGTCCGCGTCCCGGGGCGGGAGAAGGCGGAACCCTGCGGTTCCGGCCTGGGCAGCTCGACGCCCAGGGGCGGCGTGAACTCCGAACCGCCGGGCTGCTGCTGCTCGGGCTCCTTGGGATGCGCCACGGGATCCTCCTTTCGGCGCGTGATCGCTACGGGTGCCGGGGGGTGCGCCGAGGGGGGAGGGTGCGGACACCCTCCCCCCTCGGCCTGTCGTCACATGCGCGCCTGCCCCACAGCGCCTGGCACGGCACCTCGCTGCGTTGTCGAATCGTCCGAGTAGCCCACTACGAGGACGATCCTCCGCCTTGCGATGCACCGCACCAGACGCCGTGGGGCCCGCCCTCCGGGCGGCCGCCGCTCATGTGACGACAGGCCTCGGCACAGCGGGACGACTGCCCACTCCCTCCGTCGGCTAACGGCGGTTCGCGCGGTGGCGCCCGCCGTTGCCGCGCTGGAGCGGCGGCTGGCCGGCGTCTCCGTCGGCGTCCGCGGCCCCGGCGTCGTACGCGTCCGCCCCGGGCAGCGGCGCCGCCTTCCGGGAGGCCGAGCGGGCCCGCAGGAACTCGATGGCGATCGGGACGACCGAGAGCAGCACGATCGCGATGAGGATCAGCTCGATGTGCTCGTGGACGAAGGCGATCTGCCCCAGCCAGTAGCCGAGCAGCGTGACACCGACGCCCCACAGCAGGCCGCCGATGACGTTGTACGTCACGAAGACGCGGTAGTTCATGCGGCTGACGCCGGCGATGACCGGCGTGAAGGTCCGCACGATCGGGACGAAGCGGGCGAGCACGATCGACTTGGCACCGTGCCGCTCGAAGAAGTCGTGGGCCTTCTCGACGTTCTCCTGCTTGAAGAGCCGGGAGTCCGGGCGCCGGAAGAGCGAGGGACCGACCTTGCGGCCGAAGAGGTAGCCCACCTGGTCGCCGGCGACGGCCGCGATCCAGACCAGCACGCAGACCAGCCAGATCGGATAGTCGAGCTTGCCGCCCGCGACCAGCAGGCCGCCGGTGAAGAGCAGGGAGTCACCCGGCAGGAAGAAGCCGATGAGCAGACCCGACTCGGCGAAGACGATCGCCAGCAGGCCGATCAGGCCCGCTGACGAGATGAGGTAATCGGGGTCGAGCCATTGCGGGCCCAGGGCGATAGTCGTCACGCGCCAAAAGTATCAACGCGGTCGCGACCGAACCGTTCCCAGCCCGGGAACGCTCGGCTACGTTCCTCCCAAGCGTTTTACCGTGCAACACCGCAAGTCGCCCGTCACTCCTGAATCATCATGATCCGGCGGAACCCACATGACTCGCGCCATCTCACTGCACGACGTCTCGAAGACCTACGCCCGCGGCGTGCGCGCCGTGGACCGCTTCTCCCTGGACATCGCCCCCGGCGAGTTCCTGGTGCTGCTCGGCCCCTCGGGCTGCGGCAAGTCCACGGTGCTGCGCATGATCGCGGGGCTGGAGGACATCACCTCCGGTGAGCTGCTGCTGGACGGCGAGTACGCCAACGACCTGGGGCCGGGCGACCGGCGGATGGCCATGGTCTTCCAGAACTTCGCCCTGTACCCGAGCATGACCAGCCGGGAGAACATCGGATTCCCGCTGCGCTTCGAGATGCCCGGGCAGGACACCGGGCCCCGGGTCGCCGAGACCGCGCGGACGCTCGGCATCGAGGACATCCTCGACCGCTACCCGGGGCAGCTGTCCGGCGGCGAGCGGCAGCGGGTCGCCATGGGCCGGGCCATCTCGCGGCACCCGTCCGTCTTCCTGATGGACGAGCCGCTGTCCAACCTCGACGCCAAGCTCCGCTCGCACCTGCGCGCCGAGATCGCCCGGCTGACCCGGGGCATGGGCGTGACGACCGTGTACGTCACGCACGACCAGGCCGAGGCGATGTCGCTGGGCGACCGCGTGGCGATCATGCGCAGCGGGGTGCTGCAGCAGGTGAGCACCCCGCGGGAGGCGTACCACCTGCCGCAGAACGTGTTCGTCGCCGCCTTCATCGGCACCCCGCGGATCAACCTCATGGAGGCGACCGTGGTCGCCGCGCTGGACGGCGGGATGTGGATCGACCTGGGGCGGCAGCGGCTCGTCCTCCCGCAGCCGCTGACCCGGGACCACCAGATGCTCCGCATCCAGCAGGGCCGGCCGGTCATCGTCGGCCTGCGCTCGGAGGCCGTGCGCATCGACCGGCCGAGCGGCGCCCGGCCCGGGGAGGTGGTGCTCAGCGGCGTCGTGGAGCACGTGGAGT
The DNA here is from genome assembly GCF_042956445.1 of Streptomyces sp. NPDC008238. Classification (NCBI taxonomy): domain Bacteria; kingdom Bacillati; phylum Actinomycetota; class Actinomycetes; order Kitasatosporales; family Streptomycetaceae; genus Streptomyces; species Streptomyces sp. NPDC008238. The sequence goes on along the minus strand of NZ_JBIBGK010000003.1, from coordinate 653,377 downwards.
ACCAGGGCCACGAGTCGCTGGTGCACCTGGACACCGGCGCACGGCCGGCCGTCGTGCCCGAGCTGGAGTCCGCACGGCCGGGCGGCGCGCGGCAGCGCTCCCGGGCGGCGTCCCGGCAGGGCGGCACGGCCGGCCTCGGCCGGCTGGTGCAGAAGGCCGCCGCGCGGGTCTCGGGCCAGGGACGGACGGCCGTGCTGGACCGTCCGGCACCGCGGCCGGAGACCGGCCCCGCCACCGGGGGCGGGGACCTGGTGGTGCGCACCGGGCCCGACCTGCGGCTGCGCGCCGGACAGCACGTGCCGCTGCTGGTCGACCTGGCGCACCTGTACGTCTTCGACCACGCGGGCCACCGAATCTGCCCCGCCCCCGAGCGGGCACCGCACCTGGAGTACTGAACCGCGCGGGACGGCGGCGGCGGGACGACGATGCCGGTATGGGTATCGACGAGTACGGCGGCGGACAGTCGCCCCGGTCCGCCGTCCTGGTGGTCACCACGAACGACGTGCCGGGCTACCGGATCGAGCGGGTGATCGGTGAGGTCTTCGGCCTCACCGTGCGCTCCCGCCACCTGGGCAGCCAGATCGGCGCGGGCCTGAAGTCCCTGATCGGCGGCGAGCTGAAGGGACTCACCAAGACCCTGGCCCAGACCCGCACCGAGGCGATGGAGCGGCTGGTGGAGCAGGCGCAGTCGCGCGGCGCCAACGCGGTGCTGATGATGCGCTTCGACGTCAGCGAGGCCGCCGACGTCGGCACCGAGGTGTGCGCCTACGGCACCGCTGCGGTGATCACGCCCCGGCACGCCTAGCGTTGGCCATGATCGCGTCGTGGACGTACCGGGCGGTGCCCGGCGCGATCGCCTCGTAGAAGGCGTTGAAGCGCGGGTCGTCCAGGTACATCCGGGCGAGCCCGGTGTGGATCTCGTAACCGCAGTCGTAGTAGTGGTCCACGATGAACTGCCGGTGCTCCTCGGCCAGGTCCATTGCGGCCTCGCCGTCGGCCGGGGCGCCGGATCCGCGGAGCGCGACCAGCCGGGCTCCCCAGTCCTCCTGCTCGGCCTTGATCCGCAGCCAGTCCTCCTTGGTGTACGAGGCGGCCCGGCTCTGCGACTGCTCGTACGCCTCGGTGTTGCCCCAGCGCTGCCGGGTCTCCTCGGCGTGCTGCTCGGGGTCGTACTCCCCGAAGACCTCGAACTTCTCCTCGGGCGTGAGGTTGATGCCCATCGTGCGTGCCTCCATGGCTCGTTGGACGGCGTCGGCCATCTCCGTCAGCTTCCCGATCCGCGCCGTCAGCAGTTCGTGCTGGCGCCGCAGGTGCTCCCGCGGGTCCGCGTCCGGGTCGTCGAGGAGGGCCGCCACCTGCTCCAGGGGGAAGCCGAGCTCCCGGTAGAAGAGGATCTGCTGCAGCCGGTCGAGGTCGGTGTCGCTGTAGCGCCGGTGACCCGCGTGGCTGCGGGCGCTGGGCGAGAGCAGTCCGATCTCGTCGTAGTGGTGCAGCGTCCGGACGGTCACGCCGGCGAAGCCCGCCACCTGCCCGACCGGGTAGCCCGTGCTCGTGTTCATGACCACACCCTCCGGCCTCACGCCACGTGAGGTGCAAGTGCCATATTGGTGCGCATGCTGGGAATCACCGACCTGTCGACGTACGTGCTGGGCACCGTACTGATCGTGCTGCTGCCCGGGCCGAACTCGCTGTACACGCTCTCCGTCGCGGCGCGCCGCGGCGTCCGGACGGCGTACCGCGCGGCCCTGGGCGTCTTCCTCGGCGACACCGTGCTGATGACCGCCTCGGCGGCGGGCGTGGCCGGGCTGCTCAAGGCCAACGCCGTGCTCTTCGGCGTCGTCAAGTACGCGGGCGCCGGCTACCTGGCGTGGATCGCCTTCGGCATGGCGCGGGCCGCCTGGGGCATGTGGCGGTCCCGGAGCGTGGAGCCGGCGGCGGTGGCCGCCGCGGCCGAGGAGGTGGCGGACGCCGAACAGCCCTTCCGGCGCGCGCTGGTGATAAGCCTGCTCAACCCCAAGGCGATCCTCTTCTTCATCTCCTTCTTCGTGCAGTTCGTGGACCCGGGCTACGCCCACCCCGCGCTGTCCTTCCTGGCGCTGGGCACCATCGCCCAGGTCTTCAGCTTCTGCTACCTGACGCTGCTGATCTTCGGCGGCACGTACCTGGCCGCCCAGTTCCGCCGCCGCAAGCGCCTGGCGGCGGGGCTGACCTCGGGTGCCGCGGCGCTCTTCCTGGGCTTCGCGGCGAAGTTGTCGCTGTCCTCGGCCGGCTGACCGGCGCCCCCGGCCGGAGCCGGCGGTCCGGGCCCCCCGGGCCGGGCCGCCGGCCGCCGCTCGCCGACCTGCCGGTGACCGATTTAACCCTTATCGTTCCGGTATGTCGCTTCACAAAGGCGCCGAAGGCCTGCCGAAGCTCGCCGTGAACCCCTTCTACGCGGGGGCCGACCCGGTCGCCGGGATGCGCGCGGCACCACCGAAGCACCGGCTGCCCGACGGCCCCATGGCGCCCGCCACTGCGTACCAGCTCGTCCACGACGAGCTGATGCTCGACGGCAACGCCCGGCTCAACCTGGCCACCTTCGTCACCACGTGGATGGAGCCCGAGGCCGGGGTGCTGATGGGCGAGTGCCTCGACAAGAACATGATCGACAAGGACGAGTACCCGCGCACCGCCGAACTGGAGCGGCGCTGCGTGTCGATGCTCGCCGACCTGTGGCACGCCCCCGACCCGGAGAGCGCCATCGGCTGCTCGACCACCGGCTCCTCCGAGGCCTGCATGCTCGCCGGGATGGCCTTCAAGCGCCGCTGGACCAAGCGCGCCGCCGACCGCTCCGGCGGCGCGTCCGGCAAGCGCCGCTGGCCGAGGCGGTCCGGCGACCGCCACCCGGACGGCGCCAGGCCCAACCTGGTCATGGGCGCCAACGTCCAGGTCTGCTGGGAGAAGTTCTGCAACTTCTGGGAGGTCGAGCCGCGCCTGGTGCCGATGGAGGGCGACCGGCTGCACCTGGAGCCGGACACCGCCGTCGCGATGTGCGACGAGAACACCATCGGGGTCGTGGCCGTCCTCGGCTCGACCTTCGACGGGTCCTACGAGCCGGTGGCCGAGATCTGCGCCGCCCTCGACGCCCTGCAGGAACGGACCGGGCTCGACATCCCCGTCCACGTCGACGGGGCCTCCGGGGGCATGATCGCCCCCTTCCTCGACGAGGACCTGGTCTGGGACTTCCGGCTGCCCCGGGTGGCCTCGATCAACACCTCCGGCCACAAGTACGGGCTGGTCTACCCCGGCGTCGGCTGGGCGCTGTGGCGGGACCTCGAGGCGCTGCCCGAGGAACTGGTCTTCCGGGTCAACTACCTCGGCGGCGACATGCCGACCTTTGCCCTCAACTTCTCCCGGCCGGGCGCCCAGGTCGTCGCGCAGTACTACACGTTCCTGCGGCTGGGCCGGGACGGCTACCGCACCGTCCAGCAGACCGCCCGTGACGTGGCCACCTACCTGGCCTCGCGGATCGAGGAGTGCGGTGACTTCCGACTGATCACCCGCGGCGACCAGCTCCCCGTCTTCGCCTTCACCACCGCCGACCACGTCACCGCGTACGACGTCTTCGACGTCTCCCGGCGGATGCGCGAGCGCGGCTGGCTGGTGCCCGCGTACACCTACCCGGCGGACCGCGAGGACCTGGCGGTGCTGCGCATCGTCGTCCGCAACGGCTTCTCCGAGGACCTCGCCGACCTCTTCCTCGCCGACCTGGAGCGCTACCTCCCGCAGCTGCGCGCCCAGGACCACCCGCTCCACCCGCCCGGCGAGGCACCCACCGCCTTCCACCACTGAGCGGCGCGTCGCGGGGCACACGCTCCCCATGGGGAAGGACAAGCAGACCAAGGCGACCGTCTTCGTGGCCCTCGTCGCGAACCTGGTGATCGCCGTGGCGAAGGCGGTCGGCGGGCTGCTCACCACGTCACCGGCGCTGCTCTCGGAGGCGGCGCACTCGGTGGCCGACACGCTCAACGAGGTGTTCCTGCTGGCCGCGCTGCGCCGCAGCAGGCGCAGTCCGGACGCACGGCACCCGTTCGGCTACGGCAAGGAGCGCTGGTTCTGGTCGCTGCTCGCCGCCGTGGGGATCTTCGTGATGGGCGGCTGCTTCTCCTTCTACCAGGGTGTGAACGCGTTCCACGAGAGCGAGCCGCACACCACCCGGGCCTTCGTGATCGCGGCGGCCGTCCTGGTCGTCTCCCTGCTCGCCGAGGGGACCTCCCTGGTCAGGGCACTTGTGCAGGTGCGCTCCGGGGCCCGCGAGCACGACCGCCCCTTCCGCACCGAACTGCGCGAGGGCGAGGACCCCACCCTGCGCACCGTGCTCGCCGAGGACAGCGCCGCGGTGTTCGGCGTGCTGCTCGCCCTCGCCGGCGTCGTGCTGCACTGGACCACCGGCGACCGGACCTGGGAGGCGTACGCGTCCCTGGCGATCGCCGCCCTGCTGATGTACGTCGCCTACCGGCTCGGCAAGGACTGCCGGGACACCCTCATCGGCGAGGCCGCCGACCCCAGGCTGCGGCAGCGGGCGCACGAACTGCTGATCCGGCAGCCGGAGATCGACACCATCACCGCGCTGCTGACGATGCGCCTCGGCATCGACTCGGTGCTGCTGGCCGCCAGGGTCGACCTGACCGAGGGCATCGACAGCGAGACGGTGGAGGAGGCCGCGGTCCGCATCAAGCGCTCGCTGGCCGGGGAGTTCCCCGAACTGGACCAGATCTTCCTGGACGTCACCGACGCCTCCGACGAGGACCGCCGCGCCGCCCACCGGCTGCGGCAGGCGCTGCGCGCCGAGGCGGGCGAGCGCGAGGGCGGGGGCTGACCGCTCAGCGGCCGATGCGCACGCCGTGCCGCGCCAGCCAGGGCAGCGGGGGGACGGCGGAGCCCATCTGCGGCGTGACGCGGACCTCGAAGTGCAGGTGCGGCCCGGTGGAGTTGCCGGAGTTGCCGGACAGGCCGATCCGCTCGCCCGCCCGCACCCGCCGGCCGGGGACCACCTCCAGGACGGACAGGTGGGCGTAGTGCGTGCAGTAGCCGTCGTCGTGCCGGACGACGATCTGGTTGCCGAAGCCGTCGCCGCACGCGGCCACCACCACCGTGCCGTCGCCCACCGCACGGACCGGGGTGCCCGGCGGCACCGCGAAGTCCTGGCCGGTGTGGCGGTGCGCCCAGTGCGCCCCCGCGGCGTCGTAGCCGGCGGTGAGCGTGTAGTGCGCGACGGGGCGCACCCAGTGCGGGGCACCGTGGCGGCGCGACGCGGCCGACGACCGGGGCGGGGCCGGGGGAACGTCGCGGGGGCAGTCCGCCGAGAGGCCCTCGTGCGCCATGAGCGCCAGGTCGCGGGCGGAGAGCCGGGCCCTGGCGCGCAACAGCCGCTCCTCGATGCCCCGGCGCAGCGCGTCCTTGCGGCGGGCCTCGCGGGCCAGCACCCTCAGCGTCCGGTCGACGGCCTCGGTGTCGGCCGCCAGCCGCCGCTCGGCGAGCATCCGCTCCGCCAGCAGCGCCGCCTGCGCGTGGTCGCCCTGCCGGGCCAGCGTCGCGCCCTCCAGCAGCCGGTCGGGCCGCCCGGTCAGCAGCAGCCGCGCGGACGGCCCCAGCCCCCCGTTGCGGTACTCGCTGCGCGCCATCGCCCCGATCCGGTCCCGCAGCACGTCCAGCCGGCGCCGCTCCACCGCCGCCGCGCGGTGCAGCAGCCGCAGGTCGGCGCGCTTGCGGCGGACCGCCCGCTCCGCGTCCTCGTGCGCCCGCACCGCGCGGGCCGCCTCCGCGTACAGCCGCTCCACCCGGGCCGGCGGGCCGGGTCGCGGTTCGGGGCGCTCGCCGGCCACCGCCGGCGAGGCGGTCAGCAGCAGGCAGAGGGCCGCGGCCGCCGTCCTCCATCGCATCGCCCGATCCTTTCGGGCCCGGTCACCGCGGTGCCGGGACGACACGCCCCCGCCGGTCCCGGGCCACCCGGCGGGGTGACCGCATCCGGGCGTGCGCCCGGCGGAGGACCGCCCGATCATGGGAACGGGCACACTCGGCGGACAGGAGGGTGACCGGGTGAGCGGTGACGGTGAGCCCGGCGGCTGGTCACCGCCGGACCACACGGTCCTGCGGCAGGTGCTGGACGGCACGCCGGCGGGCGTGGGCATCTACGACCCGCAACTGCGCTACGTCTACGTCAATCCCGCCCTCGCCCGGATGAACGGCCTGCCCGCCGAGGAGCACCTGGGCCGCCGGATCACCGAGGTCCTGCCGGACCTGGACGACGCCGGCGAGGAGGCGCTGCGCCAGGTCCTGTCCGACGGCAAGTCCCGCGAGGTGCCCTCCAGCGGCCGCACCCACACCGGGTCCGAGGCGGGCCGGCGCTACTGGCAGGGCGCGTACCACCGGCTGCACGCGGCGGACGGCACGGTGCTGGGCCTGGTCGGGATCGTGCTGGAGGTCAGCGCCTCCCGCCAGCACCAGCGGGAACTGGAACGCGCCCGGGAGCGGCTGGCCATCCTGGACCGCGCCGCCACCTCCATCGGCACCACCCTCGAGATGGACGAGACCTGCGCCGAACTCGCCGGGTTCCTCGTGCCGCTGCTCGCCGACATCGCCACCGTCGAGGTCTTCCCCACCGAGCGCGCCACCCCCTACAACCGCGGTGTGCTGCGGCTGCGCCGGGCCGCCATGGCGGCGCTGCCGAACCTGCGCGAGCAGGTCAAGGCCTTCGGCGAGCCCGGGGAGTACGTCGAGTACCCGTCGGGCACGAGCATCCCGCGCTGCCTGCAGTCCGGCGGCCCGGTGGTGCAGAACCTCTTCGACGACGACGCCCTGGGCCGCGGCGGGTCGGCCCGCGAACGGATGGCCGCCTTCCGCTCGGTGGGCGTCCACTCGGCGCTCGTCGTGCCGCTCGCGGCGCGCGGCGAGCCCATCGGCACGGTGACCCTGGTCCGTTGCGGCGAGTCCCCGGGCTTCACCGAACGGGACACCGAGACCGTCCAGGACATCGTCCGGCGGGCCGCGATCTACCTCGACAACGCCCGCCGCTACACCCACGAGCACGGCATCGCCCTGGAGTTGCAGCGCGCCCTGATGTCCGAGCCGGGCTCCCCGCACCCCTCCGTGGAGGCCGCGTTCCGCTACCAACCGGCCGGCAGCACGGCGCTGGTGGGCGGCGACTGGTACGACACCGTACGGCTGTCCTACGGGCGCACCCTGCTGGCCATGGGCGACGTCATGGGGCACGGGGTCGAGGCCTCGGTGGACATGAGCCAGTACCGCTCGATGCTGCGGTTCGTGGCGGCGGCCGACCTGCCGCCGCACCGCATCCTGCGCCGGCTGGACACCCTCATCTCCCAGACGGAGTCGGGCCGTCCGGCGAGCTGCCTGCTGGCCCTCGTCGACCCGGCACGCGACAAGTGCACCTTCTCCAGCGCCGGACACCTGCCGCCCGCCGTCATCCGGGCGGACGGCACGGTGCGCATCGTCGACGTGCCGGTCGGCCCGCCGCTGGGCACCGGCCACGGGGGCTACGAGGCCGTCCCGGCCCCCTGCCGGCCCGGTGACGTCCTGCTGCTGTACACCGACGGCCTCGTGGAACGGCGCGGGGAGGACATCGACGCCTCGCTCGACCGGCTCGCCGGGTTGCGTCTGCACCCCGACGGTGATCTGGGCGGACTGGTCGACCGGGTCCTGTCCCTGCTGGTCGTGGAACCGGCGGACGACGACATCGCGGTCCTCGCGGCACGGGTCGTGCGATAGGCGGATCAACCGCTCGGAGTACCACAACAGGCGGATCTCGACTTGCGCCCGCACGATGATCAGACGGGCCGCCGCAGGGGCGGTCCCGGGAACCGGCCCCTCGGGGAGGATCTGCCGTGACCGTCAGTCTGGCGCATCTGCGTCGTTGCTCCGTTGCCGTCGACCTCGGGGCGTCGCGCACCCGTGTCTACCTCAAGCACCAGGGACTCGTCGTGGACGAGCCGAGCGTGGCCGCCGTCAACGCGCACAGCGGTGCCCTCATCGCGGTCGGCTCGCTGGCCGAGAAGATGACCGGCCGCACGCCCGAGCACATCCGCGTGGTCCGCCCCATCCAGGCCGGGATGGTCGTCGACATCGAGATGGCCCAGCGCATGCTCCGTCACCTGCTGGGCGGTCAGCTGCGCAAGGCCTGGCGGCGCAAGCCGATGCTCCGGGCCGCCGTCTGCACCCCCCACGGCAGCGGTCCGCTGGCCCAGCGGGCCGCCGTCGAGACGATGTACGGCCTCGGTTCGCGCCGGGTCGAACTCGTGGACTCCGTCGTCGCGGCCGCCATCGGGTGCGGGCTCCCGGTCGAGGAGCCCGAGGCGACGATGATCATGCTCGCCGGGGCCGGCACCACGCAGATCGCCGTCATGTCGATGGGCTCGATCGTCGCCGCGGAGACCATCGGGGTCGGCGGCGAGGCGATCGACCACGCCGTCGTCCAGCACCTGCGCAACACGCACGAACTGCTGCTGCCCAGCCAGTCGGTGCGGTCGCTGCACGAGACCCTCTCCGCGCCCGGGCCCGTCGCGCCCAGCGCCGAGGTCCAGGGGCGCGACGTCGCCAGCGGGATCGCCCGCACGGTCCGCGTCGACACCGAGGCGGTACGGCAGGCGATCCGGATGCCCATGGCGACGCTGGTCGACGGCATCGGCCAGGTGCTCCGGCGGTGCCCGCCGGACCTGGTCGCCGACCTCACCGACCGCGGCGTCATGCTGGCGGGCGGCAGCGCGCTGCTGCCCGGCCTGGACATGATGCTCCGTCAGGCCACCGGGATGCCGGTCACCATCGCGGAACGGCCCGACGTCTGCGCCGTCCTCGGGCTCGGCGCCATGATGGAGGGCCACCCCGTCCCGACGCCGCTCGACCCGCTGTCGGTGTAGGGACCCGGCCGGGTTCACACGCCCAGGACGAGCCGGGACGGGGAGCACCTCCCCGTCCCGGCCGAGCCGCACGTCGACACCGGCGCCGGGCGCGGGGCGGGGATCAGCGCGGACGGACCGCCTTCTCGGTGCGCTCGACGAGGCGGGCGGCGTACCCGGCGACGAGGTCCGGGCGGTGGGAGGGCAGCCAGTGGCCCCCGTCCACGCGGTGGACCTCGGCCCGGGGCGCCCAGTCGGTGATCTCCGTCTGCCAGGGCGGCAGGACGAACACGTCCTTGGACGGGGCCAGCACGACCGCGGGCAGCGCGGCGTGCCGTACGCGGGGGCGGAGCACGCGGGGCAGCACGTTGGCGCGGTAGAGCTTGAGCCCGGCGCGGTTGCGCGCGGCGAGCCCCGGGCCGTAGCCGGCGGGGGCCTCGCCCGTCTCCAGGCGCCGCAGGGTCGCGATGACGCCGTCCAGGAAGCCGCCGCGGCAGGCGAGCTCTGCGATGCCGGGCAGGTGGAAGAAGCCGACGTACTGCGAGGCCAGCGCCTGTCTGGCGAGCTTCAGCAGGCGGGCCGGGGAGGGACGGCGCAGCTGGGCCCGGTACCAGCGGCCGGTGTGGTCCAGGTCGGGGCCGGAGATCGAGGTGATCGAGGCGTAGCGGTGGGCGAGTTCCGGCGTGCTGACGGTGTGCCAGCTCTGCACCGACCCCCAGTCGTGGGCGAGCAGGTGGACCGGGGCGCCCGGGCTGACCGCGTCCGCGACGGCGGTCGTGTCGGCGGCGAGCCGCGGCAGCCGATAGGCCCGGGTGCGGCGCGGGGCGTCCGAGGCGCCCGAGCCGCGCACGTCGTACGACACGACGTGGAAGCCGCGGGCCGCCAGGAGCCCGGCGACGCCGTCCCACACGCCGTGATCGTCGGGGAAGCCGTGCACGCACAGCACCGTGGGCCCGGCCGGGTCCCCCTGCTCGTACACCGCCAGCCGCACCCCGTCGGAGACCGTGACCCAGCGCTGCGTCATGTCCGCCGCCCTCCGCCTTCGCGTCGCCGCGTCACCGTGGCTTCGCATGACCGTCGCCGTGGCTTCGCACCGTCGTTCCGTCGCCGTTCCCGGGCGCCACGATGGCAGCTTGTTGACGCCGTGTCTAGCAGTGGGACGGTATACCGTTTCCGCCGTGACCGGTGGGAACGCGATACTGCAGCGACGGCTCGGCGTCTTCGACGCCACCGTCGTCGGACTCGGCTCGATGATCGGCGCCGGGGTCTTCGCCGCGTTCGCCCCGGCCGCCCGCGCCGCCGGGTCCGGGCTGCTCCTCGGGCTCGCGGCGGCGGCCGTCGTCGCCTACTGCAACGCCATGTCCTCGGCCCGGCTCGCCGCGCTGTACCCCGCCTCGGGCGGGACCTACGTCTACGGGCGCGAGCGGCTCGGGCCCTTCTGGGGCCACCTCGCGGGCTGGTCCTTCGTCGTCGGCAAGACCGCCTCCTGCGGCGCGATGGCCCTGACGATCGGCGCGTACGTCTGGCCGGAGCAGCAGCGGGCGGTCGGCGTCGCCGCGGTCGTGGCGCTCACCGCCGTCAACTACGCCGGCGTGCAGAAGGCCGCCTGGCTCACCCGGGGCATCGTCGCGGTCGTCCTCGCGGTCCTCGCGGCCTTCGTCGTCGCCGCGTTCACCGGCGGCGACGCCGACGCCGCCCGGCTGGACATCGGGGCCGACGCGAGCGTGGGCGGCGTGCTCCAGGCGGCCGGCCTGCTGTTCTTCGCCTTCGCCGGGTACGCCAGGATCGCCACGCTCGGCGAGGAGGTCAGGGACCCGGCGCGCACCATCCCCCGCGCGATCCCGCTCGCCCTCGGCATCACCCTGGTCGTCTACACCGCCGTCGCGGTCGCGCTCCTCGCGGTGCTCGGCCCGCAGGCGCTCGCCGGCTCGACGGCGCCCCTGGCCGACGCCGCGGGCGGCCTCGCGCCGCTCACCCGGGCGGGCGCGGCCGTCGCCGCCGTCGGCTCCCTGCTCGCGCTGATCCTCGGGGTCTCCCGCACCACCCTGGCCATGGCCCGCGACGGCCACCTGCCCCGCACCCTGGCCGCGGTGCACCCCAGGACCGGGGTGCCGCACCACGCCGAACTCGCCGTCGGCGCCGTCGTCGCCCTGCTCGCCGCCACCGCCGACCTGCGCGGGGCGATCGGCTTCTCCTCCTTCGGCGTCCTGGCGTACTACGCCGTCGCCAACGCCTCCGCCTGGACCCTGGGCCCCGGCGCGCGGCGCGCCGTCCCCGCCCTCGGCCTGCTCGGCTGCCTCGTCCTGGCCTTCGCCCTGCCCTGGACGTCCGTCGCCGCGGGCGCGGCGGTCCTGGCCGCGGGGGCGGGCCTCTACGCCGTACGCGCCCGCCGCGCCTGACCCGGCCCGCCCGGGCCTACGCTGAGGCGCATGGACTCCGCGGCACCGGACTGGAACGTCCTGCTCGTCGACCAGCTGGACTGGCACTGGCGGAACCAGCTGCGCCCGCGCCTGGACGGCCTCACCGACGACGAGTACCTCTGGGAACCCGTCCCGGACTGCTGGAGCGTCCGCCCGCGCGGCAGCGGCCGGGCCCCGATCGAGGCCGGCACCGGCGAGTTCCGGCTCGACCTCGCCTGGCCGCCCCCGGACCCCGGACCCGTGACGACGATCGCGTGGCGCCTGGGCCACGTCATCACCGGCGTCCTGGGCGCCCGCACCGCCTCCCACTTCGGCGGCCCGCCGGTCGACCTCGCCGGACGGGACTTCCCGTTCTCCGGCACCGCCGACGGCGCGCTCGCACAGCTGGACGCCGCCTACGCGGCATGGCGCGACGGCGTGCGCGGTCTGGGCGCCGAGGGCCTGGCCCGGCCGTGCGGTCCGAGGGAGGGCCCGTACGCGAAGGAACCGCTGGCCGCGCTCGTGCTCCACATCAACCGCGAGGTCATCCACCACGGAGCCGAGACCGCCCTGCTGCGCGACCTCTACCGCGCCCGGCACGTCGCACCGGGCGGAGGGGCGTTGCCCGACTGAGATCCATCCGCAACGGCCCCGATGCCACGGGCCCGCGGCTTCCTGCGTCACAGTCGCAGAAGGCGCAGGGGGCGCCTCCGGGGGAGGTGGTGACGGTGATGCGTCGGATCACGGCGGCGGTACTGGCGACGCTGACGGCCGGGGCGGTGCTCACGGGCTGCAGCGCGAACACGGACCGGGGCAGCGGCGACCACGCGCAGCGGCCCGGGCCCGTGCAGGGCGCGGACGACGCCCCCCAGTGGAACGGCGGAGAGCCCGACGAGGACCGGGGTCAGGACCGGGCGCCGGACGCGTCCCTGCTGTCGACCTTCGCGCTGGACGTCGACACCGCCTCGTACGGCTACGCCAAGCGCCGGCTCGACCAGGGCTCGCTGCCCTCCCCCTCCCAAGTGCGCCCCGAGGAGTTCGTCAACAGCTTCCGCCAGGACTACCCCGCGCCCAGGGGCGACGGCTTCTCCGTCACCGTCGACGGCGCCCGCATAGGCGACGACGAGGGCTGGTCGCTGCTGCGGGTGGGCCTCGCCACACGCCCCGCGGAAGAGGGGAGCAGGCCCCCGGCCGTGCTCACCTTCGTCGTGGACGTCTCCGGCTCCATGGGCGAACCCGGCCGTCTCGACCTCGTCCAGAAGGCGCTGCGCGCCGCGGTCGGCGAGCTGCGGGACGACGACACCCTCGCCGTCGTGACCTTCAGCGACCGCGCCCGGGTCGCCCTGCCGGCCACCCGGCTCGGCGCGGGCGGCGCCCGCGAGCACGCGCTGTCCGTCGTCGACCGCCTCGCGCCCGAAGACTCCACCAACCTGGAGGCGGGGCTGCGCAGCGGCTACGACGTGGCCCTGGAGAGCGCCCGGAGCGGGGCCACCAACCGGGTCGTCCTGCTCTCCGACGCCCTCGCCAACACCGGGGAGACCGAACCCGACGCCCTCCTGGAACGGATCGACCGGGCCCGCTCGCGGCACGGCATCGCGCTCTTCGGGGTCGGCGTCGGCAGCGAGTACGGCGACGAGCTGATGGAGCGGCTGGTCGACAAGGGCGACGGCCACACCTCGTACGTCTCCACCCCGGCCGAGGCCCGCGCGCTGTTCGTGGACCAGTTGCCCGTCAACATCGGCCTGCGCGCCCGCGACGCCAAGGCACAGGTCTCCTTCGACCCGCACACCGTCGAGCACTACCGCCTGATCGGCTTCGAGAACCGTGCCGTCGCCGACGAGGACTTCCGCGACGACCGGGTCGACGGCGGCGAGGTCGGCCCCGGCCACACCGTCACCGCGCTCTACGCCGTCCGCCTGAAGGCGGGCGCCCGGGGCCACGTCGCCACGGCCACCGTACGCTGGCTCGACCCGCACGACCGCTCCCCGCACGAGGCCGCCGGCGCCGTCGAGGCGGACCGGCTCGCCGGCCGGCTGTGGGACTCCGGCACCTCCCCGAGGCTCCGCGTGGACGCGGTCGCCGCGTACTTCGCCGACGCCCTGCGCACCTACGACACCGGCGACGAGCAACTGCCCGGCGCCCCCGGCCTCGCCGTACTCGGCGACCGCGCGCACGCCCTGGCCGCGACCACCGAGGACCCGGCGGTACGCGACCTGGCGGAAGCCGTCGACAGCGCGTACGCGCTGCGCGCGGGCTGATGGAGTATCAGTGGAGGCATGGCAGAAGAGAAGGAACCCGAGCCCGAGCTCGACGCCCGCTACAGCAGCACCGGCGCGACCCCCACGACCTGGCACGACGCCCGCGAACACCTGGCGGGCGCCGAGATCTACTGGCTGACCACCGTCCGCCCGGACGGCCGCCCCCACGTCACCCCGCTCATCGGGGTCTGGCTCGACGACGCCCTGCACTTCTGCACCGGCGCCGACGAGCGCAAGGCCAGGAACCTCGACCACAACCGCCGGATCGTCGTCACCACCGGCAACAACGCGCTCGACGAGGGCCTGGACATCGTGCTCGAGGGCAAGGCGGCCCGCGTGCGCAGCGACAAGCAGCTGCACCGGATCGCCGAGGCGTACGAGGGCAAGTACGGCTCCGAGTGGCACTTCGACGTACGCGGCCAGGTCTTCGTCGGCGACGGCCACGAGGCCCTGGTCTACCAGGTGGAACCCACCACCGCCTTCGCCTACGCCCGCGGCACCACCTACAGCCAGACCCGCTGGTTGTTCTAGGTGACCGGGTGCGGGTTCGTCTCGCGCCCTTCGGGCGCAAAGCGCCGGCTGCGGATGGGAGGGTGGGGGGGCCCGCCCTCTCTGCAGTGTGCGGCCCGGTGGTCGGCGGGGGTTCAGGCGCCGGAGCGGGTTGCCTTTCCGGTGGCAGAGGTCTCGTTGCCGTCCGCGGGTATAGATGGCCGGTTGCCACGCCTACTGCCGGTGGTGGGCGCGCCCGCCGTAACCCGCGACTGCGGGTATTTCGGGGTGCTGTCGGGCGGTCGGCGGGAGATCGCGCCCGCTTTCAGCGGTATGGACGTCGGAACAGAGCCCGATCTTTGCGCGGACGGAGATCGGGCCCGCTTTCAGCGGTATAGCCGTCGAAAGAGAGCCCGATGTCGGATCGGGGAAGCACCCGCAGACGCCGGTTACGGCAGGCGCGCCACCCACCAACAGTGGGCGTGGTCACCGGCCATCCATACCCGCGGACGGCAACGAGACCCGAGCCGGACGAACAACCGGCCCCGCTCCTGCGCCTGAACCCCAGCCGCCCACCGGGCCGCACACTGCACACAAGGCAGGCCCCCCACCCTCCCCTCCGCAGCCAGCCGCTGTGCGCCCGCAGGGCGCGAGACGGCGCGACAGCCGAACAACCAGGGCAGTCCGCGTAACCGGGCGGCGGCTCGGCGCCATCACTCACGGAGACGCCTGGACGGGCCGGCCGGACCGTGGAAGGCGGCACGGTCGGCGGCGGCGGTGCCGCGGGCCCAGCCTTCGTGGTCGCGGCCCCGGAGCCGCTGGGTGCGGGTGTCGGGGAACATCGCGTCGGCGGCGCGGCCGACGGCGACCTCACGGGCGGCCAGGACCGGGAGGACCTCCGTGGCGCCGGTGGCCCGCGCGGCCTCCTCCGTCGCGTCGCGGGACGCGGTGGCCAGGCGTTCGCCGACCCGGCCCGCGTAGGCGATGAGGAAGGACTCACGGAAGTCCCGCGACAGGTCGCCGCCCCCACCACCGCCCCCACCGCCCCTGCCGCCCTTGCGACGCGGGCGACGCGCCGCCGGTCCCGGGACGCCGCCGCCGCGCATGGCCGCCTCGGCCTGCACCAGCAGGGAGGTGTAGAGCACCTCCACGGCCTCCAGGTCGGCCTCCCAGCCCACCACCGTCGAGAAGCCGAACTCGGCCGACCACACGGCGCGGCAGCGGTTCGCCGCCGCGACCGCGTCGAGCAGCAGCGCCTTCGGCGCCTCGTACGGCCGGTCCACGCCGATCCGCCGCGCGCCGGGCCCGCCGCCGCCCGCAGCGGTGCCCGCGACCACTGCCTCGTCCACGCTGTGCCGTGCCATGAGGTGCTGGGCCTTCGCGCTCAGCGCCTCCGCCTCCTCCGGGAAGGCCGTGGACTCCGCCTTCGCCAGCAGCGCCCTGATCCGCCGCAGCATCGGATGGCCCGTGGCGCCGGACGCCGCCTCGGGCGCGGCCGCCGGGGTGATCCCGGGCAGCCGCCCCAGCAGGCGGACGAGTTCCAGCACGGTCGTCGCGACGGTGAAGCGGTCCAGCCGCTCGGCCGCCCCGTACGCGCCCAGGAGGCCCGCCGGGTCACCGCCGCCGTCCTCGGTGAGGCGCCCGGCGAGCCGCACGTGCTCGGGGCGCAGTTCACGGCGCACCATGCGCAGCAGGTCCGCGTCCTCCCAGCCGCGGGCCCGGCAGCCCCGCAGCAGCCCGCCCACCGCGGTCGCCACCGCCCGGCCGACCTCGTCCCAGCCGGCCTCCGCCGCCGCCATGGCCGACGCCCCGGCGTCCAGCGCCGTCTCGACGTCCCCCTCCGGCGCACCTTTGGCACCGGCGAACGCCGTCTCGACCACCGTCATCGCATCTCGCACGGTTCAGGATCGCACCGACACGCCACGGGCGGAGCACGGTGCCCACGCGGCCGTGCGTACCGGGCCAGGGTGTGGAGCCGTGAGCACCGACAGCGGGCGCGAGGGCTGGAACATCCGCACGGCCGGACCGCCCGACGCCGCACGACGGGCCCTGCTGCTGCCGGGCGCCCTGTGCACGGCCGAGTTCTACGCCGACGTCATGGCCGAACCCGCGCCCGCGGACGCCGGACTCGGCCTGGTGGCCGTCACCCTGCCCGGCCACGGGCGCAGCCCCGCCCCCGAGGACCTGTCCATCGGGAACTACGCCCGCCTCATGGCCCGGCTCGCCGCCGACACCGGCTGCGACGTCGTGGTCGGGCACAGCCTGGGCGCCAACGTCGCCATCGAGATGGCCGCCCTCGGCGAGTTCTCCGGGCCCCTCGTGCTGCTCTCGCCCGTCTTCTCGCGCGGCGACGAGGCGAGGGAACTCGCCCTGCTCGACCGGCTCGCCCACGTGCCGGTACTGGGCCTGGCGGCCTGGGCCGTGGCGCTGAAGACCCTGCCCCGCGGTGTCCGCGACAGCCTGCCGCCCGCGCGCCGCGACACCCTCGCCTCGATCATGGGCGACAACGACCCGGCCTTCTGCCGCGCCGCGCTCCGGCAGTACTTCGCCCACCTCGACGAGCACGGCTCCCTCGTCACCCGGTTGTGCGCCAGCGGTGCCCGGGCGGTCGTCGTGCGCGGCAGCGCGGACAACATCGGCCTCACCGACGAGGAACGGCACGACCTCGACACCTGCCCGACGCTGACCCTCGTCACGGTGCCCCGCGCCGGGCACGGGGTCCTCTTCGAACAGCCCGGCCGGGTCGCCGAGATCATCGTGGCCGCCGCCGACGGGACCGGCTGACCCCACCCCGCCCCTCACCTGCGCTGCACGCTCCCGAGGGGGGTGAACCCGCCCGCACCGCGACGAACCGGCCATCGCGCCTCCGGGCCGGTCATCCGCCGGTCGCCCGCTGGTCGTCCGGCG
The DNA here is from genome assembly GCF_042956445.1 of Streptomyces sp. NPDC008238. Lineage (NCBI taxonomy): Bacteria > Bacillati > Actinomycetota > Actinomycetes > Kitasatosporales > Streptomycetaceae > Streptomyces > Streptomyces sp. NPDC008238. The sequence goes on along the minus strand of NZ_JBIBGK010000003.1, from coordinate 636,433 downwards.
GACATCCGGTGATGGGACCGTGCGGGCGTGACTCGCACGATGGCTCTCGGACTGGCCGGTACCACCGCGCTGGCGGTCGGCGGCAGGGCCGCGGGGGCGCTTCCGGTACGGGACGGGATCGCGCTGCCCCACGGGGAGGCGGCGGCCGGGCTGCTGGTGGCGTACTTCGGCCTCGGCCTGCTCGTCGCGGCGTGGTGGCAGCTCGGCCGGATCGTGCGCGGGCCGCGGCCGCCGTCGATCCGCGCCCTGCTGACGACCTTCGCCGTGTGGGCGGCCCCCCTGCTGCTGGCACCGCCGCTGTTCAGCCGGGACGTCTACAGCTACCTGGCGCAGGGCGCGATGGTGAACGCGGGCATCGACGCCTACACGCACGGCCCGAGCGTGCTCGGGGGCACGGCGGCCGCCGAGGTGCCCGCGATCTGGCGGAACAGCCCCGCGCCGTACGGCCCCGCGTTCCTGGCGCTCGCTCGGTACGGAGCACACGCCGGGGTCACCGGGATGCGGGCGCTGGCGCTGCTGGGCGTGGCCCTGCTGGCGACCCTGCTGCCGCGGCTCGCCCGCCGCTGCGGCGCGGACCCGGCCGCGGCCGTGTGGCTCGGGGCGCTCAACCCCCTCGTACTGCTGCACCTGGTGGCGGGGGCGCACAACGACGCCGTCATGCTCGGCCTGCTCGGCGCCGGCCTGGGCGCGGCGCTGGCCCGCCACCCGGTGCCGGCAGCCGCGCTGGTGACCCTGGCCGCCCTGGTCAAGGCACCCGCCGCCCTCGGACTGCTGGTCGTGGCGAGCCTGTGGGCCGAACAACTGGAGGGCCGCTGGCGCCTGGCGCGCGCCGGGGCGGCCACGGCGGCGGTCGCCGGCGCGGCCACCGTGGCCGTCACCGCCGTCACCGGCGTCGGCTACGGCTGGATCGGCGCGCTCACCACGCCCGCCTCCGCCTCCAACTGGTCGCTGGTCAACGTCCTGGGCCGGTTCATCGGCACCCCCGACGTCTGGCGGCTGCTCGGCATGGCCGCCGCCGCGCTCGTCATAGCCGCCGTGTGGCTGTTCCGCGAGCGGCTCGGGCCGGTCTACGCCCTCGGCATCAGCCTGCTCGCGGTGGCGCTGCTGGGGCCGGCGATCCGTCCCTGGTACCTGCTGTGGGGGCTCGTACCGCTCGCGGTGGCCGCCCCGGACGGCCGGGTGCGGCGGCTCGCCGCGCTCGCCAGCGCCGCGTTGGCCCTCGCGGTGCTGCCCAGCGGCTTCGCCGCGACACCCCATCAGATCGCCCTGGCCGCCACGGGGGCGGCCCTCGCGCTGCTGCCGCTCGCCGCCGTGCGGCTGTTCCGGCTCGTCCGTCCCGCGCTCGCCTCATGAAGCGGATCGTGACGGCGGCCGCCGCCGTGGCCGCGACCGCGCTGTTCCTGGCGACCGTGCCGCTGCACCGGCACTGGTTCGACCTCGGCGTGTACTGGGGCACCGTCAACGCCTGGGTGTACGACGGCGTCGGCGTCTACGACTACCTCAGCCCCGGCACCACGTACGGCTTCACCTACCCGCCGTTCGCCGCCCTGTGCATGCTTCCGCTGACGCTGCTGAACTGGCCCTCGGCCGTCGTCCTCGCCGCCGCGGTCAACATCTGCGCGGCGGGCGCCGTCCTGTGGTGGACGGTCCGGCCGATCGTGCGCCGCCAGGGCTGGACCCCCTGGTACGCGATGGTGCTGGCCGGGTGCCTGATGGCGCTCCTGGAGCCGGTCCACGACACCTTCACCTTCGGGCAGGTCAACCTCGTCCTGCTCACCCTGGTGCTCGCCGACGCCGAACTGCTGCGCCGCGGCAGCCGCTGGGCCGGGTGCGCCATCGGCCTCGCCGCGGCCGTGAAGCTGACGCCCGCGCTGTTCATCGGATGGCTGCTGCTCGCCGGGCACCGCCGCGCCGGGCTCGCCGCGGCCGCCACCGCCCTCGGCGCGACCCTGCTGGCGGCGGCCGTCGCCCCGGGCGCGTCCCGCGACTTCTGGACCCGGGCGATGTGGGACACCGACCGCGTCGGCTCGCTGTCGTACGCCTCCAACCAGTCACTGCGCGGCACCTTCGCCCGGCTCGACGCCCCCACGTGGGTGTGGGCGGTGGCCGTCGTCGCGGTGCTGGCGGTGTGGGCGTACAAGGTGCGCAGGACCGACGTCGCGACGGGCGCCGCCCTCACGGGTGTGACGGCCTGCCTGATCAGCCCGGTGACCTGGGTGCACCACCTGGTGTGGCTGATCCCGGCGCTGGCCGCGCTGGCCGCCGAGGCGCTGCGGTCGCGGAACCGCGGCACGGTGACCGCCGCGATCGGCAGTTACGTCCTGCTCTGCAGCAGCGTCGTGTGGCTGTGGCGGGGCGACCCCGGCACCGGCGGCGTGGGCGCCCTCGTGGGCGGCAGCGCCTACGTCTGGATCGGCCTGGGGCTGCTCGTCGCGCCCCGTCCCGGATGGCGTACCAGGGCGCGCCCGCGTCCGATCCTGGCTGACAGGGTGGGGGAGAGGGCCGGCTGACGGCCCGTCGGCCGTGCTGTCCGCCGAGCCCCGAGGAGATCGACGCATGCGTGTGTCCCTGCGCCGGACGTTCGCCGCGGTGCTGATGACCGCCGTCCCCGCCCTGGCCGCCCTCCCCGCGACGTCCCCCGCGCAGGCGCACTCCCCCGCCCTGGCACCCCTGCTCGGGGCGGGAGCGCCCCACTCCATCCCCGGCCGCTACATCGTCACCCTGGCCCCGGGCAGCGACCCCTCCTCCGTCGCGAAGGCCGCCGGGATCACCCCGGCCCACGTCTACGACAGCGTGATGCGGGGCTTCGCCGCCCCGCTCACCGGACGGCAACTGGCGCGCGTACGGGCCCTGCCCGCGGTACGCGGCGTCGAGCAGGACACCACCGTCACCCTGCCCGCGGAGGACCGCGTCCCGGTGTCGACCAGCCGCCGCCTGCCGGGCGGCACGCCTCCCCCGCCCGGCGGCACCGGACGCTTCTGGGGCCTGGAGCGCGTGAACAACCGGACCCCGGCCACGCACGGCTACACGGTCCGGGCGACCGGCGCCAAGGTCACCGCGTACATCATCGACAGCGGGATCGACTTCACCCACCCCGAGTTCGGCGGCCGCGCCCGGGCCGGCATCGACGAGATGGAGGACGACGACCGCAACGCCGCCGACTGCGCGGGCCACGGCACCCACGTCGCCGGCACGGTCGGCGGCGAGAACACCGGCATCGCCCGGGGGGTCTCGCTGGTCTCCGTGCGCGTGCTGGACTGCGAGGCGCGCGGCCCGAACTCCGGGATCATCGCGGGCATCAACTGGGTCGCCCGGCACGCGGTGAGGCCCGCCGTCGCCAACATCTCGCTGGGCGGGCTCTACTCCCCGACGATGAACGAGAGCCTGGACGCGCTGGCCCGCTCCGGGGTCTTCCCGGTCGTCGCGGCCGGCAACGACGACGTCAGCTCCTGCGTCATCTCCCCGGCGAGCGCCACGGAGGCGTTCACCGTCGCCGCGACCGACCGGACCGACCACCGGGCGCCGTTCAGCAACTTCGGCAGCTGCGTCAACCTGAACGCGCCCGGCGTCGACATCGCATCCGCCTTCCCCGGCGGGCTCTACGCGGTCATGAGCGGCACCTCGATGGCGGCGCCCCACGTCACCGGCATCGCCGCGCTCTACAAGGACACCTACGGGGACGCCGGCTTCGAGGCGCTGAAGAAGTGGCTGCTCGACCACGCCACCCGGACCACGACCCCCGAACCCACCGGCACCCCGAAGCTGGTGGCGTTCACCGGCGACCTCTGAGCGTTCCGGGCGCGGCGGACGGGTGCGTCAGGTGAGCTCCCGCGCGAAGTGCAGTCCCGTGATCGCCATGCGGCGGGCGTGGTAGAAGCGGTGCGCCCCGTGGTTGGCGACGCCCGCGTCGAGTTCCAGCCGCTCGCAGCGCGCCGCCCGGGCCCTGGCCTCCACCTCCGCCAGCAACCGCGTGCCCACCCCGGCGCCGCGCGCGTCCAGCGCCGTGACCATGTCGCCGACGAGCAGCGTCCGCCCCCTGCTGCTGGTCAGCACCCGGTGCGTGGCCACCCCCAGGTATCGCTCCCGCTCGTCCAGCGCCACCGTGAAGACCACACCCTGACCGTGCGCCTCCGCTGCGAACGCCGCGAACCCGTCGGCGGTCATCGCCGGCCTCAACGCCCTGATCAGGGGGCCGACTTCAGCGGTCATGGCCGGTTCACCAGGCTTCACGTCCACGAACGTCAGTTCCATGGCGTGATCCTAGGAGGCGCCGGCGCCCACCGCCTGCCGGTACGGATCAACTTGCCGTGACGTTCACCGGAGTCGGGCAGCCGCACGCCGAAGAACGCGGCACGCTAGCCGATTGGGCCGGGCGTCACGCGGGAATCCTCAACGCCACGGCGGCGAATGTCCTGGTCTGGTAAGAAACGACCGTGGATCATCGCGTCTCGAGCGATGGTCCCGGGCTCACACGCTGGGAGAGATCGACATGCTGAAGCCCACCTGCTCCTGCGAGAAGCACCCGGTCGGCGGGGAACCCCCGGCCGGCACGACCCCCGGCCCCCGCGCGGCCGACGGCCCGGGCTCCGACGGCCCGGCCGGCTCCCTCCTCGACGACGCCTTCGCGCCCGTAAACGGCGGCGCCCTCGTACCGTCCCACTGACGGACGGAACGAGGGCACCGGAACCACGGGCGGGGCCCGTGGGCAAGGTCAGCCCTCCAGCTGCCGCCACCACCAGGAGATCGCCGGTAGGTCCACGGGGGCGTCACTGCCGGGCATCGGCGCCGGCGCCCAGGTGGTAGGCAGGTAGGCCGGGTCCTCGGGGTTGAGGTAGCGCTCGCAGGTCGTCCCCCACTCGAGGTTCGCCCGGACCCAGTGGCCGAGCGAGGTCACGTACCTCTGCAGCTCGGGCGAGGCGACGCGGTGGACCTGCGCGCTCAGCGTCGTGAACAGGACCATGATCTGGTCGCGAAGGAACATCGCCTCGGAGACCATGCCGGGGACGGGCTTGCCGGCGGCGTGCGCGATGACGTCGAGCAGGTTCTGGTTGTCGCCGTCACGCACATGCTCCTTGCGGTACGACAGGATGTCGTTGTCCCACCCGGCCAGCAGGCAGGTCGCCTCCGTCAGCGCACGGACGTCCGGGCGCTCCAACTGCTCCGGCGGCAGTTCGTAGCCCTCCGCGATGTCGAGCATCATGACGCTGACCTTCATCGCGCCGTTGTGGATGCGCAGCAGGGCGTACGTGTCGAGATCGGGCGTCACGCGCTCGACCCGGTTGGCGGCCTCCCAGACCTGGCTGAAGAAGTACATGCGCATGGCATCGGTCCAGCGGCCCAGCTGGACGGGGGTCGCCACCCGGCCCAAGCGCAGCCGCAGGTCCAGGAAGGCGGCCTCGAAGGAGTGGTAGGGACTGTCCTGGGACAGCGGGGGTTCAGGGGCCTCCAGGATGCGCAGCAGCCGGATCAACACCCGGCTCAGCTCACCGGGATCGCGCCCGAGCCGCCCCTCGTCGCAGTGCGCGTCGTCGAAGGCGAACAGCCACATGCCGATGTCGGACGATATCTGCGTCACCTCCTGGGTCCCGAAGGGCGAGGTGAGGGCGGCGAGACGGCCCGCACCGACGTGCTCCAGGCGCTCGCGCTGGGACTCGTCCTCGTAGAGACCGAAACGACGGAGCCACTCGTTGGTGTTCCGGTCGAACAAATCCGCCAGGGGGTGGCTGGCGGGTGCGATCGGGCAGTAGAAGGGAGCCAGTTGGAGAGCGGGCACAGTGGTCACGGACGTGCTCCTTCGAGCTTGGGGGAGGGCAGGCCGGGACCGGCCACCTTCCGCACAGCCTTGCCATGAACGCGCCAAATCACAAAGGGCGACACCCGGCCTCACTGCTGACGGGCTCCGGACGGGCGACGGGGGGATGCCGCAGCGGAACGACGGACCCGGGCTCCACCGGCGATCACCTCTCAACTGTCAGCTGTCACAACCGTTCCACCTGTGACGCTCCGCACGGGTGGCGGAAATCGAACACAAGTGGATCTTTCAACTGACCATTACTCCGGCATATGGCGGAGCAGTCAAGAGACTAAAACGCGTCATAGGAGCGACAGTTGACGCGCATCCCGGTTGCGTTCATGAGCGAGACGTGTGCGCCTGATGCTCGACCTTGGCCGAACCGGCCACGATGGCCTTACGGCATGGAGGGCGCACGAAAGGGCGCACGGGCGCATTCGCCCGTGCGCCCGTCATGAACCGGTCACACAGTGAGACACGGTGCGGGAGTTACCGCCCCCGAAGTCGCTCGGTCAGCGCGCGCCACCAGGAACGGCGGGGCGGCGGAACCGCGGCCGCGGGCCACGGGGCGGCGGACTCAGGCCGAGCCGCCGGCGGCAGTTCCGCACCCACCGTGGACGTCTCCTGCGACAGCCGCGGCCGCGGCGGCGTCTGCGGAACCCGGGGCTCCTCGTGCACCTGCGTCTCAGCGGGCGCGGCCTCCTGGTCGCCGAGAGGCTTGCCCGGGCTGAACTCCGCCGGCAGCGCGACCAGGTGGCGCGTCATCCACGCGGAACTCGCCTCGAGCTCGTCCTCCGGCACGGCCAGCCGCAGGTCGGGCAGGCGCATCAGCAGCGTGTCGATGCCCGTGTCCACGATGGCGCGGGCGATGTCCCGCCCGGGGCACTCGTGCGGACCGCTGCTGAAGGAGAGGTGCGAACGGTTGCCGAACACCGGCGTGCTCAGGTCCGGGCGGACGCGCGGGTCGACGTTCCCCGCCGCGATGCCCAGCATGATCATGTCGCCTTCCTTGATCTTCTGCCCGCCCAGCTCGGTGTCCCCGGCCGCCCAGCGACCGGGGAAGGCCGCCATCGGCGGCTCGTCCCACAGCACCTGCTCCAGGGCGTCGGGCAGCGTCATGTGCCCACCGGACAAGTGCGCCCGGAACCGGGGATCGGTCAGAACCATCTTCAGCGCACTGGTGATGAAGTTGACCGTGGGCTCGTTGGCGGCCACGAGGAGCAGCCGCAGGTGCTCCGCGATCTCGTCATCGGTGAGCTCGGCGTCGTCGCGCACCAGCCACGAGGTCAGGTCGCCACCCGGGTCCGAGCGCTTGCGCTGCACGAGCTGCCGGCAGGTCGCGAGGACGTAGTCATTGCTGGCGAGGGCCGTCTCGGTGCCCCGCATCAGGTCACGGGCCGCCTCCACCAGCCTCGGCCCGTACTCCTCGGGCATGCCCAGCAGCTGGGTCATGACCAGCACCGGCAGCTGCTCGGCGAACTGCGTCACCAGCTCCGCTTCCCCGGACCGGCAGAACTCGTCGACCAGTTGGTTGGAGAAACGGATGATGTGCTGACGGATGCCACGGCGGTTGAGGCGCCCCATGCTGGTGGTGACCGCACCGCGCAACCGCTCGTGCTCCGCCCCGTCGGCGAAGACGCACAGCGGCTGCCAGGCGACCATCGGCAGCAGCGGCGAGTCCATGGCGACGTTGCCGTCGCGGAAGTGCTGCCAGATGCGGGAGTCACGGGAGAACCGCGAGGGATTCCGCATGGCCTCGAGGTTCTCGTGGTGCCCCAGGATGATCCAGGCGTTCAGGTCGCCGTGCACGAGGATGGGAGCGACCGGCCCGTATTCGGCACGGAGCTTCTCGTACAGGGCCATGGGGTCGGCTTCGGCCTCGGGGCCGTAGAGCCGCCGAAGGGCGCCCGGGCCGAGGCCGTGGGCGGGGCATTCGGGGGGTGGGGTGGTCACGGGACGCTCCTGATCACGGGCGGGGAGGGATCACAGGGCCGATGCGGCGGCGAGGGACTGGAGATGGCGCATGAGCGTCATCAGCACGTCACGGACGGAACTGCGGGACCGGGCGTCGCACTCCACCAGGGGAACGTGATCCGGCAGGTCCAGGGCGGACCGCAGCTCGTCGAGCGGATGGTGCGGCGACTCCGGGAAGGAATTGACGGCGACGACGAAGGGCGTACCGCGCTCCTCCAGCCGCCCTATCACGTCGAAGCTGACCTCGAGGCGCCGTGTGTCGACCAGCACCACCGCGCCCAGCGCACCCTCGAAGAGCCCGTTCCACAGGAACCAGAAGCGCTGCTGGCCCGGTGTGCCGAACAGGTAGAGGACCAGTTCCTCGTTGATGCTGATGCGGCCGAAGTCCATGGCCACCGTGGTGGCCGTCTTGCGTTCCACGCCGACGATGTCGTCGACGCCCACGCCGGCCTGGGTCATCGTCTCCTCGGTCGAGAGCGGCCGGATCTCACTGACCGATCCGACCAGGGTCGTCTTGCCGACCCCGAAGCCCCCGACAATCACTATCTTGACCGCGGCGGTTGCCGATTCCGGCAGAGCGTCCTCGCTCCGCGGCCCCCTGACGCCGATCGCGTCAGAGCCTTTCAAGTCCATGCATCACCGCCTCAATCAGTGCAGCGTCGGGAAGAAGTGCGGATGGGATGGGCGGTCGTGCCTCCACCCGCTTGTCGGCCAGCAGATCCGCGAGAAGTACGGTCACCACGCTGACCGGGAGGTTCAGGTACGCGGATATCTCGGCGACGGACAGGGGAGAGGTGCACAACCGCAGGATCGCGGCCTGTTCGGGCGCCATGCCCGGGGGTGGCCCCGAGCGGGCCCGTACCAGGGTGACCAGGTCGATGGCGGTCCCGTCCGAGGAACCACTGCGCCCTCCCGTCACCACGTAGAGCCGCTCGGGGTTTCCGTTGTCCCACTCCGGAGGTCCGTCGCTCATACGGCCTGCCCGTCCCGGCGCGGAGGACTGGTCAGGTGTGCGCCGATCCGCGCGACCAGGTCCCGCATCCGATTGCCCATGAGCCCGGCGTCGACGCCCTCGTCGGCGAGGACCGCGAGGTACGCACCCGCGCCGGCCGCCATGAGGTAGAAGAAGCCGCCGTCCACCTCGATGACGACCAGCCGCATCCGTCCGTCGCCGTGCGGGAACTCACCTGCGATGGCCGCGGCCAGGCTCTGCAGGCCCGCGCAGGCCGCGGCCAGGCGGTCGGCCGCGTCCGTGTCGCCGCCGTACTGGGCCATGCGCAGGCCGTCCGAGGACAACACCACGACGTGCCGGGTCTCCGGGACGCCCGTCGCCAGGTCCTTGAGCATCCAGTCCATGTTGGCCCGCTGCTGAATCACGGCTACTCACCCTTATCTAACGTTTCGTCACTGTTGCTGTCAGAGGAGGTGGCAGTGCTCTCACCGGACACGGCGCTGGTGAAGGCAGCCAGCCACATGCCCGGTTGCACGGACTCCTTGCCCGGCATCGGGTCCGACGCGGCAGTGACCGAGCCGTCGGCGGGCGTGGCGCCCGTCCGTGCACCGGGGGCGGGACTCGGGGCCGGAGCACGTCGCCGCCGCTGGGGAAGTCCGTTCGCGGTCCTCTCGTGCACGAGCGGCACGTCGTCCTCCGCCCACGAGGGGGAGGCGGCGGGCAGGGAGGGCCGGGGACCCGGAGCGACGGCCGGCGCGGGCGCCGGGGCCGTCCGGGGGTCGGAAGCGCGCTGGTCCGGGACCACGGGCCGGGGACCCGAGACGGAACCGATGCCGTGCGCCAGGCCCGTGGCGTTCGCCGCCGTGGTGATGACGTCCTGCGGGACGATCACTACGGCGCGCACCCCGCCGTAGGCGGAGGAGCGCAGCGACACCTGGAAGTTCCAGGTCGCCGCGAGGCGTCCGACGACGGCGAGGCCGAGCCGGGGTGTCTCGCCCAGGTCGCCCAGGTCGAATCCGGCCTGGGCCTCCGCCAGGGCGCGCTCGGCGCGGGCCCGGGACTCCTCGCTGAGGCCGACGCCGCCGTCCTCGATCTCGATGGCGATGCCGGACTGCACCTCGACGGCGGTGAGGTGGACCCTCGTGTGCGGCGGCGAGTAGCGGGTGGCGTTGTCGAGCAGTTCGGCGACCGCGTGGATCAGCGGCTCGACCGCGGGTCCGACGACGGCCACCTCCGTCACGGAGTGCAGCTCCACGCGGGTGTAGTCGGTGATGCGCGACATCGCGCCGCGCAGCACGCTGAAGAGGGGTACGGCCCGGCGCCACTGGCGTCCGGGGCGGGCGCCGCCGAGGACCGCGATGCTGTCCGCGAGCCGGCCGATAAGGGCGGTCCCGTGGTCGAGCTTGAGCAGGTCGCCGAAGACCTCGGGTGTGCGGCCGTGCCGGTCCTCCATCTCCCGCAGGTCACTGGCCTGCTGGTGGACGATGGCCTGCACGCGGCGGGCGATGTTGACGAAGGCGCGCTGCGAGGACTCGCGGACGTCCTCCTCCGCGGAGACCGCCTCCAGCACCGAGTGCAGCATCCGCTGGTGGGCCTGCTGGAATCCGGGCGTGAGGCCCTCGGAGTCCTCGTCGATGTCCTTGAGCACGTCGGCGACGAACTCACCGCGCTGCAGCCGGGCCACCGCGTTCGGCAGCTGCTCCCGGGCGAGCCTTTCGGTCTCCGCCTCCTGGCGGGCGAGCCGGAACTGCAGTTCTTCCTCACGGCGTACGAGTTGCTCGCGCAACGCCCGTACGGCGGTGCCCCTGCGGGCGGTCTCGGCCCCGAGGACGGCCACGGCCACCGTGGCGGTCACGCCGCACCACAGCACCGCCTCCCGGGCGGCCGACGGGACGGTCCATACGGCGACGGCGGTGACCGCCGCGACTATGCCGACCGGCAATAACCACGCGGACGTGGCGGTGGGCCGGCGGTCTCCGGGGGACGATCCAGCACGAACCATCAGCATCCTCAGGTGATCGCTAGACATGGAACGAACACAGCACGAGCAGGCGGAGTGCGGCCTCAGCGACCTGGGCAATCGGCGACCGGTCGGCGAGGTGCGCCTGACCTGGCGTAATTGCTACAACACGCTGAGCCGCAAGTAGCATAGCCGCTTCCATTCGGTGGCTGATGCCGCCTCATGATGCCTTTGGCACATGCCGGTTGACGTATGGTTATCGATTCTCGAGCGTCGACGCAAACCCCTCCCGGGCACTCCCGCACCATCTGTGCGGCCACGAATCGATCATGAGCAATGACCGATATAAACTGTTTGACCAGGGATGGCTTGGTCGATGCCGACGCCGGTCCCCGTGCCCCGGGAGGCCCCCATGAGCGAGCAGGAACCCGCCGTGCGGGACGCCCACGCGAGGGCCCCGGAAGGCCGCTTGCGCACGTCACATGCCCCCCGTGGGGCAGGCTGCGGCCCGGGTGGGAGGGGGTGGCGGACGGCACGGGCGGGGGCCGCGCGAAGGCGCGGGGTGGAACCGGAGGGGCCGGCTCCGCAGGGTCCGCGCGGACGGTACGGCCGGGCCCCGGGGTACGGGGCGGGGCGGCCCCGGCGGGCACCGTCCGGCCGTACGCGACGCGCCCGGCACGCGGGGCCCACGGGGGGCGCAAAAATTGGCTTCACCCTTAAGAGTGATGGGTACTTGCGCCCGGCCCGTTCGGGGGGCAGTGTCACGCGCGCGGGGAACACGGACGCCCGCACCGGGGACGGCCTAACCGTGCCGTTCCTAACCGTGCCCTCCCGAACCGGGGACGCCCGAACCGAGGACGCCCGATGACGGCGCGGGAACTGCAGGGGCTCGCCGCGATCGTCACCGGCGGCGCCACCGGGATCGGGCTCGCCACGGCGGAGACGCTGTCAGCGCGCGGCGCACGCGTCGCCGTACTGGACCACGCCCCCGGCCGCGCACCGGGGCACCTGCACGCGCTCGCCGCCGACCTGGCCGACGACGCGTCCGTGCGGTGGGCGGTCGACCGGGCCGTGGAGGACCTGGGCGGCCTGGACATCCTGGTCAACAACACGGGGACCGGCGCCGTCGGCACCGTGGAGGAGAACCCGGACGCCGAGTGGCGCCGGGTGCTGGAGCTCAACCTCCTCGGCGTGGTCCGGGCGAGCCGGGCCGCACTGCCGCACCTGCGCCGCTCCTCCTACGCGTCGATCGTCAACATCTCCTCGGTCACCGCCACCGCCGGTCTCCCCCGCCAGGCGCTGTACGCGGCCAGCGAAGGCGCCGTACTCGCCCTCACCCTGGCGATGGCCGCCGACCACCTGCCCGAGGGCGTCCGGGTCAACTGCGTCACCCCCGGCACCGTCGACACGCCCTGGGTGGAACGGCTGATCGCGACCGCCCCCGACCCGGCGGCCGAGCGGGCCGCGCTCCAGGCCCGCCAGCCCAGCGGGCGCCTGGTCACCGTCCAGCAGGTCGCCGACGCCGTCGCCTACCTGGCCGGGCCCTCCGCCGCCGCCGTCACCGGCACCGCGCTCCCCGTGGACGGCGGCCTGCACGCGCTGCGGCCCGCGCCCACGCGCCCACCCCCGGAACCCCTGGCCTGAGGCGAACCGCTGGCCCGAGCCCCCCGGGCCCCGGCCGGCCACGCCGCCCCGCGGCCGCTCCGGCGCGGGCGCCCCCGCCGACGCGACGTCCTAGCATGGGAGACACGTATCCGCGGACAGGGGACACCCCGCATGGTCACGCCGGAGGGAAGCGCGGCGGCGCCGGCGAAGGCGCCGTTCGACCTGGCCTACGCCGCGTCGGCGCTGATCGACGGCGCGGGGACGATCGTCGGCTGGACGGCCGCCGCGGAACACCTGCTGGGCTACTCGGCCGCGGAGGCGCTGCACACGTCCGCGACGCTCCTGCTGGCCGCGCCCGAGCAGGCGTCCAAGGCCACCGAGATGGCCGCGCAGTGGCGCGACCAGGACATCTGGGGCGGTCTGGTGGCCGCCCGGCACCGCGACGGGCGGCGGATCGAGGTGGGCCTGCGGGTGTCCGCCCTGATGGCGCCCGACGGGCAGCAACGCTGGCTGGTGTCCGCGATCGACCTCGCCAGGACCCCGTCCTGGGCGGTGAGCAGCGCCATCCTGGAGGGCTTCCTCACCCGGTCCCCGATCGGCATGGCCGTGCTCAGCCCCGACCTGCGGTACGTGTGGCTCAACGACACCCTGGAACACTTCGGCGGCGTGCCGCGCGACCGCCGCATCGGGATGCACCTGGCCGACGCCCTGCCCGGGATGGACACCGGGGCGCTGGAGGCCGTCATGCGCGAGGTGCTGCTGACCGGTGAGCCGGCGATCGACCACGAGTTCCAGGGCTGGACGCTCGCCTCCCCCTACCGCGAGCGCTCCTTCTCCATCTCCTTCTACCGCATGGACGACGCCGAGGGCCGGCCGATGGGCGTCTGCTACATGGCGATGGACGTCACCGACCGGTGGCACGCCCGGGCCAGGCTCGCGCTGCTCAACGAGGCCGGGGCGTGCATCGGCAGCACCCTGGACGTCACCCGCACCGCCCAGGAGCTGGCCGACGTGTCGGTCCCGCGGCTCGCCGACTTCGTCACCGTCGACCTGCTGGAACCGGTGCTGCGCGGCGGCGAACCGCCCTCCGGCGGCGGACTGGGCAGGGTGCCGCTGTGCCGGGCCGCGATGCGCTCGGTGCACCCGGGCACCCCGGAGTCGGTCGTCGCGCCCGGCGAGCGGATCAACGCCGGCGAGACCTCGCCGCACGTGCGCTGCATGACCTCCGGCCGCTCCGAGGTGGAGGGCGACATCGCCGTCGACCGGGCGTCGTGGCTCACCGACGACCCGGCACGGGCGGCCAAGATCCGCGAGTTCGGGATGCGGTCGGTGATGTGGGTGCCGCTGCGGGCCCGCGGCACCGTCCTCGGCGTGGTGACCTTCGTCCGGCACCGCCGGCCCAACCCGTTCGAGCCCGACGACCTGCTGCTCGCCGAGGAACTCGTGGCCCGCGCCGCGGTGTGCGTGGACAACGCCCGGCGCTGGACCCGCGAGCACGAGGCGGCCCTCACCCTGCAGCGCAGCCTGCTGCCGCAGACGCTGGCCGGCGGCGCGGCGCTGGAGGTCGCCTTCCGCTACCTGCCCACCGACATCCAGGACGGCGTGGGCGGCGACTGGTTCGACGTCATCCCGCTGTCCGGGGCGCGGGTCGCGCTGGTGGTCGGGGACGTCGTCGGGCACGGGCTGACCGCGGCGGCGACGATGGGGCGGCTGCGCACCGCCGTCCACACCCTCGCCGACATGGACCTGCCGCCCGACGAGCTGCTGGCGCACCTGGACGACCTCGTCATGCGGCTCAGCGAGGAGGAGAGCGCCGACGGGTCCATGGCCGCCACCCTCACCGGCGCCACCTGCCTCTACGCGATCTACGACCCGGTGACCCGGCGGCTGACGATGGCCCGCGCCGGGCATCCGCCGCCGGCCGTCGTCGACCCCGGCGGCCGCGTCACCTTCGCCGAGCTGCCCGCGGGACCGCCGCTCGGCCTGGGCGCCATGCCCTTCGAGGCCGCCGCGCTCGAACTGGCCGAGGGCAGCGTCGTCGCCCTCTACACCGACGGCCTGATAGAGACCTTCGGCGAGGACGTGGACGCCGGCCTCGCCCGGCTCGCGCGCGCCCTGGCCCATCCGGAGCTGCCGCTGCAGGACCTGTGCTCGGCCGTGCTGGAGCACCTGCCGCCCGGTCCGCCCGCCGACGACGTGGCGCTGCTCGTCGCCCGTACGCACGCGCTCACCCCGGACCGCTACGTCGCCTGGGACCTGCCGGCGGACCCGGCGGTCGTCGGCGAGGCCCGGGCGCTGGCCGGGCGCCGGCTGGCCGAGTGGGGCCTCGACGAGCTGCGGACGACCACCGAGCTCGTCGTCAGCGAACTCGTCACCAACGCCATCCGGCACGCCTCGGGACCGATCCGGCTGCGGCTGATCCGGCAGTCGGTGCTCATCTGCGAGGTGTACGACGCCGGCAACACCGTGCCCCGGCTGCGGCACGCCAGGACCACCGACGAGGGCGGCCGCGGGCTCTTCCTCGTCGCCCAGCTCACCCGCCGGTGGGGCACCCGCTACACCGCGGACGGCAAGCTGATCTGGGCCGAGCAGGAGATCCCGGACGCCGCCGCGGGGTGATCCCGGCCTCCCCGCGGGGTGATCGCCCGGCCCGGGGGCCCGCGGTCAGTCCTGCGGCGCCGCGAGGTCCATGAAGACGACCTCCCACAGGTGCCCGTCCGGGTCCTGGAAGCTGCGGCCGTACATCGGACCCTGCTCCATGGTCTCGTTCGAGGGCGACCCTCCCGTGGCCAGGGCCGTGTCCACCAGCTCGTCCACACGTCCCCTCGACTCGACGCCCAGGCAGACGATGGCCTCCGTGGTCTTCGTGGCGTCGGCGACCTCCTTCCCGGTGAACCGCCGGAAGAAGGGCTCGACGAGCAGCATCGCGAAGATGCCCTCGCCGATCACCACGCACGCGGCGTTGTCGTCGCTGAACGCGGGGTCGAAGGAGAAGCCGAGGCCGCCGAAGAACGCCCTTGACCTGGGCAGGTCCCGCACGGGGAGGTTCACGAAGATCTGGGTCGGCATGGTCGCCTCGTTCCGTTCCGGGCCCACTGTCAGTGGGCTGTGCTGAAGTAGACCGGTGGGCGCTCCGGAACTCATCGGAAGGCGGAGGAGAACCATGGCCGATCTCGCTGCACCCCCGGACGTGGCGCAGGAGTTGGAGCAGTACCGCGCGGAGCTGACCGGTTACTGCTACCGGATGCTGGGCTCGGCCTTCGAGGCGGAGGACGCCGTCCAGGACACGATGGTGCGGGCCTGGCGCGCGTACGACCGCTTCGAGGGGCGCTCCAGCCTCCGCTCCTGGCTGTACCGCATCGCCACCAACGCCTGCCTGGACATCCTGGGCGGCACCGGGCGCCGCGCCCGCCCGATGGACCTGTCCTCGGCCGGCTCCGCCGACGGCCCGCTGCCCGGCACCCTGCCGGAGACGACCTGGGTCTCCCCCGCCCCCGACGGCCGCGTGCTGCCCTCGACGGGCGACCCGGCCGACCTCGCCGACCAGCGCGAGAGCGTCCGCCTGGCGTTCGTCGCCGCGCTGCAGCACCTCGCGCCGCGCCAGCGGGCCGTGCTCATCCTGCGGGAGGTGCTCGCCTGGAAGGCCGCCGAGGTCGCCGAACTGCTCGACACGACCGTCGCCTCGGTCAACAGCGCCCTGCAGCGGGCCCGCGCCACCCTCGCCACCGCCGCCCCCGCCATGACGGACCCGGCCCGGCCGCTCGACGAGGAGCAGCGGGCCCTGCTCGGCCGCTACGTCGCGGCCTTCGAGTCCTACGACCTCGACGCCCTCACCTCGCTGCTCCACGAGGACGCCACGCTGTCCATGCCGCCCTTCGGCCTGTGGCTGCGCGGTCCCGCGGACATCAGGGCCTGGATGCTCGGGATCGGCGCGGGCTGCCGCGGTTCACGACTGGTCCCCGTCACGGCCAACGGCACCCCGGGTTTCGGGCAGTACCGGCCCGCCCCCGACGGGGGTCACGAACCGTGGGCGCTCCAGGTCATCGAGATATCAGACGGCCGCATCACCGGGCTCAACTCCTTCCTGGACACCGAACGGCTCTTCCCGCTGTTCGGTCTCCCCGCACGGCTCGAACCCGAGGCCCGCTGACCCGTCCAGCCCGGTGAGCGCCAGCAGTTCCCGCAGCGCGCCCCCGGCGCCCCGCAGCCGGATCCGGCCGCCGTGGCGCCGGGCGGTGAGCTGCAGCCGGGCGAGGGCGTCGAGGAGCACGGCGTCGGGTGCGCCGTCGAGCCCGCCGACGTCGCACAGCACCGTGCCGCCGCCCCGCTCCGCCAGCAGGAGCCGCAGCCGCTCCAGCAGCGGCGGGATCCCGGCGCGGTCGAGCCTGCCGGTCAGGACGAGCACGACGGGCCCACCGCCCGGTCGGGACGCGGGCGGGGGCGGCGCGGGCCGGGCCATGGGCGACCTCCTGGGACGGGTTCCGGGCGTGGGCCTACGGTTCCCCGTACGCCCCCGTACATCCCTAGGACCGGCGGCGCGGCCATAATCCATCGGAGCCCGCGTCACCGTCCGAGCAGCGCCGTGATCTCCCGGGCGTCCCAGGCCCCGTCCGCGCACTCCGCGAGGTAGGCGGCGATGCCGGGCAGGTCCCAGGCGCCCGTCTCGGCCAGGCCCTCGACGATGTGCCGCAGGTAGTTCCCGGACGGCCTGACGTGCTCGGCCCCGGCGGAGCCCCAGGGCGCGGTGAAGGTGAGCACCGGGTGCCCGTCGACGTCCCCGGGGTACAGCAGCGTCTCGTACCGTCCGTCGCCCAGCCGGGCCCTGCCGTGCCGCAGCACCTCGCCGAGGTCGAGGTCGGCACCCGGCGAGCGGTACATCTCCTGGGCCGCGATGTCCGAGAACTGGCCGACCGTCAGCAGATGGGCCCGGGCGCGCACCTCGCCGGACGGCACGTCGCCGTCGTAGAAGGCCCGCCCGCCCGACCAGACCGGCGACCGCGTCGCGAAGTACATCCGCCCCGGCAGTTCCAGCGGCACCGACCGCAACGGCGGCCGCGCGTCCCGGCAGCCCGGGTACTCCCGGCCGCCCCCGGGCGGCACCCCGCCGGCCAGGTAGCTGTTGAGGCGCACCAGGTGGGTGTTGGAGCCGTACGCCGCGTACCAGACGAATCCGGGCGGCCGGTCCCGCCGGCCCGTACCCCGGGGCCCCACGCTCTGCGGTGTGGTCACCGCTCCATGATGCGGCCGCCGCGGGGTCAGGCGGCCGGCACCGTGCCGCGGATCTGCCGCAGGAAGGCGGCGTTGTCCGGGGTCGCCCGCAGCCGCTCCAGCAGCGTCTCGAAGCTCCCCGCGCCGCGCAGGGCCCGGCGCAGCCCGCGGGCGGCGGTCAGCTCGGCGGGGCTGAGCAGCAGTTCCTCGCGCCGGGTCCCCGAGGGGGCCACGTCCACGGCCGGGAACACCCGGCGGTCGGCGAGCCCGCGGTCCAGGCGCAGTTCCATGTTGCCGGTGCTCTTCAGCTCCTCGAAGAAGTAGTCGTCCGCCCGCGACCCGGTGTCGACCAGCGCGGTGGCCAGGATGGTCAGGGAACCGCCCTCCTCCGCGAGCCGCGCCGAACCGAACAGCCGCTTCGGGCCGAGCAGCGCCGCCGCGTCCACACCGCCGGACAGCGTCCGGCCGCCCGAGGACGCCGCGTTGTTGTGCGCCCGGCACAGCCGCGTGAGGGAGTCCAGCAGCACGACCACGTCCCGGCCCGTCTCCACGAGCCGCTTGGCCCGCTCGACGGCCAGTTCGGCCACGGCGATGTGCTCCTTGGGGGTCCGGTCGAAGGTCGAGGCGACGACCTCGCCGCGCACCGACCGCCGCATGTCGGTGACCTCCTCGGGCCGTTCGTCCAGGAGCACCACCATCAGATGGCACTCGGGGTGGTTGTCCGCGACGGCGTCCGCCAGCCGGCGCAGCAGCATGGTCTTCCCGGCCTTCGGCGGCGCCACGATCAGCCCGCGCTGGCCCTTGCCGACGGGGGCCAGCAGGTCGACGACCCGGGTCGCCAGGCCGCCCCTCGGGCACTCCAGGCGCAGCCGCTCGGACGGGTGCAGCGGGATCAGGTCCGCGAAGTGCCGCCGTGCGCGGGCCTGTTCGGCGGGACGCCCGCCGATCTGTTCGGCCCGCACGAGGGCACCCGAACGGCCGGGCGTGGCCACGCCTTCGACGGCGTCGCCCTTGCGCAGCCCGTGCCGCCGGATCACCTCCGGCGGCACCGTGACGTCCCGCGGCCCCGGCGCGTAACCGGCGGTCCGCAGGGAGCCGCGGCCGCCCTCGATGTCGAGGACACCGGCGACGGGGACGAGTCGTTCTCGGGTGGGGGTGGGGGCGGGGGTGGTGAGGGTTGTGGACATACGGGGTCCTCGGAGGAAGGGCGCGCACGGCGGCGGAACGGCCGGCCGGCGAAACGCGCGGCAGAAGAGGCTCGAGCCTCGGGGGAGTTCGCGGGCGCGGGGCGCGGGCGAACGGGAACATCGACCGCAGCGAGCTGCGGGAGCGGACCGTTGAGCGGTCGCGCGGAAGCACCGGCGCCAAACGGGGCGCACAGTCGTGCCCTTGCAATGTAACACCCGGGCCCGCCTTTGTGCCGCCGGGTTGTCGCGTGCGGCGCCACGGTGGTTGCGGTTGGGGGTTCGCCCACCCGCCCTCCCTCCCCCAGCCTTCGGCCGGGGGGACCCCCATCCAGCTCGGTTGGTGCGGGCCTGCGCACTGTGACTGGGTGAGCCGGGGGCGGGGCCTCCGGGGTGGGCATTCTGTACCGCATATTTATGTGCACGGGCACCTGCGCTTGGTCACCCGGGATGCCGCACATCAAATACACGTCAGCGTCCAGAACGCCCACCCTCCCCCAGCCTTCGGCCGGGGGTGCCCCCAACTCCCCCACCCCCTCCGTATCCGTGGCGACCAACGGCCGGTGGGAGGTCAGAAGGCACTCCGTGGGCACCGCACCTGTCCGACGCACCCCCAACGAGACACCCTGCGCCCGCACAAGGGGAAGGGGACATGACGGGGTGCTCCCCCTGGCCGAAAGCAGGAGAAGACGGGCGGCGGACCCGGTGCCGAACGATGCGGGCCTGAACCACGGGGCCGCGGGGTCAGCGAGCGACTCGGGGCAACCCCGGGCTGCCCTCATACCCCTACCGGCCGTTGTGTGCCCACACCCGCCGAGGGGGTACGGCGGGGTGCTCCCCCTGGCCGAAGGCTGGGACGGACGGGCGGCGGACCCAGTGGCGAACGATGCGGGCTGGAACCGCGGGGCCGTGGAGGCAGAGAGCGGCTCGGGGCAACCGCGGGCTACCTCCATGCCCCCACCGGCCGTCATGCGCCCGCGCAAAGAGACTGGGGCGTGGCGGGGTCCTCCTGGCCGAAGGCTGGAACGGACGGGCGGCGGACCCGGTGCCGAATGATGCGGGGCTGGAACCGTGGGGCCGTGGGGGTCAGAGGGCGGTTCCGGGTACCCCTGCACGCCTATCTGACCCCCCCGCCGGCCGTTGTGCGCGCATACGACGGGAGGGGGTGTGGCGGGGTGCTCCCCCCGGCCGAAGGCTGGGGGAGACGAGCGGTTAAGTGCGGTGCCCAAGGATGTAGACGTAAACCGCGAGCGTTCTGGGGGTCCCCCCGGCCGAAGGTTGGGGGAGTGCGCCGGCGCGGCCCCGACCCCAACACAACGTGCGAGACCCGCACCGACCGTGCCGGATGGGGGTCCCCCCGGCCGAAGGCTGGGGGAGGGAGGGAGGGCGAACAGCCCGCCGCAGGCGCAAACAACCCGCACGCAACAACCGGGCGGCGCGGCGCAGCCGGAGGCGTTAGCGGGACGGCGCCGCGTAACTCGCCCCCCGCAAACTCGCGACGACCGCATCCACCGCGCCCTTCGTCGGACGGCTGAAGCACGCCCTGACCATGAGCCCGACGGAGGACGTGGCGTCCGGGTCCTCCCCCCACGCCGTCAGCTCGTTCCGCCCGCCGAGCGCCCGGCACCCCCCGCTCGCCTCCGTCAGCCCCTTCACCACGAACCGCCCCGGCCCGAACTTGCTGCTCGCGGGCGCCTCCATCTGCCGGAAAGCGATCAGCACCCCACCCTCGGCGACCGCGTCCACAGGCGGGCAGGCCGAGTACGCGACCATCTCCGACTTGGTGCACCCATCCCGCTCCCGCAGCGGCTGCGCGCCGACGAAGCCGACCACCAGACCGTCCGGGGCAGCGGTCACGAGCGACCTC
The DNA here is from genome assembly GCF_042956445.1 of Streptomyces sp. NPDC008238. Lineage (NCBI taxonomy): Bacteria > Bacillati > Actinomycetota > Actinomycetes > Kitasatosporales > Streptomycetaceae > Streptomyces > Streptomyces sp. NPDC008238. Next base: position 615,892 of record NZ_JBIBGK010000003.1, on the reverse strand, counting down.
CAGCCCGTGCCGGGCAGCTTGAGCCCCAGCCCGGACAGTGCGTCCAGGGTGACGTACGCGTACACCGAGTCCGTACCCCCCGCCGCCGCACCCCCCGCCGCACCCGCGTCAAGCGCCGGCGTCGGCGTCGGCGCCGACGTCGGGCCCGGGCCGGCCGAACGGGTGGGCGACGCGGCGGGGAGGATGCGCTGCCCCCGGGGCGCCACCGGATCCGCGGGCCCCAGCAGCGCGGCGGCCACCACCGCCGCCGCGGTGGCACCCCCGAGCACGGCGACCGCCCCCGCGGCGACCCGGCGCCTCCTGCGCCGCCGCACGCGCCGCCTGATCTGCGTCATCCGGTCCTGGGGCGCGGGTGTCCGCGGCACGACGCGCTCCAGCAGCACGCTGAGCTCCCACTCCTCCTCCGACTCGGCCTCACGCACAAACTCGGGCTCGCGCTCACGCCCCCGCGCCCGCCCGCCCCCGGGCTCACGCTCCGCGTTCACACCGCTCACCGCTCACCGCCCCTCGCCAGGCTCGGCACGGCCGCGAGCTGCCCCCGCAGCATGGTCAGCGCCTTGGCCGCCTGGCTCTTCACCGTGCCGGGCCGGCAGCCGAGCACCTCGGCGGTCTCGTCGACGCTCAGGTCCTCGAAGTAGCGCAGCACGACCACCGCCCGCTGCCGCGCCGGCAGCCGGCGTATCAGTACCGCGAGCGACTGCTCCAGGTCGACCGAGGCGAAGGGGTCCTCCGCCGCCGTCGCCACCGTGTCCGGCACCTCGCCGTGCGGCAGCTCGCCGCGCCAGCGGCGCTGCCACCAGGAGGAGGCCGTGTTCACCAGGGCCCTGCGCACGTACGCCTCCGGGTTCTCCCCGGATATGTTCCGCCACTTCGGCCAGACCTTGGCCAGGACGGTCTGCAGCAGGTCCTCCGCCAGGTGCGTGTCGCCGGTCAGCAGCCAGGCGACCCGCAGCAACCGCGGCCCGCGCGCGGCGACGAACTCCTCGAAGTCCGTCTCCGCATCCCTCACCGTGGTGTCCTTGCCATCGCGTCCCTGTCCGTGCTCCGAGCAGCCTCACATCCGCTCGAACCGGGTGGGACACCGGTTCGGTTGCCAGGAATCCGGGATCGCCCTCGTTCGTTGCCGCCTCGGACGGACGCGCGGCGCGCGGTCGTCCCCCAACTGACCGCAGACGAAAGGGCGTTCTCCGTGACAGCCGCACCCGACCAGCCGGAAGCAAGGGGAGCCAGCCTGTGAGCAGCGTCACCAAGGGCATCGCCAAGGTCGAGGTCCGGCTCAAATGGGACCCCAGTCCCGCCGGCGCGCCCGCCAGCGACCTGGACATAGTCGCGGCGACCTACAGCGCCGCCGACCCGCAGGGCGCCCCGGTGTACCTCGTCCACTTCGACAGCCGCTCCCCGGACGGCACCATCACGCTCAACCGCGACAGCAAGACCGGCAAGGGGCTGGGCTTCGACGAGGTCATGACCCTGGAGCTGGACCGCCTCGGCGCCGCCTACCAGCGGGTCGTCGTCGGCGTGGTGGTGCAGCAGCGCGACGGCCGGATGACCTTCGGCGACGTCGCGGGGACGGGCGTGCGCGTGGTCGAGGGCCACACCGACCTCGCCGCCTCCGACCTCGGCGAGGTGGCCGCCGCGACGGCGGCCACCGTCGGGGAGTTCCGCCGCGGTGACACCGGCGAGTGGCGCTTCAGGCCCGGCGTCCACGGCTACGACACCGACCCGGCGGCCTTCCCCCGTGTGATGGGCGGCGGCACCTCCTGATCACCGCCCCCGGGCACGCCGGTGCCCTCCCGCGTGCCGCGCGGGAGGGCACCGGCGCGTGGAGGGCGCGGCCTGGGGCAAGCCCTAGACGACGCCCTGCGCCGTCATCGCCTCGGCCACGCTCAGGAAGCCGGTGACGTTGGCGCCGAGGACGTAGTCCTCCGGCGTGCCGCCGTACGCCGCGGCGGTGGCCCGGCAGTGGGTGTGGACGTCGCGCATGACCTGCGCGAGGCGGGCCTCGGTCTCCTCGAAGGTCCACCGCTCACGGGACGCGTTCTGCTGCATCTCCAGCGCCGACGTCGCCACGCCGCCCGCGTTGGCGGCCTTGCCCGGGCCGAAGAGGACGCCCGCCTCCCGGAACACCTCGATCGCCTCCGGGGTGCACGGCATGTTCGCGCCCTCGGCGACGGCCAGCACGCCGTTCTTCACCAGCGTCCCGGCGTCCTGCCCGTCCAGCTCGTTCTGCGTGGCGCAGGGCAGCGCGACGTCGCAGGGCACGTCGAAGACCGAGCCGCGCTCGGAGTACCGCGCCGAGGGCTTGGCCTCCGCGTACGCCGACAGCCGCGCCCGGCGCACCTCCTTGATCTCCTTGAGCAGTTCCAGGTCGATGCCGTCCTCGTCGACGACGTAGCCGCCGGAGTCCGAGCAGGCCACCACCGAGCCGCCCAGCGCGTGCACCTTCTCGATCGCGTAGACGGCGACGTTGCCCGAGCCGGAGACCACCGCCCGGCGCCCTTCGAAGTCCTGCCCGCGGGTGGCCAGCATCTCGGCGGCGAAGTACACCGTCCCGTAGCCCGTCGCCTCGGTACGGGCGTGGGAGCCGCCCCAGGCGACGCCCTTGCCGGTCAGGACCCCCGCCTCGAAGCGGTTGGTGATCCGCTTGTACTGGCCGAAGAGGTAGCCGATCTCCCGGCCGCCCACGCCGATGTCCCCGGCCGGCACGTCGGTGTGCTCGCCGACGTGCCGGTGCAGCTCGGTCATGAACGACTGGCAGAAGCGCATGACCTCGCCGTCGGAGCGGCCCTTGGGGTCGAAGTCGGAGCCGCCCTTGCCGCCGCCGATGGCGAGGCCGGTCAGCGCGTTCTTGAAGATCTGCTCGAAGCCGAGGAACTTCACGATGCCGAGGTCGACGCTCGGGTGGAAGCGCAGACCCCCCTTGTACGGGCCGAGCGCGCTGCTGAACTCCACCCGGAAGCCCCGGTTGACCCGCACGCGGCCCTGGTCGTCCACCCACGGCACCCGGAAGATCACCTGCCGTTCCGGCTCGCACATCCGCTCCGCGATCCGGGTGTCCAGGTACTCCGGGTGCCGCTCCAGCGCCGGCGCCAGTGAGCGCAGCACCTCCCCCACCGCCTGGTGGAACTCCGTCTCACCGGCGTCGCGCCGGCAGACGTCCGCGTAGACGGCCTCGATGTGAGCACTGACGTTCATGCGCGCCTTCCCTCGTTTCCTGAGTCCCGGACGCGGCGCCGTGGCGCCGCGTCCGGCCGTTGCCGTGTCAACGAGTACGGAGGGGAAGAGGCCATGTGTCAGGAGAGGGACGAATGTCCGCGACATCCGGAAAAACGTCCGGAGCGACTCCCGGAGAGTCCACCCGGCGACTCACCGTCGTCGCGTTCCCGGCTCCCGGGCCACGGGGTGCGAGGGGGCTCCGCGTCGGTCGCCGCGGAGCCCCCTCGGGCGTCGCGGGCCCCAGGCCCGCCGCGGGCTATCCCGCGGGGATGGGCCGGGCCCCGATGCGGGCGCAGGCCTGGTCCTGGCCGAGGCCGTCGGCGGGCCAGACGACCTTGCCGGCGCCGCCGGGGTAGTAGCAGGCGGCGAAGGACGTGGGGACGGGCTCGGACGGCCCCCACATCTCCTTCCAGCGCCCGGCGCACACCGCGCCCGGGTCCTTCGGATCGAACTCCTTGACCGCGTCCGACGGCAGACCGGAGAGGTCGGCGCCACGCGCCAGTGTCCGGGCGCACATCATCTTCCCGCCGGCGTCCTCACCCCACGGCATCCCCCCGGCGACAGCCACGACACCGCCCCCGGCCAGCGCGACCACGGCCGCACCGCCGGCCACGGCGACCCGCAGCGACCGCCGTCCGGTGGCCCGCGGCGTCGCGGCCTGGTCCAGCACGGAGCGCAGCGTCTGCCGTCCGGCGTCCGACCTCGTCCAGCCCTCGGCCCCCTGCGGACGCAACTCCCGGACGGCGTCCAGGACAGGGTCGTTCGTCATGCGTGTACCTCCGAATCGAGCGGGGTGAAGGGTGCGGGACGACGCTCCAGGGCCGCGCGGAACCTCTTGCGGGCCCGGTGGAGCCGCAGCGTGTACGCCGCCCTGGTGCAGCCCAGGGCCTTGGCCGCCTGCTGCGCGCTCAGGTCGTACCAGCCGGTGAGCAGCAGCACTTCGCGATCGCCCTCGGACAGCGCCATCAGCACCCGGAACACGTGCTCGCGGTCGCCTATGCGGTCCTCGAAGACCTCCTGCGGAGCACGGTCCATCACCGCGGACATCCGCTCCGCGAGCGCCTGCCGCCGTACGTCCGACCGCACCCGGTTGGCGAGCAGCCGGCGTGCCGCCGCCAGCAGCCAGGGCAACGCGTCGTCCGGTACGGACCGCTGCTTGCGCCAGGCCAGCAGGAAGGTCTCGGAGAGCACGTCCTGCGCGGTCTCGCGATCCGTGCGGTGCATCAGGTAGCCCATCACCCGGTCGGCGTGGGCCTCGTACCACTCTTCCACCATCTCGTGCCCTCGCGGACCCTCACGTGCCGTCATGCGCACCCTTCCCTCCCTGAACAGGCTTTCACTGGGGAATGTCCGGCCGGGCGCGGACGATTACAGGCCCGGGCCGGGGATGGGTGCGACGAGGCGGAGGTCACACCGCCAGGGGGCCGGCGGCGGCTCAGGGGCGCTCCGCGGTCACGAGCCAGAGGCGGGCGGTCAGCACGACCTCGCCGTCCGCGGTCGTGAAGTCGCGGAAGGCGTCCAGGGCGGCGTCCCGGGCACGGGAGCGGGCCGCCTCGTCGGCCCCGCCCTCGCGGAGCCAGTACTGCACGGGCCCCCAGCCCATGAGGAAGTCGGCCGCGTCCTCGGCGTCCCTCCCCCAGACCTGCGGGACGTCCACCGCCGTCGAGGTCACCCCGGCGAAGCCCGCACCGGTCAGGACCTTCTCTGTGTGCCGGGGGTCGGCGAAGGAGGCCGGCCCGGTGTCACCGGCGAAGTCGGGCACGGGCACCACGGTCCCGATCGCCCGGTAGATCTTCGTCTGGTCCATGGCCTGGTGGCCGCGCGAGGCCACGAAGGCCAGCCGCCCGCCGGGACGCAGCGCACGCCGGAGGTTGGCGAACGCGGCGACGGGGTCGGCGAAGAACATCACCCCGAAGCGGCTCACGACCGCGTCGAAGCCCTCCGGGGGGAACCGGTGCACCTGTGCGTCGCCCCGGACGAAGGCGACGCCGGCGAGGCCCTCCCGCTCCGCGGCGGCGACCGCCTCGCGCAGCATCGGCTCCGACAGGTCCACGCCGAGCGCCGTGGCGCCGCGACGGCCGGCGAGGCGCGCCACGCGCCCGGTCCCGCAGCCCACGTCCAGCACCCGGCTGCCCGCCACGACCGGGAGGTCGTCGAGCAGGTGGTCGTTCACCGCGTCGTTGAGCGCGTCGTACCGCTCGGGGTACGTCGCCCAGTGGCGGCCCTCGTACCCGTTCCACGCGTCGGACTGGTCCAGGTTCACGATCGGGTTGCCCATGGGACGAACGTACTGCGCGCGACGGCCGTCCGGGCGGGTCGTCCCTGACCAGGGGCGGGGCCCTACCAGGGGGCGGGGCCGTCCTCGCTGAAGTAGCCGCCGCTGGGTCCGTCGTCGGGGAGCGTGGCCAGCTCCACGATGATCACGGCCCCCTGCTCGACCGTCCGGGAGCCGGCGTTGTGCGTGAGGTCGGTGGCGGTGAGCCCGGGCGAGGCCGAGTTGATCTTCACGTGCGCGTACGCCGGCTCCCGCCGGAACGCCTGGGCGTACTGGACGGTGAGCATGTTCAGCGCGGCCTTCGAGGACGCGTAGGGCAGGATGTGGTCGGCGTCGGCGTAGAGGGTGCCCGGCTCACTGGTCACCGTCAGCGACGCGGTGGTGCTGGATACGTTGACGACGCGCGCGGCGGCCGAGGCGGCCAGCAGCGGCAGCATCGCGTGCGTGACCGTGACCACGCCGAAGACATTGGTCTCGTAAGTGGCCCGCAGGTCCGCCGCCGTGGTGCTCAGCGCGGGGGACTCGACGATCCCGCCGGCGTTGTTCACCAGGATGTCGAGCCGCCCGAACTCCTCACGTATGCGTGCGGCGACCCGCTCGACGCCGTCCACGTCGGTGACGTCCAGCTGGACGGGGAGGACCCGCAGGCCCCCGGCGGCCAGTTCGGCGGCGGCGGCCTCGCCCCGCCGCAGGTCGCGACTGCCCAGCAGGACGGTCGCCCCCCGGGCGGCGAGCCGGCGGGCGGTCTCCCGGCCCAGCCCCTTGTTGGCACCGGTGACCAGGGCCGTCGGATTGTCGATCATCGCGCTCCTCCTACGTACGAGACTAAACGGACCCATGGGTCCGATTACCTTTCACCGTAACCGGACCCGTGGGTCCGGTCAAAGCGCGGACGGAGTCACCAGGGCGCCCGCGGGGCAGGATGGGCGCCATGGTGGAGATCGGCTTCCTGACCGCGTCGGACCGCACCCGCTGGGAGGCACTGGCCCGCGGCAAGGACACGTACTTCGGGGTCGAAAGGGACGACGACAGCTACGCACGCACCTGGCGGCGCCTGATCGACGACGAGCGGATACGCGGGATCGCGGCCCGGCTGGACGGCGAGATGGTCGGCATCGCGCACTACCTGTTCCACGCCAGCGTCTGGTACGCCGGGAAGTGCTACCTGGCGGACCTGTTCGTGGACCCGGACGTCCGACGGCGCGGTGTCGCCACGGCGCTGATCGAGTGGGTCGCACGGGACGCCGAGCAGCACGACTCACCCGGCCTCTACTGGAACACCCTTGAGGACGCCCCGGCCCGCGCGCTGTACGACAAACTCGGCCGGTTCCACCAGGGCTTCATCCTCTACACCTACCGCCGCGACGCGAACCGGACCCCTCACCAGGCCCGCGACACGTGAACGACCGCGCCGACCGGACGCCCGGCAACGCCGCGCGGACAACGGGCCGGGGGCGTGGGGGCTTTGGCAGCCCTTCCCTCCAAGGTGCCGCTCGGCCTCGTCGCCCTTGCCCCGAGCCGTCGCAGTACGCGAAAAGCCGAAGGGAATCGAACCTTTGACCTACGCATTGTGAGGGCCCATAAGATCATCCCCGGTGGCACCGCACCGTTTGAATCTCGTTTTCCCTGATCAGAGGCGTCCGACCGTGATCACCACGACGCCAGATCAACCTCAGCACTACCCAGTTCTGCTCACGCCAGCACTCACTCAACGGCGGCCGCTCCTCGGCCTCTCGCAGCACACCGCTCAGCCAATTCCGGCTGTGCGTGCGAAGACAATTCAAAAAGAGCCTCTCCGGGACGCGATTGGGGCTTGCGGGCTCCTCCACACTTGGTACTTGATATGAGAGAGCGAGCGAGAAGCTCGCCACATGTCAATGTCGGATTAGATTCAAATTGTCCGAAAGAGGCAGAATGCGCGAGCTCTATGCGTGTCAGCTCCTACTGACCGGCCATGAAGAGTCCTCAGGGGACACTCTCCACCGAGCCGAGAGGCTGATCCGCGAATGGGTCAGCCGACCGACCCACCTCACCCCCGAGCTCCTCAGCGCGGGGCAGCACGAGGCTAGCGGCGGACACACAGTGGCCGTTAGTCGCTACGACCCCGCCGAGGGGGGCTCGTCCGGCTGGAGCTGCTTGTGGCACTTTCCCGGCACAGACGACCCTTCAGTGCGATGGACCTTGAGCCTGGCTCTCGCATCGCAAGACGAGGGCGCCTGCGCGACGATACGGATCGGTCTCCAACAGCGGAGCCATAGCTTCCAGCTCAGAAGGCCCAACTATCAATTCTCCGCGCCGGCAATCGTTCGTACTCTATTGCGAGAATTCGAGGTATCCGATTCGGGTCGACCCACAAAGCCGACGCACGCAACTCTTCGCACGGGCGACATTCCCGAGTTCGTCGAATGGCTGACAGACGATCGACGTGCACTTCCAGTTGTCGTTGCCACAAATTATCCTTCGACCGGACAGCCGCTCGTCGACTTGAGGAAGTTGGCTCGGGAACTATCTGGGCTCGCCCATGTTGTACACCTCTCAACTCATCTTGCTGCACGCGCATTGACCGACAGAGTAGGGGCAGAGCGCTCCGCATGGCAGGGGGCAGTTCGCCTCTATTGGCCAAAATTTAAGGCCGACGCAAACCCATACGAACACAAGTATTGGACACCCAACCGCCTACTAGAGGACGATGAGGCGCTAATCGATGAACTGAGGCGATGGCTGGGCTCGGTGAGCGCCGCGTCGGTTCCCGAGAATCCTGCTCTTGGCTGGATGCGAGCGGCACGCCGGAAAACCCTTTCCGAGAGCGGCGAGATCCCAGATTGGGTTCACGAATACATCGAAACCACCGATGCCGAGTTGCGCGGGCTGCGGGAGGAACGAGACGATCTCAAGGAAGATCTTGCCGCCGCAATGACAGATGTGGCTGCAATGCGCGAGCAATACGCACTGATAAGTCAGTACTCAACTAAACCTGCCACAGAAAATGCGCAATCAGCCGCGCCAATTTATACAGATGTATCGGCCCTTTCGGTGGCCGAGGCTTATCAACGCGCAAAGTCAGAAATCGGCGACGATCTCGTCTTTCTTCCTAGCGCCGATGCCAGCATTAAGAAGTTCTCCGAATACAAGGATCCGGAGAAGCTGCGCAGGGCCCTCCTGGACGTTGCCGAAGCCGGTCGCAGGTGGGGCGACGGAACTCTCGGGAAGCCCTTCGGAGAGTTCTTCACAGATCTCGGCTACGGATATTCCGCAAAGAATCCCGCAGTACGCGATCGCCGACACAAGCGCCATTATGAAGTGAAATATAAGGACAATTTGGTTGCCATGGAACCACACCTCAAAGTCGACGAGTCTACTGGCCCTGATCAATGCCTTCGCATCTATTGGTACCTTGACGAGAGCGACAAGGTGATCGTCGTTGGGCACGTTGGACGCCATCTACCAGACTGACGCTCTTGGCCCACGGCTCACTGAACTGGGTATCGCCATGGCGGCAAACTTATGCGTAGCCAATCCGTCCGTTTCGGGATCGACCTGCCTCGATCCGGGTGAGCCGAACCCACATCCACTGTCGCCTGACCCAGCATGCGAGACACCCGTTGCGGTTTCCGTTCCCGATGGGACGTCAGGTTCCCACGGGAAAGGCGACAGGTGTCGTGATGACCTCCTCGGCCGCAACTTCCGGCTTGACCTCGCCGCCCAATGCCTCGCCGAGGACGGCATGGAGGTCCTCCACGATCTCCTGGGCGATTGCCTCGGGAGGGGAGCTCTGCTCGACGTATTCGATGGCCAATTGGCCATTGTCACGTGGGACGTTGCAGTAGTTCCACAGCTTGGCAACTAGCGAGCTGGTCTGCGCTGTCACATTGCCAGGGGAGGTCGAGGTGGTCTCATCGATGCTCCAGAGCAAATTCAAGCTTCATGCCAACCTCGTTTGCACCGCGCTCGTCGCGCTTGAAGAAGAACCGGCAAGGTTCACAGGGAAGACGGCCACCGGCCGCGCTCAGCAGGAAGAAGGCGAACGCAATCGGACCGACTACGCCGAGCCTGCCATCTCTGCCGAGTACAACCTCCGCCGCGACACCCGCGACAAGGGAGTCACCTCGCCAGACCTGCCGCCCGCACTGGGCGATGTCGACTTGCCCCAAACCGACGCCAACACCACACCGGAGGAAGGTCTAGAAGGTCCAGCCGCGTGACGCGTCATGCCTTAGCAAGAAAAAACCAGGCCAGACAATGTCTGACCTGGCCTTTCTCTGAGCCGCCTAAGGGAATCGAACCCTTGACCTACGCATTACGAGTGCGTCGCTCTGGCCAACTGAGCTAAGGCGGCAGGCTGCCGGGACAGCTTGGCATCCGCAGCGGGCACAAGTCTACACAGTTCTCGAGGGGCCCCTGACCAGGGTGCGGCCGGGGTCCGCCGACGTGCGGCCGGGGTCGGCCGGGGCCCTCGGGGGTCAGCAGCTCTTGCCGTCGACCGGGGGCGTGCCGTCGAGGAGGTAGCGGTTGACCGCCGCGTCGATGCAGTTGCTCCCGCGGGCGTACGCCGTGTGGCCGTCGCCGTTGTAGGTGAGCAGCACGCCGGAGTCGAGCTGGCCGGCGAGGGACTTGGCCCAGGCGTACGGCGTGGCCGGGTCACGGGTGGTGCCGACGACGAGGATGGGGTCGGCGCCGGTGGCCTCGATGCGGTGGGGCTTGCCGGTCGGCGGGACGGCCCAGTAGGCGCAGATCAGGCTGGACCACGCCAGGTTCTTGCCGAAGTGCGGGGACTCGGCGGTGAAGGCGGACACGGACTGCTCGGCGGCCTGCGGCCCGGACAGGGCCGGCGGCAGGTCGAGGCAGTTCACGGCGGCGTTGGCGTACATCAGGTTGTCGTAGTGCCCGCTGTCGCTGCGCTCGTAGTACGTGTCGGAGAGCGTGAGCAGGCCGCTCCCGTCGCCCTTGTTCGCCTTGGTGAGCGCGGACCGCAGGGTCGGCCACATCGACTCGTCGTACATCGCGGCGATCACGCCGGTCGTGCCCAGCGCCTCCGTCAGCTTGCGGGAGCTGCCGGTGCCGAGCGGCTTGCCGTCCAGCTGCTTGAAGAGGGCGTCGAGGCGGTGCCCGGCGTCGGCGGTGCTCTGGGTGCCGAGCGGGCAGTCGCGGTGGGTGATGCAGTCCGCGGCGAAGGCGTCGAAGGCGGTCTCGAAGCCCGAGGCCTGGCCGCGGCTCGCGTCGAGGGCGGAGATCGAGGGGTCGACGGCGCCGTCGAGGACGAGCCGCCCGACCTTGTCCGGGAAGAGCTCGGCGTAGGTGGCGCCCAGGAAGGTGCCGTAGGACTTGCCGACGTAGTTGAGCTTGCGGTCGCCGACGAGGGCGCGGAAGACGTCCATGTCGCGGGCGGACTCCACCGTGCTGACGTGCTTGAGCAGCTTGGCGGAGCGCTGCTCGCAGCCGTCGGCGAACTTCTTGTCGGCGGCGACCAGGGCGTTGACCTCCGCGCCGTCGTCCGGGGTGACGTCGGTCGCCGCGAAGGCGTCCATCTGGCTGTCGCTGAGGCACTCGACGGGCTCGCTGCGGGCCACGCCGCGCGGGTCGATGGCGGCCATGTCGTAGCGCGAGGTGACCGGCGACGGGTAGCCGAAGGCCGCGTACTGCAGGTAGTCGATGGCGGAGCCGCCGGGGCCGCCCGGGTTGACCAGCAGGGTGCCGAGTCGCTTGCCGCCGTCCTCGGCCCGCTTCCGGGAGACGGCGAGCTTGAGGTCGGTCGCTTCCGACGGGTGCGCGTAGTCGAGGGGGACCCGCATCGTGGCGCACTGCATGCCCGGCATGTCCTTGCAGTCGCCCCAGGACAGGCGCTGCTCGTAGTACGGCCGGAGGTTGCCGTAGGCGTCGGCGGCCGCGCCCGAGGGCGGCGGCCCGCCGAGCGAGCCCGCCGGGGACGACGCGGCGGCGCTGTGGGTGTTGCCACCGGTGGTGCACGCGGACAGCATCAGCCCGGCGACGGCGAGGACGGTGCCGGAGGTACGGAGCAGGCGCGGGGTGTGCATCGGAGCCTCGGTTCCCTCGTGGTGATGATCTGGAGCGTATCCGTACGACCGGTGGCGAACCGTCGTCCACAGTCCTCGTACGGGTGATTCCCGCCCGCGCCGTCAGGGACGGTCCGGGCCGTCGAGCTTCTCGGTCGCGTACCCGGCGACGAGGGCGAAGAGCCGCCGCCGCGGGCCGATGCCGTCCAGCACCCGGACCTCGGCGGACACGCCGCGCACCCGCCCGCGCAGGGCGAGCGCCGAGCGCCGCGCGTCCTCCTCTCCGGAGGGTACGGCGAGCAGCAGCGCGGGGCGCGGCATGTCACGCCCGGCGTAGCCGCCGCCGGCGTAGGAGTACGGCGGCGGGCCGGACCGGTCGATCCCCTCGTAGCCGCCCGAGACGCCGATCGCCGTCGCGAAGCCCCGGGGATCGGTCAGCTGCTGCCGTACGACGCAGGCCGCGTCCCCGTCGGCGCCCAGCAGCGCCCGCGCGGGACGGCCCGGCAGGACGCGGTAGAGCCGGGCGACCGCGTCCGGGACGGAGGCGGGGCCGGCGCCCGGACCGGCGTCGCAACTGGCGGGCAGCACCACCACGAAGGGGTCGGCGACGCCGCGCAGCGACTGGGCGGCGAAACCGGCGAACAGATCCGGGTCCGCGGGGTCGATGTGGGCCACGACCAGGGGGAAGTAGACGCCCGCCGAGTCCGGGTAGTCGTACTGCGGGGGCAGCCAGACCCGCGTGCCGTCGGACAACTCCTGGAGCGTACCCCCGGCCGGGTGACCGAGCGTGCGCGGCGGCACCAGCCCCGCGTCCACGGGGTCGGACGGCACCGGCCGGGGGCGAGGCCGCGGCGGTGACGACGGCCGGGACGGCGACGGCCCGGCGGCGGTGACCTGGCGGGGCGGCGAGAGCGACGGGGCCCCGGACCCGGGCGCCAAGCAGACCCCCAGCGTGATCGCCACCGCGGCGGCCAGGCCCGACCCGGCCCCGCGCAGCAGGGTGCCGGCGCGCTCCACGGGCAGTTCGTACGCGCGGCCCGCACGCTGCTCCCACCAGTGCCGCAGTGCCGAGCGGGCGAGCACCACCGCGACGGCCCCGGCCACAGTCAGCAGCGCGTACAGAACGACGACCTCGGCCACCTCGGGCACGTGCGGCACCACCTCGGGACGTCCCCGAGGGCGCTTCGGGCACGGGTGGGCACCCACGCCGGAGGCAGGGGGAAGCGCATCCCGTGCGCTGGGATCACCCCCGCGGGGACAGCGGCCGGGGGCACCGCACGCCAGCCTGCGGCAAGGCCGGGCGCACCGGGGAGCGGCGACGCGCGGGCACCGCAAACGATCACCCGTCCGCCGGATGATCAAGGGCGCGCGGGCGGCTCCGCGCGGCCCGTCCCGCGCGCCGGTGATCCCTCCCGTACGCCGGTGGTCAGCCCGCGCGCAGGGCCAGCGTCATCGCCTCGACGGCCAGCAGCGGCGCGACGTTCCGGTCCAGGGCCTCGCGGCAGGCGAGCACGGCCTCGATGCGACGCAGGGTGTTCTCCGGGCGCGACCCGGCCGCGATCCGCTCGACGGCGTCCCGCGCCTCGATGTTCGCGATCGCGACCGACGTGCCGACCTGCACGGCCAGCACGTCCCGGTAGAAGCCCGCCAGGTCGGTCAGGGCCAGGTCGAGCGTGTCGCGCTGGGTACGGGTGGACCGGCGCTTCTGCCGGTCCGCGAGCTCCTTCATCACGCCCGCCGTGCCGCGCGGCATACGGCTGCCCGCCCCGGCGGCCGCGCCGAGCGCCGCGCGCAGTTCCTCCGTCTCCTTGCCGTCCATCTCCTCGGAGACCTGCTTGGCGTCCTCCGTCGCCGCGTCCACCAGCTCCTGCGCGGCCTTGAGGCAGCCCCCGACGTCGTCCACGCGCAGCGGCAGCCGCAGCACGGCCGCGCGGCGGCTGCGGGCCGCCTCGTCGGTGGCGAGCCGGCGGGCCCGGTCGATGTGGCCCTGGGTGGCGCGCGCGGCGGCCTCGGCGATCACGGGGTCGATGCCGTCGCGCCGGACCAGCACGTCGGCCACGGCCTCCACGGGCGGGGTGCGCAGCACCAGGTGCCGGCAGCGCGAGCGGATCGTCGGCAGCACGTCCTCGATGGACGGCGCGCACAGCAGCCACACCGTCCGTGGCGCGGGCTCCTCCACGGCCTTCAGCAGCACGTTCCCGGCGCCCTCGGTGAGGCGGTCGGCGTCCTCCAGCACGATCACCTGCCAGCGGCCGGAGGCGGGCGAGAGCGAGGAACGACGGACGAGGTCGCGGGTGTCCTTGACGCCGATGGAGAGCAGGTCGGTGCGGACCAGCTCGACGTCGGCGTGCGTACCGACCAGGGTCGTGTGGCAGCCGTCGCAGAAGCCGCAGCCCGGCGCGCCGCCGAGCGCCCGGTCCGGGCTCACGCACTGCAGCGCGGCGGCGAAGGCGCGGGCGGCGGTGTCCCGGCCGGCGCCGGGCGGGCCCGTGAACAGCCAGGCGTGCGTCATCTTCGACGCGGTCGGCAGCGCGTTGCCGGCGGCTGCCGCCGTCACGAAGGCGTCGGCGTCCCGCGCGGCGGCGGCCAACTGCTCCGTCACCCGGTCCTGGCCGACCAGGTCGTCCCATACCGCCATCGCGTCCGCCCGTCCTGTGGTGCCCGCCGCCCTCTGCGTTTCCCGGCCCCACCATTGTCGGGCACGCCACCGACACGGGGCCCTGCGGGGCGGGCCGGTTGTCCGTGTACGGGTCGTTTGTGCTTGCGGGCGGGGTTCTTTCCCGCCCGCCGCGGGCGCAACGGACCCGCGCGCACTGAACCGGGCCGGACGCACGACCCCGGTTCGCGGCGTCAGCCGGAGACGCGGCGGTGGCGGCGCGGTGCGACGGGACGCCGCCGGAGCATGACGAGCGCCGCGATCGCGGCGATGCCCAGCGCGGCCAGCGCGGAGGCCACGCCGGCCGTGACGTCGGAGGGGCCGGTGGAGGTCGACGCGGACGTGAGCCCCGCGGCCGGCAGGCCCGTGCCCGGCCCGGCGGACGCCGCCGCGCTCACCGCGGGCACGGCCCCCGCGGACGGGGCCGCGGACGCGCCGCCCGGCGACGGCGTCGCCGTCCCGGCCGGGCAGGCCACGGTGAAGGGCTGCGGCTTCGCGTCGGAACCGGCCCACCGGAACCGGTAGGCGCCGTCGGCGAGCACGACGCGGTCGCTGCTCCCGGTGCCCGCGCTCCCGGTGACCAGCGTGCCGACGACCGCGTCCTCGCCCCGCGCGTACGAGACCGTCCAGTTGACCGGCTGGTCGGGGCCGAAGCCCTCGGCCCTGAAGTAGAAGGTGCACACCGTGGCGCCGGCTTCCCGCGTCCTGCCCAGTGCCTCGTCGTAGAGGCGGACCCCGGGCCGGTCGGCGGGCGCGCCGGAGGCGTTCGCGGCCAGGCCCAGGAGGGCCGCCGCGGCGGCAGCGGCGGCGAGGGCCGCCACCGTGGTACGGATGCGCATGCTCAAAGTGTCCCGGAGACCCGCGCGGAGGGCTGCGCCGGGGTCCATTTCCAGCCGCCGACATATGTGGAGCAACGGCGTCCATATCCCCCCGGGCAGCGCACACATGGGGCGCGCACGCCGCCGAATTGGCTTATGCACGGGGCAGTTGCGACAGCCGGTGCCGCCCGCCTACAGCGACAGCCGCTGCACCCCGCTCGCGACCGCGCGTTGTTCCGGCACCTCCGTGCCCGTCCAGCAGGAGCCGCGCCGCGCCAGCAGGCGGCGCAGCCAGACCTCCGTGGCGACCAGGTCGGTGAGGCCGTCGACGGGCACCGGTTCGCCCACCGCCGCCGCGCGCAGGGCGGCCCGTACGACGCGGGCCTCGACGAGCCCGGCGTCCGCGAGCAGCGGGGCCTCGAAGAGGTCGAGCAGGTCGTCGACGGCCGACCGCAGGCCCGCGCGGACGGCGACGGCGGTCGAGACGTGGGAGTTGGCGCCCCAGCCGGGCGGCAGTTCGCGGATGCCCGCGCCCGCCAGGACCGAGCGCAGGATCGTGGCGCGCGCACCGGGCTGGACGCGCAGCGTCTCGGGCAGCGCACGGCAGGCCCGCACCACCTGGTTGTCCAGGAAGGGCGCGTGGAGCCGCTGGCTGCGCACCTCGGCGGCCTGCTCGAAGACCCGGTGGTCGGCGGCGTGCCGGGCGAGCGCGGCGCGTGCCCGGCGCTCACCGGGGCGCTCCACCGTCGTGCCCGGCCGGGCCGCCGCCTCCTGCAGCCGAACCGATACTTCGGCCAGCGCCTCGCCGGTCAGCCAGCGCGCCGCCGGTCCCGGCCGGCACCAGGTGAGGGCCGCCAGGGACGCGGCCAGCGCGCCCCCGTGCTCCTCGAAGCGCCTGGCCAGCAGCCGTGCCGCGGCGTCCTCGACACCCTGCCGGTAGCCGGTGCGGGCCAGCCGCCGCGCCGCCCGGTACACGGTGAAGGGCACGAACACCGAACGCCCGGAGGGCCCGTCCGCACGCGCCAGGGCCGTGACAGGACGCAGCAGGCCGCGCCGCCGCCGGTCCATCAACAGGTCGGCCAGCCGCGCCGGATGGGCATCCAGCACCTGCCGTGCACCGTGCCCGACGAAGTGGTCGGCGCCGCCCGCCGCGAGGCGCCGCCGGTGCCGTTCCGCGGTGATGAGCGAGGGCCCCGGCTCGTCCGTGAGCGGCCCGCTCTCCAGGTCGGCGTACGGCAGGGACTCCGGCCCGCCCGGCACGACGACGTGGTGCAGCCGGGGGTCGGCGGCCATGCTGCGGGCGCGCTCCAGCTCCGCCTCGCGCGCCTGGACGCTGCCCGTGGCCAGGTCGTTGAAGGTCACCGCCAGCAGGCGCTGTCCCGCCGCGGAGCCGTGCCCGAGCGGGGTGCCCGGCATCCCCGGCAGCCCGGCGGCGAGCAGGGCGAGCGTGGAGGAGGCGCTGCCCCCGGACAGGTCGGCGCCGATGCCCGGCGCCGGGTCCTCCCCGGGGTCGGGTACGAAGCGGGGCTGCGCGAGCCGCGTCCGGACGGCGTCCACCAGCGCGTCCCGTATCCCGGCGATCGCCCGGTCCGGGTCGGCGGAGGCCGCCGGGGTGCCGGCGACGGCGAGGGAGGCTCTGGGCTCGTAGCCGCTGACCTCGGGCACCCCGTCGCGCATGATGAGCGCGTGCCCGGGCGGCACCCGGCGCACCCCGGCGTACGGGGTGCCCTCGCCCAGCGCCTCGGGGGAGTCGGGGCAGGCCAGCAGCGCCGCCAGGTAGGTCACGTCCAGGGCGGCCTCGGTGAGGTCGGCCAGCGGCAGCGCGGCCGTCCCGTACGCCGTGCCCCGCGCCCACTGGGTGTGGAACACCGGCCGGGCGCCCGCGAGATCGCCCAGCACCGTGATGCGGCGGCCGATCTGCAGGACGCACGTGTAGCTGCCGGCCCAGGCGGTCAGGTGGCGCAGCGCCCCGCCGCGCGCCGCGAACAGCCCGACCCGCAGGTCGGCGTCGGAGGCGGCGCAACGGCCCAGCACGGCCAGCCGTGCCACCGAGCCGTTCTCGGCGTGGACGATCCGCACCTCGTCGGGGCGCCAGTCGCCGACCATCCACAGCGGATCGGGGTCGCCCCACAGGAGCTGGGCGCCGACGGGCTGCAGGGTGCGGTCGGCGCGCACGCCGGGAACCTGTCCCACGGCAGCGCTACTCCACCCCACCAACCACCGCATCGCCGCCTCCACAGGTTGTGGACAACGTGGGCCACCGTGGCCGACCGGCCCCGCGGCAGGCCGAACTGCCGCCCCGTCCGAGGAACATGCTGCCACGGAGCGGCGCACAAAGAGGCGCATGAGGACATGGTTGAGCGCCGGACCGCGCGTCACGCGCGGTCCGGCGCGGGCCGGTTCGGCCCAACTCCCCCCTGATCAAGGTCACTTGGAACGGGCCACCGGATTTCAAACGTCATTTTCCGGTCAATGTCCGGGGAGCCCGCATTCGTCCGTTGTGCGACGTGTGGGGGTCGCGGTCCGGGAGGCGTGGCGCACCTCCCGGACCGGTCCGCCACCCGCGGGGATTGTGGTGGCGGAGCCCCCTGACCCGCCACTACCCCCCATAGCCGCACATGAGAGCCGCGGGCCAACCCACCCCACCATGGAACCCCTACCGCCCGAACCGGCACAGAGCGCGCGGATGGGCGCACAGCCGCATACGCCGGTAGCACGCGCCACAAGCAGGAGTCGCCAGGCCGCAATCAGGGCAGGAATCTCGCCATCCGGGACAACAGCTCTTAACGGGCGGGATACGGCGAACTACGCTGGGTTCACCCGAGAAGCGATGGTCCCGGCCGCTCGGGGTACGGCGCATGCCCGGTGACGGGCTGCGGCGGGCCCCGGCACGCCTCCACAAAAGGCGCCGGGCCAGCCGTTGTTGTGCGTCGAGAGGGTGTGACAGGCGTGGCAGGCGTACGCGGCCCTCGCGCTTACGGCGAGAGGTGGTAGTGGTCATGACCAAAGAACCCCGAGGGCCCAACGAGAAACTCGGCACCCTTCTCGCCCTGGCCGGCATCAGCAACGCGGGACTCGCCCGCAGGGTCAACGACCTCGGCGCCCAGCGCGGTCTGACCCTGCGGTACGACAAGACCTCCGTCGCCCGCTGGGTCACCAAGGGCATGGTGCCGCAGGGCGCCGCCCCGCACCTCATCGCGGCGGCCATCGGCAGCAAGCTCGGCCGCCCCGTGCCGCTGCACGAGATCGGCCTCGCCGACGCCGACCCCGCGCCCGAGGTGGGCCTCGCCTTCCCGCGCGACGTCGGGGAGGCCGTCAAGTCCGCCACCGACCTGTGGAAGCTCGACCCCGGCCGGCGCGGCCCGGGCGGCGGCGGCATCTGGCAGAGCCTCGCCGGCTCCTTCGCGGTCAGCGCCTACGTCACGCCCGCCTCCCGCTGGCTGATAACCCCGGCCGACGCCCGCGTCGCCCGCGAGGACCCCGCCCCGGGCACGCACCACGTCGGCCACTCCGACGTCGCCAAGCTCCGCGAGGCCGCCGAGGACGCCCGGCGCTGGGACTCCAAGTACGGCGGCGGCGACTGGCGTTCGGGGATGGTCCCCGAGTGCCTTCGGGTCGAGGCGGCCCCGCTGCTGCTCGGCTCGTACAGCGACGAGGTCGGCCGCTCATTGTTCGGGGCCACCGCCGAACTCACCCGCCTCGCCGGGTGGATGGCCTTCGACACCGGCCAGCAGGAGGCCGCCCAGCGGTACTACATCCAGGCCCTGCGGCTCGCCCGCGCCGCTGCCGACGTCCCCCTCGGCGGGTACGTCCTGGCATCGATGTCGCTGCAGGCCACCTACCGCGGCTTCGCCGACGAGGGCGTGGACCTCGCCCAGGCCGCCCTGGAGCGCAACCGGGGCCTCGCCACCGCGCGCACCATGTCCTTCTTCCACCTCGTCGAGGCCCGCGCCCACGCCAAGGCCGGCGAGAGCGCCGCCTGCGCCACGGCCCTGGCCGCCGCCGAGTCCTGGCTCGACCGCGCCCGCGACGGCGACGCCGACCCGCCCTGGCTCGGCTTCTACTCCTACGACCGGCTCGCCGCGGACGCCGCCGAGTGCTACCGCGACCTGCGCGTACCCGGGCAGGTGCGCCGCTTCACGGAGACGGCGCTCGCCCGGCCCACGGAGGAGTTCGTCCGGTCGCACGGGCTGCGGCTCGTCGTCTCGGCGGTCGCGGAGCTCGAGTCCGGCAACCTGGACGCGGCCTGCGCGGCGGGGGTCAAGGCGGTCGAGGTCGCCGGGCGGATCTCTTCGGCCCGGACGACGGAGTACGTCCGGGACCTCCTGCACCGGCTGGAGCCGTACGGCAACGAGCCGCGCGTCGCGGAGCTGCGCGAGCGGGCACGCCCCCTCCTGGCGGCCCCGGCGTAGCCCGTGGGGGCGGGCGGCGCGCCCTGCCGGTAATTTTCGGCTGCCGCGCCGTCTCGCGCCCTGCGGGCGCAAAGATGCCGGCTGCGGATGGGAGGGTGGGGGGCCTGCCTTGTGTGCAGTGTGCGGCCCGGTGGGCGGCTGGGGTTCAGGCGCCGGAGCGGGGCCGGTTGTTCGTCTGGTGCCGGTCTCGTTGCCGCTGTGCGCCCGAAGGGCGCGAGACGAACCCGCACCCACCCACCGGCCCCACAACCGCGCCGCCCGCAGGTTTGCAGACGGCCCGGACGGGCCAAGCCTTACGCGGGAGGTGACCACGCGCATGGACACCGCGGACGTCGTCGTCATCGGCGCCGGCATCGTCGGCCTCGCGACCGCGTACGCGATCACCCGTACCTCCCCCGGCACGTCCGTCCTGGTCCTGGACAAGGAGGACGGCCCCGCGCAGCACCAGACCGGCCACAACAGCGGCGTGATCCACAGCGGCATCTACTACCGCCCCGGCTCCCTCAAGGCGCGGTACGCGACGCAGGGCGCCGCCGAGATGGTGAAGTTCTGCGCCGGCAACGACATCCCGCACGACGTGACGGGCAAGCTGATCGTCGCCACGGAGCGGGACGAGCTGCCCCGGCTGCACGCCCTCGTCCAGCGGGGGCGGCAGAACGACATCCCCGTACGGGAGCTCGGCCCGGCCCAGATCACCGAGCGCGAGCCGCACGTACGCGGCCTGGCGGCGATCCACGTCGGCACGACCGGGGTCTGCGACTTCACCGCGGTCGCCGCCGCCATGGCCCGCCACGTCACCGAGGGCGGCCGCGGCGAGGCCCGCATCGCCTACGGCACGGAGGTCCGGGCCCTCCACCGCGACGGGCGGACCGTGGTCGTCGAGCCCCACGACGGTCCGCCGGTGCGGGCCGGGGCGCTGGTGAACTGCGCGGGCCTGTACTGCGACCGCGTCGCCCGCATGACCGGTGCCGCGGACCCGGACGTCGCGGGCGTGCGCATCGTGCCGTTCCGCGGCGAGTACCACCAGCTGCGTCCCGCCCGCGCCGGCCTCGTCCGCGGCCTGGTCTACCCCGTCCCCGACCCCGCGTTCCCCTTCCTCGGCGTCCACCTGACCCGCGGCGTCGACGGCTCCGTACACGTCGGCCCGAACGCCGTCCCGGCGCTCGCCCGCGAGGGCTACCGGCGGCGCACCCTCCGCCCGCTCGACCTCGTCGAGACGGCCGCGTTCCCCGGCACCTGGCGGATCGCCCGACGTCACTGGCGGTACGAGGCCGGGGAGATCCACCGGTCGCTGTCGAAGCGGGCCTTCGTGGAGTCCGTGCGCCGGCTGCTGCCCGAGGTGACCGCCGACGACCTGGTGCCCGCGGCGGCCGGGGTGCGGGCGCAGGCCGTGCTGCGCGACGGGACGCTCGTCGACGACTTCCTCATCGCGGGCGACGGGCCCTTCGTCCACGTGCTGAACGCGCCCTCGCCCGCCGCGACGGCCTCGCTGCCGATCGGCCGGGAGGTCGCCCGCAGGGCACTGGCGGTGCTGGGGCGTACGTAAAATCGACGCATCATGTCGAAGCCCCGCACCCCCCACTTCCCCGGCGGCCCCGCCTCCCACCCGCATCCGAACGCGCACACCGAGCAGCGCATCCGCACCTTCCACCCGCGTCGCGGCCGGGTCACCCACGGCCAGCGGGCCGCGCTGGAACGGCGCTGGGCGGACTGGGGCGTCGACATCGACGGCACGCCGCTCGACCTGGACAAGCTGTTCGCCGACGCCGGCCTCGCCCCGGACCGCCCGGTGGTCCTGGAGATCGGCTTCGGCATGGGCGACGCCACCGCCGCGATGGCCGCCGCCGACCCCGGCACCGGCATCCTCGCCGCGGACGTGCACACCCCCGGCCAGGGCAACCTCGTCCACCTCGCCGAGCGCGAGGGCCTGCGCAACGTCCGGGTCGCCAACGGCGACGCCGTCGTCCTGCTGCGCGACATGCTGGCCCCGGGCTCGCTGGCCGGCCTGCGGGTCTACTTCCCCGACCCCTGGCCCAAGGCCCGGCACCACAAGCGCCGCATGATCCAGCCGGAGTTCCTGGCCCTGGCCGTGTCCCGGCTGCGGCCCGGCGCGACCGTGCACTGCGCGACCGACTGGGAGCCGTACGCCGAGCAGATGCTGGAGGTGCTGACGGCCGAGCCCGGCCTGTCGAACGCCTACGCCACGACCAGCGGCTACGCCGAGCCACGCCCCGCGTTCCGCCCGATGACCAAGTTCGAGCGCCAGGGGATCGCGAAGGGCCACGTCGTCCACGACCTGGTCTTCGAGCGCGGGTGAACGTCCGGCCGTGCGGTAATCGGCAACACCATCGCGCCGCGCGGTCACCGCCCCGTAAGGTCATCGGGTGTCCTCGTACTCGCATTCGCCCGACTCGCCCCTGCCGGGCCCGGCAGCACAACCCGCCGTACCCGAGTATCCGGAACACCAGCAGCAACCCCCGTTCGCGCTGCCCGCGCCCGGGCAGTGGCGCTACAAGCCGCGCCGGCACTTCTGGGAGAACCGGACGTTCCGGCTGGTGGCGCTCTTCTCCGTACTGGCGCTGTGCGGGGTGATCATCCTGGCGCTGGTGCGCCGGCAGACCGGCACCGAGGGCTTCCTCGTCGGGCTGCTCCTCGCGGTCCTGCCGGTCCCCATCCTCGGCGGCGCCTTCCTGTGGCTGGACCGGGTGGAGCCGACCCCGCTGCGCGACGCGGTCTTCGCCTTCGCCTGGGGCGCGTGCGCCGCCACGCTGGTCGCCATCCTCGCCAACGAGTACGCGACCGAACTGCTCGCGACGACCTTCACCGCCAGCGACTCGCAGAGCGACATCTGGGGCGCCACCTTCGTCGCCCCCGTCGTGGAGGAGAGCGCCAAGGGCGCCGCCGTCCTGCTGCTCTTCCTCTTCCGCCGCCGCGACTTCACCGGGCTCGTCGACGGCGTCGTCATAGCCGGGCTGACCGCCACCGGCTTCGCGTTCACCGAGAACATCCTCTACCTGGGCTCCGGCTTCGCCGAGGACCAGGCGTACGGGACCGACGGCGGCATCGGCACCACCGCGGCCATGTTCGTCGTGCGGATCGTGATGACGCCCTTCGCGCACCCGCTGTTCACCTCGCTCACCGGCATCGGCTTCGCCATCGCCGCCACCTCCCGCCCCGGCCAGGCCCGCCGCTGGCTGGCCCCGCTGGGCGGCTGGCTGCTCGCGATGGTGCTGCACGGCACCTGGAACGGCTCCGCCTCGTTCAGCCCGCTCGGCTTCCTCGCCGTCTACGCGACGGTGATGATCCCCCTCTTCGGCCTGCTGGTCTGGCTCGCGATCTGGTCCCGCTCGAACGAGCTGAGGACGATCCGCACCCAGCTGCCGCTGTACGCCATGGCCGGCTGGCTGAGCCTGCCCGAGCCCGCCGCCATCGGCTCCATGCGGGGCCGCGGCCTCGCCCGCTCCGCCGCCCGCCACGCGCAGGGCAAGCAGGCCGCCCGTACCGTCCGCGAGTACGTGTCCTTCGCGACCTCGCTCGCCTTCCTGCGCGCCCGCGCCGACCGCGGGGCCGCCGGCACGGACTTCCAGGCCCGGGAGCAGGAGCTGCTGCACCACCTGTGGGAGCGCAAGGCCGTCGCGCAGCCCGCGCTCACCCATGCGGCCCACGCCCTCCGGCCCGCGTTCCCGCCCGTGTACCCGTGGGCGGCGCCCGGTGCGCCGTACGGTCCGTACCCGCAGGTCCAGCCGTACGGGCAGCCCTGGCCGCAGCCCCAAGCGCCGCATGCGCCCCAGGCGTGGCCGCAGCCCCAACCCTGGCCCCAGGCCCAGCCGTGGCCCCAGCAGCAGCCGGGGGCGTACCCGCAGCGGTGGGGCCCGCGACAACCGCAGGTGCCGCCGCAGCAGGGGTGGTACCCGCAGGCCGCCCCGTACCAGGACCCCCCGGGCGGCCGTCACCGCTGAGTCCGCTTGCCGGGCCCCACGGCCGGGGTTGCAATGACCGAGTGAGCCCGCTGACACGAGGTACGAGCCGTCGCGACGGCCGTCCGTCCGGCCGCACGAGCTGGACGCGCACGGCCGTCGTCCTCATACCGGTCCTCGCCGTCTCCACCGCCGTGGCGGTCGGCGCGGGCGCCGGCGTGGTGCCCGTCTCCCTGGCGCTCTCACCGGCCACGACCGCCCTGTCCGGCCAGAGCATCCAGATCGCCGCCGACCGCCTGACCGGCACCGGCTTCACCCAGTACGTGACCATCGACCACACTGCCAGGGGCGACATCCCGCAGGCGGTCTCCGCCATCAGCTCCGCCGAGCTGCACAACCTGTGCCAGTCCGTGGTCGGCTCCGTCCCCGGCTTCGGCCAGGTCACCCTGCTGATCAAGGCGGGTGGCGGCGACCGGCCCGTCCACGCCGAGCAGCTGATCGTCGACTCCGACGACCTGATGGGCGACGCCGAGTTCCACGACATCCGGATCGGCGTGGACGCCTCGCAGACGGACGCCGAGGGCCGGGCCAAGGGCCCGGCCGGCGCCCCCGGGCAGCAGGCCGAGAGCGTCACCATCGACCACCTGCGGCAGACCACCAGGTCCGTCAGCGCGGCCACGTTCCGGCTGAACGGCCTGCACATGACGGTCGAGAAGGGCGCCCACCCCTGCTTCTGACCCGAATGGGCGAGTGCGTACGACCATCGGGGTGATTACGGACCGCCACCGAGCGACCGATCAGACTGTCCCACGGTTGACGGGACGTGCTGACCACCGAGCCCACCGGGTCCCGGCCCGCCGTGTCCCAGGCCGCCGTCGCCGCCTCCGGCCGCACCAGCTGGAAGCGGCTCGCCCTCGTCATGGTGCCGACCGTCGCGGCCGCGGGCGCCGTCGTCGCGAGCCTGGCCAGTGGCGCGCTCGCCGCGTCCTTCGGCGTCTCGGCCAACTCCTTCACCGTCGCCGGCGAGAGCTTCCAGATCTCCTCCTCCCTCCTGGAGGGCGACGGCTTCGTGCAGTTCGGCGTCCTCGACCGGGGCCGTGACGCGGTCTACCCGGAGGCGCTGTCCGCCATCCGCCGGGCCACCCTGCACGACCTGTGCCAGTCCGTCGTCCAGCCGGTGCCGGTGATCGGCCCGGTCACGCTGCGGCTGACCGCGGACCCGGCGAGCGCCGACCGCCTCATCGCGGACGCCCACGACATCAAGGGCGACGCCGTCTTCAAGAACATCCACATCGGCCAGGACGCCTCGACGGTGGATCAGGTCCCCGGCGTCCAGGGTCCGCCCGGGGCCTTCGCCCAGCAGGCCACGAGCATCCGCGTGCGCGACCTGCGGCAGACGAACAGGTCGGTCAGCGCGGCCACCTTCCGGCTGCCGGACCTGCACGTGCAGGTGCTGCGCGGCGACCACTCCTGCTTCTAGGACGGGCCACCGTGACCCGCATGCTGATCCGCACCGGAGCCCTCCGGTCCCGCTTCCGCGCCTGGCGCCGCAGCCGTCCCTTCTGGGCAGGCGTGTGGACCCTGCTCGCCGGGGTGGAGATCCTCTCCATCCCGCTCGCCCCGCTCTCGCTCCTGATCCACGAGGGCATCGCCGGCGTCTCCGGCCTGCTCATGGGCGTCTTCCTGGTCGTCCTGGGCCTCACCCTGTGGCTCGCCCCGCACCACCGCGCCTTCGCCGGCATCGCGACCCTGGTCTTCTCCGTCGCCTCGCTCGTGCTGTCCAACTTCGGCGGGTTCCTGATCGGCTTCATGCTGGGCGTCATCGGCGGGGCGATGGCCGTCAGCTGGGTGCCGGACGGGGACGGCGACGGGGGCCGCGGCAGGCGCTCCCGGCCGGTGCCCGACTGGGGCGGCGGCGGGCGCGGCAACACCTCGGGGCCGGGGACGGCCGCCCCCCAGGCCGGTACGCCGGCGGGCACCCCGGCCCCGCCGCCGGCGGCCCCCGCAGGCGGTACGGAACCGGCGCCGCCCACCGCCGCGGGTTCCGACGGGGACGCCGTGAGCACCCGTACGGCGACGGTCCCGCCGGCCGTGCGCCCGGCCGTACGCCCCTCGGTCCGCCCCGCCGCGCGCAACCGGGCCGTACGGCTGCGGGCCATCGGCGCCCTCCCGGTCGGCGGGGCGCTGCTCGCCGGCGGACTGCACCCAATGGCGCCGATGGCCGTGGCCCACGACGCCGGTGCCTCCAAGGGCGACGGCACCGCCACGTCCGCCGAGGGCTACCGCAGCGCGGGCGAGGCCGTGTGCGACGTACTGGACGGCCTCTACCACTCCCGCAACCCCACCGTGCACGGCACGGGCTCGGGCTCCGGCTCCGGGTCCGGCTCCGGCTCCGGCTCGGCCACCGGCAAGGCCAGGAACCGGGGCGCGGGCGGCCTCCACGTCGGCGTCGAGGCGCAGGCGCCGCTCCCCGTCCGCGGCTCGCTCGACGTCACGCCGGGCGGCACCCCCAAGGGCGCCGGCCCGAGCCCCGTACCGTCCCAGCGCGCGGCACCCCAGCAGCCCTCGGGCGGACTGCTCGGCGCGGTGGGCGACCTGCTGGGGCTGCGGGGCAAGCACCCGTCGGCGCAGGCCCCCGCGCCGGGACGGACGGGCGCCGGCCCGTACGCGCCGCCCGCCCCCCGCGACGGCGCGTCCCACCGCCGTACACGGACCGAGGTGCCCGCGCCGTCCACCGGTCTGTTGTCCGGCAACAAGGTCAGCCCCGACTCGCTGCTGGACCTGATCGTCCCGCGCCGCCCCTCGGACGGCGGCATGGACGAACCGCTCTCCCTGCTCCCCGCCCGCATCCGCCTGGGCACCCCCGACTCGCCCTGGTGCCTGCCGAAGGTCTCCCTGGACCTGTCGATCGGCGCGGGCCGCTACCGCGACCGCGTGATCACCGCCGAGCAGCCGTTCCGCGTGCGCACGCCGCTGCTGGTGCTGACGGGGCTGACGTACCGGGGCATCACCGCCGTCCCCACGCGCGCCGGCGCCGAACGCGTCCTGGTCTTCACCGCCTGGCGCGCCGACATCGCGAGCCTGCGCCAGACCGCGGCGCTGCTCTCCCCCGCCTGCGCCCGCCGCCGCGGCCGCGACTGGACGCCGCCCTTCCACGGCCTGCCCGGGACCGGGCTGCCGCTGCTGGACATGGGGTTGCCCGGCGTCGGCCACGTCTCCCCCGAGCCGCCGCCGTGGGCCCCGTGCCAAGGCGAATTCGAGTCGGACGCGAGGCCCTGGAGCACCACGACCGCCACCGGGCGGCCGGTCGTCCTGCTCACCCGCGTCCTGAGCGGCAACCTCCTCGGCCTGCTCCCGGTCACCTTCACCCCGGACATGCCGCCCCCGCTGCCGCCGGGGCTGACGATCCCCATCCCGGTCTTCTTCACGCAGGTCGTGGCGTACAACCACCTCCTGACCGCGGACCGGCTGACGATCCCCGGTCTGCACCAGCAGGTGCGGGCGTCACTCCGCTGACTGGCACACGACGGCGCTGGCCAGCAGCACGGCGGTCAGAGCGGTGACAACGAGGGCCCTACGGACAACGGACATGGCACACCTCAGTGCAGCGGTGGACTGGTTCGAGCAGGCCATAACCTACCGTCACCAGACGACGACTCGTCGTCACGCCGCCACGGGGAACCGCCCGCCGACCACCCGCCAGGGCTACGAAGTCCGCTGACCCCGCACCTGGATCCCGGCCAGCAGCTCACGCGTGGCCGCCGCCACGGCGTCCACCGCCTCCTCGAAGGCCTCCCGGTTGTGCGCGGCCGGCGCACGGAACCCGGAGATCTTCCGCACGTACTGCAGGGCCGCGGCCCGGATGTCCTCTTCGCCGACCTCGGGCGTCATCGGCGGGCGCAGGGTCTTGATGCTTCGGCACATGGCTCCAGTGTGCCCGCGACCACTGTCAGGCCCACCCGGTACGCGGCCGCCGGCCCCACCACCAGCCCCCTTCGCCGCCCGGAGCGGCCGCGTCCTCCACCGTCAGCTCGATGTACCGGCCGTCCACCTCCCCCAGCGACTCCCCGAACAGCTCCGCGACCGGCCCCGGCAGCCTCCGCACCAGCCCCGCCACCCCGTCCCGGCACACCAGTTCCCCCCGCGCCGTCGACCGCCCCGCCTCCAGCCCCCGCACCACGTGCTCCCACGCCTCCAAGTGCCCCCGCGCCTCCCGCAGCACGCTCCCCTCCACCTCCCACAACGCCTCGTCCACCTCCCCGTACGGCGCCCTCCGCAACGCCTCCATCGCCTGCTCGAACCCATCCGTGACCGGCGTCTCGCTCTCCCTCATGGGCCCATGCTCCGCCCGCGGGACGCGCGCGTCGCGCACTGCGCGCCACACGTGTCAGTCACTCCTGTTAGAACTGGATCACGCCGATTCGCCTCAGGGGGGCCTACGTGACGAATCCGAACCACGACCTCGATCCCGTCTCCGGGCTGTACGAGAGGCTCATCACCGACAGCCTCGAAGAGCGCATCAAGACCCTGGGGGCCGACGGATGGAGCGCCGTCGACGAGGTCGTCGGCACCGAGTCGGCACCGCACGTGCTGTCCCGGCACATCGCGGGCACCGTCGAACGCGTCCTCGCGGGGCTGACGCCGGCAGAGCAGGTGGTCGCCGCCAACCTCATCCTCGGGTCGATGAACTCCATCGAGGGCGCCCGGCAGGCGACGGACCTCATCTCCGAAGGGCCGCGGCAACTGCTGGCGCTCGCCGAACAGGAAGCCGAAGGGGTCTACGCGATCCGCCCGGCAACCCCGCTCTCCGAGACCGCACTGATCACCAACTCCCCTGAGGATCCCAGCCTCGGCTACGAACTCCGTGCCGAACTGGCCACCGCGGACCGCGTCGATCTGCTCTGCGCCTTCGTCAAATGGCACGGCCTGCGGGTCCTGGAACAGTCCCTCCGAGCGGCCCACGAGCGGGGCGTGCCCATCCGCGTCATCACCACGACGTACGTCGGCGCCACCGAACGACGCGCCCTGGACCGTCTCGTCCGTGAGTTCAACGCCGAGGTGAAGGTCAACTACGAGCTTCGATCCACCCGACTGCACGCCAAAGCGTGGCTCTTCCGCCGCAACACCGGCTACGACACGGCGTACGTGGGAAGCTCCAACCTCTCCAAGGCAGCCCTCCTGGACGGCCTGGAGTGGAACGTGCGGCTGTCGTCGGTCGCCACCCCCAGCGTCCTGCGGAAGTTCGAGGCGACGTTCGACGCCTACTGGAGCGAGGCGGCGTTCGAGTCGTACGACCCCGACAGGGACGCCCACCGGCTCGACGAGGCGCTCGCCACCGCGAGCGGTGGCAACACAGCGGGCAGCGGACGCAGACTCAGCCTCTCGGGACTCGAGGTCCGCCCCTACCCGCACCAGCGCGACATGCTGGAACGGCTCGAAGTGGAACGCGAGGTCCACGACAGGCACCGGAACCTCCTCGTGGCCGCCACGGGGACGGGCAAGACGGTCATGGCCGCCCTCGACTACAAGCACCTTCGGGCGAAGCTCGGCGGCGACCTGAAGCTGCTCTTCGTCGCCCACCGCAAGGAGATCCTCGAACAGTCCCTGCGCACCTACCAGGACGTGCTCGTCGACGCGAACTTCGGAGAACTCCTGGTCGGCGGCGAGATCCCGGACAACTGGACGCACGTCTTCGCGAGCGTCCAGTCCCTCAACGCCCAGTCGCTCGACCGCTTCGCACCCGACCACTTCGACGTCGTCGTGATCGACGAGTTCCACCACGGTGTCTCCCCCACCTACCGGAAGATCATCGACCACTTCGCCCCGCGGGAGTTGCTGGGCCTCACGGCGACCCCCGAGCGGATGGACGGCCGCAAGGTCCAGGACGACTTCTTCGACGGCCGCATCGCGGCCGAGATGCGGCTGTGGGAAGCCCTGGAGAACGACCTCCTGAGCCCCTTCCACTACTTCGGCATCACCGACAACACCGACATGGGCGCGGTCGCGTGGAAGGCGGGCGCCTACGACCGCACCGGGCTGGACAACCTCTTCACCGGCAACGACGCTCGCGCGCGACTCGTCGTCCAAGCCGTCCGCGACAAGGTCACCGACCCCGGCTCCATGCGGGCACTGGGGTTCTGCGTCACCGTGGCGCACGCCGAGTTCATGGCCGACTTCTTCTGCCGGGCCGGCCTCAGGGCCAAGGCCCTGTCGGGCGAGACGCCCCGGGACGAGCGGAAGGCAGCCCTCGAAGAGTTGCGGGCCGGGACCCTGCAGATCCTCTTCTCCGTCGACCTCTTCAACGAGGGACTGGACATCCCCGACGTCGACACACTGCTGCTCCTGCGGCCCACGTCCAGCGCCACGGTGTTCCTGCAGCAGCTGGGACGCGGCCTGCGCCGCAGCGAAGGCAAGGCCGTCCTCACGGTCCTGGACTTCATCGGGCAACACCGCAAGGAGTTCCGCTTCGAGGAGCAGTTCCGCGCGCTCACCAACTTCACGCGCAACCGGCTGCTGAGCAACATCGAGCACGACTTCCCCCAGCTCCCGTCCGGCTGCCAGATCATCCTTGAGCCCAAGGCCAAGGAACTTGTCATCGACAACATCCGCAGCCAGATCAACGTCAACGTCACCCAGCTGGCGCGCGAGGTCAGCGCGTACGCGAGCCCCACACTGGCGGAGTACCTCGCGGAGAGCCGCCGCGAGATCAAGGAGATCTACCGCGGCGGCAACTCCTGGACCGGCCTGCTCCGCCGGGCCGGACTGCTGCCCACCGCACACCCCGAGGGCGAAGCCGCCCTCCTCAAGCGCGTCCCGACGTTCCTCCACGTCGACGACCCGGCGCGGATCGCCGCGTACCAGCGGGTCCTGGCCGACGAAGCCTCCACGTACGACGAACTCGGCCCGCGCGGGCAGGACTACGCCCGCATGCTCTTCTTCTCCCTGTGGCCCCTGGGCAACGGCTTCCCCACCTACCAGGACGGCCTGGACGCCCTCCGCGCCCAGCCGCACGTCCGCGACGAACTCCGCCAGGTCCTCGCCCACGGCCTGGACCGCACCGACCACGTCCCCATCCCGCTCGACGGGCCACTCGGCGAACTGCCCTTGACCATCCACGCCTCCTACAGCCGCGAGGAGATCCTCCCGGCCCTTCGGCAGTCCGCACTGGGCGGCTTCCTGCCCGGGCACTTCCGGGAAGGCGTGAAGTGGTGCGAGTCGATAGGGACGGACGCGCTGTTCATCACGCTGGAGAAGGACGAGAAGGACTTCTCCCCGCAGACGCGCTATCACGACTACGCCCGCAACGAGACCGAGTTCCACTGGGAGTCCCAGAACCAGACGTCCAGCTCGTCCCCGACGGGGCTCCGCTACCAGCAGCACCGAGCACGCGGCAGTCACGTCCTGCTCTTCGTCCGCCGCTACAAGAAGACGGACATCGGCGGCCCCCAGCCCTGGATGCTCCTCGGCCCGGCGAACTACGTCGAGCACAAGGGCAGCAACCCCATGGGCATCGTCTGGCGCCTCCAGCACGAACTGCCCGCGGACGTCTGGACCTACTCGGCCATCGCCGCAGGTTAAGGGGCCAACTCCTGTTGCAAAACTGATGCTTGAAGGTTCCTGCACCACTCCCCCGAGCGACCTTGTGTCACCGGAACGCAACACCACGTATCGCGTCGGGGGAAGGTGGCGTTCTCCGATGCGTACGTAGGCAGCAAGCATCGGAGTGCCAAATGAGCCGCAATGAAGTCCGCACCTTCCCTGCTCGGCGCCCTTTCGCGGGGCGGGCTAGGCAGTGGGTCGCTTTGACGTCGACGGCAGTAACCGCTCTGGTGGCCGCCGCTTCCCCGGCTTCGGCCACCGCTGTGGGATACGGCAAGGTGGGCAGCTTCTGCTTTGACGTGAAGGGTATGGAGCTCTGCGCTCCGGGCGCGACGATCGGTCACATCATCAAGGGCAGCGGCCTGAGCATCACGAGGGAAGAAGCCTCCGTACAGGACATCTTCGGCGCGGACTCCGCAGGCGGAAAGTGGTGCAACTGGCGGATCGATTGGCGCTACGCCGACACCGAGGGCAAGACATACCTCATTCGGCGGGGTCCCATGCACCACTCGTGCACTTTCATGAAGTCCGTAGGGCGTGTCGATGACTCTAGGCGGACGTTGAAGCACTACGGGAAAGCATGCGCGGACTTCTTCACAAGCGGGCAGAAGCGCGGAACCCAGTGCCACAACATCGTCAAATGAGCGAGGCGGAACCCCATGACCGATAAGTCGCCGAACGTACGGGCGAGCCGACTGCTGCGCTGGCTGCTGATGGCCGGGCTCAGCTACATGTTCGCGATGTTCATGGTTCTCGGCGGCTTGTCGCTGCTGCCCAAACAAACCCAGATGACCGTGTCCGAGTCGGCGGTCGGCTGGCTCGTGCTGGGTGTCGGAGCGGTCCTGTTCGCCCTGATCGCCAACAAGACGAAGGGGCGAGAGCGCCCCTGACTCAACCCGGGACAACCAGACACCCCCGCCCCCCGGGCCCCTCAGGCGCGCATCCAGGTGCGCGTGCCGAAGGAGGTGCAGGAGCGGGACGCGATGCCTGCTGCGAAGGCGAGGGCTGCGTCGAAGGCGGGCGGGGTGAGGCGGATCGTGACGTGGGCGGCGAGGTGGTGGGCGAGGGCGCCGTGGAGGACGTCTCCGGCGCCGAGGGTGTCGACGACGGGGCTGACGGCGGGGACGGGGATCTGCCCGTCGGGCCGGAGGATGGGGGACGGCCCCCGGGTGACGGCGGTCCACCGCACGCCCGCGTCGTGGAGGAACGCCAGGGCCTCGGCCGGGGTGGTGGTGCCCGGGGGGTGGAAGTCGGCGGAGCAGACGGCGACGTCGACGTAGGGGAGCAGGGTGGGCGTCGCGGGACGCCAGCTGCCCGCGTCCAGGAGGGTGGGGACCCCGGCGGCGCGGGCGAGCCGGGCGGCGGGGACGGCGAGGGCGGGGTGGTGCGCGTCGACGAGGACGACGTCGGCGTCGCCGACCAGCACGGAGAGGTCCCCGGGCGGGGAGACGGACGTCCCTGAGGCCGCGTTGGTGGAGGCGACGGCGCGCTCGCCGGTGGCGGCGGTGACCAGGATCGTGGAGACCGCGGGGGGTTCGGGGGAGTCCGCGGTGAGGTTGATGACGTCGACGCCGAGGGCCGTGAGGTCGGCGTCGATCGCGCCGGCGAGGGGGTGGCCCCCGAATGCGGTGAGCAGGACGGCTTCCCCGCCGAGGTGGGCGAAGGTGGCCGCGGCTCCCGTCGCGGGGCCGCCGGCGGCGACGGTCTGGGTGCGGGCGGTGAGTTTCTCGTTCGGGGCCGGGACGTGGTCGACGAGGGTGATGACATCGAGGGTGCAGAGGCCTACGAAGAGTGCGCGCATGGGCGCATAGTGGCAGCAGGGGGCGTGCGTTTCGCGTTTTACGCGCCTCCTACGGGTGGGGGTGCACCATTTTTCCGGGAGACCCGACGCGCAGCGCGTCGATGCCACTACGCTGAGTGCTCGCAATGGTGCGCGGGGAATGCCGTGAGCAGGAGGACCGCATGGGGAACGCGCGACCAGGTGGGGCGGGTCCGGCGGACGTCGAGGTGGTGCTGGCCAGGGCGCAGAACGCCTTCGACGTCGACGACCACGTGCTGGGACGGCTGGCGACCGCGCTGATGGGCTGCACGGAGCTGGCGTCCTTCCGCCAGCGCAAGGGCCCGCCGCGCAGGCTGAGCCGCAGGACGTTGCGGCACACGTTCCTGCTGGCCGACGGCAGTACGCAGCTGCTGTGGGAGATCGAGCACAACACCGGCCCCGACGGCGACGAGCCGCTGTACGAGGTGTACTCGGACCCGGACACGCTGGCCGTCGCCCAGCACACGATCGACGCGCGCTTCGGCGAGCCCTCCCCGGAGGAGCTGGAGGCGGAGGCGGCGGACTGGCTGGCACGGCTGCCGCAGCTGGCGATGGATCTGACGCCCGGGCCCCGGCAGTACACGGAGCAGCACTCCGCCGAGCACGCGTGGCGGGTGCTGCGGCGGGCCGAGAACACGGACGTGCCCGGCGAGGACCTGCGCAGCCGGCTGGGTTCGGCGGTGGGCCACGACATCGCGTACGTCACCGGCCGGCACACCCGGATCGGCACCGGCCGGGTCGCCGGCTGGACGTTGTACGAGCACGCCTTCCTGCTGGAGACCGGCGAGGAGATCAGCCTCTGGGAGGTCGAGCACACGATGACCCCCGACGGGCGGCCGGTGTGCGAGGTCTACGCCGACGAGACGGCGGCCTGCGACTCGGCGGACGTACGGCTGGAGGCGCTGTGACCACGCGTTCACCGCGCGCCCGCCCCGTTCTGACCCTGTCCCCGGCCGCGTTCCGGATTGCGGCCGGGGGGCAGCCGGAGGAAATTGGGGCGTAGGCGTGTCGTTGGGAGGCGGGAGGTTCCCATGCCGGTCCTGGCGGAGGTCGAGTTCCCCGGTGTGACGGCCCTGCAGTACGAGGAGGCGAACCACCGCGCGGGGTTCGGGCCCGAGCATCCGCCGTCCGGGCTGCTCTCCCACGCCGCCGTGATCACCAACGAGGGGCTGCGGCTGGTGAACGTCTGGCAGTCCGCGCAGGCGCTCGAGGCCTTTATGGAGATCATGATGCCCGCCGCCAAGGAGTCCGGCTTCCCGGAGCCGACCGGACCGCCCCGGATCTCGGAGATCTACAACTTCGTCGTCCCGTAGCGGCGGCGGGGACGTCGCCTCGAAAAGGACCGGCGGCCCTGGTTGACGGGGGGAGTCACCAGGACCGCCGGAGTCGGTGCGGTCGTACGCGGCCGGCCGGCCGGTCGCACGACCGGTCGCCTCAGACCGTGAGGCCCTTGCTGCGCAGCCAGCCCATCGGGCCGATCGGGTCGCCGCCGCCGGGGCGCACCTCGAGGTGCAGGTGCGGGCCGGTGACGTTGCCCGTGGCGCCGACGCGGCCGATGGTGTCGCCGGTGCTGACCTTGCCGGAGGTGACGATCATCGAGGAGAGGTGGCAGTACCAGAGCTCGGTGCCGTCGTCGAGGGTCAGGATGATGCGGTAGCCGTACGAACCGGCCCAGCCCGCCTCGGTGATGGTGCCGCTGTGGATGGCCTTGACCGGGGTGCCGGTCGGGGCGGCGAAGTCCTGGCCGGTGTGGGTGTTGGCCCACAGCGAGCTGGACTCACCGAACCCGGCGGTCAGCGTGTACGAGGAGACCGGCTTGACGAAGCTCTTGGCGAGCTCGGCCAGGCGCTCGGCCTCCAGCTTCTTCGCTGCCTCCGCCGCGGCCTTCTTCTTGGCGGCGGCCTCGGCCCGCACCCGCTCCTGCGCGGCGGACTTGGCGGCCTTGGCCGACGCCTCCTGCTGCGCGGCGGTCCTGGCGGCCTTGTCGGCGGCGTTCCGCTGCTGCTGGGCCTGGTCGAGGATGCGGTTGCGCAGCGCCTCGCCCGCGTCGGGGCTCAGGGCCTCGGCGACGGGCTTGGCCTCGGGGGCGCTGTCGTCCTCGACGAGCGCGCCGATGCCGGGCAGCTGGGACGCGTCGGGCAGGTGCGGGAGGGAGACCGGGAGCGGGTTCTTGCCCTCGGCGGTGGCGACCCCGCCGACGCCGAGCACGGCCACGGCCGCGACGCCGAAGACCGCCGAACCGCGGCCCAGGGAGCGCTGCTTGGCGACGCGGTGGCGGCCGCGCAGGGGGCCGGCGGACTCCTCGGAGGGGTCCCACGGCTCGGCGTCCGGGCCCTCGTAGGGCGCGGCCTCGATGTCGCGGGTGTTCCCGAAGGCGTCGAAGGCCTCGATGTCCTCGTGGCGCGGCTGGGCGGGGGCGGCGGGCTCGTAGGCCTCGTGCCCGGCGGTCTCGTGCTGCGCGACGGTGGCGTCGGCAACGGCGCCTGCGTCGTGGGAGGCCGTCTCCTCGGCTGCCGCCGCGGCGAGCCAGCCGGCGGCCATGTTCCACTGCCCGGTGTCCCAGCCGTCGATCGCGTTCTTCGTCGGCGGTGCCTGCTCGGCTGCCGGGGGATTCCAGCCGGCGGCGATGTTCCACTCGGCGGTGTCCCACTCGGAGTACGCGGTCGCGGACCCCTGTTGCTGTCCGGGTATCAGGGCAGGCTCGTTCGACGCCACGCGGGCGCGCTCCTTTCCTTCCTTCTCGCCTACCGGGTTAGCTGACGGGTTCGGAGCAGGAAGGTCTCCTACGAGGACCTCGGAAGGCCCCCGATTCACCCCAGGAAGTGGTTCCCCGGTTCCCGCGGACGGGATTCGGCAAGCGCACGGCGCCGCCCTGACGGCGGCGGGACGACCGCGCTGCGTTATCGAACGTTAATAGAGGCGCCCGCCAATTCCAAGCCACTCAAGCGAGTTCATGACGGGAATCTATGGGGATGGACAGGACGGAACCGGACATTGCGCCGTGACTGCCGTGACCTACGGGAAATGTGAGTGTGCATCAGTCGTTATGCGGAAGGGAGTGCCGCGCTCACGGGCAGTGATGGTCACCCCGGACCCCGGCCGCCGAGCGCGCGCCCCAGACGGCCGTCCAGACGCTCCGCCGTGGCGTCGGTGGAGCGGTGTGCCGCGAGCATTCCGTGCACCTCACGCTGCAGGACCCGGGTGAACGTGACGTAGTGCGCGGTCGCCGGACGGGCCCTGGCGGCCTGCAGCGCGCACCACAGCAGGGTCGTGTACCCGGGGGTCGCGGCGGCGGGTGAGGGGGAGGGCTCGGAGCCGCGGCCCGCGGGGCGGTCGTAGAACCAGGCACGGGGGTCGTGAGGATCGTCACAGTTGACATCCCCGGCTCCGTATGCTGAGCGCCGCGCAGGGGCGAAACCCGCTCTGAGCAGGGCATGTTGGGCGCTGCGTCCGGTCAGGAAGCGGATCAGGTCCGCTGCGTCGCCGGGGCGGTCGCTGGTGGCCGCGACGCCCAGGCTCTGCCCGCCGAGGGCGGCGACGCCGGGGAGCCGGGCCACGCCGAAGCGGACGCCGGGGGCGAGCGCGGCGTCCAGCCGGTTGTAGGCGTACGGCCAGTTGCGCATCAGCACGCTCTGCCCCTCGGTGAACTGGGCGAGGGTGACCGACTCGTCGGCCTCCAGGGACTCCGGGTTGAGGTTGTTGGCGGCGCCCAGCCGGCCGAGCTCGTCCAGGCCCTCGCGCAGCCCGTCCTCGGTGCCGGTGTAGCGGCCGTCGCCGTCGACGAGTTCGACGCCCGCGGTCCAGAAGGTCTCCAGGGTGTTGACCGTCAGGCCCTCGTACGCGCGCAGTTGGGTGGTGTAGGCGGCGTGGCCGAGCGGGCGGACGTCGGCGAGGAGGTCGCCCATCTTGGCGTAGCCGCGCAGGTCGGCGGGGCGCCGGCCGGCCTTGGCGAGGTCGTCGGTGCGGTAGTAGAGCAGTCCGACGTCGGTGTTGAAGGGCACCGCGTACGTGCGGCCCTTCCAGCGGCCGGCGTCCGCGGCCTGGCGCAGGAAGTCCCCGTCGACGAGGGCGGGGTCGAGCGGTCGCAGCAGGCCGCTGTCGGCGAACTCGGGGATCCAGCTGATGTCGAGGTTGACCACGTCGTACGCGGCGGTGCCGGACTGGAAGGCGCCGATCAGCTCGCTGCGCTGCTCGTCGGAGGCGGAGGGGAGCTCGACGAGCCGGGCCGGCCGGTCCGGGTTGGCCCGGTTCCACTCGTCGACCAGGGCGCGGCGGACGCCGGGTCGCCCGCCGGCGGTGAGGTCGGCGTCGCTGGCGACGATCAGCGGCCGGGAGCGGTCGGGCCCCGGGGCCGGCGCGGGGCGGGGACCTCCGCAGGCGGCGGTGGCGAGGGTGGCGAGGGCGGTGGCCAGCAGGAGCACGACGCCCAGGGTGCGGCGGCGCCGGCAGCGCGCGGCTCCCCCAAGCCTCGTGACCCGTATGACCCCGGTGGACCCGGTGACCCTCACGGCCGTCATGACCCTCCCGAGGTGAGGCGGGTGATGGTCTCCGCGACCCGGTTCGGCAGGTCCTGCGTGGCGGCCAGGCACGCCCCGCCATCCTCGGTCACCGCCTTGTTGAAGCGCAGCGAGCAGCCGTAGCTCTCCAGCGAGACCACCAGCACGGGGACGTCCACGGCGGGCGGCTCCTCGCGGGCGCTGTCCTCGTCGTCGGTGATGAGGACGATCAGGGTCCCGGGGGAGTCCGCGAGGGCGCGCGACCACTGGCGCAGGGCGGCGGCCACGGGGGCGTCCCGCTCGACCGGTGCCAGCGCCCGGATCGCGGCGTCCCGCGCGGCGGCGTCGTTGGGTCCCAGCGGCAGGAGGGTGCGGCCGGGCACCGCGGCGATGCCGTACCGGTAGCCGGAGGCGCGGGCCAGCACGGCGCGCACGACGGGGACGTTGGCGCCGGAGTAGGAGGAACTGGAGACGTCGACGGCGAAGAGGACGTCGCGCCGGGTGCCCGCGGCCTCGCCGTGGTCCCGCAGCGCGGCCTCGATGTCCTTCCGGGTCGGCGGCCCGCCGCCCGCCCGCGGGTCGGCGACGAAGATCGCGCTGTCCAGCGGGGTGTCGCCGGCCTCGGCCGTCCCGCTGACGTCCGTACGGAAGCCCTGCGCGGCCAGCGCCCGCTGCCCCGGGCGGGAGCCGAGCCATGCGGCGAGCCGGTGCACCGCCTCGGCGCGGTCGGCGCGGTCGGCCCGGCCGGTCTCCCAGCTCACCGGTACGAGGGTGAGGTCGAGGGGCGGCACGTCGGAGGGGTAGTAGGCGGTGTAGGGGTCCGACTGGTCGCCCAGGCAGGGCGGATGGGACTCCAGGGCCGGGGTGACGAGGGCGGCCAGGGTGGACTCCGCCGTGAGCAGGGCCTGTTGGGTGCCGCGCCGCTCGACCAGCCAGGTGCGGGCCGAGCAGGCCAGGGCCCGGTCGTCCGCCGGGGGCACGGCGTCGGTGGTGATCCGGGTGCCGGGTGCCAGGTGCAGCAGCTGGTCGAGGGCGGCGTCCGAGGAGTGCGGTTCCGCGCTGCGGACGACCACGTCCTGCGCGTGGGCGGCGTCGACGAGTTGCTGCGCGGTGCTGCCGGTGCGCCCGACGCCCTCCAGCGAGGTGGTCGCGGCGACGACGGCCGGGGAGTGCGCGAGGGTGACCGGCCGGCCGAGGGCGACGACGCTCTCGGGGCGGCGGGTCTCGGCCTGGACCTGGGTGAGGGCGGTGCCGGCTGCCGGTATCCACACGTCGGGGTGCGGTCCGACGTCCCGCAGCGGCATCGCGCACTCGCCGGCGTCCTCGTCCTCGCAGGCGCGTTCCGGCTCGGCCCAGGCGGCGGAGGCGCGGAAGGCGGCGATGGTGCGGTCGGTGGGCGCCGCGTAGACGGTGGTGTTGATCTGGCCGCAGCCTTCGGGCCGGCCGCCGAGCGAGGCGGTGGGGCCGGCGTCCTCGCTGTCCTGGAAGGCGTCCAGCACGGAGGTGAGCGCGGCGCGCGTCTCCGGCGAGGTGAGCACCCGCAGTTCGAGCGGTGCGGGGCACAGCGGTGCCGGGCGGTGCGCCCACGTCCAGCCGGTGACGCCGCCCGCTAGCAGGGCCAGGGCGGCGCCGATGCCGACCGCCCGGTGCCAGAGCGGCTGGTGGGGGCCCGCCGTCCACGTCCAGGTGAAGCCGGCGTACTGGGCGAGCCGGCGCAGCGGCGCGAGCCAGCGGGTCCCGCGGGCGGGCCGCGGGGTGAGCCGGGCCTGCGACAGGACGGTGTCGCCGGCGCTGTTGCTGGAGCGCTCGGTCGGGAACCAGGGGTCGTAGTCCGCGCGCTCGTCGAGCGTGGCCGCGTACTCGGCGGCCAGTTCGTGCAGGCGGACCCCGAGGCGCTGCACGGTGACCGGGTCGTACGGGTCGGTGCCCTCGGTCAGCACCCGGACCAGGGCTCCGGTGAAGGGCGTCGGGTCGATGCCGTCGCCCTTGTGGATGCGCGAGCCGACGGCCGAGGACGTGATCAGGGAGAACGGCCGCTCCGGCAGCGGCACCAGGCCGGCGTTGCCGGAGTAGCAGCAGTCCAGGACGAGGACGACGCGCTCGGCGCGCGAGGAGGCGAGCAGCCGCAGCAGGTCGCGGTACGGGATGCCGTCGAGGCGGGCGCCGTCCTTGGTGGACTCCCGGGTCATCAGGTACAGCTCGGGTTCCCCGCTGCCCAGGTCGACGTACCCGTGCCCGGTGAAGTGGACCAGCAGCAGGTCCTGGGCCTGGGCGGCGGCGGTGCCGATCAGCCGCAGCGCGCGGTCGCGGGTGCGCGGCTCGTCGAGGGTCTCCACGGTGCGCGGGATGAACCGGCCGAGCCCGCCGGAGACGAGCGCGGCGCGCAGCCGGGCCACGTTGGCCCTGGCGGAGGGGATGTTGGAGAAGTCACGGGCGTGTTCGTACTGGGACACCCCGATCAGGACCGCCCGCGACCGGGACGCGAACGGTTCGTACGGCATGCCCGCCGGACCTCCCCAGGGCCGTCTTCCTCCGGATCTAGTTCTCCAGCGTCTGGCGGATGCGGGCCGCCATCGCCTCCAGCTCGCCGCGCGTCAGGGCGTCCCTAGCGGTGAGGACGCACTCCACGTCCCCCGCGCGGACGGTGACGCTGAGCGAGTCGCCGGGCTGGTTGCGCAGGTGGTTGCGCAGGGCGCGGAACAGCGTGAGCGCGGTGGCCTGCAGGGTCTCCTGGAGGATCATCAGGATCAGGTCGTAGGCGACGCCCATGCTCTCGTCGGCGGGCCGCTCCCTGCGGACGACCAGCGGCGCCAGCTCCTCGTCGGCCCGCAGCCAGACCTCCAGTCTGCGCAGGTCCTCCGCCGCGTCCTTGCCGCCGTCCAGCTCGATGGTCACGTACGTGTCCATGACGCCTCCCCTCATTCCCAGCCTACGCTGACGTACCGTCATTCACACGGCTCGTGCACGGAGTTGTGTGTACCGGGCAGGAAGTCGCGGCGGCGCGGGCGCGCCCGACGTGCCCTACCCCGGCGGCGGCCCGGTGCGGCATGATGCCCGAGTACCCCCCGTACGGGGGATTCGCCCGATCTTGGAGGCCGTCATGAAGCTGGGCAGGGCACTGGCGAACGGCTACGCGGAGGAGACGGACGAGGAGCTCGCGGGCATGGAGCGGCTCGTGGACGAGGAGGCGGCCCCCGGGGACCGGGCCCCGGACACCGTCGAGGTCCGCGCGGCGGGGCCCGCCGAGGCCGCGGCGCGGTGAGGTTCGGCCGCCGGCTGCCCGAGGAACGGCCGGCGGTGCCCCCGACGGGGTACAAGCTGGCCTTCCCGCTGCTGGCGCACGACGGCGCCCGCGTGGGCTTCCGGGGCGTGTCGCTGGGCGGGCGGATCGTGTACGGCGCCCTCGGCGACGCCGTGTGCGGCTACGGGCGGCGGCACCGCAGCCCGGCGCGCGGCTGCGACTGCGGCTTCTACTGCCTGCACACGGCCGCCGAGGCGCAGGCCCTGACCTGCGCGACGGACTGCCGGGACGCGGTGGTGCTGCAGGTGAGCGTGCTGGGCGCGTACACCCGGTACGAGCGCGGCACGCGCTACGCCCGGCAGCGGGTGCGCACCGTGCGCATGGGCGCCTGCCGCTGCGGGCGGGCCGCCCGGGTCTTCGTGCGCGACGGCACCGGGCTGCCGGGCTGGCACGGGCTGACGGCGGTCTGCCGGCACTGCGCGGCGGGGCTGTGGGTGCTGCGGCCGGCGGATTTCGCGCGGCTGGCCGGCCCCTGGGTGAACGTGACCGGGGAACCGCCCGCACCGGGCGCCGCCGGGCCGCGGCTGCCGGGGCATGAGGACGCGAGGCATGGGCGGCCGCCGCGGAAGGATGCGCGGCGCGACGAGCCGCTGCGCGAGGAACTGCTCGCGGAGGCGGACCGGCTCAGGCAACTGCTGGACCGCTTCCAGGAGCGGCT
Source organism: Streptomyces sp. NPDC008238 (assembly GCF_042956445.1). NCBI lineage: Bacteria > Bacillati > Actinomycetota > Actinomycetes > Kitasatosporales > Streptomycetaceae > Streptomyces > Streptomyces sp. NPDC008238. The sequence continues at coordinate 574,714 of NZ_JBIBGK010000003.1, read as the reverse complement.
GGAACGGCTGGACGGCCTGGAGGAGAGCCCTCCCGCCGGGTAGCCGAGAGCACCCCCGACCGGGCGGCCGCGGACCCCTCCGGCCCCGTCGCCGCCAGCCCCTCCGGCCGCGCCGGGCCGCCCCATGATCGGCCGCCCATACTGGAACACATGGAGCACAACGCCGAGCTCAGGGACTTCCTGCGGGCCCGCAGGAACCGGCTGAGCCCGCAGGACGCCGGCATCACCGTCACCGGTGCGCCGCGCCGTGTGCCGGGGTTGCGGCGGGAGGAGCTGGCGCGGCTGGCCGGGGTGAGCACCGACTACTACACCCGTTTGGAGCAGGGCAGGCACCAGAATGTCTCGGAGGCGGTGCTGGACGCCGTCGCCCGGGCCCTGCGGCTGGACGCCGCCGAGCGCGCCCACCTCTTCGAGCTGGCGCGGCACCGCACCCCGGCCCGCCGCAGGCCGCTGCGGCCGCAGCGGGTGCGCCCTGAGGTCTACCGCGTGCTGGACCTGCTGGGCGACCGCACCCCCGTCCTCGTCGTCGGCCGCCGCACCGACGTACTGGCCGCGAACCGGCTGGCCCGCACGCTGCTCACCGACTTCGACGCGCTGCCGCTGCGCGACCGCAACCTCGCCCGCTTCATGTTCCTCGACGACGCGGCCCGCGACCTGCACCGGGAGTGGGACAAGCACGCCGCCGAGACGGTCGCCGCCCTGCGGCTGGACGCGGCGCGCCACCCGGACGACCCGGGGCTGACCGAGCTGGTCGGCGAGCTGACCATCAAGAGCGCCGAGTTCCGGGCCTGGTGGGCCGACCACAACGTGCGGCAGAGGTCGCACGGGGTGAAGCTCTACCACCACCCCGTCGTCGGCGACCTCACCCTGTCGTACGAGCACGTGCTCTTCGCCGGCGACGGCGACCAGTTGGTGTGCATCCACACCGCCGAGCCCGGCTCCACCTCGGAGGCGGCCCTGCAACTGCTGGCCGCCTGGACCGGATCCGACGCGCCCGCCAGCGGCTTCCCCGACCCGGAGCCCGACCCCCGGTGACGCCGCGAGGGCGGCACCGGCGTCGCGCCGGTGCCGCCCTCGTCGGGGGTGCGTGCCTCAGCAGCCGTCCGGCTTGATGCGGACGATCTGCGGGTCGTGGTCGCTCGCCTGGTCGGCGAACTCCGCGTTGATGTGCACCACGTCGTAGTCGAAGCGGCGCAGCGCCGGGCTGAGCAGGATGTGGTCCAGCGACTGCGAGTTGCCCTCGTAGACGTAGGTGTAGCGCTCCGACTGCGGCAGCGTCGTCAGCAGGTCCTTCAGCACGCCGCCCGAGGTGAGGGTGGACACCGTGCCGGAGAACTCGTAGTCGTTGAGGTCGCCGAGGACCACGACGTTGGCGTCGCGGTCGGCCGCGAGCAGCGACTTCACGAAGGTGTTGACCTCGGTGGCCTGCAGCTTCCGCTGGGTCTCGGAGCTGCGCACCGGCTGCTGGTTGACGCTGTGCAGCGGCTGGTCGCCGCCCTTGGAGTTGAAGTGGTTGGCGATGACGAAGACCGGCTTGCCGTGGAAGCGGAACTCGCCGACCAGCGGCTTGCGGCTGGCGTTCCACGCCTCGCTGCCCGGGTTGATCCGGCCGGGGGAGACCGACAGCTCGGCGCCCTTGCGGGTCTTGACCGCCTTGACCGCGGTGGTGGCGTCGCCGCCGGCGCGGTCGGTGAACTGCACGCGGTGCGGGTCGAAGAGGAAGACCTGGCGGATGTTGCCGCCGGGCTCGCCGCCGTCGGTGTCGTTCGTCGGGTCGACCGAGCGCCAGCTGTAGCGGGGGCCGCCGGCCGCGACGATGGCGTCCGTGAACTTCCGCAGGGTCTGGCCGGCGGTGACGGTGCCGTCGTCGGTGGCGCCGTTGTCGTCCTGGATCTCCTCCAGCGCCACGATGTCGGGCGAGGAGAGGTTGGTGACGACGCCGTCGGCGAGCCGCGCGAACTTGTCGGCCGGGTCGCTGGGGTCGAGGTTCTCCACGTTGTACGTGGCGACCGCGAGCTCGCCGCCCTTCTGCCTGCGGGTCACCTCGCGCTTGAGACCCTTGTCCACCAGCGATCCGAGCTGCGTGGCCTGGAGGTTGTAGCCGCCGAAGCCGTCGTAGTCGATCGGGCCGGTGGTGGTGCCGGTCAGCTCGTCACCGACGTCGGCGGTCGGGACGTCGACGCCCGCGCCGATCGACATGACCTTGATGCGGCCGGTGTTGGGCTGGGCGTACGAGCCGTAGACCGTGCCGCCGCGCCGGGTGGGGTTCTCGGTGGGCTTCACCGTCACCCAGACCTCGTGGAACGCGGTCGTGCCGCCGACGACGCGGGCCTTGGCGAACCGCGCCAGCTCGCCCTCGTGGGCCTCGTAGAAGTCCAGCGCGTAGTGGGCCGGGTCGAGCGCCAGGCCCTCGATGCTGCCGCCGCCGGCGTCCGGCGCGTAAGCGGCCGGGACGGTGGACGCGCCCAGCGTGACGGGGGCGGGCAGGGCGTTGCCGGCCGAGAGCACGGTGGTGGTCGGGCCGGTGACCTCGGTGACCGACTGACTGCCGGTGCTCGGGTAGTACTCGGAGACCTTGCCGGTCACCAGCACCTTGTCGCCGACGGCGACGGTGGGCGTGACGGAGCCGGTGTAGACGAACACGGCCTCGCTGGTGCGGGCGTCGGCGTCGGCCTCTGGATCCTGGATCCAGTAGCCCTTGGAACCGGTGGTGCGCACGCCGGTGACGATGCCGGGGACCCGGGTGACGGTCTGGCCCTTGAGCGGGGAGACCCGGGTGGTGCCCTGGATGTCGTGGACGCGGGTGGTGCCGGGCTCGGTCGGCTCGGGGTCGGGATCCGGGTCCGTGGTGCCGCCGCCCGGGGTCTGGCCGGCGGCGTTGACCGGGGTCGGCGCACCGGCGGTGAGGTCGGCGGCGTTGTCGTCGGTGTCGGCCAGGGACGTGCCGCGGGCAACGGAGGCGGTGTTGCTCGCGCCGGCGACGGGGCCGCTGCCCTCGCGCACGACCGCGCTGCCGAAGCCGACGAGGTCGACCACGCGCGGGTCGGCCGCGCAGTCCGCGGCGGTGATGCAGGTGAGCGGCGTGGTGCCGTTGACCAGGGCGATGGTGCCGCTGGTCGCGCTCATTGCGATGGAGCCGCTGGCGTCGGCGGCGGGCAGCGGCGTGGTGCCGCCGGTCCCCGCGGACTCCGACACGAGGTAGCGGCCGCCGGGGGCGATCGCACCGGTCAGCGTGGTCGCCTGCCACTTGGAGGCGGCGGACGGCGTACCGGGCAGGTACTGCACGCTGTAGCCGGCCAGGTCGTACGCGGCCGAACCGGCGTTCGCGAGCTCCACGAAGTCGTTGGTCAGCGTCGCGCCGGAGTTGCCGCCGCCGCCGTACACCTCGGCGACGACCGCCCCGCTGGAGGGGGTCGCGTGGGCGGCGGGCAGCCCGGTCAGGACGACGGACGCGGCGATTCCGGTCGATATGAGCGCGAGCGCCGCGGCGCGGTTGCGGTGTCGGCTCGGTCTGGCGATCGGCACGAGGGTTTCTCCTATCGGGTCCAACAACCCGTCGACGACGGGCAGCGCACGGCGGACCGGCTCAAGTTACGCGCGTAGAAAGACACATGACAAGGGCGATGAGGTTAATTCTGCGAGTTCGCCCTGGCGTGACCACGACACGCGAGCCCGCGGCGGCCCCCCGTGCACCGGCACCTCCGGCCGGGGCCGCCCACGCCCCCTCACCTCACCTGGGCGCGTGACGGCCCGTGGGCCGCCGGCCGCCGTCGACGGAGGAGACGGGTTCAGAGGGCACCCCCGCAACCGGCCGCCACCGTTCGGGCGACCCCCCGATGGGTCACCCGGCGCGCCGGGACGGGCCGGGGTTGCCACATTGGTGACGTCCCGTCAGTACCGGTCGCCCCACCTCATCCCGCGGAGCCCGACGTGCGCCCACCCCTCGGACGGCCCGGCCGCCGCCACCGGCCGCCCCTCGCCGCGGCCCTGCTGGCGGCGGCCGCCGTCCTGCTCACCCCGGCCCCGGGCACCGCCGCCCCGGCGGCCCCCGCCGCCGGATGCGCCCCGGTCGCCTACGCCGGCAGCGGCAAGCCCGGCCGCGGCGGCGACGGGGCCGCCGCCACCACGGCCGCCCTGCGCGACCCGGCCGGACTCGCCACCGACAGCGCGGGCCGCCTCTACATCGCCGACTCCGGCAACCGCGCCGTCCGCCGCGTCACGGCGGGCAAGGCCGGCGCCGCCCCCGTCATCACGACCTTCGCGACCACCGACTTCGCCCCGTACGGCCTCGCGGTCGGCCGGGACGGCACGGTCTACGTCTCCGGCGAGGGCAAGGCCGTCTCCGTACGCGCCGACGGCCACGGCGCCACCACGCTGCTCGCCGAGGCCGGCCGGCACGACGCCGTCGCCGTCGGCGGCGACCGCTCCGTGTACGTCTCGGGCGGCCCGGCCGGCGGACTGCGGCGGATCCCACCCGGCGGCAAGGCCCCGGCCCGCTACTTCCCCGGCGCCACCGTCGGCGCCCTGGCCGCCGACCGCGCCGGCGACGTCTACGCCGTCGTCGACGGCCGCGTCCGGCGCATCGACCACGACGGCCGGGTCACCCCCGTACCCGGCGCCGCCCGGCTCGCCCCCGGCGACGTCCACGGACTCGCGGTCACGGAGGACGGCTCCCTCCTCTACCCCCCACCCCGCGCCCGCTCCTCCGGGGCCACCCCCCTGAAGCGCCCGTGGGGCACCGCCCTCGCCCCCGGCGGACGGCTCTACGTCTCCGACCGCGCCGCGCACCGCGTCTACGTCGTCGCCCGGCCCGTCCTCGTGCCGGGGCGGCTCCGCGTCACGTCCGGCCCGCACGGCCACGCCACCGGTGACGTCCTCGAGGACGTCACCGGGAACGGGACGGCCGTCACCGCCCACAGCGAACCCGCGCGGGGCGTCCTCGTCCAGCAGGCCAACGGCCTCTTCTCCTACACCCCGCACGAGGACTTCTCCGGCACCGACGCGTTCACCGCGACCATCACCGACGCCTGCCGGAACGCGACGACCCGCACCGTCCTGGTGCGGGTCGTCGCCAAGCCCCTGCCGCGCGCCGGCTGACGCGCGGCCCCGTCAGCCGCGCGCCTCGGCCACGGCCGTGCCGAGGGCCTCCTTGATGCGCGGGCCCAGCCGGGCGAAGCCCAGCTCCTTCATCGCGGCACGCAGCAGTTCGTCGTCCGACCGCTTCTCGCCGTCGCCGTCGATCCACCGCACCAGCGCGGTCAGTTCCTCCGCCGAATACGCCGTCACGGCCTTCCCCGGCGTGACCGCCGGCCTCTCCGGCCGCCCCTCGGGCTCAGGCTCGGACTCAGCGACGGGTGCGTCAGCCTCCGCCACCGGCTCGGCCTGAGCGGGAGCGGCTTCGTCCGGGGCCTCGGCCTCAACGGCCGGTTCCTGCACGGGCTCCTCGACGGGAACCTCCTCGGCCTCGACGGGGGCCTCCGCGGGGGGCTCCTCCGGCGCAACGACCGACTCGGCCTCAGCAACCGGCTCAGGCTCGGCAGCAGGTGCGTCAGCCTCAACCACCGGCTCCGCCTCAGCGGGAACGGCCTCGGCCTCGACCAGGGCCTCCGCCTCGACAACCGGCTCCGACTCAGCAGCAGGTGCGGCAGCCTCAGCCACCGGCTCCGCCTCAGCAGGAACGGCCTCGGCCGCGGCCTCAACGGCCGGTTCCTGCACGGGCTCCGCCTCGACGACCTCCTCGGCAACCGGCTCCGCAGCGGGCTCGTGCGCGGTCTCCGCGACGGAGGCCTCGGCCTCCGCAGAAACTGCCTCCGGCTCCACGACCGACTCGGGCTCGGCCTCAACCGCCGGTTCCTGCACGGGCTCCGCCTCGACGACCTCCTCGGCAACCGCCTCCGCGACCGCCTCGGACTCGACCGGGGCCTCCGCCTCGACAACCGGCTCCGACTCAGCAGCAGGTGCGGCAGCCTCAGCCACCACAGCCTCCGCCTCAGCGGGAACGGCCTCGGCCGCAGGCTCCTCCGGCTCCACGACCGGCTCGGGCTCGACGGCTTCCGCCTCGACCACGGACTCCGCTTCCGGCTCCGCGTCCCCCTCCGCCGTCGTGCGCGGCTCGGGGACGACCGGGGTCTCCGCGACAGGGGTCTCCGCGACCGGGGCCTCCGGGGTCTCCGCCTCGCCCAGCAGCGCGACGACCTCGGCCGTGTCCGCCCGGCGCTCCGTCAGCTCCGCGAGCACCGCGCCGAGGCCCTGCTCCTCCAGCCGGGCCCGGGTGGCCTTGAGGTTGGGCAGCCGGTACAGCGTGCCCTCGTCCGCGGCGAGGCGGTCGAGGAGCTCCGCGAGCTCGGCGAAGGGGAGGGTGTCCAGCGCGGCCTCGGGCCGCAGGAGGCGGCCCAGCTCGGTGAGCCCGGTGCCGGCGGCCTCGGCGGCGCGGGAGGCGTCGTCGAGGAAGTCCGCGTCGGTGGGGACGGCCGGGCGGCCGGTGCCGCCGAGGGCGGCCCAGTCGTTGCGCTCGGCGGCCGCGGAGGCCAGGGCGGTGTGCACGGCGTCGCGCCGCGGCCGTCCGGTGGCCAGCCCGCGGACGCGTCCGCGCAGCGACCGGCGGCGCAGCCAGGTGACCTTCACGCCGCGGTCCCGGCGCCAGGCGCCGCTCGCGGTGGCGGCGACGTACTCGTCCAGCTCGCCCTCGGCCACGTCGTACACGTCGGCGTTCAGCGTGCGCAGCGTCAGCCGTACCCGCAGCAGCAGGGACACGGCCCGGCCGCTCTCGGCCACCGTGCGGGGGGCGTCGATGCCCAGGGCCTCGGCCTCCTCCAGGCGGAGCGCGGTGGCGCGCAGCGCGGGCAGGTCACGGCCGCGCAGTTCCGCGAGGACGGTGGAGGCGGCGCGGGCCTCCTCGGGGCCGGCGACGGTGTCCGCGGCGGCGTACCAGGCATGGGTGTCGGTCGTCAGCGTGAAGCCGCCGAGCTCCGCGTAGGCGCGCAGGTCGTCGCGCGCCTCCGCGGGGAGGGAGGCGATGTCGGCGGTGCTGTGCAAGGAGGGTGCGGTCATATGAGGTCCGGTTCCTGGCAAGTGCGGTGGGCGTCGGCGGCGTACGCGCGGCGGAGCGGCCCCGGGCCGGCGTGCTCGCGGTGGCCCCACGATACGGGCGCGGAACACCCCGGCGCACGCGCCCCGTCCGTAACGGGGGCCACGGCGGCCCCGCCCGCGCACGGAGAGAGACGACCCGGACGCCCCGGGTGACCCTGATGCCCTGCCTGACTGCCGTGTTCCCCGTGGCCAGAGGGACGGCTGTCATCGAGAGGCGTCGGAAGGACTCCACGGGATAATTGGAGGGGGGCACGAAAGGGATGTCTTCGTGATCGACAGGACCGTCTGGCGCGGTTACCAGAGCGGCCGGCCTGACCGGAGCGGCCAGGCCGAGGCCTTCGACGCCATCGGTGACCGTTACGACGAGGCGTTCCCGCACAAGGAGGGGCAGTTCTCCGCCGGACTGTGGCTCGTGGACACCCTGCCGCCCGGGTCCCGGGTGCTGGACCTCGGCTGCGGCACCGGACTCCCGACCGCCCGGCAGCTCAGCGACGCGGCGTTCGACGTCGTCGGCGTCGACCTCTCCGAGGGCATGATCGAACTCGCCCGTACGTACGTCCCGGACGCCACCTTCCACCAGCTGGACGTCGCCGACCTCTACCCCGGCGGCCCGGTCGCACTCGGGCGCTTCGACGCCGTCGCGGCCTTCTTCTCCCTGCTGATGCTGCCGCGCGCCGAGATCCCGCACGCCCTCCGCACGATCCACCATCTCCTGCTCCCGGGCGGGCTGTTCGCGCTGTCGATGGTGGAGGCCGACGTGGACGACTTCTCCATCCCGTTCCTCGGCTGCACCATCCGCGTCTCCGGCTACCTCCGGGAGGAGTTGCTGCACGTCATCGAGTCGGGCGGCTTCGAGATCGTCAAGGAGTTCTCGTACACCTACGCCCCGGCCTTCAGCGACGTACCGCCGGAGGAACAGGTCTTCCTGTGCTGCCGGCGGATCGGCTGAGTCGGGACGGGACCGGGACGTGGCGCCGCACCGCACCCCCGGCGAGGACCCCGGCCCGGCCGGGGGCGGGGCGGAACCGCCCGCGCGGCACGCCACCTGGCCCCGCGACGCGGACGCGCCGCGCGCGCCCGGGCAGCCGCAGACCGACCGGCTGCGCTACCTCGACGCGGCGACGCGGCGCATCGCCGCAGGCATGGACCTGGACGAGACGCTGCGCGAGCTGGACGCGGCGGCCGTACCGGCCTTCGCCGACGTGATCTTCGTCCATCTGCACGATCCCTTGCTGACCGGGGAGGGGCTGGAGGGCGGCCCGGACCCGGCGGACGCCGTGGTCCTGCACCTGCACCCCACGCAGCGGCGCACCCCGGAGCCGCCGCCCCCGGCGCACCCGCCGCTGCCGTCGCCGGACGCGGAGGCCGCGGCGCCGGAGCCGCCGCAGATCGCGCTGCGGTGCGTCAACCGCCCGGGCCGGAACGGGGTGTCGGAGTGCGTGCGGCTCAGCACCACCGGCCGGCTCACCCGGCTGCTCAGGGAAGGCCGCCCGGTCTTCGGCGACGCCCCGGGCATCGCCCCCGCCGTCAGGGAGCTGCTCGGCCCGGTGTCCGGCCCGCCCGGGACGCTGCCGCCCGGCCGCCGTCTGATCATCGCCCCGCTGCACGGCCGCAACCGCCTCATGGGCACCCTCACCCTGCTGCGCCGCCCGGAGCGGCCCCCCTTCACCGCCGACGACCTGCTGGTCGCCTCGCAACTGGCGACCCACACCGCGCTCGGCGCCCACAAGGCGCTGATGTACGGGCACGAGGCGTCCGTCGCCGACGCGCTGCAGCGCACCATGCTCCCGGCCTCCCTCCCCGAGCCCACCGGGGTGCGGCTGGCCACCCGCTACCTGCCCGCCTCGGAGACCGCGCGGGTGGGCGGCGACTGGTACGACGCCATCCCGCTGCCCGGCAGCCGCGTCGCGCTCGTCGTCGGCGACGTGATGGGCCACTCGATGACCTCCGCCGCGATCATGGGCCAGCTGCGCACCAGCGTGCAGGCCCTCGCCGGGCTCGACCTGCCGCCGGACGAGGTCCTGCACCACCTCGACGAACAGGCGCAGCGCCTGGGCATCGAGCACATCGCCACCTGCCTGTACGCGGTCTACGACCCCATCTCGCACCGGCTGCTGATCGCCAACGCCGGCCATCTGCCGCCGGTCGTCCTGCTCCCCGGCGGCAAGGGCGAGGTGCTGCCCGTGCCCGCGGGCGCGCCGATCGGCGTCGGCGGGGTCGACTTCGAGACGGTGGAGATGCCCGCGCCCACCGGGGCCACGCTGTTCCTCTACACCGACGGCCTGGTGGAGTCCCGCGGCCACGACATCTGGACCGGGGTCGAGAACCTGCTCGCCCGCGTCCAGACCCCCGGCCGCGACCTCGTCCCGCCGCCCCTGGAGGCGCTGTGCGACCAGGCGCTCGGCGACCTCGGGCCCGGGGGTTCCCGCGACGACGACATCGCCCTGCTCGCCGCCCGCTTCGACGGCTTCCCCACGCACAGCGTCGCCTACTGGTACCTCGCCCCGCAGCCCGAGACCGCCTGCCGGGCCCGCCGGCTGACCCGCCGCGCCCTGCACCGCTGGGGCCTGGACCCGATGCTGGAGACGACCGAACTGCTCGTCAGCGAGGTGGTCACCAACGCCGTCCGCTTCGCCTCCCGACCCATCACCCTGCGCCTGCTCCGCACCGACGTGCTGCGCTGCGAGGTCGGCGACGACTCGCCCCTGGTCCCCCGGGTGCGCCGGGCCGGAGCGGAGGAGGAGAACGGCCGCGGCCTGTACGTCGTCGACCACCTCGCCGACCACTGGGGTGCCCGCCGCCTGGGCACGGGCAAGGTCGTCTGGTTCGAACTCCCCATCCCCGACGAGGCCCGCCGACGGGGCACGAACCCGGCGTAGCGGCGGGCGGCGGTGGCGGCCCGTCATCACCGCTCCGGAGCGGACGACTTGGGTCCGGTGGCCGTACGTCGCGCGGCGGCACACCCATCCGGGCGGGCCGCGCGGATGTCACAGCCGTGCCGCGTACCGCCTCCGCCACATAAGGCGGGGCGAACCGTAATAATCCGGGCATGCGCACTCACATCGCCGCAAGCGCCCTGCTGATCGCCGTCACCAGCCTGACCCTCAGCGGATGCGGCTCCTCCGCCGACACCACCGCCACCGCACCCGAGACCGCCGCGTCCTCGCAGTCCCCGGTGGCCAAGACCGACCAGACGGACGAGGACCACACCCTGACCGACCAGGGCGACGCCCTGACCGCCAGCGGCATCCCGTCCGCTCCCACGGGAGCCGAGCGGACCGCCCTCATCGCGGCCCTGCAGGCCATCAACCCCGACTTCGCCAAGGACCCCGACAAGGCCGTCGAGGCCGCCCGCCAGCAGTGCGCGGCCATCAACAGCAACGACCCCCAGGCGGACGCCGAGGCGAGCCGGCGCTTCACGTACCACGGCAACGAGCTCACCGAGGCCCAGGGCAAGGCCATCAACGACGCCCTGAAGAGCCTGAAGTTCTGCGGCGCCTGACCCCGCCGCCGGGCCTCCCGGAACACCACGGGCCCCCGTCCGGACGTACTCCGGACGGGGGCCCCGCCATGCCGCACGGGGCGCGGCATACGGGTGACGGGCGCCCCACCGGCGAGCGGCTGCGGTCGCGGCATCGAAGAGTTGTGGCGATGCTGACGGAGAAGCGCGGCCGCCTCCGCACGGACAGGGTGCGCCGGTGACCGCGCCGCACAGGAAGGCAGGCAGCGGCCATGACAGCGACACCCGACGCACAGCGAGGTCCTGGGAGGCCCGGCGGCAGCGGGACGCCGAACACGGCGTCCCAGGTCGCCGGGGCCCTGCTCCTGCTCAGCGGAACGCTCAGCGTCCTCATGGGCGCATGCGGCATCGCGAAGGATTCGCTGTTCTTCTCCTCGTCCCGGTACGCCTACCGGTTCGACCTGACCACGTGGGGCGTGATCCACCTCGTCGTCGGCGTGGTGCTCGTCGCCGCCGCCGCGGGAGCCCTGACGAACAAGAGCTGGGGTCGCGGGGCGGGTGCGGCAGCGGCCGGGATCAGCCTGATCACCCAGTTCATGTTCGTTCCCTACTACCCCGCATGGGCCATTCCCGTGATGGTGCTCGACCTCATCATCGTGTTCGCGCTGACGAGGTTCCACGTCGGGACCAGCGGCGGCGTGTGAACCGGGAGCCGGACCCTGCGAGGGCCGCCGCTCGCCACGTACGTGATCGCCCGCCCCTCGGGCCGGCCGACGCCTCGCCCACCGGGCGGAAGACCGAGCGGCCCTGTCCGGATGACGTCCGGATCGGCTCCCGTAGACCGGACTTGCCGTAAGCCCAGTTCCGGAGGGGTGGATAACCACCCTTCGTCACGCCCCAGTGGGCTGCCGTCGGCTCCCCTTGGTTGGCGTTCGGGCCGGCAGTGGGCCAGTAGAAAGGCCCCGAACCCGCAGGTCAGGTGGCCTTCACCAACACCACGACGCTACGCCGAGACGCCCCGTTGTCACCGCCCGCCGCTACGCTGAAGGTCCCATCCATCAGTGGCTTCTTGGGTGCGGAGAGCAGAGGGCCGGCGCTTGTGGCGAGCGCCGGCCCTCACCGTTCGAGGGGGCGCCGCCGCCTGTGCGAGGACTGCCCGATCAGCCTGTGAAGTCGCGGTCGGTTCACGGGAGATACACCGTGAGGCCGATGCCCGCTGCGAAGAGAATGGTCGCGGCAAGCGTGCCAGGGCTCGCATGGTCCCTATCACTGGCAGCCATGCAGGCCGCACCTGCTACGACAAGCAGGGACCGAATAGCAGGGAGCCATTGGCGTCGCTTCACCTCGGCGGCCGCAACGACGAGACCGAGAATCCCGCCCGCGGAGTAGACCGCCGAACCCATCCAGTGAGTTGCTGACATCGGCGGATGATCTCACGCCAGCCTTGGTACGGACTTGCCGTTTGCGGGGGGTCACCCTGACCCACGCAACTGTGGGGGTACAAGCCGTCCCCCTCAACTGAGTTCCTTCAACAGCTCAATCGTGCGCAGCGCGCCCACGAACAACTTTCTGTCCAGTACGGCGGACGTCGTCGGCCGCACCCGCGCCGTCCACAAGACCGCGGACGAGCAGGCCATCAGCGTGACCGCGCTGCAGGATGACGAGCACCTGGCGCTGTCCATGGCGACGAACGCCGTGCACGCCCTCGACATGTACGTGGATGCGGACGCCGACCGCGGCGTCGTTCGCACCAGCGGCACAGCCGGAACGCTCCGCCTCCGCTGGGCACAGACCGTCCTGTCCGCCACCCCGACCATCCTGCGCGCCGGATCCTGGCTCCGCCTGCACCGCATCGCCTGACCCCCCACAACGAAGCGCCCCCTGCCTGGCCCATCACGGGTCGGGCAGGGGGCGCTCTCGTGCGTTCAGGGGTCTACCACTGAATGTCGTAGCCCCACTGAATGTCGGCCGACGGCCATCCGATGTCGCTCATGCGCCCTCCCGTTGTGTGCGGTTCTGGGTCGGGGCAACGCTATGGGGATCATGCCGGGGCGACTGGATCGCATTCGGCCAGACGATCAGCCATCGGCCGGCGGCTGATCGGCGACGAACGTTCCGATGCCGGTCTCGCCGCGTAGCCAGCCCTCGTTGCGCAGGTGAGCGAGCGCCTTCTGGCTCGTCGACGTGGCGATGCCCAGCTCGGTCGCCAGCTCCAGCGTGGACGGGACGCGACTGCCGGGCGGATAGGTGCCGTCCTTGATGCGGTCGATGACGAGCGCCACGACCTGCTTCCACACCGCGCGCGTGCGATCAAGATCCGGTCCCATGCTCGCGACCGTAGGTTCCCGCGCCATGCCGCGCGACCGCAGCAACCCTCAGCAAGGCGCGGTAAGGCGCGGTAAGGTCGAAGGACGAGAAAGCCTTCGGCGGCCGCGTCAACGGCCCCGAGGCGTGGCCGACCGGGAAGGGGTCGACATGGCTCACGGTGCCGCACAGCACGCCCCGCGCGTAGCCGCCCAACTACGACGGCTTGAAGGGGTTGTCCACACCACCCACCGCGCCTACCTGGATCACCTCGCAGCGTGCCCCGCGTGCGCCTCCCGACAGGCTCAATGCGCTGCCCGGGCTGGCAGGCCGTGAGCGGGGCCCCTGAGGAGCGCGTCTCCGGCACCTGCGCCCGTTGCCAGAAGGAGACCGTGGACGGCCGGTCCTACCTGGTTGAGTCCGGCTCCGGCCCGGGCGGCATCTTCGTCCTGTGCGCAGACACCAGGGCGTGCCGACGCCGGGAGGGCACCGCGCGTGCACGCATGTACTCCCTGTAGAGCTGCCGCCGGCCTCCGACGGCGAAGCGACTCGGGAGGTCGATGGCTTGGGCCCCCACCGCACCCCGGCGGTGGGGGCTTCATCATGCCCTTGAGCGGCCGCTCGCTTAGGCCCTTCCCTTGATGTACGGCTCGAAAGCCTTGGCGAGGGTCTTGACGCGATTGGCGTAGGTAGTGGGCGATTCCTTGTCGTCCTTGGCCCGGGTGCCAGCCATGGCCGTGGCCGCCGCCTGTAATGCCGCGGCGCGGATCTTCTGCTCGTCGGTCACTAGCCCTCCCCTGTCGATGGCTGCTCAGTACACACTTCCCAGGCGGGGGCAACGGGCAACCCGTGAGCATGACAATGTCTGGCGCTCCCCAAGTCTGGAGCCCGCCCGACTGAGGCCCGGGCCTCACGGATTACACACACGCCCAGCCGGGCGGACGCTTGTGCGGTCCCGCCGAGATGAGGGGGAGGACGTTCGGCAGGACCACGACTCCGAGCCCGTCCGGCCAGCCGCGTGGACCATCTCGCATGGCCGGGCGGGCGCATGTGCGGCCCTGCCCTGGGGGCAGCTTTCGGGCGAGCGGTCGACAGGGCCACACCCCCAGCATGCGCCTGCGGCCAGGTCCTGGCGAGGCCCCACCACCAGCCAGAGAGCGGAAGCCAGCCGGACGGTCCCGCCACGGGGCGGGCGGGAGTGCCCTGGGCGGGACCGCTGTCTCAGGATGCGTGCCGGTCTTGGATGGCGCACGCGCACTCTGAGGCTGTGAGTCGGATGGTCCTCCAGACCGCCTCCGGTGAGCGGTCGAAATGAGAAGGGCCTCTGTCGCTTCGCCGCGACAGGGGCCCTTCTCTTGCTCGCGGTGTCTCGGGGGGTGGACGACCACAAGCGCGCCGTCTAGCGTGCCCCGACCGATGCAGCGACTACCAGTCGAACCGAGCAGCCGGGTGACGGGCGCGCCACTCCGGCGCTTTGTGGCGCGTCGCTCCCCGGTGACGCCTGCGCGCACCTAGGCTCGTGCCGCTGTCAGCTCACAGCACCGGGCCCCGCTGGCGACGCGGGGCCCTTCCCTGCGCCAAGCGGCCCCGTCGTCTGTGTGCGGCAGGATCGACGGGGCCGCGTCCGTGAGGCCGCCCAGCCGAAGATGGCCCTGGACGGCCGGGCGGGCGCATGAGCGGCCCCGCCCGGGTGAGGGCTGAATCTCGTTCCGCTTTGACGGGGTCGCACTCTCAGGTTGCGACGCTTCCCGGCGGAGTCGCAAACGGTGACGGTCGAGCCCCCACCGTCCCCCGCGGTGGGGGCTCACCCATGTCCCGGGTGAAGCGAGTTGGGCAAGACGTGATCGTCGGCACTTCGGGCCGGCAGCGGGCCAGCACTCGATCTTCGAGGCCGAAGAACGGGCTGCGGCCCCATCGGTCGAGACCGGTGGGGCCGCATTCACGCAGGACAGCGGTGGCGAGACCAACCGCCTGCGGGTAGGCCGTGTGGGACTCGAACCCACAACCAATGGATTAAAAGTCCACTGCTCTGCCAATTGAGCTAACGGCCCGCACCCCGCAGCATAGCCGGACGGCGGCCGTGGCTCCGAGCGCATTCGGCCCGTGCGGCGCGGCCGGCGCCGGCGGGCGGGCGGGACCGGTCAGCCGGGGGTGTCGGCCGGGGCGGGTACGGGAACCTCGGCGGAGGCGGGACCCCGGTCGCGGAGGAACCAGTGGCGGGCGGAGACGAACCACCACGTCGCCGCGAAGCCGAGGACGACCAGGACGGCGATCGGCGCGTAGTTGAACGTGTCGACCGTGACCGGGCTCACCTGGGGCAGCATGAAGAGCACGGTGATGAAGACGACCCAGGACACGGCGACCACCCCGATCGGGCGGGACCAACGGCCGAGGTGCCAGGGGCCGCGCTCGAAGTCGTCGCCCTTGCCCA
Organism: Streptomyces sp. NPDC008238; assembly: GCF_042956445.1. Classification (NCBI taxonomy): domain Bacteria; kingdom Bacillati; phylum Actinomycetota; class Actinomycetes; order Kitasatosporales; family Streptomycetaceae; genus Streptomyces; species Streptomyces sp. NPDC008238. Next base: position 559,430 of record NZ_JBIBGK010000003.1, on the reverse strand, counting down.
GCCGCAGGAAGGTCGGGATGACGTACGCGATGTAGAGGCCGATGACCGCGATGGAGGTCACGGCGGCGTACGCGGTCAGGTTGATCAGGTACGGCAGGCCGAGGACGAGCGCGCCCAGGGCGGCCAGCCAGACGGCGTTGGTGGGGGTCTTGGTGCGCGGGTTGATGCGGTGCCAGACCGAGGAGAGGGGCAGCGCCCCGTCCCGCGAGAAGGCGTAGATCATGCGGCTGTTGGCGGTGACGGAGGCCATCCCGCAGAAGAGCTGGGCGCCGATGACGACGAGCAGCAGGAGCTTGCCGCCGACGTCGCCGAGGCCGTCGATGAGGATCTGCGCCGGGGGGACACCTGTCGGCGTGTCGAGGACCTGGTCGTAGGAGCGGATCGCGTACGTGAAGCCGAGCAGCAGCACGAAGCCGGCGATCCAGGAGATCCAGATGGAGCGGACGATGCCGCGCGGCCCGGCGGTGGCGGCGTCGTGGGTCTCCTCGGTCATGTGCGCGGAGGCGTCGTAGCCGGTGAAGGTGTACTGCGCCATCAGCAGGCCGAGCAGGACCACGTAGAAGCTGCTGCCCCAGCCGGTGTTGTTGACGAAGTGGGTGAAGACGAACGACGTCGACTGGTGCCGGTCCGGCACGAACGCGAGCGCGCCGACGATCAGGCCGACGCCGAGCACGTGCCACCAGACGCTGATGTCGTTGAGGAGCGCGACGATGCGGACGCCGAAGGTGTTGAGCAGTCCGTGCAGCACCAGGATCGCCGCGAAGAGCACGATCGTGTGGCCCGGGGTGCTGCTGAAGCCGAACTGCAGGTCCAGGTAGGCGTTGAGGAAGCTGGCGGCGCCGAAGTCGATGCCGGCGGTCACGGCGACCTGGCCGAGCACGTTGAACCAGCCCGCGAACCAGGCCCAGGCGGCGGCACTGCGCGGCGGGGCGAGCCGGTGGGCCCAGTAGTACAGGCCGGCGGAGGTGGGGTACGAGGAGCAGATCTCGGCCATCGCCAGACCGACGACCAGCGTCATGAGGCCGACGGCCAGCCACCCCCAGGTGATCACGGCGGGGCCGCCGGTGTTCATGCCGAACGCGTAGAGGGTCAGGCAGCCGGAGAGGACCGAGATGATGGTGAAGGAGACCGCGAAGTTGGAGAACGCGGACATCCGGCGGGCCAGCACCTGGGTGTAGCCGAGTTGGCGGAGGCGTTCCTCGTCGGAGACCTCGCCCGGGGGCCCCGCGGCCTCACCCGGTTCTTTTGGAATTGTCATGCCCCCAGCGATTCCCCCGCGGAGGGCACGGCATGCGTCACGTCCTGTCCGGAAGTGGACGGAAACTCCCGTGACCGGGGTCACAGGGAACTCGTTGGCCGGAACGGACGCCCCCGGCCCGGCGTGCGGCGGGCTGAGGAACGACGGGAGCCCGGCAGCGAAGTGCTGCCGGGCTCCGGGTCGTTCAACTGTTCAGCGGGCGTCAGCCGTTGCGCTTCCAGCGCGGCTTGTCCGTGCGGCGGTCGAAGCCGCCGCCGCTGGGGCGGTGGTCGTCACGACGGCCGTACGGGCGGCGGTCGTTGGCGTCGCGGTCACGGTTGAACGCCGGGCGGTCGTCGCGGCGGTCCCGGTTGACGGGGCGGTCGCCACCGAAGTGACGGTCGCGGGACTCGTGGGGGCGCGCCGGGCGGTCGTCGCGGCGGTCGTAGGAACGCGCCGGGCGGTCGTCACGACGGTCGAAGCCGCGGTCACGGTCACGGTCGCGGTTGAACGAGGGGCGCTCGTCACGGCGGTCCCGGTTGAACGCCGGGCGGTCGTCACGGCGGTCGCGGTTGTACGACGGGCGGTCGTCGCGGCGGTCCCGGTTGAAGGAGGGGCGCTCGTCACGGCGGTCCCGGTTGAACGACGGACGCTCGTCACGGCGCTCGTACCCGCGGTCGCCACGGTCACCGCGCTCACCACGGTCCCGGAAGGACGGGCGGTCGTCACGGCGGCGCTCGTAGTTGCCCCGGTCGTCGCGGCGCTGGAAGGTGCGCTGCTCCGGCGCGGACGCCTCCGCGGCCGGCGCGGGCACGGTCGCCGCGGCGGCGACCGCCTCGGCGGCCTCGGCCTGGGCGGCGGCCACGGCGGCCTCCGGGTCCTCGCCGCGCTCACGGGCGGCACGCGCGGTGAGGCGGTCGGCCTCCTCGCGCAGCTCGGCGGCCCGGCGCTGCGCGCGCTCCAGGGACTTGGTGAGGTCGGCGACCTCGCGCTCGGCCTGCTGGGCCGCGTTGCCGGCCGCGTCCGCCTGCACCTCGGTCAGCGACCGGGCGCCGGTGATCTTGGCGACGTCCTCGTCGAACGCGCCGGCCCCGCCGACGACGTGGCGCGAGGCGTCGACGCCCGCGTCCTCCATCAGCCGGAAGATCTGCTTGCGCTGGTGCGGCAGGGCGAGCGAGACGACCGTGCCGGACTGGCCGGCGCGGGCGGTACGGCCCGAACGGTGCAGGTAGTCCTTGTGGTCGCCGGCCGGGTCCACGTTGAGGACCAGGTCGATGCCGTCCACGTGGATGCCGCGCGCCGCGACGTCGGTGGCGACGAGGACGTTGACGTAACCGTCCTTGAAGTCCGCCAGCGTCCGGGTGCGGGCGCCCTGGGTCATGCCGCCGTGCAGGGCGTCGGCCTTGACGCCCGCGTCGCGCAGCTGCTCGGCGACGCGGTCGGCACCCATCTGGGTGCGGACGAAGATGATGGTGCGGCCCTTGCGGGCGGCGATGGCGGCGGTGACCGGGGCCTTGTCCTTGGGCTTCACGACCAGGACGTGGTGGGTCATCGTGGTGACCGCGCCCGCCGAGGGGTCGACCTCGTGCGTGATCGGGTCCTTCAGGTACCGCTTGACCAGGGTGTCGATCTCGTTCTCCAGCGTGGCGGAGAACAGCAGTCGCTGGCCGCCCTGCGGGATCAGGTCGAGGATCTCGGTGACCTCGGGCAGGAAGCCCATGTCGGCCATCTGGTCGGCCTCGTCGAGGACGGCGATCCGCACCTGGTCCAGCGAGCAGGCGCCGCGCTCGATCAGGTCGCGCAGCCGGCCCGGGGTGGCGACGAGGATGTCGACGCCGCGCTCCAGGGCGTAGATCTGGTTCTGCATGGAGGTGCCGCCGCAGACGACCTTCATCTTCAGGCCGAGCACGTCGCCGTACGGCTGCAGCGCGTCCGCGACCTGCATCGCCAGCTCGCGGGTCGGGGTGAGGATCACGCCGCGCGGGCGCTTCCGCTCGGTGTGGCCGTCGGCCAGGGAGGTGAGCAGCGGCAGACCGAAGGAGAGGGTCTTGCCGGAGCCGGTGCGGCCGCGGCCGAGGATGTCGCTGCCGGCCAGGGCGTCGGGGATCGTCGCCGCCTGGATCGGGAAGGGGGTGGTGACCCCGTTCTGCGCCAGCTTGCGGACGATCGCCTCGGGCAGACCCAGGTCGCCGAAGGTCACGCTGGGGGTCTCGGGAGCGGTCTGCTCCTCGGTGACGGCCTCGTCGGCGCCGTCGGTGTCGATGGGCATGGCGGAACGGTCGGCAGTGTCAATAGACATGCTGAAGCTAAAACCTCTCGGAGATTTCGGCACGCGCCAGCTCCGGAGGTTGCTTACAACCGCCTCGATGCGGTCAGCCACAGGAGAAAAGGAACGCGCCAACGCGGCGCGCTTCGGTTCGGCGCCGGGCAGTGGGATCAAACGATCTACCAGCATACGCATACGAGACCGCTTTGGCCAATTCGGTCCCCCGGGTCCCTCATGCTCCCCTCCCTCCCGCTCCCCCCGCGGCACCGTTCACCGAGGGCGCGCTGGACGGCGACGGCTGGGGCGAGCCGTCCCCGGACGGCGGCGGGGAGCTGTCGCCGGGCGAGGACGTCGCCGACGGCCGGTCCGACGGCGGCGCGGACTGTGAGGGCCGCCCCGAGGACGAAGGGCGCCCCGAGGGCTTCGCGCTGTGGGAGCGGCCCGGGCCCTGGGTCGGCCCCGGCACCGACTCCTGTGCCGACACCGAGGGCGAACCGGCACCCGGCGCGAGCGCCCCGGGCCGGCCCTCCACCCCGCCCGGGCCGCCGCCGGGCAGCACCATCCCGCCGTCCTGCCAGCTGTCCCCGGTCCCGCCGGCCTCCCCGGCGACACCGGAGGAGGCGCCCTTCGGCTGGGCGTCGCCGCCCGCGCCGCCCACGCTGACGCAGCCGGTCACGGAGCCCAGGGCGAGCACGGGCAGGAGCAGCACGGCCGCCGTACGCGCACGGGCGGTGGCAGGGGTCACGGGAGCACCTCTGGTGGATCTGGCGGGACGGATGGGTCCGGCGGTGCGGTGGGTCCGGCGGGTGGTCGTCGCGGGACCGGGTTCCGCGCTGCCCAACGGGCCCGCGGCCCTCGGGGACACGCCCGTACGGGCGCGAGCCCGGCCGCATCGCGCACGGCCCGCCCCGGCACGGGCCGCCGAACGGCTCCCGCCCGGCGCGCCCTTGGCGGGCTCCGGCAGCGCGGTCCGGCAGCACGATCCGGCGAGGCGATCCGCGTCGGACGCTGCCCGAACGGCCGTCCGTCGCGGACAATGGCGGTGTGCTGGAGATGTCACGCGAAGCGTTCGAGGAACTGGTCAGCGACGCGCTGGACCGGATCCCGCCGGAGCTGGCCCGCGTCATGGACAACGTGGCGGTGTTCGTCGAGGACGAACCCGACCCCGCCGATCCGGAACTGCTGGGCCTGTACGAGGGGACGCCGCTGACCGAGCGCGGGGAGTGGTACGCCGGCGTCCTGCCGGACCGGATCACGATCTACCGCGGCCCGACCCTGCGCATGTGCGCCACGAAGGAGGAGATCGTGGAGGAGGTCGCCACGACCGTCGTCCACGAGGTGGCGCACCACTTCGGCATCGAGGACGAGCGCCTGCACGAACTCGGCTGGGGCTGATCAGCGGTCACCCCGCCGGGCGGGCAGGGGACTCCGCCCCGGTGGCGCATGTCTCGCGACGGCCCGGGGCATACGTCGGCAATGGTCCGCGTTCGATCTCGTGTGCCCCGTATCCGTGACCTGTGGCGCCGCCGCCGCACGGCCGTACCGCCCGCCCCCTCGCTCGCCGTCCCTCCCGCCCGGCCGTACCTGGGCGCGCTCGGGCTGCTGGCGGTGACGCTGGTGGGCGGCTGGCTCGGCCTGGTGGTGCTGGGCAGCATCGAGGAACCGGTCGGCCCGATGAACACCCGGATGTCGCTGCACCCGTCCTGGACCGGGGACACCCAGGTCAACGTCTCCCCGCTGGGCGCCCTGCGGCTGGACAGCCACGACGGCCCGCTGCGCCTGGTCGTGGACGTCGACACCCTCGACCCCGACCGGGCCCGGACCCTCGTACGGCACCCGGAGCGGATCAGCGGACTGCAGAGCGAGGTCACCGCCGACGTGCGGCACAGCACGGCCGAACTCGCGCTGCGCTCCTCGGTGGCCGCGCTGACCGGCGCCACCGCCCTCGGCCTCGCCGTCTACCGCAGGCCCCGCCGGGCCCTCGCCGCCGGCGGGCTGTCCCTCGCGGTGCTGGTGGCCTGCGCGGGCACCGCGTACGGCACCTGGAACCCGCGCAGCGTCCTGGAACCCCGCTTCTCCGGCCTGCTGAGCAGCGCCCCCTCGGTCGTCGGCAACGCGCGCAGCATCGTCAGCGACTTCGACATCTACCAGCAGGAACTCGCCCGCCTGGTGACGAACATGACCCGGCTGTACGACGCGACGTCCACGCTGCCCGCCTACAACCCGGACCCGACCACGCTGCGGGTGCTGCACGTCTCGGACATCCACCTCAACCCGGTGGCCTGGCAGATCATCGAGTCCGTCGTCGCCGAGTACAAGATCGACGTGATCGTCGACACCGGCGACCTGATGGACCACGGCACCACCGCCGAGAACGGCTTCACCTCCGCCATCCCCGACCTCGGCGCGCCCTACGTCTTCGTCCGCGGGAACCACGACTCCATGGACAGCCAGCGCGCGGTCGCGGAGCGCGCCAACGCCCACGTCGTCGACGACGGCCGCTCGGTGGTGGTCAAGGGACTGCGCATCGCGGGCATCGGCGACCCGCAGTTCACCCCGGACCGCTCGGTCGAGGCGGCCGGCGACCCCTCGGAACGGCTGGCCGGGCAGAAGCTGGCCGACGCCGTCCGCGCGCAGAACACCACGGGTGCCAAGGTCGACATCGCGATCGCCCACAACCCGATCGCCGCCGCCCAGACCGACGGCCTGGTCCCGCTGATCCTCGCCGGGCACACCCACACCCGGGCCGTCGACGTGCTCGAGGAGGGCAGCCGGCTGATGGTGCAGGGCACGACCGGCGGCGGCGGGCTGCGCGCCGTCGAGGGCGACACCCCCCAGAAGGTGGAGGCCTCCGTCCTCTACCTGGACCAGGACACCCACGCACTGCAGGCCTGGGACGAGATCACCCTCGGCGGGCTCGGCCTGTCCACCGCCGAGGTCTCCCGCCACCTCCCGGAGGAGGTGGAGCCGGGCCGCGCCCCGGCCCCCTCCCTCTCCCCCGCCGGAAGGCCGTCCGGAACGCCCTCCGGCAGTCCCTCCGTCACGGCGACGAGCAGCCCGTAAACCGTTTTGGCGATCCTCCGCCGCATCCCATATGCTGCTGACGCGTCCCGACGGTGCCGAAGATCCGCCCGGCGGGCCACCCAGCCCTCATCGTCTAGTGGCCCAGGACGCCGCCCTTTCAAGGCGGTAGCACGGGTTCGAATCCCGTTGGGGGCACATACGTCTGCGTCGTCCCGCAGACGATGCGCGTTGGCAGTGCGGCCGGTTCACCGGCGGCGCTGCCTTCTGTGTTTTCCGGGCCGGGCAGCGCGACCGGCCCGGCGTCCCGTCCTCGCTGCCCCGCAGGTCACACGTGCGTGGCGGCACCCGGGGTCTGATACGCTGGTCCAGCGAGATCGGCCCGCCAGTGCGTGTCCGACCGGTCACCGAGAATCACCGACCGGTAGCCCCGTTCCCGGCGATCCGTCCCTCGCACAGCGCGGCGGAATCCCGTTGGGAGCACGCACAAACGTGTGGGAGACTGTCTCTCGCGCAGAGCGCAAAGCAAGGTCCTGTGGAGCAGTTTGGAGTGCTCGCCACCCTGTCAAGGTGGAGGCCGCGGGTTCAAATCCCGTCAGGACCGCGCTGGCTGGGTAGCTCAGTTGGTACGAGCGATCGCCTGAAAAGCGATAGGTCGCCGGTTCGACCCCGGCCCCAGCCACCAGCAACCCCCGTCGAGATCCTCGGCGGGGGTTTCGCGTTGCCGGTGAGGATCGCGTTCCTCCCGGCCGGCCACCCCCCGTCGGCCCTCCCGGTGGCCGGCGGCAACTGACGCCGTCCGGCGCCCAGTCGCACCGCGGCGCCGGCGCCGTGACGAACGCCACCGTCCCGCCCGCAGCGGGCCCCGCACCACGGCCCGGCCCGGGCCCCGCGGGACGGCGGAACACCCGGCGTAATGCGTTCGCCCGTGGGGCGCGGCGGATGCGATGCTGGAACGCGTATGTCTACGCAGCCCCCCTCCCCCGCATTCGGCGAGCTCGGCGCCCGGCTGGCCGAGCTCACCCTGCGCGACGCGCACCGCCTCGGCCGTCGCCTGGACGGCGCACGCCGCATCCGCAAGCCCGAGGCCCGCTCGGCCGTGCTGACCGAGATCGGGGCGGAGATCGACCAGGCCGCGCTGAAGGTCGAGGCGCGGCGCACGGCCATACCCCGGATCAGCTACCCCGAGCAGCTGCCGGTCAGCCGGAAGAAGGACGACATCCTGGAGGCGATCCGCGACCACCAGGTCGTGATCGTCGCCGGTGAGACCGGCTCCGGGAAGACGACGCAGATCCCCAAGATCTGCCTGGAGCTTGGGCGTGGCGTCCGCGGCCTGATCGGCCACACCCAGCCGCGCCGGATCGCCGCCCGCACGGTGGCCGAGCGCGTGGCGGAGGAGCTGCACACCCCGCTGGGCGGGGCGGTCGGCTGGAAGGTCCGGTTCACCGACCAGGTGGGCGACGGCACGCTGGTCAAGCTGATGACGGACGGCATCATGCTGGCCGAGATCCAGACCGACCGGGAACTGCGCCAGTACGACACGATCATCATCGACGAGGCCCACGAGCGCAGCCTCAACATCGACTTCATCCTGGGCTACCTCGCCCAGCTGCTGCCCCGCCGCCCCGACCTCAAGGTCGTGATCACCTCCGCGACGATCGACCCGGAGCGCTTCTCCCGGCACTTCGGCGACGCCCCGATCGTCGAGGTCAGCGGGCGTACGTACCCGGTCGAGGTGCGCTACCGGCCGCTGCTCGCGGAGGAGGCCGACGACGACGACCGCGACCAGATCACCGCGATCTGCGACGCGGTCGACGAGCTCCAGGCCGAGGGCCCCGGCGACATCCTGGTCTTCCTCTCCGGCGAGCGGGAGATCCGCGACACGGCCGACGCCCTGAACAAGAGGCAGCTGCGCCTGACCGAGGTCCTGCCGCTGTACGCGCGGCTGTCCTCCGCCGAGCAGCACAAGGTGTTCCAGCGCGGCACGGGCCGCCGCATCGTGCTGGCCACCAACGTCGCGGAGACCTCGCTCACCGTCCCCGGCATCCGGTACGTGATCGACACGGGCTTCGCCCGCATCTCCCGCTACAGCCACCGCACCAAGGTGCAGCGGCTGCCCATCGAGCCGATCAGCCAGGCCAGCGCCAACCAGCGCAAGGGCCGCTGCGGCCGTGTCGCGGACGGCATCTGCGTCCGGCTGTACTCCGAGGACGACTTCCTGACCCGTCCGGAGTTCACCGACGCCGAGATCCTCCGCACCAACCTGGCCTCCGTCATCCTGCAGATGACCGCGGCCGGCCTCGGCGACGTCTCGCGCTTCCCCTTCATCGACCCGCCGGACGCCCGGAACGTCAAGGACGGCGTCCAGCTGCTGCAGGAGCTCGGTGCGCTCGACGGGCAGAAGCTCACGCAGACCGGCCGCAAGCTCTCCCAGCTGCCGGTGGACCCGCGGCTGGCCCGCATGGTGCTGGAGGCGGAGCGCAACGGCGTGGTCCGCGAGGTGATGGTCATCGCGGCCGCCCTGTCGATCCAGGACCCGCGCGAACGCCCCCAGGACAAGCAGCAGCAGGCCGACGAGAAGCACCGCCGCTTCGCGGACGAGACCAGCGACTTCATGGCGCTCCTCAACCTCTGGCGGTACGTGCGCGACCAGCAGAAGGCGCTGTCCTCCTCCGCCTTCCGCCGGATGTGCCGCACCGAGTACCTCAACTACCTGCGCATCCGCGAGTGGCAGGACATCTACAGCCAGCTGCGCACGGTCGCCAAGACGATGGGCATCCACCTCTCCGAGGGCGACCACGAGGTCAACCTCCAGCACGTGCACCAGTCGCTGCTGGCGGGCCTGCTCTCGCACGTCGGCCTGAAGGACACCGACAGCAAGAACGAGTACCTGGGTGCCCGCAGCGCCAAGTTCGCGGTCTTCCCCGGTTCCTCGCTCTTCAAGAAGCCGCCGCGGTGGATCATGTCGGCCGAGCTGGTGGAGACCTCCCGGCTGTGGGCGCGGGTCAACGCCCGCATCGAGCCGGAGTGGATCGAACCGCTCGCCCAGCACCTGGTGAAACGGTCCTACAGCGAACCGCACTGGGAGAAGGACCAGGCCGCGGTCGTCGCGCTGGAGAAGGTGACGCTGTACGGCGTGCCGATCGTGGCCGACCGCAAGGTCAACTACGGGAAGATCGACCCGGAGACCAGCCGCGAGCTGTTCATCCGCAACGCGCTCGTCGAGGGCGACTGGCGCACCCACCACCAGTTCTTCCACGACAACCGGAAGCTGCTGGCCGAGGTGGAGGAGCTGGAGCACCGGGCGCGGCGCCGCGACATCCTCGTCGACGACGAGACGCTCTTCGACTTCTACGACCGCCTGGTCCCCGAACACGTCGTGTCCGGCGCGCACTTCGACTCGTGGTGGAAGCACAGGCGCCGCGAGGAGCCGGAGCTGCTCAACTTCGAGCACTCCATGCTGATCAACGAGAACGCCGAGGCCGTCACCAAGGACGACTACCCCGACTCCTGGCGCCAGGGGAAGCTCAAGTTCCGCGTGACGTACCAGTTCGAGCCGGGCGCGGACGCGGACGGCGTGACCGTCCACATCCCGCTGCAGGTGCTCAACCAGGTGACCCCGGACGGCTTCGACTGGCAGATCCCGGGACTGCGCGAGGACGTCGTCACCGAGCTGATCCGCTCGCTGCCCAAGGCGATCCGCCGCCACTACGTACCGGCGCCGAACTACGCGAAGGCCTTCCTCGACCGCGTCGTCCCGGTGCAGGACCCGCTGCCCGAGACGCTGGCGCGGGAACTCCAGCGGATGGTGGGCGTGCCCGTCACCGCCGAGGACTTCGACCTCGCCAAGGTCCCGGAGCATCTGAAGATCACCTTCCGGGTGACCGACGAGCGCCGCCGCAAGCTGGCCGAGGACAAGGACCTGGAGGCGCTGAGGCTGCAGCTGCGGCCGAAGACCAAGGCCGCGATCAGCAAGGCCTTCGACGACGCCGGCGCCATCGGCATCGAGCGACGCACGGGGCTGACGCAGTGGACGGTGGGCGCCCTGCCGCGCACCTTCGAGACCCGGCGGTCCGGGCAGCCGGTCAAGGCGTACCCGGCGCTCGTCGACGAGGGCGAGAGCGTGGGCGTGCAGCTCTTCGACACCGAGGCCGAGCAGACCGCGGCGATGTGGCGCGGCACCCGCCGGCTGATCCTGCTGAACGTCCCCACCAACCCTGCGAAGTTCGCCGCGGACCGGCTGTCCAACCAGGACAAGCTCGCGCTGTCGCGCAGCCCGCACGGCTCGGTGAACGCCCTGTTCGACGACTGCGTCACCGCGGCCGCCGACCGGCTCATGGCCGAGCACGGCGGCCCCGCCTGGGACGAGGAGTCCTTCCGGAAGCTGTACGACTCGGTGCGCGCCGACCTCGTCGAGCTGACCGTCAGGACCGTCGCGCAGGTGCGTCAGGTGCTGGCCGCCTGGCAGGCCTGTGAGCGCCGTCTGAAGGCCACCCAGAGCCTCGCCCTGGTGGCCAACCTGGCGGACGTCAAGGAGCAGCTGGGAGCCCTCGTGGGGCCCGGTTTCGTGACCGCCGCGGGGGTGCGCCGGCTGCCGGACCTGCTCCGCTACCTGGTGGCCGTCGACCGGCGGCTGCAGCAGATGCCCACGGGCGTGCAGCGGGACACCACGCGCATGGAGAAGGTCCGGGAGATCCAGACCGAGTACGCCGAGCTGCTGGCCGCCCGGCCGGCCGGGCGGCCCGTCCCCGAACGGGTGCGGGACATCCGGTGGATGATCGAGGAACTGCGGGTCAGCTACTTCGCGCACGCCCTCGGGACGGCGTTCCCGGTCTCGGACAAACGCATCTTCAAGGCCCTCGACGAAGCCTGGGGCTGATCGGGTTCGCAATCACCCTCTGACCTGCTGTAGAGTCTTCCTCGCGGCCAAGGAACGACGGCCGCGAAACCTGGTCCTGTGGAGCAGTTTGGAGTGCTCGCCACCCTGTCAAGGTGGAGGCCGCGGGTTCAAATCCCGTCAGGACCGCAGTAGAAGGCAAGGCCCGCGTCCAGCGAAGGACGCGGGCCTTCTTGCTGTGCGCGCGGCGCGGCCGCGGCCGCGGCCGCGGTGGCCGGTAGCGGTTGTGGAGGGGACGGGTCCCCTGGTCCCGTCCGTTCCCGCGTGGTACGCCTGGCACATGAGCGCGACGCCCAGGGACCCGGGCCCGGCACCCCGGGACGTGACGCGGGCGCTGCTGCGCGCGCACCTGGCGGCCGCGGCAGGGGGCGGGCGACGGCACCTCACCCGGCACTGCCCGGTGTGCCACCGGCTGATGCGGCTGGCGCTACGGCGCGCGGCCGTCCCACTACCGCACGAACCGGGCGAGGAACAGGACTCCGGCATGTGACGGGAGTCACGTGAAAAGTTCCCCGCCTGGGGGAACTTGGGGCCTCCTGTGGGACCGTCAATTTAATATGTGCAATTGCACTCACGACAGAGGACCCAGTCCTCACAACACGGACACATCACACGCACAAAAAAGATCGCACCGGAGCCGGCGGACTCCGGTGCGATCGACGTTCCTACGGGCTTCCCTGATGGGGGCAGGGACCCTTCGGAGCGGACGCCGTGGCGGGTTGGGGGCCCCGCGCGGGCGTCCGTTTGTTCAGGTCAGGCCTCGCTGCGCTGCTGCGGAATGCCCGCGAGCAGTGCACGGACCTCCGCCTCGCGGTAGCGGCGGTGCCCGCCGAGCGTGCGGATGGACGTGAGCTTGCCAGCCTTGGCCCAGCGCGTGACCGTCTTCGGGTCCACGCGGAACATCGTGGCGACCTCAGCGGGGGTCAGCAGCGGCTCGGCATCAGGGGTGCGAGCGGTCATGAGCGGCCTCCTCGAGAGAACCGAACCAACACGGTTCTTTCCTCTAAATTCTGCACCTTGACCCGCGTTGCCCGAAATGGCGGACGCGGGCCGAGTCGGTAATAGGACGAACGGCTTGTCCTTGGCACTACAACTACACCATCTGTCCAGCCGTGTCGGCCAAACCGATGGATTTGCCCTCTGAGGTGTCTAAGCTCGACGGAAGCCGATGGACCGGGCCATAACGGACAGTCACACCTGGGTGACGATCAGTCACAGCCAACCCACGAGCCACAGCCCCACCTCAAGGGGATGCAATCCCGGACATTCCACCCAGAGCGAGTGGAAAGAGGTCCTTCCGGACCCGATGTCCCATATTGTCATGGGGGGTGGGGATGAGGGCAAGACCCCTAAACGTGCTTTAGGTCACCCTTAGGCCAAAGGTACCGGTCGGCCGGACTCAGGACCAAAGTCCCTCCCCCGCGGCCCCCGGTTCCCGACGGACCCTCAACTCGCGTACAGGAGCTCCCTGACGGCCCTCCAGCGGTCGGTGAGCCGCTCGTACGCCTCACCGGCCCGGGTGCCGTCGTCGTCCCGCAGCGCCGCCAGCGCCTCCGCCACGTCGGCGGCCGAACGGTCACCCGCGAGGGAGTCCGGCGCGATGGCGTGCACGAGCCCCCCGTAGTCGAGTTCGACCAGGGAACGCGGGTGGAACTCCTCGAGCCACCGCCCCACGTCCACCAAACCGTCGATCAGAGGCCCCTCTTCGAGTGAATCCTTGAGGACCCGCAGCGCCCGGGCCGTCCGCCGGCGGGCCTGCACCATGGGTGTCCGGTAGCGCATGACCGGCCCCTTGGACTCGCCCGCGCCCGCGGGTTCGTACTCCCGCTCGGAGTCGTCGAACAGCACGAACCAGCGCACCGGGACGTGCCACGTCGCCCCGCGGATCCAGGGCCGGGCGTCGGCGTTCTCGGGCTTCTCCGCCCGCCACGCCGCGAAGTCGGCCTCCGCCTGCTCGAGCGCGACCCTCGGCAGCACCGCCTCCACCACGGGGGCCGGGTACTCCTCGACCAGTTCGGACAGGGCCAGCCAGCCGCGCAACCGGGTGCGCCAGGGGCAGACGTGGGTCACGCCGTCCACGACGGCGACGAAGGCCTCACCGCTCTCGCGGACCGGAACGGCCAGCGGCGGGACGGAGAGCAGACCGGCCAGCGACTGCCGCAGCTCGTCCTGTGCGGTCCGCTGCGGGCCCTGGGCGGCGTAGCGGTACCAGTAGCCGCGGTCGGGCTCCGGGAAGGCCGCCAGCGGCTCGTACACCCGCAGATACGCCGCGTAGGGGACCAGCACCGATGACAAGCCCACACCCGCTCCCTCGTGACGGCTTCCGCCATGGCATCGTCCCACGTCGTTTCCGGCACGGGGAGTGATCCACGACACTGGGAAGATGTTCAGGGCCGGGTGGTTCTAGTCTTCTGCCGACCGGCCCTCCCCCACCCACCCGGAGGGCGACCTCTGGACATTCGGGAGTCACCACAGTGACCGACGTACGTCAGACACCCGGCATCGTCTCCACGCTGTTCCGATCGGAGCAGGGCGGTCACGAGCAGGTCGTCTTGTGCCAGGACCGCGCCAGTGGCCTCAAGGCCGTCATCGCGATCCACTCCACCGCCCTGGGCCCGGCCCTCGGCGGCACCCGCTTCCACGCGTACCCCTCCGACGAGGCGGCCGTCGAGGACGCGCTCAACCTCGCCCGCGGCATGTCGTACAAGAACGCGCTCGCCGGCCTCGACCTCGGCGGCGGCAAGGCCGTCATCATCGGCGACCCGGACATGGACAAGTCCGAGGAGCTGCTGCTGGCCTACGGCCGCTTCGTCGCCTCGCTCGGCGGCCGCTACGTCACGGCCTGCGACGTCGGCACCTACGTGGCCGACATGGACGTGGTCTCCCGCACCGCGCCGCAGTGGACCACCGGCCGCTCGCCCGAGAACGGCGGCGCCGGCGACTCCTCCGTGCTGACCGCCTGGGGCGTCTTCCAGGGCATGCGCGCCTCCGCCCAGGCCCAGTGGGGCGACCCCACGCTGCGCGGCCGCAGGGTCGGCGTGGCCGGTGTCGGCAAGGTCGGCCACCACCTGGTGGAGCACCTGCTCAAGGACGGCGCCGAGGTCGTGGTCACCGATGTTCGCGGCGAGGCCGTCGACCGGATCACCTCCCGTCACCCTCAGGTCACCGCCGTCTCCGACGCTGACGTCCTGGTGCGGACGCCGCTGGACGTGTACGCGCCCTGCGCGCTCGGCGGTGCCCTGAACGACGACTCGGTGCCGGCCCTCACCGCCTCGATCGTCTGCGGCGCGGCCAACAACCAACTCGCCCACCCCGGCGTCGAGAAGGACCTGGCCGACCGCGGCATCCTGTACGCGCCCGACTACGTCGTGAACGCGGGCGGCGTCATCCAGGTCGCGGACGAGCTGCACGGTTTCGACTTCGACCGGGCCCGCGCCAAGGCGACGAAGATCTTCGACACCACGCTCGCCATCTTCGAGCGCGCCGCGGCCGACGGCATCCCGCCGGCCGCCGCCGCCGACCGCCTGGCCGAGCAGCGCATGGCCGAGCGCACCCCGGCGGAGAGCTGGCTGCGTCCGTGACCCACGGGGCCGCGGCAGGACCGCGGCCCCTCCGGCACGCCCGGCGTCCGGGTCCGGACGGCGGGCGTGTCCTCCATCACAAAGCGGACACCCGCGGGGTGCCCCCGACGTACGGTGTGCGCGCGTCCTCGCGTGTCGGGGCGGCTCCCGGCGGGCCTCCGCGACGAGGACGGCGGGCCGGACATCCGACCGTTACCACGCCCCGGCAGCCAGACCGTGGCGGAAGAAGGTAAAATCGCGACTGACCAGCCAGGACGGGGCCATCGCGGGCCCCTGCTCCGACGCGCGTCGTGCGGGCGACGTACCGTGCGGCCTCGGAAGCAGGTACCGTTGAAGTCCTACGGACCGGGTCTCTCATCCGAGGGCCCGTTCCACATCGTGAACGCGTGTCAAGACTCGGGGCCGTCGAGCCCCACCGTTGAGGGGGTCGAGCCAATGGGGCGCGGCCGGGCCAAGGCCAAGCAGACGAAGGTCGCCCGCCAGCTGAAGTACAACAGCGGCGGTACGGACCTGTCACGTCTGGCCGAAGAGCTGGGCGCATCGTCGACACTGCCGGTCAATCCGGAGGTACAGGAAGACGACGATGACGACGAGCTGGAAGACGACCCGTACGCACGGTACGTGGATCTCTACGGCGACGACGAGGACGACGACGAGGACGACGAGTCCCAGTCCTCATCACAACGCCGTCGTGCTTGACGCAACACATTCCGTTGCAGCTTGACCACTGACCCGGTCCGGGCATCGTCCGGACCGGGCTTTGTGCTGTCCCGCACGGGTCAGCCCGCGTAGTCCCCGGTCAGCGCGACGGCCTCGGTGTGCTCGCCGCGCTCCACGACCTCGCCGGCCACCCAGGCGTCCAGGCCCCGGTCGGCCAGCGTCGTCAGCGCCACGTCCACGGAGTCCGCGGGCACCACGGCGACCATGCCGACGCCCATGTTCAGCGTCTTCTCCAGCTCCAGCCGCTCCACCCCGCCGAGCCTGCCGACGGTGTCGAACACCGCGCCCGGCGTCCACGTCGAACGGTCCACCGTGGCGTGCAGGTGGTCCGGGACGACCCGCGCCAGGTTGTTGGCGAGGCCGCCGCCGGTGACGTGCGAGAAGCCGTGCACCTCGGTCGTACGGGTCAGCGCCAGGCAGTCCAGGGAGTAGATCCGGGTCGGCTCCAGCAGCTCCTCGCCGAGGGTGCGGCCGAACTCCGGCACCTCCCGGTCCAGCGCCCAGCCGGCCCGGTCGAACAGCACGTGCCGGACGAGCGAGTACCCGTTGGAGTGAAGACCGGAGGACGCCATGGCGATCACCACGTCACCCTTACGGATGCGATCCGCGCCCAGCAGCCGGTCGGCCTCGACCACGCCCGTCCCGGCGCCGGCGACGTCGAACTCGTCCTCGCCGAGCAGTCCCGGGTGCTCCGCCGTCTCGCCGCCGACCAGGGCGCAGCCGGCGAGCACGCAGCCCTCGGCGATGCCCTTGACGATGGCCGCGACGCGGTCGGGGAAGACCTTGCCGACGCAGATGTAGTCGGTCATGAACAGCGGCTCGGCGCCGCACACGACCAGGTCGTCGACGACCATGCCGACGAGGTCGTGGCCGATCGTGTCGTAGACGCCCATACGGCGGGCGACGTCGACCTTGGTGCCCACGCCGTCGGTGGCGGAGGCCAGCAGCGGCCGCTCGTAGCGCTTGAGGGCGGAGGCGTCGAAGAGCCCGGCGAAGCCGCCGAGACCGCCCACGACCTCCGGGCGGGTGGCCTTCCCCACCCATTCCTTCATCAGCTCGACCGCGCGGTCGCCCGCCTCGATGTCGACTCCCGCCGCGGCGTAGCTGGCACCGGTGTTCTCGGACATGGCTGTGTTGTGTCCTTGCGTCGAATGCTTACGGGCGACGGAGCGCGTCGGCCGCGTCAGGGCCGCCGGCCAGCTCGGTCTCCAGAAGGTGCTTGCCGAGCAGCTCGGGGTCCGGCAGCTCCATCGGGTACTCGCCGTCGAAGCAGGCCCGGCAGAGGTTGGGCTTGGCGATCGTGGTCGCCTCGACCATCGCGTCGATCGAGATGAACGACAGCGAGTCCGCGTCCAGGGACTTGCAGATCTCGTCGACCGTCAGGCCGTTGGCGATCAGCTCGGCGCGGGTGGCGAAGTCGATGCCGAAGAAGCACGGCCACTTGATCGGCGGCGAGGAGATCCGGATGTGGACCTCGGCGGCGCCGGCCTCACGGAGCATCCGGACCAGCGCGCGCTGCGTGTTGCCGCGGACGATCGAGTCGTCCACGACCACCAGGCGCTTGCCCCGGATGACTTCCTTGAGCGGGTTGAGCTTCAGGCGGATGCCCAGCTGCCGGATGGTCTGCGAGGGCTGGATGAAGGTCCGGCCCACGTACGAGTTCTTCACCAGGCCCGAGCCGTACGGGATGCCGCTCTCCTCGGCGTAGCCGACCGCGGCCGGCGTGCCGGACTCCGGGGTCGGTATCACCAGGTCGGCGTCGACCGGGGCCTCCTTGGCCAGTCGGCGGCCCATCTCGACCCGGGAGAGGTAGACGTTGCGGCCCGCGATGTCGGTGTCGGGGCGCGCCAGGTACACGTACTCGAAGACGCAGCCCTTGGGGCGGGCGTCGGCGAAGCGCGAGGCGCGCAGCCCGTTCTCGTCGATGGCGATCAGCTCGCCGGGCTCG
This sequence comes from Streptomyces sp. NPDC008238, assembly GCF_042956445.1. NCBI lineage: Bacteria > Bacillati > Actinomycetota > Actinomycetes > Kitasatosporales > Streptomycetaceae > Streptomyces > Streptomyces sp. NPDC008238. Next base: position 541,760 of record NZ_JBIBGK010000003.1, on the reverse strand, counting down.
ATCTCGCGGATGAAGCTCGCGCCCACGATGTCCAGGGCGGCGGTCTCCGACGCGACGACCCAGCCGCGCTCCAGGCGGCCCAGCACCAGCGGGCGGATGCCCTGCGGGTCGCGGGCGGCGTAGAGCGTGTGCTCGTCCATGAAGACCAGGCTGAAGGCGCCCTTGACCTCGGGCAGCACCTTGCGGGCGGCGTCCTCGACGGAGAGCGGCTTGCCGTCCTCGTCCACCTGGCCGGCGAGCAGCGCCGTCACCAGGTCGGTGTCGTTGGTCGCCGCGACCCTGGTCGCCCGGCCGTTGCCCTGGGGCAGCGCGGCGACCATCTCGGCCAGCTCGACGGTGTTGACCAGGTTCCCGTTGTGGCCGAGGGCGATGGAGCCGCCGGCCGTGGCGCGGAAGGTGGGCTGGGCGTTCTCCCAGACCGAGGCGCCGGTGGTCGAGTAACGGGCATGCCCGACCGCGATGTGGCCCTGCAGGGAGCCGAGGGAGGTCTCGTCGAAGACCTGGGACACGAGGCCCATGTCCTTGAAGACCAGGATCTGGGAGCCGTTGCTCACTGCGATGCCCGCGGACTCCTGTCCGCGGTGCTGCAGGGCGTACAGCCCGAAGTAGGTGAGTTTGGCGACCTCTTCGCCGGGGGCCCAGACACCGAAGACGCCGCAAGCGTCCTGGGGGCCCTTCTCGCCGGGGAGCAGGTCGTGGTTGAGTCGTCCGTCACCACGTGGCACGGGATCGAGTCTAGGGCAGGTTCCGGCGTCGTCCGAACGAGGGAACCCGACAAAAGCGCGTTCTATGCGCGTAAACCCATGGGGCGCTTGGCCATGTGACCTTGGTCGTGGTCCCGGCCGGGGTCCGCTCAGGGGCGCAGCCCGGGGTCGCGGACCATGGCGGTGAGCTCGGCGGCGGCGCGCGTCGCGGCGGACGGGCGGCGCCGCGTCCGCTCCCAGCCCGGGAAGGCGACCGCGCCGACCCGGAGGTCCTCCACACCCGCGACGCGGCGGACGATCAGCTCCCCGTCCGCGGTGCGGACGACCCGGGTGACCTCCGCCCAGGGCACGTGCCGGGTACGCAGGTGGCGGCGGACCCGCAGACCGGTGGCGTCGGCGGTGATCCGCCACATGGTCATGGACAGCGCCTTCTCCGTCAGCCACAGGCTGCCCAGGACCGACATCACCGCGCGCCACCAGGGGCCGCCGACGCAGGAGGAGCCCAGGACGGCCACCGTGCCCACCAGCAGCAGCGCGCCCGCCGTGCGGCCGCCCGCACCACCGTCCCAACGGACCGGGCCCGTGCCGGGCTTCAGGGCCGCGGCCGCCTCGGCGACCCTCGCCTCCGCCTCAAGGCGGTGCCGGGGGGCGGAGGGCGCCCCGCTCCCGGACGACGGCGGCGCCCACGGCCGCACCGGCGACTCCGAGGCGCCGACCAGGAGGCCGCCGGAGTCCGTGACGGCCGCCAGTACCAGTTCGGCGCCTTCCGCCGGGACACCGAACAGCACGCCCTCGCCGCGTGCCCACGCACCGGGTCCGGCCGCGCCGTAGGTGAGCACCGGTGCGCCGGCGGCGTCGTCCACCGGCCGGATGACGGTCCTGAAGTCCTCGCGCCCCGCCAGCACCCGGAGCACGGGAACGGGTCCCCGGCGCACCGAGGCGGCCCGGAGCGCCGGCACCGCCCCCGACAGCAGCAGGGAGAGCCCGAGGCCGCCCGCCGTGAGCGTCAGGAGCTGCAGGCCCGTGCGGTCCTCGTACGGCTCCGCGGCCGGCCGCCGCCAGTCCCCGTCGACGAGGACCGGGATCACGGCACCGCGCTCGTAGTCCTCCGGGAACACCGCCGGCAGGTGGTGGCGCGTCCCGTCCGCGAAGCGGACGCCGAGACGGTCGTACTCCCCGTTGGCCACCACGACCGCCTCGACGCGGTCCGCGGCGGCGGCGTGCCGTTCGTCGGCCCGGTCCCCGGACACCGCGACGACCGCGGCCACCGCGGCGGCCACCAGGGCCGCCAGGCCGACGACGATCCGGAACAGGCCGCGCCGCACCGGCGCAACCCGCTCCGGCACCGGGAGCGAGACTCCTCCCGCCGCCTCCAGGACGAGCGCCCGCTGACGGCGGCGCAAGCGCAGCCGCGCGAGGACCGCGGCCCAGCTCCAGCAAAGCGCGGCCACGACCACGACGTCCACACCGCGCTCGGCGGCGCCGCCGGTCCACAGGTCCGGCCGGGTCATCCACAGCAGCAACAGCGGCGCCGACAGCGCCGCCGCCTCGGGCAGCAGGAACATCCACAGCGTGTGGACGAGGAGGCCGACGGTGCCGATGGCGTCCAGCCACATCGGTCCGCAGGGCGCGGCAGTCGTGCACCGGTCGTCCGCCGCGAGGACGACCGCCGCGATCACCGCCGCCACCAGCACCGGGGCGCACCACAGCGGGCCCGCCCAGCCGGGGAGCCGCAGCGCGGCCCAGCGGTGGGCGTCGGCGGAGAGCCAGGGGCGGGCCGGTGTGCCGGCCGGGGCGGTCGTCGGGGTCACCGGCGCATTATGCGGACGCCGGGGCCGTCTCATCCCAGCAGGGGCAGGTACGGGGCCAGGTCGGCGCGCTCGCCGCTCGCGGAGACCGCGGCGGAGTCGAGGGCGTCGGCCCAGGACGTACGGCCGGTGGCGAGGCGGATCCAGGTCAGCGGGTCCGTCTCGACGACGTTGGTGGGGGTGCCCCGGGTGTGGCGGGGCCCGGGCACGCACTGCACGGCGGCGTACGGCGGGACGCGGACCTCGACGGAGTTGCCGGGCACGGAGACGGCGAGGGTGTCCGCGAGGAGCCGTACGGCGGCGGCGACGACCTGCCGTTCCAGCGGGACGGGCACACCCGTCGCCCGGGCGAGGTCGTCGCTGTGGACGACCAGCTCGACGAGCCGGGTCACCAGGAAGTCCGTGGACCGCATCGAGCCGAGCGTGATCGCCACCAGGCGCCCGGGCGCCACCGCCTCGTCCAGCACCCCGGCGAGCCCGCGGGCGGCCTCCTCGAGGCGGGCGGCGGCGTCGGCACTCTCCGCGGCGGCCTCGCGGGTGTCGGCGTCCAGCGGGCCGGCGATGCCCGCCGTGGAGCGCGCCCACGTGGTGAGGTCGAGGTCCGCCCGGGCCGGGGCGGGCGCGGTCACGACCCGTGCGACGGCCTCCACCTGCCGGGCGATGTGCACCACCAACGCGTGCACGTCCCACCCCGGCAGCCCGGAGGGCGCCGCCAGCTGATCGCCCGTCAGGCCGCGGGCGGCCTTCAGGACGTGGCCGACCTGCGCGGTGAGCGCGGCCCGGGTCCTGGCGGGGTCGTAGGTGCGGGCCTTGCGGGCGGTGGGCGGCATGCCCGCAGCCTACGCGCCGGGCCCGGCCCGCACCCCGACCCCGGCGGTCAGGCCTGGCGCGGGCGCTCGAAGGTGAGCAGCAGCCCCTGCACGGCGCCCGGGCCGATGCGGCCCTTGACGTCGGCCGAGGTGATGGCCTTGAGCTGCCAGCCGTCCTCGGCGTGCTTGTTGAGCGTCTTCTCCAGCTTGTCGTCGTCGATGGCGTCGCCTATCAGCGACTCGCGGAAGCTGACGACCTTGTACTCGTGCATCGTTGACACCCCTTGTCGTACCGGTGGTTGCGGAACGCACAGTAGTACCGCCGGACTACGCGGGCCGGACCGGTCCCGCCGCCCGGTCGACGAGGGTGCCGCCCACGGAGTCGGCGGACAGCAGCACCAGTTCGGCGCCCTCGTACGGTGCCCCGAACAGCAGGGAGGGCCGCAGCGCGTCGCCACGGGAGCCGGACGGCGGCTCGGGCTCCGGTTCCACCGGGCAGGAGAACAGCGGTGCCCGGCCCGCGTGGTCGTCGGCCGCGAACACCCACGTCCGGCCGTCCTCGTCCTCCCGGGTCAGCACGCGCAGCACCGGCTGCCCGCCGCGCCGCAGGGCACCCGCCCGCACCCGCGCCGCCGCACCCACGGCGAGCAACGCGGCGCCGGCCAGGGCGAGCAGGCGGGTCTGCGGCGGGACGGCGGCCGCGCACAGCAGCACGCCGGACGCGGCGGTGCCCAGGCCGCGGCGCAGCGGCGGGAGGGGCTCGGGGAGCGGAAGCCGTACGCCCAGGGCGGCGTTGGCGGCGAGCAGCCGCTGCCGGCGGCGGACCCCCGTACGGTGCCGGGCACCGGCCCAGCACAGCAGCAGCGCGGCGACGGCGGGGACCGAGGCCTGCGGTTCCACCCGCCAGACCAGGAGCCCGGCGAGCACCGGCGCGGTCAGCAGGGTGAGCCCGGGCAGTCTGGCCAGCCAGTACAACTGGACGGCGGCCAGCCCGTAGTGCGCCGCCCCGAGGGCCTCCGGGGCCGCTGCGGCCGCCACGGCCGCGGCCGCCGCGAGTGCCAGGGCGCCCCAGCGCGGACGGGCCCACGCCGCGGGGCGGCACGCCGCCCAGCGCACGGCGTCACGGCCGCGCCACCGGGGAAGTTCGCCGGGGGTATCGCGCTCGCTCACGCCTGGAGTATGGGGCCAACCGCCGCGGCGCGGTCACGCCCCCGGCAAAGCGCCCCCGCGCCTGGCGGCACGGGGGCGTATGCGGAGGGCGGACCGGACCGGACCGGGCCGGACCGACCGGGCCCGGATCAGGCCCAGATCAGGCCAACAGGGCCGGGATCGTGCCCTCGTGAGCCGTGCGGAGCTCGTCCAGCGCGATGCTGAACTCGCCCTGGAGCTCGACCGCGTCGCCGTCGACGACACCGATCCGCGTCGCGGGCAGACCGCGCGCACCGCACATGTCGGTGAAGCGGAGCTCCTCGCTGCGCGGCACCGAGACGACCGCCCGGCCCGCCGACTCCGAGAACAGGAACACGAACGGGTCGAGGCCGTCCGGCACGACGAGCCGCGCGCCGTTGCCGCCGCGCAGGCAGGACTCGACGACCGCCTGCACGAGCCCGCCGTCCGACAGGTCGTGGGCCGCGTCGACCATGCCGTCCCGGGAGGCCGAGATGAGGATCTCGCCGAGCAGCTTCTCGCGCTCCAGGTCCACCGCCGGCGGCAGCCCGCCGAGGTGGTCGTGGACCGCCTGGGACCAGGCGGAGCCGCCCAGCTCCTCCTTGGTCTCGCCCAGCAGGTAGAGCAGCTGGCCCTGGTCCTTGAACGCGACCGGGGTGCGGCGCGTGACGTCGTCGATCACACCGAGCACCGCCACGACGGGCGTCGGGTGGATGGCGACGTCACCGGTCTGGTTGTAGAGCGAGACGTTGCCGCCGGTGACCGGGGTGCCCAGCTCCAGGCAGCCGTCGGCGAGGCCGCGGCAGGCCTCGGCGAACTGCCACATCGCGGCCGGGTCCTCGGGCGAGCCGAAGTTCAGGCAGTCCGAGACCGCCAGCGGCTTGGCACCGGACGTGGCGACGTTGCGGTACGCCTCGGCGAGCGCCAGCTGCGCGCCCGTGTACGGGTCGAGCTTGGCGTAGCGGCCGTTGCCGTCGGTGGCGACCGCGACGCCGAGGTTGGTGTCCTCGTCGATGCGGATCATGCCGGAGTCCTCCGGCTGCGCCAGCACGGTGTTGCCCTGTACGAAGCGGTCGTACTGGTCGGTGATCCACGCCTTGGAGGCCTGGTTCGGGTGCGCGACCATCGTCAGGACCTGGGCGCGCAGCTCCTCGCCGGAGCCCGGGCGCGGCAGCTTGTTGGCGTCGTCCGCCTGGAGCGCGTCCTGCCACGCGGGGCGGGCGTAGGGGCGCTCGTACACCGGGCCCTCGTGGGCGACGGTGCGCGGCGGGACGTCGACGATCTGCTCGCCGTGCCAGAAGATCTCCAGCCGGTCGCCGTCGGTGACCTCACCGATGACGGTGGCGATCACGTCCCACTTCTCGCAGATCTCCAGGAAGCGGTCGACGTACCGCGGCTCGACGATCGCGCACATGCGCTCCTGCGACTCGCTCATGAGGATCTCCTCCGGCGAGAGCGTCGCGTCGCGCAGCGGCACGGTGTCCAGCTCGACCCGCATGCCGCCGGAGCCGGCCGAGGCCAGCTCGGAGGTGGCGCAGGACAGACCGGCGCCGCCGAGGTCCTGGATGCCGGCGACCAGCTTCTCCTTGAAGATCTCCAGGGTGCACTCGATGAGCAGCTTCTCCTGGAAGGGGTCGCCGACCTGGACGGCGGGGCGCTTGGCCGGGCCGGTGTCGGAGAAGGTCTCCGAGGCGAGCACGGAGACGCCGCCGATGCCGTCGCCGCCGGTGCGGGCGCCGTAGAGGATGACCTTGTTGCCGGCCCCGGAGGCCTTGGCCAGGTGGATGTCCTCGTGCTTCATCACACCGACGCACAGGGCGTTGACCAGCGGGTTGCCCTGGTAGCAGGAGTCGAAGACGACCTCGCCGCCGATGTTGGGCAGGCCCAGGCAGTTGCCGTAGCCGCCGACGCCCGCGACGACGCCCGGCAGGACGCGCTTGGTGTCGGGGTGGTCCGGCGCGCCGAAGCGCAGCGGGTCCATGACGGCGACCGGGCGGGCGCCCATGGCGAGGATGTCGCGGACGATGCCGCCGACGCCGGTGGCCGCGCCCTGGTAGGGCTCGATGTACGAGGGGTGGTTGTGCGACTCGACCTTGAAGGTGACCGCGTAGCCCTGGCCGACGTCCACGACACCGGCGTTCTCGCCGATGCCGACCAGCATGGCGTCGTTGGCGGGGGCCTTCTCGCCGAACTGGCGCAGGTGGATCTTGCTGCTCTTGTACGAGCAGTGCTCGGACCACATGACGGAGTACATGGCGAGCTCGGCACCGGTGGGACGGCGGCCGAGGATCTCCCGGATGCGGTCGTACTCGTCCTGCTTGAGGCCGAGTTCGGCCCACGGCTGCTCGGTGTCCGGAGTCTCGGTGGCGTGCTTCACGGAATCGAGTGTCATGACGCGTGAACCAGCTTCTTGAGGATCGAGGTGAAGAATCCGAGGCCGTCGGTGCGGCCGGTCCCGATCAGCGACTCGACGGCGTGCTCGGGGTGCGGCATGAGGCCGACGACATTGCCCGCGGCGTTGGTGATGCCGGCGATGTCCCGGAGCGAGCCATTGGGGTTCCAGTCCGCGTAGCGGAACACCACGCGGCCCTCCGCCTCCAGCTCGTCCAGGACGTGCTCGTCGGCGACGTAGCGGCCGTCGATGTTCTTCAGCGGGATGCTGATCTCCTGGTCCCGCTCGTAATCGGCGGTCCAGGACGTCGAGTTGTTCTCGACGCGCAGCTTCTGGTCCCTGCAGATGAAGTGCAGGTGATTGTTGCGCAGCATCGCACCCGGCAGCAGATGCGTCTCGGTGAGCACCTGGAAGCCGTTGCAGATACCGAGGACCGGAAGACCGTCCTTGGCGCCGGCGATGATCGACTCCATCACGGGCGAGAAGCGGGAAATCGCCCCGGCCCGGAGATAGTCGCCGTAACTGAATCCGCCGGGCAGGACGACTGCGTCCACCTGGTGGAGATCCTTGTCACGGTGCCACAGCGGCACCGGCTCGGCGCCGGCGACGCGGACGGCGCGCTGGGTGTCCCGGTCGTCGAGCGTCCCGGGGAAGGTGACCACGCCGATACGTGCGGTCACGACTCCACCTTCACGGTGAAGTCCTCGATCACGGTGTTGGCGAGGAAGGTCTCGGCCATCTCGCGGATACGGGTGAGGGCGGCGTCGTCGACCGGACCCTCCAGTTCGAGCTCAAAACGCTTGCCCTGGCGGACGTCGGCGATTCCCTCGAACCCGAGCCGCGGCAGCGCGCGCTGCACCGCCTGGCCCTGCGGGTCGAGGATCTCCGGCTTGAGCATGACGTCGACTACGACGCGTGCCACGGTCACTCCCGGTGGTGTGCTGCGGTGAGATGTCCCCACCGTACCCCGCCGAAAAATCTACGCGGGTAGATATTCCAGAATGGTCACGGAATATCCCTCGGACGGATTGCCGCCGGGAGACCCGCAGGAATTGGCCGGGCGGTCCCGGCGAAAAACATCCGGCCGGCAATTGGGAAAGCATTGACCCCGGCCCCGCGGCTTCGGTACAACAACGGGGCCAACGCAGGCCCCAGGCCTTCTCCATTGAAAGGACCGGCATCCATGGCGCAGCGCGTAGTGGTCACGCTCTCCGACGACCTCGACGGCGGTGAAGCGGCGGAAACGGTCTCTTTCGGCCTCGACGGGAAGTCGTACGAGATCGACCTGTCCGCCGGGAACGCCGAGCAGCTCCGCGAGGCCCTCGCGCCGTACGTCGAGGCGGGCCGCCGCCGCAGCAGGCTCGGCAAGGCCTTCAAGCACACCTCGCTCGCCCCCGACCCGGCCGCCGTGCGCGCCTGGGCGCTCTCCCGGGGCTTCGACGTGCCGCCGCGCGGCCGCATCCCCAAGAAGCTCTACGAGGCGTACGCCGAGGCCGGCTGATCCGGCCACCGGCGCCCCGGCCCGAGCGGCCGGGGCGGCCGGGGCGGCCGGGGGCCGCTTGGGTGCCACCTGGGCGCCACCCGGGAATCACCCGGAAGAAGCGATTGGACAGCCACCCCCGTTGATCCGCTAGAGTCTGGAGCACGCCGAGGGCAGGGCCGAAAGGCCGGGCTCCCAGGCCACGCGGGTGTAGTTCAGTAGCAGAACATCCTCCTTCCAGGAGGAAGGCGCAGTGTGCGATCCCTGTCACCCGCTCTGATTGCTCGACCGGTCCTGAGGATCGGGTAGAGTAGTCGCCGTGCGGACGTGGCTCAGTTGGTAGAGCATCACCTTGCCAAGGTGAGGGTCGCGAGTTCGAATCTCGTCGTCCGCTCTTGAGAGAAGGCCCCGGTCGGATTTCCGACCGGGGCCTTCTTCGTGTTCCCGGCCGGCACCGGCGGTGTGACCGTGCCCACAGGGCGGGCACCCGAACTCCCGTGACGGCAGGCCGTGATCGCCGCCGCCCCGCATCCCTCCCGCGCTCCGGCCCCGGGCCGGCGACGGAACGCCGCTGCGGGCTCGAGGGGCTCTACGCCGCGTCGCCGGAGTGGAGTTGACGCCTCGCCCGGGAACCCCCGGGCACCCTCCGGGAGGCGCGCGGGCCGGTCCCCACCCGTCCCGCACCCCCGCCGCGGGCCCTCCGGGACACGACGCGGGGAACCCGCCGTGCCGGGGTGTGTGCCCAAGGCCCCGAGGGTTGGCTATAGTGGAGGACGCACCGCACGGGAACGCGCGGAGCAGGCGGACGTAGCTCAGTTGGTAGAGCGCAACCTTGCCAAGGTTGAGGTCGCGAGTTCGAGCCTCGTCGTCCGCTCAGAGGAAGGCCCCGGTCGTGACGACCGGGGCCTTCGGTGTTCCTGGGGCGGCTGGGCCGTCGCCCGTACGCGCACCGAGGCCGTGCGTACCGCGGCCGTACGCACCACCACCGCCTCACCCGCCGGTCGGGAGGACCGGCGGACGGGCGGCGGCGGGTGTGCGGGTGTACCGGCCGTGGCGGCTACCAGCTGAGGCCGGTGAGCCGCTCGTACGCCTCGACGTACTTGGCGCGGGTCTGCGCCACCACCTGCTCCGGCAGGGCCGGCGGGGGCTGCTCGCCGCGGCGGTCCCAGCCGGACCCGGGGGAGGTCAGCCAGTCGCGCACGAACTGCTTGTCGTAGGAGGGCTGGGCGTGGCCCGGCTCCCACAGCTCGGCGGGCCAGAAGCGGGACGAGTCCGGGGTCAGCACCTCGTCGGCGATGGTCAGCACGTCACCGTCGAAGCCGAACTCGAACTTGGTGTCCGCCAGGAGGATGCCGCGCTCGCGGGCGATGTCCCGGGCCCGGCCGTAGACCGCGAGGGTGGTCTGGCGCAGCTGCGCCGCGGTGTCGGCACCGACCTGGCGGGCGACCTCCTCGTAGCTGACGTTCTCGTCGTGCTCGCCGACCTCGGCCTTGGTGGCCGGGGTGAAGATCGGCGCGGGCAGCTCGGAGCCGTCCACCAGGCCCTCGGGGAGGGTCACCCCGCACACCGTGCGGTCAGCGTTGTACTCGAGCAGTCCGGAGCCGGCCAGGTAGCCGCGCGCCACGCACTCGACGGGGATCATCTGCAGCGGCCTGCAGATCGTCGTCCGCCCCTCCCAGTCGGCGGGGGCGCCCTCGGGGAGCTCGGTGGACAGCACGTGGTGCGGCACCAGGTCGGCGATCTGGTCGAACCACCACAGCGACAGCCGGGTCAGGACGCGGCCCTTGTCCGGGATCTCGGTGGGCAGCACCCAGTCGTACGCCGAGATCCGGTCACTGGCGACCATCACCAGCTCCCCTGCCTCGTTCTGGTACAGCTCGCGCACCTTGCCGGTGTGCAGGTGCACCAGGCCCGGTACTTGCGCGGGCTCGGGCTTGTGGACGAATACGGACATGGGTCCTCCCCGATCGGCGGTTCGGTTCCCGATTCTCCCGTACCCGTACCCGGCGGGCGCGACGAGGTCAGCCGTGCTTGCAGATGTGGTCCAGGAGGTTGGCGGTGGCGCGCTGGACACGGGGGTCGACGTGGCCCGGGCGGTCCAGCGCCGGGGACCAGGCGAAGGTGCCGGAGGCGAACACCAGGGCCCCGCCCGGCGCCCGGTACAGGGAGGTCTCCTGGTGCGCCCGGCGGCCCGCCGAGTCCTCGTACGGGGAGTGGGCGAGCAGGATCCGCTCCATGTAGTCGGGCAGCGGTGTGCGCGGGAAGTAACGGTCCGCCTCGCCCGCGACCAGGCCGGGGATCTCGTCGCCCTCCTCGGCGCCGGTGGCCTCCCACAGCCAGTGCCCGGCGTTCCGCACCACCAGCGGGGACGGTTCGGGCACCCGGCCGGCGTACTGCACGCCGATCAGCAGCTGTTCGGGCTCGCCCATGTCCCGCCACAGGGCGCTGCGGCCCGGCGGGGAGCCGCGCCGCTTGCGGCAGCTGAGCAGCCGGTCGGGGTCACCGGAGGGGGAGGGGCCCAGCTCGGTCTGCCAGTACATGGTGTTGGCGGACAGGAAGACCAGCGAGGTGCCGCCGTCCCTGGCCGCCTCGACGGCGCGCCGCATGGGGACCGTCCAGTACTCGTCGTGGCCCGGGAAGACCATGCCCCGGTAGCGGGAGGGGTCGATCCGCCCCGCGTGCAGGTCGCGGGCGTCGGCGTAGGCCAGGTCGTAGCCGTAGCGCTCGGCCCAGCGGATGAAGTCGTAGGCGTGGCCGACGTGCAGCGGGAGCCCGGCGCCCGCGTACGGGCGGTCGAAGGAGACGGTGACCGCGGCCTCCTCCTCGCCGAGCAGCCGGCCCTTCTCGTCCCAGGCGTGGTAGAGGCTTGCGCCCGTGCGGCCGTCCTCGGGGTAGAGGTTGTACGCCTGCCAGGTGACGTCCGGCATCAGCAGGAGCAGGTCGGCCGGCCGGTCGTCGCGGACGGTGAAGGGGATGTGGCTGCGGTAGCCGTCCTGCGTGGTGAGGACGACGACGTAGGCGCCGGGCTTCCAGTACGAGGGCACCTGCAGCCGCCAGGACTGCCACCAGTGGTGGCAGGAGACCGTGCGCCCGGCGGCGAGCGGCGTGGGCTGGACGATCCCCGACAGCCGGGGGCTGGAGGTGAACTGGGCGGCGCCGTCCCCGCCGTAGTGCCCGATCCGGTAGACGTCGACGCCGTAGCTCTGCGGCGGGTCGACGGTGATCCGGAAGTCGATGGCGTCGCCGGGGGCCACGGAGGCGCCCGGCGCGAAGCCCTTGATCTGGCACCGCACGTCGTCCGCCGCGCGGGGGCCGGGCACGCGGGGCGTGCGCCCCACGGCGTCGCCCGGGGAACCCCCGGGCTCCCCGCGGCTGGCCGCCAGGTCGACGTACCACGGCACGACCTGGCCGGTGTCGTCCAGATACTGCACCGCACCGCGCAGCCACGGCACCGGGCCCTGCCCGAAGGGGTCGGTGACCCCGTGCGCCAGTGCCCCGGACTGCCAGCGGTGGACCTGCTCCTTCACCACGATGGTCCCCTCCTCGTGTCCCCCGAGGTGGTGTGCGTGTGCGCACATCCAGCACATCACACAATGCGCTGTCTTGGTTACTGTTCGTGGCGCATTGTCGCCAGGATTTCACGCCGGGGCGGACAAACCCCGCCATTTTTCCGTCAGATGAGCCGTATCGGCTTCTCGGGGCGTACGCCCACGGCGCTGAGCCAGGACCGCAGGGGGGCGGCGTCGCCGTTCTCCACGAGCCGGAGCACCGGCCAGGCCAGGTCTCCCCGGCGCACCCCGCCGACCAGCAGGGCGGGCCCGTCCAGCCAGTCCAGGCCTGGGGCGGCGCCGGCGGTGTCCACCGCGGCGCAGCAGACCATCGCGGTCACGTGGTCGGTGAGCAGCTCACGGCCGGTCCGGGGCGGGAGCAGATGGTAGACGGGCGTGAAGGCGCCGTCGGGCGGGACCTGGGCGGCGGAGTCCTCCCGGGCGGCCGCCTCGCGTACGGCCTCCTCCTGGGCGACGTGCCGGGTGATGCGGGCCGCCAGCTCCTCGCCGCCGCCCGCGGAGAGCCGTTCCAGCACCCGGGCCAAGGTCGCGCGGGCCGGCTCGTCGCAGGCGTCCACCGCGCTCCGCGAGCCGCCGGAGGGCACGGATATGCGCCGGCTCCCGGCGACCCCCACGGGCTCGTGGACCTCGTCCAGGACGGAGACCAGGCGGGAGGCGTCGGAGCGCCAGATGCGGTCCACGACCTCCTGCGGATAGGTGTCCCAGCCGACCGGGGCCCATTCGGCGCCCGAGCGCCGCGGGCTGCCGTGGAACAGCCGGGCGGCGAGCAGCGAGGCCGCCTCGTCCACCGTGCCGGGCTCCTCCAGCAGGTCGCACGCGGGCCGCTCGCCCAGCCGGGTCTCGAAGCCCTCCGCCAGCCGGTCCCGCCGGGACAGCTCGGTCAGGGCCGCCACCACGCCCGCGTCGAGACGGGACGGCCAGCGCCCCATGCGCCAGGCGGGCAGCGCCACGCGGGTCAGCAGCCGGTCCCAGCCCGCGTAGGCCAGGCCCACCTGCTCCTGGGCCACGATGCGCAGCCCGTAGTCGACGGCCTGGGCCCGCTCGGAGGCGGAGGCGGCCACCGCGCGCTCCATCTCCGCCGCGTGCGCCCGGCAGCCGCGCAGCAGCAGCTTGGCGACCCAGCCCAGGAACCCGTACGCGGGCCCCCGCACCAGGCCGACCACCGAGGGCTCCCGCGGGGCGGTGGCCACGCCGACGGCGGCGTCCAGGCCGCGCACGAAGCGGCGGGCCGCCGCGATGTCCGGATCGGCGGCCGGGCCCGTGCCCGCCACGACCGGTGCGAGCAGGGCGCGCAGCTCGGCGACCCGCATCCACCACATGAAGGGCGAGCCGATCACCAGCGCGGGCGCCTCGGACGGCGTGCTGCGGCGCCGCCGGTGGGTGCGGTCCTCCAGCCAGCTGTCGCAGTCCGGGGTCAGTTCTATCGCGGAGGGGGCCGGCACCTGCAGACGAACGGCCAGGTCACGCACCATGCGGTACAGATCGGGCGCGGACGCCTCGGAGACGGCCACGGTCGGGCTCACGGCCGGCCTGGCCCGTACGATCACCGCCGCGACACCGGCCGCGAGCAGCAGCACCAGCAGCGCGCCCGCGACCACCGCCCAGCGCAGCACCTCGGACGCGTCACCGACGATGCGGCCCGTCGCGCCGCCGACCAGCAGCACCACCGCGACCGCCGCGGGCAGCAGCGCCACCGTGAGTGCGGCGCTGCGGATGCGCAGGACGGCGAGCGCGCGTGACCGCGCGTGTCCCTCACCTGCTTCCCCGGCCAACGGTGTGCTCACCCCCAAGCTGCTGACGCGACTGCATGCCCCCACTGTCGCACCGCCCACCGACACCGCAATGTCGGTAGGTCCGATAGTGCGGTATTCGCGGGGTTCCACAGTGCGCTTGCCGGGCACAGTAGTTGGGCTCGGGGCTCACGTCAGCAGGATGGCGAAGGCATCACCCCTTGGAGTGGCCTTGCCGCTGATTCAGGCCTGGGCGGCCTTCTCTGCGATATCCGAACGGTGGTGCGAGCCCTTCAGCCCGATCCGTCCCACCGCCCGGTAGGCGCGCTCGCGGGCCTCGGCCAGATCCGCACCGGTGGCCGTCACGGACAGTACGCGGCCGCCGGCGCTCACCACACGGCCCTCCGCGTCCGCCTTGGTGCCCGCGTGCAGCACGTAGGCGTGCTCGTCCTGCGCCGCGACCTCGTCCAGGCCCGTGATCGGGTCGCCCGTGCGCGGGGTGCCGGGGTAGTTCTCGGAGGCGACGACCACCGTCACCGCGGCACCGTCGCTCCAGCGCAGCGGCGGGAAGTCGGCCAGCCGGCCGGCCGCCGCGGCGCGCAGCAGGCCCGCCAGCGGGGTCTTCAGCCGGGCGAGCACGACCTGGGTCTCCGGGTCGCCGAAGCGCGCGTTGAACTCGATCACCCGCACACCGCGCGAGGTGATCGCCAGGCCCGCGTACAGCAGGCCCGAGAACGGGGTGCCCCGGCGGCGCAGCTCGTCGACGGTCGGCTGGAGCACCGTGCGCTCCACCTCCTCGACCAGCCGCGGATCGGCCCACGGCAGCGGGCTGTACGCGCCCATGCCACCGGTGTTGGGGCCCTCGTCGGCGTCGAGGGCGCGCTTGAAGTCCTGAGCGGGCTGCAGCGGCACCACCGTCTCGCCGTCGGTGACGGCGAACAGGGAGACCTCCGGGCCGTCCAGGTACTCCTCGACGACCACGCGCTCGCAGGAGTTGGCGTGCGCCCGCGCGGCCTCCAGGTCGTCGGTGACCACGACGCCCTTGCCGGCGGCCAGGCCGTCGTCCTTGACGACGTACGGTGCCCCGAAGGCGTCCAGCGCGTCGTCCACCTCGGCGGGGGTGGTGCACACGTAGGAACGGGCGGTCGGCACGCCGGCCGCGGCCATCACGTCCTTGGCGAACGCCTTCGAGCCCTCCAGGGCCGCGGCCTGCCCGGACGGGCCGAAGCAGTCGATGCCACGGGCGCGCACGGCGTCGGCCACACCCGCCACGAGGGGGGCCTCCGGGCCCACCACGACGAGGTCGGCGCCGAGCCGCTCGGCGAGGTCGGCCACTGCCGCGCCGTCCATGGCGTCGACCGGGTGCAGTTCCGCCACCTCGGCGATGCCGGCGTTCCCGGGCGCGCAGTGCAGCGACTCCACGTCGGGGTCGAGGGAAAGAGCACGGCACAGGGCGTGTTCGCGGGCACCGCCGCCGATCACAAGCACGTTCACGGTGCCCAGGGTATCGGCTGGCGGCGACCGCCCCGCGGGCCGGTCGCCCCGGCCCCCGGCTCACTCTTTCGGGTGGCCGAGGCCTGACCCCATACCTGATCAAGCGACTCGTAAGGGCGGAAATGACCCGATGACGCTCGCACGGTCAGCCGTTCGGCGGTAAGAAGGTGCCTCGTCATCGGAAGTCGCGAGGGAGCGTGCAGGTGAGCCAGCCGGACATGTATCCCGAGGAGGTCCCCCGGGAGAAGCCGAAGCGGCGCGCGCTGCACAGGCAGGAGGACCTGCGGTCGCAGCCCTTCCCGCTGGGCGACTGGGGGGAGCCGGCCGAGCGGCTGGAGGAGATCTACCGCTGGGTGGAGGCCGACGCCCTGCGCACCGTCGAGTGGTACCTCGCCGACCGCCTGCGCAAGCGCCGCTGGGCCCGGGCGCTGCGGCTCGGCGCGGCCCTCTTCGCGACGTCCGGCGCCGTCCTCGCCGTCGTGGGCGCGGGCGGCCGCATCCGCTGGGCGTACGCCGCCCTGGTGCTGGCCGTCGTGTGCGTGGGCCTGGACCGCTACCTCGGGCTGACGGCCGGCTGGATGCGCGACATGGCGACCGCCCAGGCCGTGCAGCGCCGGCTGGAGGCGCTGCGCTTCGACTGGGCGTCCGAGTCGGTCCGCGAGGTCCTGGGCCCGACGGAGGGCACGGCGGCCGAGGCCGCCGAGCGCTGCCTGTCGGTGCTGCGCCGCTTCTGCGAGGACGTCTCGGAGCTCGTGCGCTGCGAGACCGGCGACTGGATGGTCGACTTCCGGGCCGGCGCCGCCCCGCTGCGGACCCAGGCCCTCACCTGGGCGGGGAGCGGCCGGGGCACGGAGAGCGCCGCGCCCGGCGGCGGGGGGCGGTTCCCGCTGCTGCCCGGCGGACGGCCGAGCATGCCGCGGCAGCGCCCCCCGGAGGGTCCCCGCGCCGGCTGACCGCCGCCCGGGGCGCCCTCCGGTCCCGGGCCGCCGCTAACTGAAGACGATCATCGACCCCTGGCCCAGCGCACGGGTCGCCGCCGCGTGCAGCCCCAGCCACACGTGGCGCTCCCGCGCGAAGGGGCTGCCGTCCTGCTGCGCGGGCGGCGCCGCCGGCTCCTCCAGCTCGGTGGGACCGGCCGGCGGCGCCGGGGCGGGCGGCGGGTTCTGCGGGTCGATGCCGATCACCGGTGCCACGAAGGCGAGCTCGCGCAGCAGGCCGTGGGCCGAGCCCAGCGGGCCGCCGGCGTCGAGGAGTTCGTCGTTGACCAGCGGATGGGCGAAGTCGAGGGGGACGTACGCGCCCGCGTGGTCGTAGTGCCAGACGAGGTGCGACTGCTGGGCGGTGGTCTCGAACATCTCCAGCAACTGCTCGTAGTCGCCGCCGAGTTCGTCGACCGGCGTGACCGCGAGGCCCTGGATGTGCAGCAGGTAGGCGCGGCGCAGGAAGTGCAGCGCGTCGTAGTCGAAGCCCGCGACCGGGGCCACGTCGCCGGACAGGCCCGGCATGTAGGAGTAGACGGGCACCGGGGGGAGACCGGCGTCGTTCAACGCCTTGTCATAGCGGGCGATCTCCTCGGCGAACGGGTTGTCGGGGCTGTGGCAGAGCACGTCCACCAGGGGAACCAGCCACAAGTCGCAGGCCACAGGCGCTCCAAGTCCTTCCGTGCGTGGTCGGACCAGCGTAATGGGCGGCGGGCGTTCCTACCGGCCCGCGGCCAGACGCCGCATGAGCTCGAGCGAATGGTCGTTGAACTCCTCGACGACGCGCTGGGCGGTCCCGGTGTCCCGCTTCTCGATCGCGGTCACCAAGGCGACGTGGTCGGACCAGCACAGACCCGCCACGTCCGGCCGGCCGCGCAGGTAGGGCACCGCGTACACCCAGGTCTGGGTGCGGATCCGGTCCAGGAACTCGCCGACGTGGGCGTTCCCCGCCAGGGCGGTCAGTTCGCGCCAGAAGCGGATGTCGTAGCCGATGAGGACGTCCAGCTCGCCGGCCCGCGAGGCGCGCGCCGCGGCCTCGGCCCGGCGGCGTACGGAGGCCAGCTCCTGGGGGTCGACCTCGCGCATGCCGCGCGTGGCGATGCGGCGGAAGATCCCCTCGACGACGAGGGTGCGCGCCTCGACCATGGAGCGGAACTCGGCGTCGGTGAAGCGCCGCACCTGGAAGCCGCGGTGGTGCTCGACGTCGAGCAGCCCCTGCGCCGCGAGGTCCACCAGGGCCTCGCGGACCGGGGTGGCGGACACCCCGTACATCTCCGCGATCTCCTTGACCGTGAAGTGCCGCCCGGCCGCCATGCGCCCGGTGAGCACCTCGTCGCGGAGCGCGTCGGCTATCTGCTGCCGCAGACTGCTCCGTCGGACGGTTCCACCCGCTGGGCCTTCCGGCATGCCCGGTGCCTCCCTACAGATGTGGCGGTGCGCTTACGGCTCCGCCACACCTTATGCGAGGGCGGGCCGCGGGTGGTCCACACCTGTGGTGCGGCTCACCCGCGGCCCGGGCGCGCGCCGGGACGCGCTCAACCGTCGTTGTAGGGGCCGGTCTTCCCCGTGAACGGGAAGAGGGGGTAGCCGTCCATGCACGGCCGGTCCGGCGGGTGGGAGGGCCACTCCATCCCGACCCGGTAGAGCAGGGTCAGGGCCAGGACCGCCGTGACGAGCGCGAGCCCAGCGGTGGCACCCCCGCCGGGCGGCGGCCACCCGCGCAGCGCGAGCCCGAGGGGCACCAGCAGCAGGAGCATGCAGAGCCAGGCCACGGGCATCAGCAGCTTCAGCCCGATGGTGTTGCTCGCGTCGTTGCCGAGCGGGCAGCTCTGCCACGACCCGGCGACCCACACGGTGCTGGCGAACACGCCCGCGGCGGACAGGACCCCGCCCGCCAGGTACCAGCCGCACCCCGGCGCGGGCTCCGTGGATGCGCCGCGTGTCCCGGTCTCCGTCATGCGCTCCCCCCGGGCCGACGCCGTCGCGTCGTCGGCCCGGGAGACTCACGCAGCGGCCGGTACGGTTCCTCAGGAGGCGGGCCGGCCGCCCTCGACGGTGTGCTCGTCGGCGACGGCCAGGGCCGCGTCGAGGAGCGCCAGGCCCTCCTTGGCCTCGGCCTCGGTGATGTTGCAGGCGGGCACCACATGGGTGCGGTTCATGTTGACGAAGGGCCACAGGCCGCTCTTCTTGCAGGCCGCCGCGAAAGCCGCCATGGGGGCGTTCGCCTCGCCCGCCGCGTTGTAGGGGACCAGCGGCTCGCGGGTCTCCCGGTCCCGCACCAGCTCCACCGCCCAGAACGCGCCCAGGCCGCGCACCTCGCCGACCGAGGGGTGGCGCTCGGCGAGCTCCCGCAGGCCCGGGCCGATCACGTTCTCGCCGAGCGCGGCGGCGTGCTCGACGATCCGCTCGTCCTCCATCACCCGGATCGTGGCGACGGCGGCGGCGCAGGCCAGCGGGTGTCCGGAGTAGGTCAGGCCGCCCGGGTAGGGGCGGGTGGCGAAGGTCGCGGCGATCTCCTCGCTGATCGCGACGCCGCCGAGCGGCACGTAACCGGAGTTGACGCCCTTGGCGAAGGTGAGCAGGTCGGGGGTGACGTCGAACTGCTCCGCGGCGAACCAGCTGCCGGTGCGGCCGAAACCGGCCATGACCTCGTCGAGGACGAAGACGATCCCGTACCGGTCGCAGATCTCGCGGACGCCGGCCAGGTAGCCGGGCGGCGGCACCATGATGCCCGCCGTGCCGGGCACCGTCTCCAGGACGATCGCGGCGACGGTCTGAGCGCCCTCGAAGACGATGGTGTCCTCCAGGTGCTGCAGCGCGCGGTCGCGCTCCTGCTCCACGGTCTCCGAGTGGAACGGCGAACGGTAGAGGAACGGCGCCCAGAAGCGGACGACGCCTGCCGAGCCGTTGTCGGAGGCCCAGCGGCGCGGGTCACCGGTCAGGTTGATCGCGGCCGAGGTGCCGCCGTGGTACGAGCGGTACGCGGACAGCACCTTGTGACGGCCGGTGTGCAGCCGCGCGAGCCGGACGGCGTTCTCCACGGCCTCGGCGCCGCCGTTGGTGAAGAAGATCTTGTCCAGGTCGCCGGGGGTGCGCTCGGCGATCAGCCGGGCGGCCTCGGAGCGCGGCTCCACGGCGAAGGCGGGCGCGAAGGTGACGAGCTTCGCGGCCTGCTCCTGGATGGCGGCGACGACCTCGGGGTGCTGGTAACCGATGTTGGTGAAGACCAGCCCGCTGGTGAAGTCCAGGTAGCGGTTGCCGTCGTAGTCCCAGAAGTACGCGCCCTCGGCCCCGGCGACCGCCAGCGGGTCGATCAGGCCTTGCGCGGACCAGGAGTGGAAGACGTGGGCGCGGTCGGCGGCCTTGACGGCGGCGCCGGTCCCGGGGTCGGCGGAGGGAGGGGTCATGCGCCCAGGCTAAGCAACGGCCCGGACGCATGACATTGGCACCCTGTATGACGGTGGCCACGCGCGCCGACAGCTTGTAGGGCGCGCGCCGCCGTCGTCCCTCAGAGGAAGGAGTTGACCTCGATGGTCTCGGTGCGGCCGGGGCCGACGCCGATGGCCGAGATCGGGGCGCCGGACATCTCCTCCAGCGCCTTGACGTACGCCTGGGCGTTCTTCGGCAGGTCGGAGAAGGTCTTCGCCTTGCTGATGTCCTCGCTCCACCCGGGCAGGGTCTCGTAGACCGGCTTGGCGTGGTGGAAGTCCGTCTGGCTGAACGGCAGTTCCTCGAAGCGCTTGCCGTCGATCTCGTAGGCGACGCAGACCGGGATCTGCTCCCAGCCGGTGAGGACGTCGAGCTTGGTGAGGAAGAAGTCGGTGAGGCCGTTGACCCGGGTCGCGTAGCGGGCGATCACCGCGTCGAACCAGCCGCAGCGGCGGTCGCGGCCGGTGGTGACGCCCCGCTCGCCGCCGATGCGGCGCAGCGCCTCGCCGTCCGCGTCGAACAGCTCGGTCGGGAACGGGCCGGCGCCGACCCGGGTGGTGTAGGCCTTGAGGATGCCGATCACCCGGTTGATCTTGGTGGGGCCGATGCCCGAGCCCGTGCAGGCGCCGCCGGCCGTCGGGTTGGACGAGGTCACGAAGGGGTACGTGCCGTGGTCCACGTCCAGCAGGGTGCCCTGGCCGCCCTCGAGGAGGACGACCTTGCCCTCGTCCAGCGCGGTGTTGAGGAGCAGGGTCGTGTCGGCGACGTAGTCCTTGATCTGCTCCGCGTAGCCCAGGTACTCCTCGACCACCTGGTCGGTGCTGATGGCACGGCGGTTGAAGATCTTGATCAGGACCTGGTTCTTGTCGTGGAGGGCCGCCTCGACCTTCTGACGGAGGATCGACTCGTCGAAGAGGTCCTGGACCCGGATGCCCACGCGGTTGATCTTGTCGGCGTAGGCGGGGCCGATGCCGCGGCCGGTGGTGCCGATCTTGCGCTTGCCGAGGAAGCGCTCCGTGACCTTGTCGATCGTCTGGTGGTACGGCGTGATCAGGTGCGCGTTACCGCTGATGAGGAGCTTGGACGTGTCGACGCCGCGCTCGTTCAGCCCGCTCAGCTCGGAGAGCAGGACCGCCGGGTCGACGACGACTCCGTTGCCGATGACCGGGGTGCATCCCGGTGACAGGATCCCGGAAGGCAGGAGGTGCAGCGCGTACTTCTGGTCGCCGACGACGACCGTGTGGCCGGCGTTGTTGCCGCCCTGGTAGCGCACCACGTAGTCCACGGAGCCACCGAGCAGGTCGGTGGCCTTTCCCTTGCCCTCGTCACCCCACTGAGCACCGAGCAGCACAAGTGCGGGCACAGGCGTACACCCCTTCCGGGCGGGGCATGTCCAACGTGGCTCCCCATGGCGGGGAGAGCCGTCGGACCGGTGCCCCGGAAATAGACGAAGCCCCTGGCGCAAGGCAGCGCAAGGGGCTCTTGCACCGAGATGTTACCTGAGGAAGGACCAAGGTGTCGGCTCAGCGACCGTCCGGGCAGCCCCTGCTCGTGGTCATCGACCCCGCCGCCCGCGTCATGGACGGCGAATCGGTACGCATCGCGAAGGACGTGCTGTGCGGGGGAGCCCCCTCCGTGAAGATCGCCCTTCCGGAGTCCGAGGAGGAGGCCGTCCGGGTGCTGGAGCACCGCGGCCGGCGGCGCCCGGTGGTCGTGGGCGACGACGCGGCACTGCTGCGCACGGTACGGACGCTGCACTCGGCACGGGGGCTGGGCGAGGCCGTCGTCGGCCTGGTGCCGGTCGGACGGCGGACCGGTCTGGCACGGGCGCTCGGCGTGCCGGGCGGGGCGGTGAGCGCGGCGCGCGCGGTGCTGGACGGGGCGGAACGCGAGCTGGACCTGCTGCTCGACGACAGCGGCGGCATCGTGCTGGGCGCGCTGCGCATCGGCTCGGCCACCCCCGCCTGGTGGACGCCGGTGGAGCGCCGGGCCCGCTCGCTGGCCCGCACGCTGAGCCTGAACGGCCACTCCCCGCACCTGGGGCTGGGGATGCGCGGCGGCCACCGGCTGCGGATCGAGGCGGACGGGGTGGTGCTGGCCGACCTGGACGACTGCGTCGAGGAGGTGTCGGTGTCGACGGCGGTGCCGGGCGTCGCCGAAGTGCTCGTCCGCAGGGAGGGCGTGGCGCACACGGGGCCGGTGCACGCCCGGAGCGTCACCGTCTCGGGCCGGGACTTCCGCTACACGGCGGACACCGCGCCGGCGGGTCCGGTGCGCCGCCGCACCTGGACGGTGGTGCCGGCGGCCTGGCGGCTGACCGTCCCGCGGTCGGCGTACTAGGGCGTGCCGGAGGGTCAGAGTGCGCCCTGCCGGCGCAGTTCGGCCTTGCGCTCGCGCCAGCGGTCCATCATGTCGCCGAGTTCGTCCTGCAGGAAGTCGAAGAAGGCGGCGGTCTCCGCGAGCCGGCGGCCGGCCGCTGTCTCGGGGCCGAGGGTGTCGATGCCGGAGCGCAGGGCGTTCTCCCAGCGGGCGAGGACCTGGTCGCGGCGGGTGAAGGTCTCGTACCACTGGTCGCTGTGCACCCGGTAGCGCTCGCGCCGTGAGCCCGGCTCGCGCTCGCGGGTGAGCATGCCGACCTGCGCCAGGTAGCGGACGGCGCCGGAGACGGCGGCGGGGCTCGCCTGGAGCCGTTCGGACAGCTCGGCGGCGCTCAGCACACCGGTCTCCGAGGCGAGGAGCGCGGAGAACACCCGTGCCGCCATGCGCTGCATGCCCGCCTCGACCAGTTCCGCCGCGAAGCGCTCGACGAACGTCATGGGCTCCAAGGACTCCTCCGCCACCGTCATCGCCTCCCGTCCCGAAGTTTATACACTTCTTTAACTTCACAAATTTGTGAATCTACTGTACGTTCGGAAGCATGACGATGGCAATCAGTGTGGCCGGACTGCACAAGTGCTTCGGCCGCACGCACGCACTGGACGGTCTCGACCTGACCGTCGAGAAGGGCGAGGTGCACGGCTTCCTCGGGCCCAACGGGGCCGGCAAGTCGACCACCATCCGCATCCTGCTCGGGCTGCTGCGCGCGGACCGGGGGGCCGCCCAACTGCTCGGCGGCGACCCGTGGCGGGACGCCGTCGCCCTGCACCGGCGGCTGGCCTACGTCCCGGGTGACGTCACCCTCTGGCGCAACCTCAGCGGCGGCGAGGTCATCGACCTGCTGGGGAGGCTGCGCGGCGGTCTGGACGGGGCGCGCAGGCGGGAGTTGCTGGAGCGCTTCGAGCTGGACCCGACGAAGAAGGGCCGCGCGTACTCCAAGGGCAACCGCCAGAAGGTCGCGCTCGTGGCCGCGTTCGCCTCCGACGTCGACCTGCTGATACTCGACGAGCCCACCTCCGGCCTGGACCCGCTGATGGAGGAGGTCTTCCGCGAGTGCGTCCGCGAGGAACGCGACCGCGGCCGGACGGTGCTGCTGTCCAGTCACATCCTCAGCGAGGTCGAGGCCCTGTGCGACCGGGTCAGCATCATCCGGGGCGGGCGCACGGTGGAGACCGGGAGTCTCGGCGAGCTGCGGCACCTCACCCGCACCTCGGTCACCGCTGAGCTGGCCGGCACCCCGCAGGGCCTGGACGGGCTGCCGGGCGTGCACGACCTCGACGTACGCGGCAACCACGTCCGGCTCCAGGTCGACACCGACCGGCTCGACGCGGTGCTGCGGCAGTTGAGCGAGACGGGCGTACGCAGCCTCACCAGCACGCCGCCCACGCTGGAGGAGCTGTTCCTGCGGCACTACGAGGACGGCCCCGCGGACCCCGTCGCCGTCGGCGCCCTCGCGGCCGACACGGAGGCCCGGCGATGAACGCCCTCACCGGGACGGGCACCCTCACCCGGCTCGCGCTGCGCAGGGACCGCGTCATGATCCCGGCGTGGGTCGTGCCGATCGCCCTGCTGGTCGCGTCCACGGCCTCGGCCTTCGGCGGCCTCTACGACACCCCGGCGGAACGCGCCGGGGTCGCGGCGAGCACGGCGGGCAACGGCTCGCTGCGCGCCCTGTACGGGCCGGTGTTCGACACCGGCATCGGCGGCCTGACGGCCTGGCGCATGATGGCCTTCGGCGCGGCGCTGGCCGGACTGATGGCGATGCTCCTGGTCGTCCGGCACACCCGGGAGGAAGAGGAGGCCGGCCGGCTGGAGCTGGTCGGCGCGGGCGCGGTCGGACGACGGGCGCCGCTGGCCGCCGCCCTGGTCACCGGTTTCGGGGCCTCGCTGCTCCTGGGGCTGCTGGTCACCCTGGCGCTGCTCGGGCAGGGCGCGCGGGGCGCGGTCGCCTTCGGGACGGCCTTCGCCGGCGCGGGCTGCTCCTTCGCCGCGGTCGCGGCGGTCGCGGCGCAGCTGACGGAGAGCGCCCGTGCGGCGCGCGGCATCGCGGGCGCGGTCCTCGGCCTCGCCTTCCTGATACGCGCCGTCGGCGACGCCGGGAGCGGCACCCTGACCTGGCTCTCGCCGCTGGGCTGGGCGGAGAACGTCCGTCCCTTCGCGGACGAACGCTGGTGGGTGGCCGCCCTGTTCGCGGCCTGGGCGGCCGGCCTCGTCGCCGTCGCATACGCCCTGGTGGCCCGGCGCGACATCGACGCCTCGCTGCTGCCGCCCCGGCCCGGACCGGCCACCGCCGGTCCCCGTCTGGGCACCGCGCAGGGGCTGGCCTGGCGGCTGCAGCGCGGCTCGCTGTGGGGGTGGACGGCGGGCTTCGCCGTGGGCGGCGCCGCGCTGGGCGGCCTCGCCAACGGGGCCGCCGACCTCGTCCGGGACAACGAGCAGCTCGCGGACGTCATGCGCGACATGGGCGGTGCCTCCGGGCTGGTCGACTCCTACCTCGCCTCCATGACCGGGGTGATGGGGATGATCGCCGCGATCTACGCCGTCCAGGCCGTGCTCCGGCTCCAGGGCGAGGAGAACTCCGGCCGCGCCGAACCCGTCCTCGCCACGGCTGTGGGCCGGGTCCGCTGGGCCGCGAGCCACGCGCTGCTCGCCTTCGCCGGTTCCGTGCTCCTCATGGCCGTCTCCGGCCTCACCATGGGGCTCGGCTACGGGGCTACGGCCGGCGACACCGTCGGCCAGATGTGGCGGCTGACGGGTGCGGGCCTGGTGCAGCTGCCCGCGGTCTGGTTCGTGGCCGCGGCGGCGCTGCTGCTGTACGGCGCGGCGCCGAGGGCGGCACGGGCCGGCTGGGCCGTTGCGTCACTGACGCTCGCCATCGGGCTCTACGGACCGGCGCTGGGGCTCTCGCCCTGGGTGATGGACCTGTCCGTCTTCACGCACCTGCCGAAGGTGCCCTCGGCGGACGTCACCGCGACCCCGCTGGCGGTGCTCACCGTGCTGGCCCTCGCGCTCGCCGCGACGGGGCTCGCGGCGCTGCGCCGCCGGGACATCACGGCGTGAGCGGGGGGACCCGGCCCTCGGGCCGGGTCCCGCAGCCGCACCGGGCCGGGTGCTAGCAGGTGACGCGCAGTTCGCGCAGACCCCGGATGACGTAGCCCTCGTTCCAGGCGGGTTCCGCCGCGAGTTCCAGCCGCGGGGCGCGGCGCAGCAGCGCCGTGAAGGACGCGGCCAGTTCGATGCGGGCCAGCGGGGCGCCGAGGCAGTAGTGGATGCCGGCGCCGAAGGTGATGTGCGGGTTGTCCGCGCGGGAGAGGTCCAGCCGGTCGGGGTCGGCGAAGCGCTCCGGGTCGCGGTTGGCGGAGCCGAAGAGCAGCGCCACCTCGCTGCCGCGCGGGATCACGGTGCCGCCGACCTCGATGTCGTCCAGCACCCAGCGCTCGAACATCTGCAGCGGGGTGTCGAAGCGCAGCAGTTCCTCGATCGCCGTGGGCAGCAGTTCCTCCGGTGCCCGGCGCAGTTCCGCCAGCTGTTCGGGATGCCGGAAGAGCGTCCACCAGCCGTTGCCGGTCGTGTTGACGGTCGCCTCGTGGCCCGCGTTCAGCAGCAGGACGCAGGTGGAGACCATCTCCTGCTCGCTGAGCCGGTCGCCCTCGTCGTGTGCCGCGATCAGCGCGCTGATCAGGTCCTCCCCGGGCGCCTTGCGGCGTTCGGCGATCAGCTCACGCAGGTAGGCGGAGAACTCCTCGCTGGCGCGGACCGCCCTGCGCGCGGCGTCCTCCGAGGGGTTGAGCTCGAACATCCCGACGATGTCGGCCGACCAGGGCCGCAGCAGGTGCCGGTCCGCGGCCGGTATCCCCAGCATCTCGGCGATCACGGCCACCGGGAGCGGCTCCGCGACCGTGGCGATGAGGTCGCCGCCGCCCTCCGCGACCAGCCGCTCCACCAGCTCCCCGGCCAGCCGCTGCACGGTCGGCGTGAGCCGCTCGACCGTGCGCGGGGTGAACGCCTTGGAGACCAGCCGCCGGATGCGGGTGTGGTCGGGCGCCTCCAGGTCGAGCAGGCCGTTGCCGTTGAGCGTGGTGAAGGGCTCGTGCTCCGGCGGCGGCGCGGTGCGGCCGAACTCCTCATGGGTGAAGCGGTGCAGGTACGTACGCCCGAGCCGCCGGTCCCGCAGCAGCGCGCTGACGTCCTCGAAGTGCGGGATGAGCCACTGCCCGCTCGGTTCGAACCAGTGCGCGCGCCCCTCCGCCCGCAGCCGGGCGTAGGCCGGGTAGGGGTCGGCGACGAACTGCGGCGACCAGGGATCGAAGGCGGTGGCAGTGCTGCTCATGTGCGGAGACTACCTCCCGCCCGTTCAGCCGCCCGGGGTGACCAGCCGCGCCTCGTACGCGAAGACCGCCGCCTGGGTCCGGTCGCGCAGCCCCAGCTTCACCAGGACCCGGCTCACATGGGTCTTGACCGTGGACTCGGCGACCACCAGGTGGTCGGCGATCTCGGCGTTGGACAACCCCTGCGCGACCAGCACCAGCACCTCCGTCTCGCGCTCCGTGAGCTCGCCGACCCGGTCCTGGGTGGGCGGCCGGGGCGTGCCCAGCCGGTTGAACTCGGTGATCAGGCGCTTGGTGATCGCCGGGGCGAGCAGCGCGTCGCCGGCCGCCACGATGCGTACGCCGTCCGCGAGCTGGCGGGCCGAGGCGTCCTTGAGCAGGAAGCCGGACGCGCCCGCGCGCAGTGCCTGGTAGACGTACTCGTCCAGGTCGAAGGTGGTCAGCACGAGCACCTTGGCGTCCGCGTCCGCCGCGACGATCTCGCGGGTGGCCTCCAGGCCGTTGAGCTCGGGCATGCGGATGTCCATCAGCACGACGTCCGGCCGCAGCGCCGCGACCTGCTCGATCGCCTGCCGCCCGTCGACGGCCTCGCCGACGACCTCGATGTCGGGCTGGGCGCCCAGCAGCACCGAGAAGCCCTCGCGGACCATCATCTGGTCGTCCGCGATCAGCACCCTGATGGTGCTCCCCGGGGTCCGCGCGCTTCCCGCGCTTCCCGCGTTCCCGCTCATGCCCGCTCCCCGGGGACCGGGATGAACACGGTGACCTCGTAGCCGCCGTCGCCGGTCGGCCCGTCGGTCATCTCGCCACTGAGCATCGCCACCCGCTCCCGCATGCCGGCTATCCCGTGCCCGGCGCCCGGCGAGGGCTTCACGAGGCCGCGCGGCGGGCCGTTGACGACGCGCAGCCCGAGCCCGCCGAGGACGTAGCTGACCTCGACCCGGGCGGCGGCGCCCGGCGAGTGCCGCAGCGTGTTGCTCAGCGCCTCCTGGATGATCCGGTACGCCGACAGCTCGACCCCCTGCGGGAGCTCGCGCACCGCGCCGGTCACCGTCCGCTCCACCTCCAGTCCCGCCTCGCGCACGTTGGCGACGAGCCGGTCGAGGTCGGCGAGGGTGGGCTGCGGCGCGTCGGGGGCCTGGTAGTCCTCGGCGCGTACGACCCCGAGGACGCGGCGCAGTTCGGTCAGGGCGATGACGGCGTTCTCGCGGATGATCGCGAAGCTCTTGGTCAGCTCCTCGGGCGGGTTCTCCACGCGGTACGGCGCGGCCTCCGCCTGGATCGCGATCACGGACATGTGGTGGGCGACGACGTCGTGCAGCTCGCGGGCGATGGTCGTGCGCTCCTCCAGCAGCGTGCGCCGGGTCCGTTCGACCTCGGTCACGGCGACCTGGGCGGCGACCTCCTGCCGGGACTGGCGCAGCCCGCGCACCGCCGACACGACGGACAGCAGGACGGCGGAGAGGAAGACCACGATGAACGGGTCCGAGCCGTACCCGTTCGACAGCGGCTGGAAGGCCAGCGCCAGCGCGGCCGTCAGCAGCCACATCTCGGCGGCCACCCGCGCCCGGGTGCGCGCCGCCACCACGCCCAGCACCGTCAGATGCGAGACGAAGCCGGCGTCCGTCCACGGGTAGGTGGAGGACCAGCCGGCGCTGAACATCCCGGTGAGCACGGCGGCCCCGACGGACAGCCACCACGCGCCGATCGGCCGGAACATCGTGGTGAGCAGCGGCACCCCGACCAGCAGGGCCAGCACGAAGCCGACCGGCCCGCCCTCGCTCTCCGTCGAGACGAACATCAGGAAGACCGTGAAGCAGGTAAGCGCCGCGTGCGGCATCCAGCGCCCGTACCCCCGGAGCCGGCGCGGCACCACGGCGAGCAGCGGGTGCCCGTCGCGCAGCGGCGCCATCGGCCGGAAGGCGAAGGCATCGGTGATCAGGTCGTGCCGCAGTCCGCTGAGGGCGCCGCGGGCCATGCGGAGCTCGGTCCGCAGCGAGGTCTGGCTTGTCTCGGTCACGCTCTCACGGTAGGGACTGCGCACGTCGCCGTCGTCACCTGCGAAGACGATGTACCGGCGTCATCCTCAAGGAGGACCCCACCGGACGGACGCCCCACCGGGCGAGCTGCCCGATCTCCTCGGCGACCACGGCCGCCGCGGCCGCCGCCGGGTCGATCACCGGGAAGTGGCCCACGCCTTCCAGCAGCGTGAGCTGGACCTCTTCCCCCGCCTTCGCCGAGGCGGCCGCGAAGGCCTCCGCGACCTGCGGCGGGACGACCTCGTCGCGGTCACCGTGCACGACGGTCACGGGGATGCCGGTCGGCAGCAGCGCGGACGGGTCGGTCTCCGCCCGGCGCCCGGCGAGCAGGTCCGCCCCGCCGAGCAGTTCGGCGACCGCGCCGGAGCACACGTCCCGCTCGACGGCGGCGGTGAGGTCGGCGATCGGCGCGAGCGCCACCACCCCGCGCAGCGCGGGCGCGCCCGGGCGGTACCAGCGCGACCCGGCCGGCAGCACGTGCCGGGCGGCCGCCCACAGCGCGAGGTGCCCGCCGGCCGAGTGACCGGTGAGCACGATCCGCCGGACGTCCACGGTGTCCGCGCCCAGGGCTGCCTCGGCCAGCGCCGGAACGGCGTCGACGGCGGCCGCCACGTCGTCGAAGGTGTCCGGCCAGCGGCCCGCGGCCGTACCGCCGTTGCCCCGGCGGTACTCGACCGAGGCGACCGCGAAGCCGTGCCGGGCGAGCAGGCCGGCCAGCGGCGAGACGTGCGTCCTGTCGTACGCCGCCCGCCAGGCGCCGCCGTGCAGCAGTACGACCAGCGGCCCCGGCCGGGTGACGCCCGCCCCGGGCCGGGGGCGGTAGAGGTCGACGACCTGGTCCGGGTGCTCGCCGTAGGCGGCGGTGGCGTCCGGCGGGACGGCGGCGTGGGAGAACGCGGACGCCTCCTCGGCCGCGGCCCGCTCCGCGGGGTCACGCGGAGCGGACCGGTGCCCCACCGCGTCGGCGCGGCCTTCGGCGCCTGCCGGAATGGTGTCGCTCGACGAGGTGGGGTCGGACATGCGTTACCGCGTTCCTTCCAGGACCTGGGCCAGCACCCGCGCCGCCCGCTCCGCGTCCGCGAAGCGCGTGTACAGCGGGGTGAATCCGAAGCGGAGGATATCCGGCTCGCGGAAGTCGCCGACGACGCCCCTGGCGATCAGCTCCCCCATCACCGCGCCCGCGTCGGGACAGCGCAGCGCGACCTGGCTGCCGCGCTCGGCGTGCGCGGCCGGGGTGACCGACCGTACGACGCCGTCCGGCACGTACGCCGCGACGCACTCCAGGAAGAAGTCGGTGAGGGCGAGGCTCTTGGCCCGCACGGCGTCCAGGGACACGCCGTCCCAGACGTCGAGGGCCGTGTCCAGCGCCAGCAGCGACAGGATCTCCGGGGTGCCGACCCGGCCGCGGACGCTGCCGTCGGCCGGCCGGTAGGCGGCCTCCATCGCGAACGGGTCGCGGTGGGAGTTCCACCCGGGCAGCGGGGAGTCGAAGCGCGGCTGCAGGTCGCGGTGGACGTACAGGTACGCGGGCGCGCCGGGGCCGCCGTTGAGGTACTTGTACGTGCAGCCGACGGCCAGGTCCACGCCGTGCTCGTCCAGGCCGACCGGCAGGGCCCCGGCCGTGTGGCAGAGGTCCCAGACCACCAGCGCGCCCGCCGCGTGCACGGCGGCCGTGGTGGCCGGCAGGTCGTGCAGCCGGCCGGTGCGGTAGTCCACGTGGTTGACCAGCGCGACGGCGGTGCGCGGGCCCGCCGCCGCGGCGACGTCCGCGGCGTCGACCGCGCGGATCGCGCAGCCGGTCATCCGGGCCGCGGACTCCGCGATGTACCCGTCCGTGGGGAAGGTGGCGGCGTCGACCAGCACCTCGTCACGGGCCGGGTCGGTCTCCCGGGCCATCCGGACGGCGCCGACGACGGCCTTGAAGACGTTGACGCTGGTGGAGTCGCCGACCACGACCTGGCCGGGGGCGGCGCCCGTCAGCGCGCCGATGCGGTCGCCGATCCGTTCCGGTGCCGTCCACCAGCCGCTCTCGGTCCAGGAGCGGATGCGCAACTGCCCCCACTCGCGCCCGACGACGTCGGCCATGCGGTCCTGCACGCCCGCGGGCAGCGCGCCCAGGGAGTTGCCGTCCAGGTAGACGGTGGCGTCGTCCAGGACGAAGCGGTCGCGGAGCTTCGCCAGCTCGTCGGCGGTGTCGAGACGGGCGGCCTTCGCCGCGGGGGACTCGGTGGGCTTCGTCGCGTCAGACATGGCTGCGGGCCGTCCAGAGCTCGGGGAACACGTTCTTGCTCGCGCGCTTCTCCAGCCAGGAGACCCCCGCGGAGCCTCCGGTGCCGGTCTTGGCGCCCATCGCGCGGCGGGTCGCCACCAGGTGGTCGTTGCGCCAGCGCCACACCAGCTCGGCGACCTCGGTCAGCGCCTCGCCCAGCCGGACGAGTTCGCTCTCCTGCTCGCCGGAGTACACGGCCTGCCAGGCCCGCTCGACGGCCGGGTCGGCCTCGTAACGCAGCGAGAGGTCGTCACGCTGCGGGACGTCGTGGCCGCGGCGGGCCAGCAGCCGCACCACCTCGTCGTAGAGGCTGGGCTCGTGCAGCGCCTTCTGCAGTTCGTCGTGCACGCGCGGCGCGCCGCGGTGCGGGACCAGCATCGACGCGGACTTCTCGCCGAGCAGGAACTCCATGCGCCGGTACATCGCCGACTGGAAGCCGGACCCCTCGCCGAGGGCGGCCCGGTAGGCGTTGAACTGCGCCGGCGTCAGGTGCGCGATCGGCTCCCAGGAGGCGTTGAGCGACTGCAGCTCGTAGGTGCTGCGCTTGAGCGCGGCCAGCGCCGTGGGAACGTCGTCGGCCGCGAGCGCGCGGGAGGCGGTCTCCCATTCGTGCACGATGACGGTGAACCACAGCTCCATGACCTGGGTGGTCACCAGGAAGACCATCTCGCCGGGGTCGTCGGAGCGGGGGTGCTGCAGATGGGTGAGGACGTCGGCCTGGACGTAGTCCTCGTACGGGGTGGTCCCTTCGAAGTCCAGGTTGGGTGCCTCGGGGGCGTCCTGGGAAACGTCGGGGCGGTGGGACATCGGTGTCTCCGTGGATGTGGGCTACCAGGTAGCGGTCTGTCCCGCACGCCGTCGCGGCGGGACCCCGGTCCCCTCGGACCCGCGCTCTACCGGCGCCGGGCCCAACCGGAATCATGCGTGGTCAGGACCCGGTACGGCAAGACCTGCCCGGCGCGCGCGCCGGGCAGGTCGGGGGTGGGTGCCGTGGTCCACGGCGAGGGGGAGGTGGCTCAGCCGAGCGTGTCGGCGGCGGTCTGCGAGGAGTCCCGCAGGAAGGTGCTGCAGCGCTCGTACTCCTCCTGCTCACCGATCGACTGGGCGGCCCGTGCCAGGGCGTGCAGGGCCCGCAGGAAGCCACGGTTGGGCTCGTGCTCCCAGGGCACCGGGCCGTGGCCCTTCCACCCGTTGCGGCGCAGCGCGTCCAGGCCGCGGTGGTAGCCGGTGCGGGCGTAGGCGTACGACTCCACGACCCGGCCGCCCTCGTAGGCGTCGTCGGCGAGCTGCGCCCAGGCCAGGGAGGACGCCGGGTACTTGGCGGCGACCTCAGAGGGGGCCGCTCCCGAGGCGAGCAGCTCGCGCGGCTCGGGGTCGTCGGGCAGGTTCGTCGGGGGCGGTCCCCCGAGCAGGTTCTCGTGAATGGCCATGGGTTCCAGTATGGCCGGGGCCCGGCCCTTCACGTGGAAGGGCCGGGCCCGGTGCGTACCGCCGTGCGGGGCGGTTACTTGAGCTTGGTGCCCGCGGAGCGCAGGTCCTGGCAGGCCTCGAGGACACGGGCGGCCATGCCGCCCTCGGCCAGCTTGCCCCAGCTGCGCGGGTCGTAGGTCTTCTTCTCGCCGACCTCGCCGTCGACCTTCAGCACGCCGTCGTAGTTGCGGAACATGTGGTCCGCGACGGGACGGGTGAAGGCGTACTGCGTGTCGGTGTCGATGTTCATCTTGACCACGCCGTTGTCCAGCGCGATGGCGATCTCCTCCTTGGTGGAACCGGAGCCGCCGTGGAAGACGAAGTTGAACGGGTCCTGCTTGCCGAACTTGGCGGCGACGCCCTCCGCGAGCTCCTTGAGCAGCTCGGGGCGGAGCACGACGTTGCCCGGCTTGTAGACGCCGTGGACGTTGCCGAAGGAGGCGGCGAGCAGGTAGCGGCCCTTCTCGCCCAGGCCCAGCGCCTCGGCGGTGCGGATCGCGTCCTCGACCGTGGTGTAGAGCTTGTCGTTGATCTCGTGGGTGACGCCGTCCTCCTCGCCGCCGGTGGGGGTGATCTCCACCTCGAGGATGATCTTCGCCTTGACGGCCTCGGCCAGCAGCTCCTGCGCGATGGCGAGGTTGTGGTCGAGGGTCTCGGCCGAGCCGTCCCACATGTGCGACTGGAACAGCGGGTTGCGGCCGGCCGCCACGCGCTCCTGCGAGATGGCCAGCAGCGGGCGCACGTAGCCGTCCAGCTTGTCCTTCGGGCAGTGGTCGGTGTGCAGCGCGATGTTGACGGGGTACTTCTCGGCGACGACGTGCGCGAACTCGGCCAGCGCCACCGAACCGGTGACCATGTCCTTCTTGTACTGGCCACCGAGGAACTCGGCGCCGCCCGTCGAGATCTGGACGATGCCGTCGCTCTCCGCCTCCGCGAAGCCGCGCAGCGCGGCGTGCAGGGTCTGGGTCGAGGTCACGTTGATGGCCGGGTAGGCGAACTTGCCGGCCTTCGCCCGGTCGAGCATCTCGTTGTAGATCTCGGGGGTTGCGATGGGCATGTGTCCGCTCCTTGTGATGTGCGGGTTGTTCGGTGAGTGACCCTGACCTGGGATCGACGTCATCGTCGCCCCCATCTTGGCAGACTCGCGCGAGAGCTCCACACACTGCGCACCACGGACATACCTCAGGGGCGGAGGGTTTCACGTGAAACCTTCCACCCCTGAGGGAAAGCGCAGGTCAGACGGCCAATCAGCCCAGACCGAGATCGTCCAGACCGAACGCGCGCACGTACGGGAGCCCGGCCTCCGCGATGGCCGGAGCGGCACCCCGCTCGACGATCACGGCGACGGCCACGACCTCGGCGCCGGCCTCGCGCGCGGCCTCCACCGCGGTCAGCGGCGAACCGCCCGTGGTCGAGGTGTCCTCGACGACCAGCACCCGTCGGCCCTTGATGTCCGGACCCTCGATGCGCCGCTGCATGCCGTGCGCCTTCTGCGCCTTGCGCACCACGAAGGCGTCCAGCCGGCGACCGCGGGCCGCGGCGGCGTGCAGCATCGAGGTGGCGACCGGGTCGGCCCCCAGGGTGAGCCCGCCGACGGCGTCGAAGTCCAGGTCGGCCGTGGCGTCGAGCATCACCTGGCCCACCAGCGGAGCGGCCTCGGCGTCCAGCGTGATCCGGCGCAGGTCGATGTAGTAGTCGGCCTCGAGACCCGAGGAGAGGGTCACCTTGCCGTGCACCACGGCCTTGTCCTTGATCTGCTGCAGCAGGGCATCACGCGCGTCGCTCATGGCCACGAGCCTAGCCCAGCGGCTCCCAGGCCCAGGTCGCGCGGACCTCCAGCGGATCGATGGGGGTGACCAGGCGCGGAGCGGTGTTCAGCCCGTTCGGCGGGCCCGACTGCGGCTCCACGCAGATGGCGGGGGGCTGTTCGTCGTAGACCACGACCCACTCGGCGGGGCTGGTGATGCGCAGCCGCAGCTCGTCCGGCCAGGTCAGGGTGACGTCCACGCCGTCCGGCATGCCGAAGCAGTCGTCCCAGGGACGGGGCTTGGGGTCCACCCGGTGGCCGGTGGGCAGGTGGTCGTCGCCGCGCTCCTCCATCCAGCCGGGGGTGAAGTCGATGAGCGCGTCCTGCCCGCCGCGGCCGAGGTTGCGCAGGAACCAGGGGTGCCAGCCGGCCTGGGCCGGGAAGGAGTCGTCCGTGGTCTCCACGCTCATCGTGAGCTCGAGGCGGTCCTCGGACAGTTCGAAGCGCTGGCTGACCCGGCCCTGGTACGGCCACGGCTCGGCCAGGTCGTAGTAGAAGCAGGCGCTGTCGCCGGTCGTGCCGGGCGCCGTCCGCCAGGCGACGTGCCGGCCGGTGCCGTGGATGGCGTGCGGGCCCGCGTCGCGCGGCATCTGGTGCAGCACCCCGCCGTTGCGGAACTGCCCGTCCCGGGTGCGGCCGCACCAGGGGACCATCGGGAAGGACCCGAAGGTGGGGCCCTGCCGCAGCAGCTCGACACCGCCGACGGTCAGCGAGCCGACACGGCAGCCGAGATCCGGAAGGATCGTCAGCCGCGCCGGTCCGGCTTCGAGTTGGACAGCGTGCTCGTCGTCTCGCCCGTCAGGGTTCTCATCCGTGGCCACGGCACAGACCCTACGGGAACGAACGCCTGCGCCGCCGCAGCACCCGCCCCGCGACCACGGCCGACAGCAGCAGCGCCGCCGCGGCCGGCGCGTAGCGGCGCAGCGAGGCGGTCGCGACACCGCTCTGCGGCGCGGGCACCGGGGCGTAGCGGCCGCGCGGCGGCGCGTGGTCGACCTCCTCGGCGCTGCGGCCGATCAGGGTGCGGCGCGCGTGCGCGGCCTCGGCGGGCAGGTCGATGCCGGCCGGGTCCTCGGGGACCCCGGCCACCGCCTCCCCGCCGGGCAGCGGCTCGCCGGCGGCCTCGTCGTCGGCGTCCTGCGGCTCGGGGAGTTCCTGCAGCTCCTGCAGTTCCTGGGCGTCGTGCCCGGCGAACTCGTCGAACTGCGCGGGCAGGTCGTCGGTGAGGTCGTCGGCGGCGGTGTCCCCCGCGGCGGGCCCGGGCGCCCCGGCCGGGGCCTCCTCCTCCAGGTCGGAGGTGAGCGCGGCGACGAAGCGGTCCAGCAGGCGGTGGCCCGCGGCGGTGACCGCCGTCTCCTCGTGGTCGGCGAGCCGGCCGTCGGCCTGCACGGCGCCGGTGAAGGTCAGCAGCGCGCCGCCCGACACGGTGTCCACGCCGAGCTCCAGCGCCACCTTGACCGTGCCCGCGCCGCGCGCCTCGACGGCCTCGCCCTCGATGGTCAGCCCGCCGCCGCGCGGGACCAGCCGCAGCGTGCCGCGGTAGGTGATGGTCGAGCCGCCGATCCGCAGCCTCAGCCGGCCGGCGAGGCCCTCCTCGGCGCCGGCGTCGCGCTGGAGGCCGGGCACGCAGCGGGCCACGCGCTCCAGGTCAGCGAGGGACCGGCGAATGGTTTCGGCCGGAAACGGAACGAACACCTCATGCGGCTCCATGCCGCGAGCCTAATCCGCCGGGCGGCCCTTCGGTGCTGATTCGCCGCCGGTTCGCCCTCACCCGGGACGCGTGCGGCGGGCATCCCCGTCGCCGGTGCCGACTCATCGTCCGCTCGCCCTCACCCGGGACGCGGATGCATCAGCGTCGACGGGGGCAGATCCCGCAGCGGCGCCCGCGCGGCACGCCGGGCCGCCGACG
This sequence comes from Streptomyces sp. NPDC008238, assembly GCF_042956445.1. Taxonomy (NCBI): domain Bacteria; kingdom Bacillati; phylum Actinomycetota; class Actinomycetes; order Kitasatosporales; family Streptomycetaceae; genus Streptomyces; species Streptomyces sp. NPDC008238. The sequence continues at coordinate 506,000 of NZ_JBIBGK010000003.1, read as the reverse complement.
CGAGCTCGCCGGGGGACAGCGACCGCAACGGGGGCGCGTCCGGGGCGAGCCGCAACACCGGGACACGGCCGCGGGCGGCCAGCACGAAGCCCCAGTCCTCGTCCCCGTCGCCGGTGCCGATCCAGTAGTCGGCGGTGCGCAGCCCGGCCGCCCGTACCGTCGCGTCGACCGTCCAGAAGCCGCGCCGGGCGGCGCAGGGTGCGCCCGCGTGCACCGCGAGCCGGCCGCCCGGGGCGAGCACCCGCCGGACCAGCCCGTAGAACTCCTGCGAGTACAGCTTCGCGCTGCGCGAGACCGCCGGGTCGGGGAGGTCGGCGAGCACGACGTCGTACCCGCCGGGCGGCCGCGGGGAGTGCTCCTGCCGCAGCCAGTCGAAGACGTCCGCGGCGGTCACCCGGACCCGGGGGTCGCGGTAGGCGTGCCGGTTGAGCCGGGCCAGCGCGGGGTCGTCCCGTGCCAGGGCGACCAGTTCGGCGTCGGGGTCGACGAGGGTCACCGAGCCGACCCCGCGGTGGCGCAGCACCTCGCGGAGCGCGAGCCCGTCGCCGCCGCCGAGGATCAGCACCCGGCCGTGCGGGCCCGCCATGGCGGGGTGCACCAGCGCCTCGTGGTAGCGGTACTCGTCCCGGCCGCGCACCCGCAGCCGCCCGTCGAGGAAGAGCTGCAGCGGCGCCGAGGTGAGCACGACCTCCTGGACGGCGGTCTGCTCGGCCAGCCGTACGTCACCGCCGTACACCGCCTGCCGGGCGGCCCGCTCGAAGGGCCCGGCGGCCCAGGCCGCGCCCGCGAGCACCGCGAGGACCACGACGTTGGCCGCGAGCAGCCGGGCACGGGCACGGGGCGTGACGTCACTGCGGAAGAGCCAGAGCACGATGGCCCCGCCCGCCACGGCGTTGACGGCCCCGGTGACCAGCGCCCCGGTCAGCTGGCCGTAGCAGGGGAGCAGGAGGAAGGGGAAGGCGAGGCCGCCGACCAGCGCGCCCACGTAGTCCGCGGCGAAGAGGTCGGCGACGGCGCCGCCCGCGTCCTGCCGCCGGATCCGCTGGATCAGCGTCATCAGCAGCGGGATCTCGGCGCCGATGAGCACGCCGATGGCGAAGGCGAAGACCGCCATCGCGGGCCGGGACTGGCCCCACCAGGCGAAGCTGGCGTACAGCGCCATCACCGAGAGGCCGCCGACCAGCGCCAGCGCGATCTCGACGGCGGCGAAGCCGATGGCCGGCGCGCAGCTGAGCCGCTTGGCCAGCAGCGAGCCGACGCCCATGGCGAAGACCATCACGGACAGCACGATCGATGCCTGGGTCACGGAGTCGCCGACCAGGTACGAGGCGAGGGCGACCAGTTCGAGCTCGTACACCAGGCCGCAGGCGGCGCAGACGAAGACCGCGGCCAGGACCAGTGCCCTGGCCGCGGCCACCGGGACGGGCAGCCGGGCCCTGCGGACGCGCGGGGCGGCCCGGGCCGTAGGGGAGGTGGACTGGTCGATCATGCCTGCACGCTATGTCAGGTATATGGCGGTCCACGTCACCCGCAGGGGTGCAATTCGTGGCACTTGGCGGCGCGTTGACGCCGTTCCGGGCACGCCCGTACCACCGGGCTCACGGCTGCGTGCTGAGCGTCGAACGCGTCGCCACCAGCCGTCCTTCCTGCGGGTACGCGTGCCAGGTGCGCCACAGGACGCTGCCGCCGCGGTGCTGCACCAGCATCGCGGTGAAGGCGAGCGGATCACCCGGGAAGGTCCCCGCCAGCCCGTTGGGGTGATCGGCCACCAGGGCGAGCAGCTCCTGCGCCCGCCCGGCGAAGCAGCCCCGGGAGAGGGTCTCGATCCGCGCCGCGAACTCGTAGTCCCAGCCGGCGATCCGCCGCGCCACCCCGAACGGCAGCGGCGCGCTGCTGCCCGGCATGCACGCGACGGTCTCCGAGCAGCGGCCGCGCGGCGAGTCCAGGATGACCTGGTGGGAGGCGCCGAGCAGCCGCAGCTGCACCCGCACGCGGGGCGCCGCGGGCACGGCGCCGCCGGCGGCGGTGCCCGGCAGCTCGCGGTCGAGCACGGCGAGCGCCGGCAGTTCGTCCATCCCCAGACACCAGGCCAGGTCGCCGGCGCGGGTGTCGGTGTAGGCGGTCTGAAGCGTGGTGAGCATGAAGTCGGCTCCGCAGGCACATCGCGAGCAAGCGAGGGGAGGTCACGGGCATGGGGGGAGAGGACGCGCCGACCCGCGCCTGTGGGGGAGGACGTCCGTCTGCTCGTGCCCACGAGGGGTCGGTGAATACGCAATCATGAATGGCGCGTCGCCTTCAGCGTTTTTACCCATCTCCACCCGCTTTACATCCCCAAGGGCCCGGACGGGTTCAGGTGTTCACTACAAATGCGCCCGACGGGTGAACAACCCACCGGGCGCATATGCGATTCGGCACGGGCAATACGCAATTTCGTATCGTCAGCTTCCGCCGCCGCAGCCGCCACCCCCGCCGCACGAGCTCCCGCCCCCGCCGCACGAGCTGCCGCCCCCGCTGTCGGAGCTCCCGCCCCCGCCGCAGGAGTGGTGGCCTCCCCCGTGGTGGCCACCGCCTCCCCCGTCGGAGGAGCCCGAGTCCCCCGCCCACCAGCTCATCCCGCCGCCGCCGTCGGTCGCGACGGAGCCGTGCGAGCGCCGCCGGCGGTGTCCGCGACCGCTGTTCCGCGCCACCAGGACGAGCGCCACTATCGCGGCGAAGACCAGCAGAATGATGAAGACCCCCATCGTTCCCACCCCCGTTTTCCGTACTTTCCGTTGTGCGACGGTGATGCCCCCGCCGTCCGCGACCGAAAGCAAAGTTGAGGAAGTCCAGAGGTTTCCGGGTACGCGAAGGCCCCTGGTCTGCGTCGGAACCAGAACCAGGGGCCAAGGGCGGACGACTGGGCCGTCCAGGGGCCGTGATCTTCAACGTCAGACGGCCCAAGGACTCGGTCTACGGCACGCCGGGATCGCTCGCGACTGTTGGGCATCAGGTGCACGTACACGCGAAGGGTCATCGCCGGGTCAGCGTGCCCCATGTACTCGCTCACGGCCTTCACACTCTCCCCGGAGTCCAGGAGAACAGAAGCGTAGAAGTGCCGGAGAGCGTGCATGCCGTGTTCACGGGCGGAGACGTAGCGCTTCCCTTCCTCCGCCTCCGGGATCAGGCCAATCGAGGCGAGAGCCGGCTTCCAGTCGTGGGCGTTGAAGTTGCTCCGCCACACGATGCCCCCGCCGGGGTTGGTGAACAGCAAGCGGGCAGTCACCTTCGGGCCTTCCGGAGAGTCCCACGGCAAGGACACCTCGACCGGCTTGCAGAGGTCCATGTGCGCCTTCATGGCGTAGGCCACGGAGTCGGGGAGCGGCGGAGCGCCAGGCACGTTTCCTGGTTGACGTGGCGCGAGCGCACACGCAGCGGCGACAAGTCGGCGAGGCCACCGCCGCACTCCTCGAAGCCGAAACCCTAGCCCCGCAACAGGTCCACTCCCACCACCTGGCCCGCGAAGCAGTCCGCGACCTCCTCCAGTTCTCCGGCCACCGAGTCCCCGAACCCTTGGCTGGCCTCGCTGACCGCATGGCGATCGCGTAAGGCTTCCTGGCGATACAGCACGTCACTAGGCTCGCGACGTGACAGACCACGGCATCGAGTTCCCAGTCTTCCGACTCCACGTTGTGCCAGCGGTCCTGGCGCTCGCGAGCCCGTCTTGGCAGCGCGATGTGTGGCTGCGGCCGGAGGGGCTCGAAGATCTGGACTACGTGATCCACGTGCTCTTCGACGACTTCTGCAACGCGGACGACCCCGCCCCGTGGCTGGGCAAGAGTCTGCGTACGGAGGAGGAAGTCACGCTCATGAAAGAACTGGGCGAGGCCTACTCCATCGTGCAGGACCAAGTCGGCCACATGGCGCCGGACCAGGACTATCTGGATAGTCCGGACTGGGCTCCGGTGATCACAATCGCGGCCAAGCTGGCTCAGGTAATGGTGACCAACGATCTCCAGGCTGCGGTTCTGCTGTACGAGGAACGGTCTCAGCAGGGCGCATCCCCCGGGATCGGACACCCAACCAACTGAGCTGCACTGTTATGGAGTTCTCTACCTCATCAAGGCACCCGGCGTCGCTCACGCTCCGCCGGGCGCGCAGCCGACGTCCGGCCGCGCCCACATGGGTAGGCCGAGGGCATGAGGTCAGAACCGTCGGGGCGGCCGGGGCGGCCGGCTCCGCGGCTTTACACAGCCACCATGGGGCGAGCCTCAAAGATCGGGGCCCACATCGGGCTATTGCGGGCAGGCAGGAGCCAGCCCGATTCGCGGCCAGCGTACGGGCCTCGATCTCTCGCCCCATGGCAGCTCCCGCCCAAAGCCGCTACGCCGGCCTCTCTAGGTCGCTGAGCGGTCCCTACTCGGGGCGAAAGACCTGAGCCAACCCTTGGTCAGTGTCCTTCACCTCTGGCGCCAGACCCAGGGCCGTTCGGTATGTGACGCCGGAGACGGTCATCCCGTCGCCGAGCTGGTTCAAGGGAAGTTGTTGGGTCTGCCCATCAGCAGGTCCCCCGACGAACGTAACTAGGACGGAGATGGAGCTGGGGTCCATGGAGGGTCTCACCGCTGAGTTCGTAGTGTCGGCGGCGGGAGCGCTCGACTTACTTACGGTGGCCCCGCACCCGACCATCGTGAGGAGCAGCGCGACACAGCCCGCTGCACGGAGGGATTGCATGGCCATATCTTCTCAGTGCGTGACCACGATGCCACCTACGTAGCCGCTCGATTGGCACGGCCAGCTGTGCCCTGTTCTCAACGGTTGACGTGCCACACACGTGCCAGATGCACGAGGTGTAGCGGGGAATCACGGGGAACCTCGGGCCGCCAAGCCGGTCCATCGAGGCCAGCGTCAGCCCAGCTCAGCCCGGGTCCGCAGCCTCAGTCTTCCAAACTGGGGACGTCCCGACCGCGGCAGGCAACCGACACACTTTGCCGCTCAGGTCCGTGTGTCCGTCGCAGGTTCGAGGTGCTGAGTCAGCCGACGTGCTTCCGCGGTTACCTCAGCGTCAATCTGTTCTGGCGTTCTGTCGCCGTACTCAAGGACGTCGTACTCGTCGTCCAGCAGGGCGAGCGCCTCCGCCAGGGGCAGCTCGTGCCCAAAGTGCTGGTGGATCAGGAAGGCGAGCTCTCGTGGCGTCAGCTCTCCCGCCAACATTCGCCGCGCCAGCGCTCGCGCGGCAGCCTCCCTGCCAGCGACGCTACCGACTGGATAGAAGGTGAGCCCGAGCTCTTCCAGCGCCGGAGGCAGAAGGTCGGGAACGTCATAAACGGCTTCTGCCCGGGTGCACCCAGCCAGGCGCCGCAATGCGGGACCGTCGAGGCCGGCCACGAGTGCGTCGCAAGCAGCACTCACCACGTCGTACGGGCCGATTTCCCCGATGCTCCAGAGAGTGGCTCGATGCTGAAAAGCTGCTGATCCGGAGGATGGCACCTGTTCATGATCTCGCCGCGTGCACTCGCGCGTCGAACATTTTCAGTTGAGCTGCTTCCGTCACTACGGAATTGCTCGGGCCGTCTGTGGGCCGTCCGAGGGCAGCCAACGACGACAGACGACGCCAGACGACGACGGCCTTCCCCCTGGTCAGAGATGGCGCGTTGGGTACCACCGCAGGTGTTCACGCACAAAGCTACGTTGAGGAAGTCCGGAGGTTCGGCGGAGGATGGCGGGCATGACCTCCTCGCGACCCCCGCTCAACCGCGCACTCGCCGAGTTCGGGACCACGATCTTCGCCGAGATGTCCGCCCTCGCCGCCCGGACCGGCGCCATCAACCTGGGTCAGGGCTTCCCGGACACCGACGGACCCGAGGAGGTGCGCGAGGCCGCCGTGCGTGCGCTGCGCGACGGCCGCGGCAACCAGTACCCGCCCGGGCCGGGTGTGCCCGAACTGCGTCTGGCGGTCGCCGAGCACCAGCTGCGCTTCCACGGGCTCGGCTTCGACCCCGACACCGAGGTGCTGGTCACCGCGGGCGCCACCGAGGCCATCGCGGCCGCCATGCTGGGGCTGCTGGAACCCGGCGACGAGGTGATCGCCTTCGAGCCCTTCTACGACTCCTACGCCGCCTGCATCGCCATGGCCGGCGCCCGGCGCGTCCCGCTCACCCTGCGCGCGCCGTCCTTCCGCCCGGACCTGGACGCCCTGCGCGCGGCGGTCACCCCGCGGACCCGGCTGCTGCTGCTCAACAGCCCGCACAACCCGACCGGCACGGTCCTCACCCGCGAGGAGCTGGCGGCCATCGCGGAGCTGGCCGTCGAGCGCGACCTGCTCGTGGTCACCGACGAGGTGTACGAGCACCTGACGTACGGGACGGAGCACGTCCCGCTCGCGTCCTTCCCGGGGATGCGCGACCGCACGGTCACCATCTCCAGCGCGGGCAAGACCTTCTCGTTCACCGGGTGGAAGGTCGGCTGGGTGACGGCCGTCCCCGCCCTGGTCAGCGCGGTGCGCGCGGCCAAGCAGTACCTGACGTACGTGAGCGCGGGACCGTTCCAGTACGCCGTGGCCGAGGCGCTCCGGCTGCCCGACGCCTACTACCGGGACTTCCGCGAGGACCTGCGGCGCAAGCGGGACCTGCTCTCGGACGGCCTGGAGGAGGCCGGGTTCCGGGTCTTCCGCCCGGAGGGCACGTACTTCGTGACCACCGACATCCGGTCGCTCGACGAGAAGGACGGCCTGGCGTTCTGCCGGGCGCTGCCGGAGCGCTGCGGGGTCGTGGCGGTGCCCAACGTGATCTTCTACGACGACGCGGAGGAAGGTCGCAGCTTGGTGCGCTTCGCCTTCTGCAAGCGCGAGGAGGTGCTGCGGGAGAGCGTGGAGCGGCTGCGCCGGCTCTGAGGCGCGTCGGACCCCCCGCGCGGAACACGGCACCCCGTCCGCGCACGCCCGCTCACCGGCGGTCGCGTGGCGGACGGGCTGCTCCCGTGCGGTCCGTGTGCGCCCGTGGGGGCGGGCTCAGTCCTCGCCGTCGCCGTCGTCGTCCGTGGACTCCGCGTCCTTCTCCAGTCCGAGGGCCTCGAGGATCCACTTCTCGAACTCGATGGAGGCCCGGACCCAGCTGACGGTGCTGGAGACGAAGTGCTCCAGGCCGACGCCGAGGCCGATCAGCATCTGGGCCTCACCGATCAGACGGACGGTGCCGTCGTCGTGGGTGTGGGTGTAGACCTTCGGCCACAGGGTGCGGCGGTTCCAGTCGTCGAGCGCCTCGTGCAGCTGAGGCTTGTCCTCGATGCTGTACGGACGGTCGTAGAAGGTGCGGACCGCGAAGATCTGCTGGTCCTCCTCACCCCGGAACATGAAGTAGGTGCGGAACTCCTCCCACGGCGCGGCGAGGTCGCCCTCCTCGTCGACGACGTACTTGAGCTCCATCTGCTCCAGCAGCTGCTTGACCAGATCCTGGTCAGGAATGACCACGTTCCCGGCAGAGCCGGGCTGGGGGTCCGGCTGGCCCCCGAAATTCGGAATCGAGGACGGGTCGATGCTCACCTTGGAGTTCCCTTCGTACGGATACACCCATCCTCCCTCACGGCGGGCCGCTCCGTGCAAGCGCGGCCCGCCGTGCCCCTTTCGCGTGGGATTCCCGCGGGGGACCTCAGAGGGTCTTGCCGGTGACCGCGCCGACCAGCAGCCGGTCGCCGACCCGGTCGACCCGCACCGTGTCGCCGTCCCGGACCTCTCCGGCCAGGATCTCCCTGGCCAGCTGGTCGCCGATGGCGGTCTGCACCAGGCGGCGCAGCGGGCGGGCGCCGTACGCGGGGTCGTTGCCCTCCTCGGCGAGCCAGTCCAGCGCCTCGTCCGTGACGTCGAGGGCGATCCGCCGGTCGCGCAGCCGGACCGCGAGGCGGTCGGTCTGCAGCCGGGCGATGCGGCGCAGCTCGTCCTTGTTCAGGGCGCTGAAGACCACGATGTCGTCGAGCCGGTTGAGGAACTCGGGCTTGAAGGAGGCCCGCACCGTCTCCAGCACGCTCTCCTTCTTCTCCTCGGCACTGAGCACCGGGTCGACCAGGTACTGGCTGCCGAGGTTGGAGGTGAGGATGAGGATGGCGTTGCGGAAGTCGACCGTGCGGCCCTGGCCGTCGGTGAGCCGGCCGTCGTCCAGCACCTGCAGCAGGACGTCGAAGACCTCGGGGTGCGCCTTCTCCACCTCGTCCAGCAGCACCACGGAGTACGGGCGGCGGCGCACCGCTTCGGTCAGCTGGCCGCCCTCCTCGTAGCCGACGTACCCGGGCGGGGCACCGACCAGGCGGGCGACGGAGTGCTTCTCCCCGTACTCGCTCATGTCGATGCGGACCATGGCCCGCTCGTCGTCGAAGAGGAAGTCCGCCAGCGCCTTGGCCAGCTCGGTCTTGCCGACGCCGGTCGGGCCGAGGAAGAGGAAGGAACCCGTGGGGCGGTCGGGGTCGGCGATGCCGGAGCGCGAGCGGCGCACCGCGTCGGCCACCGAGCGCACGGCCTCGGTCTGGCCGATCAGGCGCTTGCCGAGCTCCTCCTCCATGCGCAGCAGCTTCTGGGTCTCGCCCTCCATCAGGCGGCCGGCCGGGATGCCCGTCCAGGCGGCGACCACGTCGGCCACGTCGTCCGGGCCGACCTCCTCCTTGACCATGGTGCCCCGCTTGGCCACCTCCTCGGCCTCGGTGGCCTCGGCGAGCTCCGCCTCCAGCTTCGGCTTCTCGCCGTACAGCAGCTTGGACGCGGCCTCGAAGTCGCCGTCGCGCTGGGCGCGCTCGATCCGGGTGGTCAGGTCGTCCAGGCGCTCCTTCAGCTCGCCGACCCGGTTCAGGCCCTCCTTCTCCTTCTGCCAGCGGGCGGTCAGGCCGCGCAGTTCCTCGTCCTTGTCGGCGAGGTCCTTGCGCAGCTTCTCCAGGCGCTGCTTGGAGGCCTCGTCGGTCTCCTTCTCCAGCGCCATCTCCTCCATGCGCAGGCGGTCGACCGAGCGCTGCAGCTCGTCGATCTCGACCGGCGAGGAGTCGATCTCCATGCGCAGCCGCGAGGCGGCCTCGTCGACCAGGTCGATGGCCTTGTCCGGCAGGAAGCGGGCGGTGATGTAGCGGTCGGAGAGGGTCGCGGCCGCGACGAGGGCGGCGTCGGAGATCTGCACCTTGTGGTGCGCCTCGTAGCGTCCCTTCAGACCGCGCAGGATCGCGATGCTGTCCTCGACGCTGGGCTCGGCCACCAGCACCTGCTGGAAGCGGCGCTCCAGGGCCGGGTCCTTCTCGATCCGCTCGCGGTACTCGTCGAGCGTGGTCGCGCCGACCATGCGCAGCTCGCCGCGGGCCAGCATCGGCTTGAGCATGTTGCCGGCGTCCATGGCGGAGTCGCCGCCGGCGCCCGCGCCGACGACGGTGTGCAGCTCGTCGATGAAGGTGATGATCCGGCCGTCGCTGGCCTTGATCTCCGCCAGCACGGCCTTCAGCCGCTCCTCGAACTCACCGCGGTACTTCGCGCCCGCGACCATCGCGCCCAGGTCCAGGGCGACCAGCCGCTTGTTGCGCAGGCTCTCGGGCACGTCGCCCTTGACGATGCGCTGCGCCAGGCCCTCGACGACGGCGGTCTTGCCGACGCCGGGCTCACCGATGAGCACCGGGTTGTTCTTCGTGCGCCGCGAGAGCACCTGCACCACGCGCCGGATCTCGTTGTCCCGGCCGATCACCGGGTCGAGCTTGCCCTCGCGGGCCGCCGCGGTGAAGTCCGTGCCGTACTTCTCCAGCGCCTTGTACGTGCCCTCGGGGTCGGGTGTCGTCACGCGCTGACCTCCCCTGATCTGCTCGAAGGCGTCCTGCAGTCCACTGCCGGTCGCACCGGACCGCTCCAGCAGCTCACCGGCCGCACCGCCCTTGAGGGCGATGCCGATGAGCAGGTGTTCGGTGGACACGTACGCGTCCCCGAGTTCCTCGGCCCGCCGTGCCGCGTCGGCGATCACGGCGAGCAGTTCACGGTTCGCCTGCGGCGGCGCCACCGTACTGCCCTGCACGCTGGGCAGCCCTGCCAGCAGCCGCTCGGCGCCCGAGCGCACCGCCGCGGCGTCCGCGCCGGTGGCCGCGAGGACGTCCAGCACGCTGTCGTTCCCGGGCTGCTCCAGCAGCGCCAGCAGCAGGTGCGCGGGGGTCAGGTCCGCATGCCCGGCCGAGACCGCCGCGGTGTTGGCGGCGTTCAGGGCCTCCCGGCTCTTGTTGGTCAGCTCGGCGTCCACGTCCGCGTGCTCCTCCTTGTCGGCCCACCATCGAAGCTGCTTTTTCCAGCGTAAGACAAGTTGAGTCTATTCCACTCAAGGTTGCTTTCCAAGGAGAAGGCCCGGCGTGACGCGCGTCGCCCCCGGGTACGGCCCCGCCGGGCCCCCCGCTCAGCCGGGTACGGTCGGTCCATGGCCATCGACCCCCGCAACCCCGGACCCGGCTACCTCGCCTTCTGGCGGGAGTACCTCATGAGCACCCTCACCACCCACCGCCCCGACGGCACCCCGCACGTCGTGCCGGTCGGCGTGACGTACGACCCGGAGGCCGGGATGGCCCGGGTGATCACCAACAAGGCGAGCCGCAAGGTCGCCCACGTGCTGGCGGCCGGGGCGGAGGGCGCCCGGGTCGCGGTGTGCCAGGTCGACAAGGGGCGGTGGGCGACGCTGGAGGGCGTGGCCCGGATCAACACCGACCCGGACGCCGTCGCCGACGCGGTACGGCGCTACGCCGAACGGTACGGCCGCACCCCCGCCCCCAACCCGGACCGGGTCGTCGTCGAGATCGCGCTGACCCGCGCCATGGGCCGCGCCTGACCGCACCGCCCCCGCCCCGCCGCCGGCCGGACCCCTCCCCGCCCGTCGCCGCCCGTCCCGCCCCTGCCCGCCCGGGCCCCCGCGGCCCTGTCGATCCCGTCCCGCAAACCCCCCTGCGTGCTGCATGATTGACGCTCCGGCAGATTCGGACGAGGTACGGCTACGGGGAGGTGCCCGGCTGTGGCACGGGTTGTGGGAATCGATCTGGGCACGACGTACTCCGCGGTCGCGGTGGCGGACCGGACCGGCACCGCGTCCATCGTCCGCAACCGCGAGGGCGAGAACATCACCCCGTCCGTGGTGATGTTCCAGGGCGACGTCGTCGTCGTCGGCTCGCAGGCCAAACGCTCCGCGGCCACCGCCCCGGACCACGTGGTGCAGTTCGTCAAGCGCTACATGGGCGAGCCCACCCCGGTCTACACCTCGGAGTCCGGCACCCCCTTCCGCCCCGAGGAGATCTCCGCGCTGATCCTCAAGCGGCTCAAGGAGGACGCCGAGATGATGCTCGGCGAGCCCGTCGAGCGCGCCGTGATCACCGTCCCCGCCTACTTCGACGACGCCCGCCGCAGGGCCACCCAGGACGCCGGCCGGATCGCCGGACTGGAGGTGCTGCGGATCGTCAACGAGCCGACCGCGGCCGCCCTCGCGTACGGCCTCGACCAGGACGAGGACGAGCGGGTCGGCACCGTCCTCGTCTACGACCTGGGCGGCGGCACCTTCGACGTCACCGTGATGAGGGTCGAGGACGGCGAGTACGACGTCGTCGCCACCGACGGCGACCGCAACCTCGGCGGCTTCGACTGGGACGGGGCGCTGATGGAGCACCTCAACGGCGCCTTCATGGCGGCCGGCGGCCCCGACCTCACCGACGACACCGCCACCCTCGCCGAACTGCGCGACAAGGCCGAGATCGCCAAGCGGACCCTGTCCAACGCCCCGCAGGCGGTCGTCATGCTCTCGGCCGGCGGCCGGCACGAGCAGATCCGCGTCACCCGCGAGAAGTTCGACGAGCTCACCGCCGAACTGCTGGACCGCACCCGCATCCTCACCGAGGGCGTGCTGGAGGAGTCCGGGCTCGGCTGGGGCGCCATCGACAGGGTGCTGCTCGTCGGCGGCTCCACGCGCATGCCGCAGGTACCGGCGCTGGTCGAGCGGCTGTCCGGGAAGACCGCGGAACGCGGCGTCAACCAGGACGAGGTGGTCGCCCTGGGGGCCGCGCTGATCGCCCTGGACGCCGAGGTCCGCGCCGAACAGGCCGCCGAGCGCAAGAAGTACATCGGCAGCGGCGCCCACGTGGAGTCCGCCCCGGGCGACGGCCTCGCCCGGCTCACCAAGGGCCGCGTGAAGTCCATCAAGGACGTCACCTCGCAGTCCCTCGGCATGGTCGCCGTCCGCGACGACGCCCCCCGCTCGCCGGAGTACAACGCGGTGATCATCCCGCACAACACCACGGTCCCCGCGAAGGAGAGCGACACCTTCCACACGATCCGGGAACGCCAGACCGCGCTGCGGGTGCAGGTCACCGAGGGCGAGGGCGAGGACCTGGACTACGTGAAGGTCGTCGGCGAGAGCACCCTGAAGATCCCGCCGTACCCCAAGGGCGCGCCCTTCGAGGTGTTCTACGCCTACGACGTGGACGGCATCATCCACGTCGAGGTCAAGGACCTCACCTCGGGGGAGTGGCTCGGCGAGTTCGAGGTCGAGCGCCCGGACAACCTGGGTGGCGAGGAACTGGAGGAACTCAGCGACCGCGTGGCCCGCACCGCGGCCCTCTGAACGGAGCGGGAGCCGACACACCATGACCACGACGGACGTGCCCGACTACTACGCCGAGTTCGGCCTCGGCACCGGCGACAGCGCCGAGGAGATCGGCAGGAAGCTCGACCGCGAGCACCGCAGCTGGGCGGGGAAGGCGAGCAAGGCCCCCACCGCGGACAAGCGCCGCGAGGCCGAGGACAAGGTGCGCCGCGTACTGGAGGCCCGCAGGGCGCTCACCGACCCCTCCGCGCGCGCCCTGTACGACCAGCGGCTGGCCCGCTCGCGGAAGAAGGGACCGGAGCCCCGGGAGCCGAGGGTCCCCCGGCCCGCGCCCGGCCCCGCCGTACGCGACTGGGTGGGCATCGCCGAGCGGAACATCGAGGAGGGCGACCTCCAGGCCGCCGAGTACGAGCTGCGCCAGGCCGTGCACCACGACGACCGCAACGCCTACGCCTGGCGGCTGCTGGGCGCCGTCCACCAGGACCTCGGCGCGTACCAGGACGCCCTCCAGGAGCACCGCAGGGCGCTCCAGCTGGCCCCGGACGACGCCGCGAACCACCTGTTGATCGGCAACGTCCACACCGCCCTAGGCGACCACCACACGGCGCTGACCTGGTACATGAAGGCCGACGAACTCGCCCCGGGCGACCTGGCGACCGAACTCGCCGTCGGCGACGGCCTCTACGCCTCCTCGCGCTTCGACGAGGCGCTGACCTGGTACGAGAAGGCCCTCGCGCACAGCCCGGGTCACACCGGGCTGCGCGACCAGATCAGCCGCATCTGGTCGCTGCGCGCCGAGGGCGCGATGGTCACGCACCCGGTCAGCCGCCGGCTGGTCGTCGCCTCGGAGGAGTGCGCCCGGCGCATCCTGCACTGCGTCGAGCAGGGCCTGGCCGTACGTCCCGTCGACCCGGACCTTGTGGGGCGGCTGGAGTTCTACCGGGGGCTGGCGGCCGAGTCCCTGGGCAAGACCTGGCGGTGGCACCGGCGCATGCTCTGGGTCGTGGTCCCGGCCGTCGTGCTGCTGCTCACCCCGGTCAAGGCGTACGCCGTGTTCGTGGTGGTCGCCGCCCTCGCGCTCGTCGCGTGGATCGGCTTCAGGCCGCGCTGGTGGCACACCCGCGCGTCCCTCCCCCGGCACCTCCTCACCCCGCCGCCGCAGTCCTGGAGCCGCGCATGAGCACCCCGCCGCCGCTGCCACCGCAGCCTCCGCAGGTTCCGCCCGTGCCGGTGGTGCCGCCGCAGCCCCCCGTGCCGCCGCAGGTGCCGCAGGTGCCGCAGGTGCCGACGGAGGGCCCCGCCCCGCAGACCGTGGAGGAGCCCGCGCCCGACCCCCTGGCCGTGGTGGCCGACGCCGTCGACGGCCTGCGCGAGGAGATGGCCGCGCTCGGCGACCAGTTCCGCCGCCGGCTGCTCAACGACCGCGAGGGACGGCGCGGTCTGGACGAACTGCGCGCGGAGCTCGACCACAGCCGCAAGGCCGCCGAGGGCCGGCTGGTGCAGCCGCTCCTCTACGACCTCGTCCTCCTGCTGGACCGCGTCGACCGTCACCCCCGCGACGACGGCGGCTTCGCCGCATCGGTCGGCGCCGAGCTGCTGACCCTCCTGGAGAAGTACGGCATGACCCGCATCCCGGTCACCGCGGGGCGCTTCGACCCCGCCCTCCAGGAGGCCGTGGGCACCGTCCCCGCGCCCAGCCCGGAACTCGCCGGCGACGTCGCCGAGGTCGTACGCCACGGCTACCGCATGGCGGACCGCGTCGTCCGCCCCCAGCAGGTCCGCGTGCACGCCGTCACCTGAACCGAGGAGCCCCGGATTGCCCAGGACCACCCAACTGCGGACCTACACCATCAAGCCGGAGATGCTCGACGCCTGGCTCCGCCTGTGGCACACGGAGATCGTGCCGCTGCGCCGCGCCCACGGGTTCGAGATCGGCCTGGCCTGGGTGGACCGCGAGCGCGGCCAGTTCGTCTGGCTGATCGCCTACGACGGCGAGGACGGCTTCGCCGCCGCCAACGCCCGCTACTGGAACAGCCCCGAACGCGAGCGGATGCCACTGCAGCCCGAGGACTACCTCGTCGGCAGCGAGGTCCGCGACGTCGAACCCGCCTGAGCCGCCGCCCACACCGCGGCCGCCACCCACACCGGCAGCCACACGACCGCCACCAGGGCGCCCGCCCCGGCCGCCGCACCCGCCACGCCCATCTCCCGGCGCCGGGCCCACACCGACCCGGCGCCGCCCACCACGAGCAGCGCCGCCACCACGGGGACCGGGACCAGCCCCGCGTACCGCGGCACGTCCACGTCCCCGTACGCCGCCACGCCCACGCTGACCAGGGCCAGCGCCATCAGCCCGGCGATCCACCACGGCCCCTCGCGCCGCGCGGCCAGCCGCAGCCCGGCCCACATCGCCACGGTCGCCAGGCCCACGTCCAGGCCCTCCGCGCCCCAGTTCGTCCCGAGCGGCACCGCGCCGGCCACCATTCCCACGGCCAGCCCCACCACGATCCCGGCTCCGACGCCCCTGTGCGACATACGGACCGTCTTCCCCACCACGCGCCCCACACGCCCGCCCGGCCCCCGCGGACCACCCCTTCGGCGGGGCCGCGGCCCCGCCGAACGGCACAGCATGATCACGGGGCCACGCGACGACTTGGCACAACCGTTCGACGCCTGTCAAGCTCCTCCCCAGGGAGGGATCTTTGACCACGTCCACACGCGCCCGCGCCATCGCGCTCGCGTTCGCCACGACCGCCGCGGGCCTCGCCCTGCCGGCCGGCGCCGCACACGCGGCCACCACCTGCTCCACCGGGGTGTGGGTCGCGTCGTACTACGGCAACACCACCTTCAAGGGCACTCCGAAGAAGACCGCCTGCGACACCTCGATCAACGAGAACTACGGCACCGGCGACCCCGCCGGCGTCACCTTGCCGAAGGACAACTTCGGCGTCCGCTGGAACCTCACCCGGGACTTCGGCTCCGGCGGCCCCTTCACGTTCACCGCCGCCGCCCGCGACGGCATCCGCGTCTACCTCGACGGCAGCCGCAAGATCGACCTGTGGAAGGACGTCTCCACCACCCGGACCAAGACGCTCAACCTCACGATCCCCAAGGGCAGGCACAGCCTCCGCGTCGACTTCGCCGCGTTCAAGGGCAGCGCCAACGTCAAGTTCACGTACGCGCCCCGCACGTCGGCGTCGGTGGACAAGACCAAGCCGTTGACGCCGACCGGGCTGAAGGCCCCGGCCAGCGGACACGCGTTCGTCCTCGCGTGGACCAAGGGCGCGGAGATGGACCTCGCCGGGTACCGGGTCTACCGGCGCACCGGCACCGGCGCCTGGGCCCGGATCGGCGGCACCGCGCTCGTGACCTCGACGTCCTTCCGCGACCTGCCGTCCGCCACGGGGGCGAAGTACGGGTACGCGGTCACCTCCGTCGACAAGGCCGGCAACGCCTCCGCGATGTCGTCCGCGGTGACGGTCACCTCGATCGACGAGCAGGCCCCGTCCGTGCCGACCGGCCTGAAGGCAGCGGTCACCGCCGACGGCAAGGGCTACGCCCTGACCTGGAACGCGGTATCGGACGCCAAGCAGTACCGGGTCTACCGGTCGACGTCGGCGGCGGGCCCGTGGACGCAGATCGCCACGCCGACGACCGCGTCGTACACGGACACCACGGCAGCCGCCAAGACGACGTACGTCTACGCCGTCACGGCGCAGGACGCCGCGGGCAACGCTTCCGCCAGGTCGGCGAACGCGAGCCCCGCCCCGCTGGTGTTCCGGCCGGACACACCCCGTGAGGTGGCGGCGACGCCCCTCAAGGACCTCCTCGGCGTCGAGTTGACGTGGAGCCTCCCCAGGGCGCAGGCCGTCGGAACGTACACGGTGTACCGCTCGACCACCTCGCCGGTGAACCCGGCCACCGCGACCCCCGTCGGCTGCACGGTCGACCGCGAGGGCAACCTCGGCTCGGACCCCGCCCGGTACAGCTGTACCGACAACGGCATGTTCCTGCACCGCGGCGTGACGTACCACTACGCCGTCACCCAGACCGCCGACGGCGTCGCTTCGCTCCCCTCCGACGAGGTGACCTTCACCGTCCCCGGCGACGAGGAACCCCCGGCCGCGGTCACCGGACTCACCGCCGAGGCGACCGAGTACGGGGTGCGGCTCGACTGGAACCCCAACACCGAGCCGGACCTGGCCCGGTACATCGTCTACCGCGGTGAACTGCTCGAGGACCTGGAGGAGCCGGTCTGCTACGGCGTCGAGTCGACCGAGCTGGAACCGGACGCCACCGAGTACCTCGGCGCCCGGCTGCCCGACGGCGAAACGGCCTGCTACTTCGTCGACGTCGTGGACACGTGGGGCAACTCCCGCTTCAAGTCCACCCATGAGGCCGATGTGGTGACCTTCACCGAACTCGACCTCACCCCGTCCGTCGCCACCCCGGACGACTCGCCCGTCACCGTGCAGGCCAAGGGCACCGACGGCGGGGTCGATCTGTCGTGGGAGCCCGTGACGGCGGCCGTCGGTTACCGCGTCGAGCGCTGGAACCGGGAGGCCGGCGAGTACCAGGTGCTCACCGCGGAGGCCGTGACCGGCACCTCCTGGACCGACACCACCGCCACCCGCGGTACCACCCACTTCTACCGGGTGACCGCGCTCTACGCGGACGGCACGGAGTCGCAGCCGGGCGGCGACCACGTCATCCTGCTGCCGTAGCACCTCCGCAACACCGGGCGGGCCTTGCGATTATCGCAAGGCCCGCCTACCCTTTCTCCATGGACCCGCATGTCATCGAACGTGTACGCACCGTGATGGACGCGGCCGCGATGACCAAGGCCGCGTTCGCCCGGACGGTCGGGCTCACGCCCGACAAGCTGTCGAAGTCCCTGAGCGGCGTGCGCCGCCTCACCTCGCTCGACCTGGCGCTGATCGCGGAGGCGGGCGGCACGACCGTGGACTGGCTACTGACCGGCAACGAGCCGCTGCGCCCCGCGCTCGCCGCCCGTACCCGGGGCGACGCCGCCGCCGACCCCGCCGGGGCGCAGGAGGTCGCGGCGCGGTTCGCCGGCGCCTACGAGGTGCTGGAGCTGCTGGGCCGCGCAAGGGAGCTGCCCGCCGTGCCGCAGGTGGACGCGGCGGCGGAGCGGTACGCGGCGCAGGGCGAGCGGCTGGCCGGGCAGGTGCTGGAGCGGCTGCCGGCCGCCGAGCTGGCCACGGACGAGCTGATCGCCGCGATGGAGGACCTCTTCGGGGTGGACGTCGCCATCACCGGTCTTCCCCAGGGTGTGGACGGACTCGCGTGGCAGGCCGACTCCTTCCGCCTCGTCCTCCTCGCGCCCACCGACCTGTGGACGCGGCAGCGCTTCACCCTGGCCCACGAGCTCTGCCACATCCTCGCCAGGGACGCCCGCAGTGTCGTGGTCGAGTCCCGCGTCGCCCCGGGCCGGCAGAAGGACCTGGCCGAGGTGCGGGCCAACGTCTTCGCCTCGCACCTGCTGATGCCCGCGCGGCAGTTGACCGAGGCCGCCGCCGCGGAGGGCGAGCTGACGGACCCGTCCTTCGAGCGGCTGGTCGTCCGCTTCCGCGTGTCACCGAGCGCGCTCGCCGCGCGGCTGCACCAACTCGGCCTGGTCGACGCCGTACGCCGCAAGCAGCTGCGCGCCCTCACCACGGAGTCCTGCCACCTGCTCGCGGGCGCCGGCGACGCGTACCAGAAGCAGGCCTCGCGGGCCTCGGCGGAACGCTTCCCGCCCCGTGTCGCCTCGGAGTTGTACAAGGCCTACCTGGCGGGGGAGACGACCCTGCGCCCGCTGGCCGCGCTGCTGGACACCGACGTGGAGCGGCTGCACGGACTCCTCGCGCCCGAACCGCCGCCGGGCAACGGCGTCGAGCACCAGGACGCGGAAGAAGGGGACCTGGTCTTCCAGCCATGACCACGTGGTGGTTCCCCGACAACACCGTGCTGTGCAACTTCGCCGCCGTCGACCGGCTGCTCCTGCTGGAGAAGGTGCTGGACGGCCGCGGACGCTGGACCCAGGCCGTGGCCTGGGAGGCCGCCCGCTCCGCGCGCTTCCTGCCGCGGCTGGCCGGGCTGGCGGGGGCCGGGTGGCTCGGCGAGCCCGTGGAGATCACCGAGGGCGCCGAACTGCGGGAGGTGGACCGGCTGCGCCGGGCGGTCTTCGGCGGCTCGTCCCACCTGCCGACCAAGCACCTCGGCGAGGCCGAGACCTGTGTGCTGATCACCCGGCGGCGCGAGTTCCGGGGCTCGGTCTGGATCACCGACGACCGCTCGGCCCGCGACTTCGCGCGGCGGGGCGGGATCACCACCAAGGAGACCTTCGACCTGATGCGTCAGGCCTGCGCCGAGGGGCTCGTCCCCGCGGCGGAGGGCCACCGGCTGCTGGAGGCGATGGTCGCCTCCGGGCGCCGTCTGCACCGCGTCTCGCGGGGTCCCGAGGACCTGACGGGGGCCTAGACCCGGCTCATTCCGGCCGCTTGGGCCGCCACACCACCAGCGCGGAGGTCTGCTGGACGTCCTGGTAGGGCACCAGGTCACGCCGGTAGGAGGCGTGGACGGCGGCCTCGCGCTGCTGCATGGCTGCCGCCGCGCCCTCGAGGGCCGCGGAGAGCTCGGCGACCCGCGACTGCAGGGCCGCCACCTGGTTCTCCAGTTCGATGATGCGCTTGATGCCGGCCAGGTTGATGCCCTCGTCCTGGGAGAGCCGCTGGACCTCGCGCAGGAGTTCGATGTCACGAGCCGAATAACGACGGCCGCGCCCGGCCGTGCGGTCGGGCGAGACCAGGCCGAGGCGGTCGTACTGGCGCAGCGTCTGGGGGTGCAGCCCGGAGAGCTGGGCCGCCACCGAGATGACGTAGACGGGTGATTCGTCGGTCAGCTCGTACGGGTTGCGGCCCCGTCCGCCACGCATGCCGCCGCTCGTGTTCATCGGCTCAGACTCCCCTCGCGGCCTTGAACAGCTCTTCCCGCGGGTCGGTGTCCGCGGTCGCCTCCCGGTACGCCTCCAAGGCGTCCAGCGCCTTGCCCTCGGTGGCCGCCGGGACGGCGACCTCGATCGAGACCAGCAGGTCCCCGCGGGTGCCGTCCTTGCGGACCGCGCCCTTGCCGCGGGCCCGCAGCGTACGCCCGTTGGGCGTCCCCGGGGGCAGCTTCAGGGTCACGGGGGGACCGCCGAGCGTCGGGACCTTGATCTCCCCGCCCAGCGCCGCCTCCACGAAGGTGACGGGCACGGTGACGGTGAGGTTGTCGGCCTTGCGCCCGAACACCGGGTGCGCGTCGACGTGCACGGTGACGTACAGGTCGCCGCCCGGGCCGCCGCGCTCGCCCGGCGCGCCCTTGCCGCGCAGCCGGATGCGCTGCCCGTCGGTGACGCCGGCCGGGATGCGCACCTGCATGGTGCGCGCCGACCGGGCCCGGCCGCTGCCGCCGCAGACCTCGCAGGGGTCCTGCGCGATCAGGCCGCGGCCCTTGCAGTCCGTGCACGGGTCGGTGAGCGAGAAGCTGCCGCTGCCGCCGCGCGAGACCTGGCCGGTGCCGACGCAGGTCGGGCACACCCGGGGCGTGCCGTTCTTGTCACCGGTGCCGGAGCAGGCCTTGCAGGGGGCCTGGCTGGTCATCTTGAGCGGCACCGTGGCGCCGTCGACGGCCTCGGTGAACTTGAGCGTCACCTCGGTCTCGATGTCCTGGCCGCGCCGCGGCTGCGTACGGGTCGTGCCTCCCGCACCGCGGTTGAACAGCCCGCCGAACACGTCGCCGAGGCCGCCGCCGAAGCCGCCGCCCTGGGGGGCGGTGCCGCCGGGGCCACCGCCGAAGAGGTCACCGAGGTCGAAGCCGAACCCGCCCGCGCCGGCCGGGCCGGGGCGGAAGCCGCCGTTGCCGAAGAGGGCGCGGCCCTCGTCGTACTCCTTGCGGCGCTTGGGGTCCGACAGGACGTCATTGGCCTCGGAGATCTCCTTGAAGCGCTCCTCGGCCTTGGCGTCGCCCTTGTTGGCGTCCGGGTGGAACTCGCGGGCGAGCTTCCGGTACGCCTTCTTGATCTCCGCCTCGGTGGCGTCCTTCGGGACGCCGAGGACCTTGTAGAGGTCCTTCTCGAACAGGTCCCTGCTGATGCTCATCCCCGGCGTCCCTCCTTCCGTCCGCCACCCACGTCAGCCCTGCTCCGGGCCACCGTTCTCCTCGTCCGCCGTGTCGTCGTCCTTCTGCGTGCCCTGCGAGCCCGGCTGGGGCTCGGCGACGGCCACCCGCGCGGGGCGGATGGTGCGTTCACCGATGCGATACCCGGGCTGCAGGATCTGCACGCAGGTCGTCTGAGTGACGTCCGGCGAGTAACTGTGCATCAGGGCCTCGTGCACCAGCGGGTCGAAGGGCTCGCCCTCCTTGCCGAACTGCTGCAGGCCCAACTTGGCCGCGACCGTCTCCAGGGACTCGCCGACCGACTTGAACCCGCCGACCAGCTCCTTGTGGTCCCGGGCCCGGCCGATGTCGTCGAGCACCGGGAGCAGCTCGGTGAGCAGGTTCGCGATCGCGATCTCGCGGACCGCGACCCGGTCCCGCTCCACCCGGCGGCGGTAGTTCTGGTACTCCGCCTGGAGCCGCTGGAGGTCCGCCGTGCGCTCACCGAGCGCCGTACGTACCTGGTCCAGCTGCGCCTGCAGAGCGACACCTGTGTTCGCGTCCCCGGCCGGGGCCGCCGGGCCCGCCTGGTCGGCGGACCCGGCGCCGGGCCCCGCCTCGCCGGGGGACTCCCCCGGCGAGGTGGAACCGGCCTCGGCAGAGGGGACGACAGGCTCCTCTTCGAAGCCCGGGGTCTCCTCCGTCACGCGGCACCGTCCTTCTTGTCCTCGTCGACGATCTCGGCGTCGACGACGTCGTCGTCGGCCTGGGCCCCGCCCGCGGCACCGGCGGCACCGGCCGCGCCGCCCTCGGCCTGGGCGTTGGCGTACAGCGCCTGGCCCAGCTTCTGCGAGGTGGCGGCGACCTTCTCGGTGGCCTCACGGATGGCGGCGGAGTCCTCGCCCTTCAGCTTCTCCTTGAGGTCCTCGACAGCCGCCTCGACCTCGGTCTTGACGTCACCGGGGACCTTGTCCTCGTTGTCCTTGAGGAACTTCTCGGTCTGGTAGACGAGCCCCTCGGCCTGGTTGCGGGTCTCGGCGGACTCGCGGCGCTTGTGGTCCTCGTCCGCGTACTGCTCGGCCTCGCGCATCATGCGGTCGATGTCGTCCTTCGGCAGCGCGGAGCCACCGGTGACGGTCATGCGCTGCTCCTTGCCGGTACCGAGGTCCTTGGCGGAGACGTGCATGATGCCGTTGGCGTCGATGTCGAAGGCGACCTCGATCTGCGGGATGCCGCGCGGGGCCGGCGGCAGGCCCGTCAGCTCGAACATGCCGAGCTTCTTGTTGTACGCCGCGATCTCGCGCTCACCCTGGTAGACCTGGATCTGCACCGACGGCTGGTTGTCCTCGGCCGTGGTGAAGATCTCCGAACGCTTGGTCGGGATCGTGGTGTTGCGCTCGATCAGCTTGGTCATGATGCCGCCCTTGGTCTCGATGCCGAGGGACAGCGGGGTGACGTCGAGGAGCAGGACGTCCTTGACCTCGCCCTTGAGGACACCGGCCTGGAGCGCGGCGCCGATGGCGACGACCTCGTCCGGGTTGACGCCCTTGTTGGCGTCCTGACCGCCGGTCAGCTCCTTGACGAGCTCGGCGACGGCCGGCATGCGGGTCGAGCCGCCGACGAGGACGACGTGGTCGATCTCGGAGAGCTGGATGCCCGCGTCCTTGATCACGTTGTGGAACGGGATCTTGCAGCGCTCCAGCAGGTCCGAGGAGAGCTGCTGGAACTGGGCGCGGGTGAGCTTCTCGTCCAGGTGCAGCGGGCCCTCGGCGGACGCCGTGATGTAGGGCAGGTTGATCGAGGTCTCGGTGGACGAGGACAGCTCGATCTTCGCCTTCTCGGCGGCCTCGCGCAGACGCTGCAGCGCCATCTTGTCCTTGGACAGGTCCACGCCGTGACCCGAGGCGAACTGCTTCACCAGGTAGTCGACGATGCGCTGGTCCCAGTCGTCACCACCGAGGTGGTTGTCGCCGTTGGTGGCCTTCACCTCGACGACGCCGTCGCCGATCTCCAGCAGCGAGACGTCGAAGGTGCCGCCACCGAGGTCGAAGACGAGGATGGTCTGGTCGTCCTTGTCCAGGCCGTACGCCAGGGCGGCGGCCGTGGGCTCGTTGACGATGCGCAGGACGTTCAGGCCCGCGATCTCGCCGGCCTCCTTGGTGGCCTGGCGCTCCGAGTCGTTGAAGTACGCCGGGACGGTGATGACCGCGTCGGTCACCTTCTCGCCCAGGTAGGCCTCGGCGTCACGCTTCAGCTTCTGCAGGATGAAGGCGCTCATCTGCTGCGGGTTGAAGTCCTTGCCGTCCAGGTTGATCTTCCAGTCGGTGCCCATGTGGCGCTTGACCGACCGGACGGTCCTGTCGACGTTGGTGACGGCCTGGCGCTTGGCGACCTCGCCGACGAGCACCTCGCCGTTCTTGGCGAAGGCGACGACGGACGGCGTGGTCCTGGCACCCTCGGCGTTGGTGATGACGGTGGGCTCGCCGCCTTCGAGAACGCTGACGACGGAGTTAGTCGTGCCCAGGTCGATGCCGACCGCACGTGCCATGGTGGATTCCTCCAGCTGCCTACTTGAGTGGAACTGGCTCAAGGGTGCCGCACAGCTCCCACTCTGTCAACAGACCTGAGTCGTGGCGACTCAACTTATGCGCCAGCCCTCCGCGCACGGGCGGCCACGGCGAGCGACCGCGGCGGCGCCCGACCCTCGGGGGGCCGCGGGACGCCGGGGGAAGGCGCCCCTCAGCGACACAGATCACCGGCGGCGCGGCTGCGCACGTACGCCGATACTGGGTAGTCTCAGGAGAACCGAATAAGTTACTGCTTAGTATTCAGCCGGGCATCAGCCCCGAGCCTCCGCTCTCGCAGGTCCGAGGAGCCCCGAAATGCAACTCGCCGCGATCATCGTGTCGCTGGTACTCGCCGTGGTCGGCGTTGCGCTGTTCAGCCGCGCCATCGCCCAGATCTACCGGTTCGTACGACTCGGCCAGGACGTCCCCGCGGGCACCCGCACGGACGACTGGCGCGCACGCACCGTCACGGTCGTCCGGGAGTTCCTCGGCCACACCCGCATGAACCGCTGGGGCGTGGTCGGCGTCGCCCACTGGTTCGTCGCCATCGGCTTCTTCTCGCTCGTGCTCACCCTGGTGAACGCCTTCGGCCAGCTGTTCGTCGCCGACTGGGCGCTGCCAGTCATCGGCCACTGGCTGCCGTACGAGGTGTTCGTCGAGTTCATCGGCCTGATGACCACGCTCGGCATCCTCACCCTGATCACGATCCGCCAGCTGTCCCGGCCGGGCCGGGCCGGCCGCAAGTCCCGCTTCGCGGGCTCCAACACCGGCCAGGCCTACTTCGTCGAGTCCGTCATCCTCATCATCGGCCTCGCCATCATGACGCTGCGCGGCCTGGAGGGCGCCCTCGCGGAGGTGCACGGCTACGAGGCCGCCTACTTCGCCTCGTACCCGCTGGTCGCGGCCTTCAGGGGGCTGGGCGTCGGCACGCTGCAGAACCTGGTCTACCTGACCGCGATGATCAAGATCGGGACCTCGTTCATCTGGATGATCACGGTCGGCCTCAGGACCGACATGGGCGTCGCCTGGCACCGCTTCCTGGCCTTCCCGAACATCTGGTTCAAGCGGAACGCCGACGGCGCCGTGGCGCTCGGCGCCCTGCTGCCGATGGCCTCCGGCGGCAAGCCGATCGACTTCGAGGACCCGGGCGAGGACGACGTCTTCGGCGTCAGCCAGGTGGAGCAGTTCTCCTGGAAGGGCATCCTCGACTTCTCCACCTGCACCGAGTGCGGCCGCTGCCAGTCGCAGTGCCCCGCCTGGAACACCGGCAAGCCGCTCTCCCCCAAGCTGCTGATCATGTCGCTGCGCGACCACGCGCACGCTAAGGCGCCCTACCTGCTGGCCGGCGGCGGCAAGAGCATGGAGGGCGAGGAGAAGGCATCCGATGAACAACTCGCAGCCGTCCCTCCCGCGGCCCTCGCCGAGGCCGAGCGCCCGCTGATCGGCACCGCCGAGGAGAACGGCGTCATCGACCCGGACGTCCTGTGGTCCTGCACCACCTGCGGCGCCTGCGTCGAGCAGTGCCCGGTGGACATCGAGCACATCGACCACATCGTCGACATGCGCCGCTACCAGGTGATGATCGAGTCCGCGTTCCCGTCCGAGGCGGGCACGATGCTCAAGAACCTGGAGAAGAAGGGCAACCCCTGGGGCCTGCCCAAGAAGCAGCGCCTGGCGTGGGTCAAGGAGGTCGACTTCGAGGTCCCCGTCGTGGGCGAGGACATCGAGGACCTCACCGAGGTCGAGTACCTCTACTGGGTCGGCTGCGCCGGCTCCCTGGAGGACCGCGCCAAGAAGACCACCAAGGCCTTCGCCGAACTGCTGAACATCGCGGGCGTCAAGTTCGCGATCATGGGCGGCGAGGAGAACTGCACCGGTGACTCCGCCCGCCGCCTGGGCAACGAGTTCCTGTTCCAGCAGCTCGGCGCCGAGAACGTCGCCATGCTGAACATGGCCTTCGGCGAGGACGACGAGGACGAGTCGACCCGCAAGCCCAAGGCGCAGAAGAAGATCGTCGCCACCTGCCCGCACTGCTTCAACACCCTGGCGAACGAGTACCCGCAGCTCGGCGGCGAGTACGAGGTCATCCACCACACCCAGCTGCTGCAGCACCTGGTCGACGAGGGCAAGCTCGTCCCCGTCACCCCGGTCGAGGGCATCATCACCTACCACGACCCCTGCTACCTCGGCCGCCACAACAAGGTCTACACGCCGCCGCGCGAGATCATCGCCAAGGTGCCGGGTCTGCGGAACGAGGAGATGCACCGCCACAAGGAGCGCGGCTTCTGCTGCGGCGCCGGCGGCGCGCGCATGTGGATGGAGGAGCGGATCGGCAAGCGCATCAACAACGAGCGCGTGGACGAGGCGCTGTCGCTGAACCCGGACATCGTCTCCACCGCCTGCCCGTTCTGCCTGGTGATGCTCTCCGACTCCGTCAACGGCAGGAAGAACGAGGGCAAGGCCAAGGAGACGCTGCAGGTCGTCGACGTCTCCCAGCTGCTGCTGGACTCGGTCAAGACCCCGCTCGACCCCGACGGCGAGCCGGAGGCGGCCGGCGAGCCGCAGCCGGAGCCCGCGAAGTAGCCCGCCCGGTGCGGTCCGGGTGCCCCGCCCGGACCGGCCGCGGACGGACGCCCGAACGCCGGTGGGCGCGTACGGACCCCGTACGCGCCCACCGGCGTTCCGTGCGGCTCCCGGCGCCCTCAGCCGCCGATGCCGGACTGCCGCAGCAACGCTGCGAAGGAGACGGGGTCGAACAGCTTCTGCAGGTCCGCCTGGGACACCGCCGTGCCGTCGATCTTCACATACGGCGTACCCGTGGCGCCGCTCTTGACGAAGGCCTCCTCGGAGGCGGTCACGAAGTCCGCGTACGACTGCTCCCGCACCGCCGAGTCGAAGGCCGCCCCGCGCAGGCCCTTCACCTTGCCGGCGAGTTCCAGCAGGTACGCGTCCGTGAACCCGTCCACCTGCTCCTGCGGCTGGTTGGCGTAGAGCAGCTCGTGGTAGGTCGCGAAGGCGCCCGGGCCCGCCTCCACGGACGCGCGCAGGGCGCCCGCGGCCCGCTTCGAACCGCTGCCCTTGAGGTTCCCGTCCAGGAACGAGGCCAGGGTGTACTGCACCTTCACGTCACCGGACTTCGCCAGCGCCGCCAGCTGCGGCCCGGCGGCCGCCTCGAACGCCTTGCAGATCGGGCAGCGCGGGTCCTCGTAGACGTGGACGGTCTTCGGCGCCGCCGGGTCGCCCACCGTGATCGTCGTCCCGTCCGCCTCCAGACGCGCGGGCAGCGCCGCCAGCACCGCGGGGTCCGGCTGGACCGGCACGTCGCCCACGGCGGAGGAGGACGCGGCGGGCGAGCTCGCGGCGGCCGGCGCGTCCGGGGAACCGGAGTCGGTGGTCAGCAGCCCGCACCCGGTCACCGCCAGGCTCAGCAACCCCGCGGCGGCCGCGGCCGCCGCCGCACGCGCTGAGGTGCGCGCGGTCCCGCGCGCGGCATTCCGTACGGCCCTGACAACCATCGGCACTTCCCGTCCCTTCGGATCCGTTCCGCCCCGAACGGTAGGGCTTCGCGGGCCCCCGTGCCCAACCGCGCGCCCGGGCCCCGCGATCCGTCCGCGTACCCGGCCCCGCACCACCGGTGAGGACACGGACAGCGGCCGCGACGGCAGCCTCCGGTTCGGCGCCGAGCGCGGCAACGGAACGCCCGCGGCCCGCCTCCCCACCAGGGCGACCCCCCGCCCGCGCGGGTGTGGAATCTGTCACAGCTTGGCAGCAAACCCCCTCCGGGGGCGGGGGGCACCGTCCTCCGCCCCCGGGACCGGGTACGTTCGAACCGTGGCTGGATTCAGGAACGGACGCGGACGGGACGGGGACGTGCAGCACCCGCATCAGCAGTACGGCGGCTACCCGCAGCAGAACACCTCGCCGGGCGGGCAGCAGCAGCCCCACCACGGCTTCGCGCCGGCCGCCGAGGGTGAGCCCGAGTACTTCGGCTCCGCGGCGCCGGCACCCTCGTACGACGACAACCCCGGGCACACCCGCGCCTTCTCCATCGGCGACGCGCCCGACACCTACGACCCCTACGAGCAGCAGTCCCCGCAGCCGGACCAGGTGTCCACCTACCGCGCGGGCCACACCACGGCGCCCCCGGCCGGCCCCCGGCTCGGCTGGAAGCAGCTGCTGAGCGGTGTCGTCATGCGCCCGTCCGCCACCTTCTGGCAGATGCGCGACTACCAGGTGTGGGTCCCCGCCCTCATCGTCACCTTCCTCTACGGGCTGCTCGCCGTCTTCGGCTTCGACACCGCCCGCGAGGACGTGCTCGACGCCACCCTCTCCAACAGCGTCCCCTGGGTGGTGTGCACGGCCATCGCCGTCATCCTGTGCGGCCTGATGCTCGGTGCCGTCACCAACGCGCTCGCCCGCCAGCTCGGCGGCGACGGCGCCTGGGCGCCCACCGTCGGCATGGCGATGCTCATCACCTCCCTGACGGACGCCCCCCGACTGGCCTTCGCCGTCTTCCTGGGCAGCGCCAACAGCTTCGTCCAGTTCCTCGGCTGGGCCACCTGGATCGGCTGCGCCGCCCTGCTGACCTCCATGGTCTCCAAGTCCCACGACCTTCCGTGGCCCAAGGCCCTGGGCGCGGCGTCGATCCAGCTGATCGCGCTGCTGGTGCTCTTCAAGCTGCCGGTGATCTGAGGCCCGCGACACGCACGCGTAAGGGGCGCCCCCCTGGAGGGGCGCCCCTTACATATGTGGTGCGGTGCCCGCGGCCGGCTGCGGCGTCAGCCGCGTGCCATGACTCAGAGCGCGTCCTTGGACGGCGTGAGGGGCTCCCCTGCCTTGCGCACCGGCGGCAGCACGCTCCAGGGAAAGTTGATCCAGTCGTCGGTGCGCCGCCAGACGTAGTCGCACTTCACGAGCGACTGCGACTTCTCGTAGATCACCGCGCTGCGCACCTCCGCGACGTGGTCGGCGCAGAAGTCCCGGACGAGCTTGAGCGTCTTGCCCGTGTCGGCGACGTCGTCCGCGATCAGGACCTTCTTGTCGGAGAAGTCGATCACGTTCGGCACCGGGGCCAGCATCACCGGCATCTCGAGCGTCGTCCCCACCCCGGTGTAGAACTCGACGTTCACCAGGTGGATGTTCTTGCAGTCCAGGGCGTACGCGAGCCCGCCGGCCACGAAAACCCCGCCGCGGGCGATGGACAGCACCACGTCCGGCTCGAAGCCGTCGTCGGCGACCGCCTGGGCCAGGTCCCGCACCGCCTGCCCGAAGGCCTCGTACGTCAGGTTCTCCCGCGCCGGCCCGGCCATACGCTCAGACCTGCGTCCGGTGGAAGTTGAGGTAGGAACGCGACGGCGTCGGCCCCCGCTGCCCCTGGTACCGCGAGCCGTACTTGTCCGAGCCGTACGGGAACTCCGCCGCCGAGGTCAGGCGGAACAGGCAGAGCTGCCCGATCTTCATGCCCGGCCAGAGCTTGATCGGCAGCGTGGCGACGTTCGACAGCTCCAGCGTCACGTGGCCGGAGAAACCGGGGTCGATGAAGCCCGCGGTCGAGTGCGTCAGCAGCCCCAGCCGGCCGAGGCTCGACTTGCCCTCCAGGCGGGAGGCGATGTCGTCCGGCAGGGAGATCACCTCGTACGTCGAGGCCAGCACGAACTCCCCGGGGTGGAGGATGAACGCGTCATCCCCCTCCGGCTCCACCAGCCGCGTCAGGTCCGGCTGCTCGACGGCCGGGTCGATGTGCGGGTAGCGGTGGTTCTCGAACACCCGGAAGAAGCGGTCCAGCCGGACGTCGATGCTCGACGGCTGCACCATCGACGGGTCGTACGGGTCGATGCCGACCCGCCCGTTGTCGATCTCGGTCCGGATGTCCTTGTCAGAGAGAAGCACGCAAGCAGGTTACGCGGGGACGGGGCTCCGGGCCGAATCGAGCCGACCCGGCCCGGAGCCCCCACGTCACGTCCGACCTGCGCGTCCGGACCTGCGCGACCGCTACTTGCCGATGTCGGCCGCCACGGGGACGGCGCTCCGCAGCCGCGCACACCGTGGACACCTGATCAACCGCCCGGGGCCGAGCCTTCCGGCGCCCAGATTCTGCATCGGAAACGTAGCGGTGCTGAATACGTGCCCTTCGGCACAACGAACGACGGTGCGATCCATCGCTGCCCTTCTCCCCGGTACCTCAACGACGAAAGCCACATTAGGGGATGAACCCACCCCCGCCTCACGCGGCACTCCGCCCACTCCGGCACCTCGGGCAGCCCTCACCGTACGCCCCCCACACCTCCCCGCGCACACCTTTCCGGAGCCAACACGAAGGCCCCGGAGGTATGCCTCCGGGGCCGGGCATGGGGTACAGTGTGCGAGGTCAGATACCTCAACAGGTGTCTTACGCGGGTGTAGTTTAATGGTAGAACATGAGCTTCCCAAGCTCAGAGCGCGGGTTCGATTCCCGTCACCCGCTCCAGCAGAAAGCCCCAGGCGAGCCGCCCGGGGCTTCTTGGTTGTCTGGACATGGCGGCCCCAGCCCAGGCAGGCCACCGGCCAAACCCGCTCCGCCGCCATGGTGTTCAACCAAGCCGACAGCCGCTGACGCATGACAGCTTGCGCCAGCCGGCCGCGGGGCTCCCCGCAAGGTGGCCCGCATGACAAGCTGTGCTTCCCACTGCCCGAGTCCAGGAGGTCACCATGACTGCAGCGTCTCCATCGCAAGAAGGTTCCGAGCCGGCTAACGCCGAGAGCCCTGCCCTGGCGCCTGACGAGGACGGCCAGTATGACCTGAAGGCCAAGTTTCGGGAGGCCCTGGCGCGCAAACGCGGTATGCAGGCGGAAGCCACGGCCCTCGCTGCGAACACCGACGCGTCGAAGGTCCGCGGCGGGCACGGCCCGACTGCCAGCCAGCGGTCGTTCCGACGCAAGAGCGGCGGCTGAGAGGTCGTTTTCGGTGGCGTTACACGGCCTTCAGCCACTGGATGCTCACCCGGCGCCCACCACCTGACCGTGAGCCACTCCGGCACCAGTATCGACCTGTCAGCGTTCGGTCACGAGGTCAGCATCACGGTGCCCTACTGGCACGTCGGCGACGGTGCTGCAACGGTGCTCGGCAAGCTCTTTGCTCTCTCCGTGATCATGGAGAAGGAGACTTGCCTGACTGCCTGTGATCCCCAACTGGAGATGCCGTTGGCGGATACGCCTCCGCAGCGGGCAATGGGCATCATGTCGCCGGTCACGACGGACCTACGAAGCCGCTGCGGGGGCTGAGGGCCCCGTGCCCGATCCGTGCGCGAAGGAGCGGTAAGCCACGGTCAACAGCAGGCGACGGGGAGAGTCCACCGCTACACCTTGGCACCCGTTCTCGCTGATCAGGCCGCAGTCGAGACCCAGAAGCGCGGTGATTCCCAAGCTCAGAGCGCGGGTTCGATTCCCGTCACCCGCTCCAGCAGAAAGCCCCAGGCGAGCCGCCCGGGGCTTCTTTGTTGTCCAGGCCTCTTTATCCCTCCTGTGCCCGATGGGCCATCGTCGTGCCCGACGTGCGGTCAGCCCCCGCAAGGGCATCGCCAAGGCAGCTCCAGCCCAAAGCCGCTCCACCAACCTCACCCGATTTCGGACCTTCGGGATCCACAGCAACGGTTGGCTTGCACGGCAGTACTCCTCCGGCCCCTCTTGACGCGGTCCGCTCGGCGCCGGCGCACCCTGCGATCCCGTCCCAAAAAGCGCCGCTACGGCCGTCACGCGCCACATCGTCGCGCCCATACGGGGCCCTGTCGACGTCATCGCTGCGGAGCGGTCCGTAGGAGGCGAATTGGGATCATCAACCGTCGGCGCGGGACGACGCCGTGCCGAGGTCTGGCCGATTCGCGGCCGACTGAGGTTCCCCCGCTGTGCGGGGGAACCTCACGGGCGCCCTGGCTGCTGATCGAGAAGTGCCTCGGAGTGTCAGAAGACAGCGATGTTCTTGACGCTGGGCCAGGTTCCCATCGTCTTACGACGAGGAGCGAAGGGTGCCCGCCAGTCGCCCGTGCTCGTGTACACGTAGGCGGGGCCGGCGCCGTAGGCGACGAGGTCGGCGCGGCCGTCGCGGTTGGCGTCACCGACCGAGACGAGGTGGCTGTACGCGTTCCAGCCGCTGCCGATCCTGGTCCGGGCCGCAAAAGTGCCGTCGCCCTTGCCCAGGTAGAGCCAGAGAACGCCGTCCTTGTCGCGGGCGACGAGGTCACCGGCGCTCGCTCCGGCGATGTTGCCGACGGCGGTGATCTCGTTGTAGGTCCCCCAGCCACCGCCGATCTTCTTGCGCGGGGAGAACGGCGCGTTGATGTTGCCGGTGCCCGTGTAGAGCCACAGAACCCCGGCGTTGTCGGTGGCGAGCAGGTCGGGCTTGCCGTCGGCGTTGAGGTCACTCCCCCCGGTGATCTTGTTGTAGATCTGCCAGCCGGGTCCGACCTTCTTGCGCGGTGCGAAGGGTGTGTCGCGAGTGCCGGTGCCCTCGTAGATCCAGAGGCCGCCCGTCTTGTCCCGGGCCACGATGTCGGCGTGCGAGGTGCCGCCCAGGTTTCCGGGGGCCGTGAACCTGTCGTAGATCTGCCAGCCCGGTCCGACGGCCGAGACCGACGGCCACTGGTACCAATCGATGTCGAGGAGGAAGGCGCTGTCGTGGCGGTTGAGGCGGCCCGTGGGGTCGACGACGAGCAGGTCCGGAGAGCCGTTGTCGCTGAAGTCGTGGGGTGCCTGCTTGCGGACGACGGTGAAGGCCCCGGAGGCCTCCGCCACGGGACCGATGCCGTTGAGCGGCGTCACCTTGATGCGCCAGGTGTAAGCGCCGTTGTAGGCGGCCGCGAAGTTCCCCGTCTCACCCGACACCAGATTGAATCGGCCCTCCCATGGAACCTTTATGGTCTCGGCACCGGGCTCCCAGGACTGCTGGACGGCCCTCGTCGCCGTCCACCGCCGCTGGGAGGCTGTGTGGGTCAGCTCGATCTCCAGTCGCGTATTGCGGCGGCTGACCGTCGTGTCCAGGGAGATGACGCCGCGATCGCGGTCGAGGTCGATCACGTTGGGAATGGTGTGCTTCAGAATGGTGACCTCGATCGGCTCGCCGGTGCTCGCGACCATGGTGGCGGCCGGTATCCCGTCGGAACCGAGGGATATCCGGTACAGGCCTTCGCCCTGCGCCACGGTGCCACCTTGTGCAACGAGCGAACCATCGGGTGCGGCCATGCCACCGAGGAGAGTCTGGTCCAACAGCTTGACCGTGGCACCGGTCTTCAAGGAGCGCGCGGTCAACGCGTACAGCGGGTCAGCGTGTCCAGCCGTGCGGCCCCCCGGCTGGGCGTACAGAACCCAGTCGCCGAGCAGGTCGACCCTGAGGAGGCCGTCGCCTCCCAGCCCGATGCGCTCGGGCTCGCCCTCGCCGCGTGGAGCGACAACGACGGTCCGGCCGGCCTCACGGCTGTACTCGTTCCAAGCAATGCGCGTTGCCGATGCGGAAAGGGACACCACACGCTCGTCGTTGCGCGTGTCACGCGTCTCGATCACGGTTCCCGTGGCGACATCCACCAGGGCAATACGGCTCGTTGTGGCTGTGGGGACGGTGTAGCGGACGAGCAGCGTACCTGCTGGAGCGTCGATGCCGGCGGATGCGAAGGTGGCATTCGCCGGCAGACCCGTCAGCTTTCGGTCCCGCAGTGTGCCGTCCGTTTTGTCGACGAAATGTAGATCGGTCCCGCCGGCTGCGTTGGGGGCCGTCATGACGAGCGTAGCGCCGACGAACCGGCGCAGGCTGTAGCTGCTGTTCAGAGCACTCCGGTCGATCCGTACAGGGGCGGCGCCACCGGTCATGTCCTGGAGGACGTAGGCGTCTCCCTGCTCCACAAGAACGAGGTCCGAGGATGAGCCCCAGGTCTTGCCGTTCATGTCGGTCGTTGCGCCGTCGGCAAATCGCGTCCATGTCCACCGAGGGTTGGTGCCCCGAACCACGGTGAGGAAGCCGGTCATGCCCACGCCGAGCACCTCGCCATCAGACGGCATGGCAATCGAGGTCTGCCCGGAGGTCACGGCACCGGGCCGGGCACCGTCGGCGGTCGTGCCGGAAGCTGCCGCCGCCATGGGCGGAGCAAGTAGTACGGAAGCCGAAGTGCCGGCCGTGATGGCGAGTACGGTCATGACAGCCGCCGTCAGCCGACGACGGGCCCCCGGACGTGCGTGGATCAAAGTCTGTTCCCTCCCACAGCCACCAGGCGCAACATGCGCCGCTGCTGTGAGACATTCGGCCGGTCCGCGAGGTTGTACCGAACCGCTGGTAAATCGGCGGAGGCTCTCTTATCGCCCATGGCGGCTCCGTAAGTTGTTGGGTGGCCCAGGGAAACCAGATGTGGCTGATGGCAGCTTGTCCTTGGTGACTCGGCTGGAGTGGCCGCCTGGCCCTTCGCCGGCGGGGCAGGCCCCGGCTGACGACCTGGCTGGCCGGTCGCGGCGTGCGCAATGCCGACACGGTGGCCACCGCGGCTTGGCAGGCCGCACAGGCCCAGCACACCGCATTACCCGGCCAGGACGTCGCTGCCCAGATCGTTGCCGACGTGGCAGCACAGATCCTCGCACTGGACGACCGGATCAAGCGACTCGGCAAACAGATCCGTGACACCTTCCGAGCACACCCACAAGCCCAGATCATCGAATCACTGCCAGGCATGGGACCCATCCTCGGCGCCGAGTTCGTCGTCGCCGCAGGGGACCTCGCCTCGTTCGCCGACGCCGGACATCTCGCTTCCGCCGCCGGCCTCGTCCCCGTCCCACGAGACTCCGGACGCCGCACCGGAAACCTCCACCGCCCCAAGCCCTACAGCCGCCGCCTGCGAAGGGTGTTCTACCTGTCCGCCCAGACCAGCACCATGCGCGAGGGACCCAACCGGGACTTCTACCTCAAGAAGCGCGGCCAAGGACTGACACACGTCCAAGCCATCATCGCCCTCGCCCGACGACGAGTCGACGTCCTATGGGCACTCCTACGCGACAACAGGCTCTTCACCCCAGCCCCACCAGAGCTCGCAGCGGCTTGACTCAGTCATTGAAACTCCCGCCCAAAGCCTCTCCACGCCGACCTCAGTAGCTTGCGTGCGCCAAGTCGTCATGAGATCCGGAGATTGCATTGAAGACGATCAAGGACTTCGTTTCCGTCCTCGGAGCGCCAATCCGACACGCAGAGCGTCCCTTGATAGAGGACATCGCATCCTCATGGTCGGTGACGCTGCCGGACGACTTCACGGAGATCGCAGGCGCCTACGGGGACGTCGTCATCTCGGAGTTCATCCTTCTCTGTGGGTCACGGTCACTGCAGCCCTACAGCAGCCAGATGGGACATCTCATAGCGGAGAATCCCAAAGTGCCTCACCCGGTGCTCCCCACGTCGAACGGCGCTTTGCTCTGGGGGAATACGATCGAGGGAGACCAACTGTTCCTCGTGCCCCGTGCGAACGACCAATGGACCGTCTCCGCCTTCCGTCGAGGCTGGGGCGACTGGCACGACACGGAACTCGGATTCAGCGACTGGCTCTATCTTGCGCTGACCGGGAAGGCTGCTACCGACTGGCTACCGTGTGGGAACCCCTGCCTCACCCCCTCGAAATCATCGATTGAGCCGCTGCCGTACAGCACGCCCCGTGCCACTCCCGTGCCAGAACGGACGGGGACTCACGGGAAACCGGGGTGCTCAGGGGACATGACGTCGCACTCCACCCCGGACGAGGAACCGCAGGTCAGGCTAAGCGTCGCCCCACCTCGCTCCTAAAGCGGTTGTCTGGAATCATCGGCCGCGTGGACGAGTATGCGTGGCCTGAGGAACCGTACGAGCAGTGGGCGCAACGCGTACGGGACTCATGGCTTGCCACCGTCGCGGCGCTTCCAATCGGCACCGTGGTGAGGGGACGAGTCGTCGGCAGGCAACCCTTCGGTGTCTTCATCCGTCTGGACGGGCTCCCTGACGCCATGGGCCTGGCGGAGATCACTGCCATGCCACGCGGAGCTGTCCTGCCGGCGCTCGGTGCCTCAGTCGCAGGCGAGGTCATCTGGCATGCGAGTCACAACCATCAAGTCAGACTGACACTGCACGAACGGGCGTCCCAGAACGATGACTCGGCATAACCGCTTCTGACATCCAACGTTGACATCAACGACAGCAGACAACAGCAGGACTTGGCATTCAAGGGCGGGCGCCTCGCTGCCGGTCCGACAGCGCCCACCTGGGCGTAGCCGGTCCGAGACCGAACTTGTAAAGCGGTGATCAGCGTCCGGGACACCCGGTCCTGAAGGACTGTGCCAGGACGAAGGCGCTGTCGGATACGCTCGCATTCATCCCGCGACCGAGATGACTTGGTGCCTGCGGAACAGAGCGACGGCCCCCTTGGGAAGAGCTATGGGCGAAGTCTTCAAGCCGGACCGGTTGAATGCAGCGACCCGGGCCATGCTGGAACATGCCGGCTGGTGGCCCGAGCGTCACGTGGATATGGCGAGGAAGGTTCGCGAGTTCGCCGACTGGGGTCTGCCGATGCATCCGCTGGCCCGTTCGGTCCTTGAAGCGCTGCACGGGCTCACCGTGGAACCGGTGGGCCTCGACGGGGCCAACTTCTACGTCGACACGCTCCGCTTCGACCCCGACCTGGCGACCGAACAGGAGATCCTCACGGAGTTGGATGACCGCTTCGGCCCCTTGGGGTTCTTCCCCGTCGCGCTGATGCACGTCGACGGCCTCTACGTGTCAGCACGCGGTACCACGGTCTGCCACACGCAATGGGAGCACTGGCTGGTCGCCGAATCCTTCGAAGAGGCGCTGGATCGGCTGATCTGTCTGACAGGAGAGGTCCAGCGTTTCACACGACCCTAGAGAGAACATCGTGCCAGATCCATGCCAGAACGGACGGTCAACCACGGTCATCCCCGGGTCCATAATGCACGCCGCATCCGCAGCCGGGCGAGGAATCTTCCCAGTTCGGAGCCTCATTACGCCGATCCAGGCCAGTGATTCCCAAGCTCTGAGCGCGGGACTGGTCCTCCAAACCCGCGCACTCGCCGCGCCTATCCTGCCTTGAGCGCGTATACGTACACCGTCACCTTTTCCCCTTCACTCGCTGCCAAAATTGTGAATTCACAACCGCACTCCGGCTTTCCATGGAGAAACGCCCCCCGGTAGTCGGCAGATTCCGGAATGCTCCAACCTGCCCTGTCTGCTTGATCAGAAGTGATCATATTCATGCCGACTTCCAGGTGCTGACCCGACTCGATGTCCTCCACGAAGCCCTCCGCCCCACTTTCGTCGGTGGAAAACTTCAAGGCCGTCTCGTCGCCCTGATATTTTCCGAAGTCTCGATACGAGACATCCTTCACTCCGGGCGCCAAATTTACTTGGAATTCCTTCAGAATTAAATCAAACGGCCTAGTGTGAAACTAATCGATGGAGACATGAAAAAGTAGGTGACTGCGGCCAGCGGCCCTCCACAGAGAAGTAGTGAGAGAATTCCGGCAACGATTAAGAAATTTCCCGGCCGGCGGCGGATCACACGACCAGGAAGGTCCGGATTGTCGCGGCTATCCACCGTAAGTCAACAGTCCTGTGGTTCCGTACACAACAAACCCTCTAGCTAGACCTACTTCGTGCAGCCGCGCGAACGGCGCGAAGTCGATTCCGGCGAAAGTGTCGGATTAGCCGAAGTTTCAGTCCCCGTACGCCTGGACACAGTAACTGATCGCCGCTTTCCGCTGCACGGCAACGGTCACTCCCTGGCGTTCGCATAAAGGAGGTACTCGTCGTCGGTCCACTCGTGTGTGCCGATCTCACGGCGCCTGGTCCACAGCGTCTGCGTTGGCGCTTTAGAAAATGCCCTTGTAACCCTGCCAGCCGGTGGCGATCTTCACCCGTGCGGCGAAGGACCCGTTGCCGTTGCCGGTCTGCCGGTAGAGGTTCCCGGCGGTGTCCCGAGCGATCAGGTCGGCCTTTCCGTCGCTGTTGATGTCCCCGACGCCGACGACCGCGTTGTACGAGGCCCCCCAGCCGGTGGCGATCTTCACGCGCGTGGCGAAGGCGCCATTGCCCTTGCCGAAGTACCGGTACAGGTTGTTCGACTTGTCCTGCGCGACGAGATCGCCGATCCCGTCACCATTCAGGTCCCCGGCCCCGACGACCTTCTTGTAGGTCTTCCAGTTGTCGACCAGCTTCACGCGCGCCGCCAGCTTGCCACCGCTCGCCCCCTTGTACAGGTACACCGCTCCGGTGGTGGCGTTGCGGGCGATCAGATCGGGGCGGCCGTCCTTGGTGACGTCACCGGGGGAGGTGAGGACGTCGTACTGGTTCCAGCCGGTGCCCACCGTGGTGTACGGGGTCGTCGGCTTGAGCGCCGCCCCACAGGCCGGCCTGTACAGGCGGAGGGTGCCGGTGCCGCTGCTCAGCCGGACCAGGACGTCGTTGCAGCGGTCACCGCTGAGGTCCCCGACGGGCACGGCGCGGGTGCCCGTCGCCCAGCCACTGCCGCTGACCTTCCCCGAGAACGTGCCCTGGCCCGTGCCCTGCTGGAACGTCAGCGCGCCGGAGGAGTTGAGGGTGAGCAGGTCGCCGATGCCGTCGGGCAGCGCCGAGTCGCCGACGTGGTCCCGCCATACCGCTGTGCCACCCGTCAACCGGACCGTGCCGGACTGGACCAACGCCGCTCCCTTCCCGTCCGCCGGCTGAGCCGTCAGCGTCCAGGTGTACGAGCCGCTGGGGAGCAGTCCGCCTGTCGTGCCACGGCCGTCCCACGTCGTCGCGATCGAGTACTCGGCCGGTCCGCCACTGCGCGTGGCCACCACGCGGCCCGTGGCCTTGTGGCGTATCTCCACCCTCCAGGAAGCCGTCGGCTCGGAGAGCCACCATTCACCGCGCCAGGAGACAGGGGTCACGTCCGTCTCCACCCGCGTGGTGACGTTCCGGTAGGGAGAGACCAGGGCCGCCTCGGGCCGCCCGGTGTGCAGGACGTGGACAGCCTGGTCCGGCGTGGAGTACGCGAGGTCACCGCTGCGAGGGTCGAGCGCCACGAGCCCCGCGGCGTCGGTCGACCACCGCTGGACGGCCGTCCCGGTCTGCAGGCCGTAGACAGCCAGCCCCTGCCCGCCCCGGACGGCGACGACACCGTCGCCGAGGTAGGCCTGCGCGGTGGAGGGAAGCGGAATGTTCTTCCTGGACTGGAGGTCGTAGACGCCGCCCGCGGCGTACGGGGCGGTGCTCACATTGCACGTCCAGTACAGCCACCGGCCGACGGCCTGCAGGTCGATCATGGAGGAGCACCCGGCGTTCACCGTGAAGGACGTCAGCAAGGCCCCGGTGCGCGCGTCCTTGGCCGTGACCTTGCCGCCCGGAGCCGAGGACCACAGGGTGGTCCCCCAGATCGCACCCCTGTGGTCCGGCTCCGTGTGCACGACCTTGCCGGAGTCGATGTCCACGACCCGGAGTTCCTGGCTGCCGCCGGCAGGTCTCCCTTCGACCAGCACCAGGTTCTCGGATGCCCCCACGATCCTCATCTGGTCCGGGGAATCGTCGAAGGAATCCAGGAGGCCCGTTTCGATCGGCGTTCCGGGGAACGTCCCGCCCTTGCCCACGACGAACAGCTTGGGCTGCCAGCCGCTGTCCACGCTCACTGTCCCGCGGTACACGGTCCGGCCGTCCCCGGTGGGATACAGCTCGGGGCACAGTCCCCAGGCGACGCTGCACTTGGTGTACGGGACCGGCAGGCCGCCCATCCGCACGCGCGCGCCGTATCCGGGTGCGGTTTCGGTGAGGGGGCGGTCGTACACGGAGGTGGCCCCGTCGCCGAACTCCAAGGTCCTGACGATGCCGTGGTCCAGCGTCAGCCGCTGGAGCGCCATCGGGACCGGCGGGATGCCGAGCACACGAGCCGCGTGCGGTACGCCGTCCGCCCCGGCGGTGATGTCCTGGTAGCCGTAGTCCTCCGCGGACTGGCCGCCGACGAGTTGAACGCCGCCGTCCGGCCGGACGGCAACACGGTCCGCCACCGCACGGACGAGAAGCGTCCGCTCGCCGGAACCGTCGAAGGGGACGGCCACGACCTTCCAGATGGACGCTCCGGACGCCTTCTGACCGAGCGAAGCGTCATAGCGGGCCACGATCAGCGAGTCGCCGACGACGCCGAGAACCTTCGCGTCCTTGAGACCGACCTGAACCTCGCGTACGGGGGTGTCGAACCGGCCCTGCTCATAGATCCGCACGCCATCGGCCTGGAGGGTTACCAGGTGAAGGGCGGTCACCACGGAATTCCCATAAACCGTGCCGTACGGCAGAAACGTGGCTTCCGCGGTGCGGAGATCGATCCAGGCGCACTGGTCGACGTCCTGTCCGGGGACGTGCAGAAGTGAGAGGAACCCATGGACGCCGGCCCGCCCGACAACGGTGATGGAGGCACCCTCCGGAAGGCCTGTCACCCGGCGGTCCACCGTGGTCCCGTTCTCATCGCTCAGCAGATGGAACTCGGTCCAGTTCCCGTCGGCAGCGGCTCCGCCCTTGGTCACCACCGTGGTCCCGATCGACCTGCTGTACACCTGACCTGCGGGGACTGTGACCGTCGTGGTCTCGTCGGTGACCATGTTCCGCAGCAGTACGTCACCCGTGCCACGGCTGGGCGGCAGGGCCACGACGTCCGATGCCGCTCCGTAGTACTCCACAGGGTCGTACAGATGCGTGCCTTCAAGCTCTCGGGTCGAGCCGTCCGCGCCCGTCCACTCCAATCCGGAGGGACCGCTCGTGGTGGTGGCGGGGTGCAGGAACCCGGAAGGCCCGACGCTCACCACGGAGCCGGAGCCCGGTATGACGCGCATGGTCGCGGGAATCGTGGCCGCAGTGAACGTTCCCGCATCGGCCGACGCGACCCAGGAGGCAGGACCGACAGCCAGCGACAGCGACACGACCGTCGTGACGGCACTGCGGAGGAGGACACGTCTGGCCACTTGATTCCACCCCTGACGCGAACGGACCTGGAAACAGGCGGGGGAATCAGCTCGGTCCTCGGCACTCCCAGCAAGCAAGCCGGTCAATCCCGGCGTCCCCCGCCCCCCACACCCGAGTGATCGGATCCTAACAACAGGCTCACAGGTCACGGAACGGGACTGCCCCGAACAGGAACAGGCAGTGTGTCGAGAGCCGCAGCAACCTCCCGCCGCCGCTCCAACGTCGAGTGCCGGCGGAGCAGCGCAGCCCGCTCGGAGGACTGGCCCCCGGACCACCGTGTCCTTGAGCGTGGCGCCCGATTGGGTGGCGAGGGTGTGGCCGGTGTGTCGCAGCTCGAAGAAGCCGAAGTTCTCCGGCCACGCCGATGACGCCGAACGCGTGCGTCGAATCCACCGGTCACGCCCGCCTGGTGATCGACATGATGGCCGGAGCCCTTCAGAGGCTGCTGATCTACCCGGACAGGGCTTCACGAGTCGGCCGGCCACGACAGGTGC
This sequence comes from Streptomyces sp. NPDC008238, assembly GCF_042956445.1. Taxonomy (NCBI): domain Bacteria; kingdom Bacillati; phylum Actinomycetota; class Actinomycetes; order Kitasatosporales; family Streptomycetaceae; genus Streptomyces; species Streptomyces sp. NPDC008238. The sequence continues at coordinate 465,271 of NZ_JBIBGK010000003.1, read as the reverse complement.
GACTTCCACTTACCGACTTCAGCGCTTCAGGAACCGTTTGAGGAAGCCGCGGTAGGTCAGAGTGCGTCGTCACCGTCTACTCGGATGCTCCTGCGATACCTGTGGTCACGTCGATCTGCGGGCCACCGGGCGTCGATGATCTCCGCAGCGACGATGCAGGCCGGACAATCACCCGGAACTCCTGCCCACATACCGAACGGGGAGCCGTGCATGTCCGGCTTCTCGATACCGCATAGCGTCCGCTGCTGGTAGCCGTATGCATGGCGGATCGCATCCGGCAACACGTCAGTTGCAGCGGCCTCCCATCGAAGGTCTTGCGGCATGTAGCCGGGCCGGCACTCCTTGAACCCCGGATCACCGAAGCTGGTGACGGCGTAGCACCATGGACATGACCAGTATTCCGTGGTGACTCTGTACGTACGGTCCCACCGGACCATCCTGCGAGCGCAAACGTCGCAATGCACGCCCGAATCCTGCCATGGCGCAACGTCGCAGCTTCCTCCCCCACGACCAGGGATCTCGCCGTCGCATACTGACTTCGTCATGAACCCGAGACAGGAAACGGGTCTCCTGACCAGGCCTGTTACAGGTATCTCATCAAGGCACCCGGCGTCGCCCACGCTCCGCAGGGCGAGGGACATGAGGTCAGAACTGCGGTGGCCGGGGCGGTGCAGCCGGAGTTGCCCAAGTGCACTGCTGCCGACGCCTGTTCGCTTACAGGCTTGCCAGCACGTGTCTCCGTCGTAGGGTTCTCCCATGCGACCTGGTGATGCCGCTGGAGGCCCTGCCCGGACTCGCGTGCACTGGGACCCGTCGAAGTTTCCGAAGAGCGGCCGCGACGACGAGGGGTGGTTCTGGAAGAACCCCGTCGCCATGCTGGTGATCGCCTTGCTGATCTTGGCTGCGGGAACGTTGTTCATGGTTACCCTGGCGCCCATCGCTGTCGAACTCCGAGACGGGATCCACACCACTGGTACCGCGCACAAGGGCGGGACAGACGATGACGCCGAGTGGTGGGTCACTTTCAAGGTCGCTGGGAAGACCGAGACGCACCGCCTCTTGCCGGAGAACCTCGGCCAGAAATCGCTTGACGACGGCGATCGAATCGAGATCGTCTACAACCCGGCCAACCCGTCGCACGTCGCGCGAGAAGGTGATGTCGGTCTCCGCGGTCTGTTCCTACCCTCAGGAACACTGCTGCTCGGGCTGGTCTTCTTGGTGACCTCTGGCGTCGTCTGGTTGCGCCGTCGCCATCCCGTACAGCCACGGGGTGCGGCAACCACCACACCCACAAATGACCGCGACCAGTCCCGGGCGTCCGGCTGAGGTGCAGGCCGCTTCTCCTGCCCCGGCCGCGATCCGGACGGTGTCAGTCGCGCCGGGTGCGGGGAGCGTAGAGGATCAAGGCGAACAGAGAACCGCCGACTGTGCTCCATCCCCTGCCCAACCGGGTGGCGTCATCCGTGGCCCACGGCCGCGGCAGGGACCAACGTGCCGTCATTCGAAAGCAGGGGGCAAGCCGTGCTCTTCCAGGGAGCGCTTTGTGCGGTCTTCGCCGCGGGGGGCATCCTTGTGGCCGCCGACTACAGAGGCGCAGCTGACGGTTTCCTCGACTTCATGAGCAGTCTCGTCATGGGCCGGCCCAACGACGTGCTTCCGCATCGCTTTGCACGTGCCTTCGGGGCCTTCGTTGCCGTCGCGGGAGCGACAGGGCTCGGCATCGTGATCAGGGACGCCCTCCAGTAGGCCTGGCTCCCGCTCACTTGCCGCGAGATGCCGGACACGTCGCCGTTGCCTCGGCGGCTGACCCTAGGGTGCCCCTGTGAATGTGGACGAATCTTCGGTGGCAGTTGGGCAACCTCGGCGGCGTCCCGCCGCGGATCGTGGACGAGATCCTCGAACGCGGCGGCCTGGAGGTCCTGGTGCATGCGGCACGGGAACGTGAGGACTGGTTCTGCGCCGCGGGCGCGGTGCGAGGGCTGTGTGCGGTGGGGGAGTTCGGGCGGGCCTGGACGGTGGTGGAGCCGTTCGCGGCCACCGGTTGGCAGCCGGCGGTGCGGGCGGGCGCCGACGTCCTGTTGCGGTGGGGCCGCGTCGGCCAAGCGCTGGAGCTGACGCGCCCCGAGGGGCAGCAGGAGAACGCGGTCGACGCGTGGCGGGACTACGCCGAGGCGCTGGTCCGTGCCGGGCGGGTGGACGACGCGCTCGGCGTACTCGGCCCGCACCTGCGCGGCGGGCGCCTGATGGGGGCCCTGGTGGAGATGACCGAGGGCCAGGGATGCGACGAGCGGGTGTTGGAGCTGCTGGCCCCGATCGCCGAGGAGTTCCGGCGCGACCCGAAGCAGTGCGACCACCTGTGGGGTGCCCTCCCCGCACAGGCCCGGGTCCTGGAGCGGTCCGGCCGGGCGGACCAGGCGATCCGGCTGCTCGGCGCGGACATGGCCGCACGCCGGTACCGGCCGCAGAACAACGTCACGTTCTATGCCGAACTGCTCGCCCGCCACGGTCGGGTCGAGGAACTTCGCCACCTTGCCGACACCCAGGCGTACGCCGCCGTGAGCCCGTACGTGACGGTCCTGGAGGACCTGGGCCGGGCCGCGGAAGCGGAGGCGTACCTGCGCGACCTCATCGCCGCCGAGCGTCCGGGCCGGCATGAGAGCACGCTGATGGGACTGCTCATCCGTCAGGGCCGGGTGGACGACGCGATCAAGGCGGTGGAGCACACGTTCGACGACCTCTACGACGGGAACCTCCTCCAGTCGACCCTGATCGTGCTCGCCGACCGGGGGCTGCACGACAGAGCAATTGGACTCACGGAAGGGCGCAGCCCCGAATTCCTGGCGGAGAACGACGAGTTCTGGCTCCGGTCCAACCGGTGGTGGCTGATGGGAGAGTCGGGACGCGCCAGGGCGGCGATCGCGGAGATCCAGGCGTTGCCGGCCGACAGGGTCGAGGACCGCGAGCAGACCATCGCCTGGCTGCTCGCCCAGGACGGCCGCGTCGAGGAGGCCATCGCCCTCCTGCGCCCGTTGCCCGGCGAACAGGCCGCGACCGACCTGGCGGAACTGCTGGTCCGGCAGGGCCGCCTCACCGAGGCCATTGCCGTCATCCCCGGCGTGGCCGCCCAACGGGAGGAGAGACGCCGCCTCCGGGCGGAGTTGTAGCAGGCGGCTTCCCGGCGCCGGCTACGGGTGCGACGAATGACGGACGGCCCGGACCTCGGGCGGGGCGCCGGAGTCGGGGGCCGGGATGTGCCAGTGGGGGTGCCTCTCGGTGAGAGGCACCCCCACGGGCTTGGCCGGTGCCTACGGGCCGGGTGTGGGCCGAAGGCGGCGTTCGGCTAGGAGATGTTGTTGAACTTGGTGCCTTCGCCCGTGTAGAGGTCGGTCGTCAGCCGGGTGAAGGGGGCCGTCGTCGATCCGGTCGAGTGGTAGACGTACGAGCCCTTCGGGCCGTAGGCGACCAGGTCGGGGCGGCCGTCGGCGGTGACGTCGCCGGCGCCCACGAGGTGGGAGAAGGCGTTCCAGCCGGAACCGATCCTGACGCGTGCGGCGAAGTTGCCCTTGCCGTTGCCCTGGTAGAGCCAGAGGACGCCCGAGGTGTCACGGGCGACGAGGTCGCCGGCCGCGGTGCCCGCGATGTTGCCGACAGCGGTGAGCTGGTTGTAGATCTGCCACCCCTTGCCCACCTTGACGCGGCCGGCGAAGGGGGCCGTCGAACTGCCGGTGCCCTTGTAGAACCACAGGACGCCGGAGGTGTCGGCGGCGACGAGGTCGGCCCGGCCGTCGCCGTCGAGGTCGCTGCCACCGGTGAGCTGGTTGTAGATCTGCCAGCCCGGGCCGACCTTGACGCGGGTCGCGAAGGTGCCGTCGCCCCTGCCCAGGTACATCCACAGGACGCCCGAGGCGTCACGGGCGACGAGGTCGCCCGTCGGGGTGTCGGCGAGGTTCCCGGCGGCCTCGATCTGGTTGTAGACCTGCCAGCCGTTGCCGATCTTCGACCGCTGAGCCGTGGTCACCTGGCTGCCCGACGGCCAGTCGAGGAGGTCGTCCCGCCACAGCGCACCCGAGGCGTCCCGGGCGAGGACGTCCGTCGAGCCGTTGGTGTTGAAGTCGTGCGGGTTGGCCTGGCGTGAGACCTGGAAGCTCCCGCCGGCGGTCGCCGACGCGCCGACGCCGTCGGCCGGGGCCGCGGTGATCTGCCAGGTGTAGGCGCCGTTCGGGGCGCTGATGCCCTCCAGGACGCCGTCCCAGACGAAGGCGAAGCGGCTGTCGGAGACCGGCTGGGACAGGTGCTTGGTGAGCTTCTTGCCGGTGGCCGTGTGCGTGAGCGTGAGGTCGACGGTGGCGTCCGGGCGGGACAGGGTCCACTCCATCGGGACCGTGGTGCCCGGCTTCTCCAGGCTCACCGTGGTGGGGGCCTGCGACGCCGTCACCTTGACCCCGAGGACCCGGTCCGTACGGGCCACGAGCGTGGCGCTCGGCAGGTGGTCGTCCCCCTCCCAGATCCGGAACAGCCCGTCGGTGTCACCCGTCGAACCGCGCACGAGCAGGCCGCCGTCGGGCGCGTGGGCCACGCTGGAGAAGTGCTCCAGGAGCTTGTACGGCGCGGAGGAGGAGCCCTTGATGCTCCGGGCGTACAGCGGGCTCAGCTGCGCGTCGGCCGCCTTGCCCGGGACCCCGTAGAGCAGCGAGTCCCTGGTGATGCCGGCGATGACGGCACCGCTCATGGAGCTGTCCATGGCGAACCTCTGGTGGTCGCGGATACCGTCCACGACGAGTTCGGTGACGCCGCCCCGGTACTCGACCGCCGCCTCGTAGTCGGCGGTGTAGGCGCCCGTCGAGGCCTGGGTCCACGGGGCGATGTTCCACCCGCTGCCCCACTCGATCGGGTCTTCGCTGTTGACGGTCGTGCGCGTCCGCCAGTACTCGGTCCGGTAGGTGGCCGAGTTCGGGAAGACCCGGTTGCTGCTGAGGACGATCATGACGTTGCTCGCGGAGGCGACGACTTTGAAGTCGATGCTGTAGGAGTTGGACGAGCGCTTCGTCTTCTTGGTGACGCCGTCGGCCCGGGAGAGCTGCCAGAGCTCGTGGTAGTCCCTGTCGCCTGTCGGAACCTTCACGAAGAGGTCGTCGCCGACCACGCCGACGAGTTCGGCGCCGGGCTTGAACTCGGACGCGAGGTCGTAGGACGCGGACCAGCCGGCGCCCTCGCTCATGTCCCGGAGGAAGACCGTGCTGCCGCCGTCGCTGGTCACGACGACGTCGGAGTTGCTGTCGTAGCCCACGGTGCCCGCGCTGATCGGCAGCACCGAGCCGTCGGCGTACGCGTGCCACTCCAGGACCTTGTTGCCGGAGCCGTCCGTCCGGGACGTGAGGTATCCGGTGTCGCCGGTGCTGACGATCTCCGCGTCGAGGGGCAGATGCGCCTCGTTGGTGACGGCGGCCACGGCGCCGGTCCCGGTCACGGCGGCGGGAGCGGCCACGGCCCCGGGCGAGCCCAGCGCGCCGGCGCCGATCGTCACGGCGAGAACGGTCGCGACGGAGGCGGCGAGACGGCGCCGGGTGGTGCGTATGGAAGCCAAGGAAGTCCTTCCTCATGAGCCGAGCTGTCCGCACATGCGTGCGAGGCACTCGGTTGGACCTGCGAAGGGGGTGTGGGGTTGTACGAGTTGCTCGTGTTTCTCGGGGGACGACGAGCGGACCGGGAGCGCGGAAAGTGCCTCACCTGGCACCGGGTCGAGGCCCTGGCGAGTCCGGTGCGGACGTGGCCGGACCAGCCTTGCGCGGCTCCCGGGCGATGAGCCGGCGGGAGCGCGCCCGCCCGGCGAATAACGGGGTGCCGTGGCGGGCGCTGCGGGACGTGTCCGCCCGGTCCCCTCCGAGTGGCGTGCACTCGGAGGGGACCGCTGCGGACCGGGGCGCACGGCTGCGTCCGCGTTTCCGTCCCCGTTCGCGTCGCGTGCGAGCGGGGCCGGCGGAATCCGGGCCGGGTCTAGCAGAAGCCGTTGAGGCCCCACCACTCGCCGTCGGTCCGCTCGCCGCCGAGCAGGAGCCCGTTGCCGCGCCCGCGGTAGGTGACCAGCCAGCCGGGGTTCCCCGCGAAGCCGTCGATCTTGTACTTGTCGTTGGTCACGGCGACGAGGTCGGGGCGGCCGTCGCCGGAGAAGTCGCCGGGGGCGATGAGGTTGGCCATGGCGTTCCAGCCGCCCGTACCCGCCAGGACGCGGCTGCCGAGGGCGCCGGCGCGGCCCGGGTAGAGCCACAGCTTGCCGGTGGCCGCCTCGCGGGCGTAGAGGTCGGGGCGGCCGTCGCCGTTCATGTCGCCCACGCCGACGAGTGCGTTCATCGAGTTCCAGCCACCGGTGCCGATGAGCTTGCGGGAGCCGAGGGAGCCGGTGGAGGTGCCCGGGTACAGGTACAGCTTGCCCGTGGACTTCTGGACCGCGATGAGGTCGGAGCGGCCGTCGCCGGTGAGGTCACCGAAGGCGGTGACGTTGCTCATGCCGTTCCAGCCACCCGCGCCGATCAGCTTGCGGGAGCCGAGGGAGCCGGTGCCCGTGCCCGGGTAGAGCCAGAGCTTGCCGGTGGACGCCTCCCGGGCGATGAGGTCCTCGCGGCCGTCGCGGCTGAAGTCGCCGTGCCGGGTGAGGGCGCTCATGCCGTTCCAGCCGCCGTTGCCGATGAGCCGGCCGGTGTCGTCGCCCGGGGTGAACCAGAGCCGGCCGACCTTGTCCCGGGTGATGACGTCGGCCTTGAGGTCCCCGTTCATGTCACCGAAGCGGAGCGCCTTGGGCGAGGTCTCGGCGACCCAGGACGGGTAGGCGGGCCGGCTGCACTCGCGCTCGGTGCGGACGAACTTGATCGAACTGGTCGTCGCGGGGATGTCCCCGCTCCATGCCAGCGACGAATCGGCGGGTTCCTCCGCGGAGTAGCCGTCCCACGGCACGTAGTTCTTCGCGTCGTAGGTGCAGGCGATCGACTTGGTGCGGTTGACGTGCGAGTGGATCCTGTTGCTCCAGGTGCCCAGGTCCGCGACGTCCTTGTTGGTCATGTAGCGCGTGCCGGTACCGTCCGAGCCCGTCCAACCGCACCAGTACCCCACGGTGCAGCCGTACACGTCCTTGGCGGCGGCCGGGACCGCGCTCACGGCGGAAAGGACGGTGCCGGCGACCACCAGACCGGACAGCGTCGCCGCCCCCCTGATGAAACGTTTCCTCATGTGCTGTTTTCCCCTCCCATTCGGTCGGCACGATATCTCCTTGCCCGCCCTTTCCGTCAGCCTTGGCCGTCCATTACCTGGGGGGGGTGCCCCGGGGGCGCGGGCGCCGCTGGTCGGGAGTGGGGTCAGCGCTCCTCGGGCGCCGGCGACACGGGCAGACCCCGGGCCGCGAGGGACGTGCCGAGCCGGCGGCGCAGACGGGCGGAAGCTCCGCGGAGGGCTCCCAACCGCCGTACCTCTTCCGCCTCGAGTTCCGTCCGCCCCGCCAGCGCGAGTACGGCGGCGTAGGGCCGTTCGCCCTCGGCGAGCTTCGCCGCCACGGCAGCGTGGACGGCCCGCAGGACCGTGCCGTCCGCGCGGGGGTGGTCCGCCAGCAGGCGCAGGAGATCGTTGTCGTTCCAGGAACTGTCCTGGGCCGCGCTCAGTTCCAGCAAGGTGCCGGGCGCCGTGTGGGGGTTGGCGGCCAGCGCCTGCCAGACGAAGGGGTACGGGCAGTGCGCGAGTCGGTGCAGGACCGAAGCGTCGGTCTCGGCCCGCGCCCGTTCCAGGTACGCGGCAGGCGTGTGCACGTGCGGTGCCCTCCACAGGGTCGTCGGGGCGCCATCCTGCCATCGGGGCCCGGCTTGCGGGTGCGGGGGGAAGCGGGCGGCTCCTCGCGTCCGCCGGCAGCCCGGAGATCGCTTGCGGGACAGCTCCCCGTGAGCTGTCCCGGCCGGCGCCGATCCGGGTCCTGGTGACGAAGCCGCCGTCCGGCCCGGGCGTTCGGCCGCTGACGCCGACGGCACGGCTCCGGGCGGCGCTCGGTGCGCTGCCCGGGGCCGTGCCGTGGCACCCGGTTCGCCCGCGTCAGACGACGCGCTTGCGGCCCCAGAGGAAGATGAAGGCCGTGACGGCGGCGGTCAGGGCGAAGAGGATCGAGGCGCCGAACCACTGCATGCCGCTCATCTGGGAGAAGGGGATGTAGTCCACCGCCCAGCCCACGATGCCCTTCTGCTGCTGGCAGGCCGCGACGGCCTTCTCCGATCCGGCGCGCACGCAGGTGCCCCAGCCGAGGGTCTCCCCGGACGACGTGAGGAACGACTGGTCGACCTGGAAGGCGGCGTCGGGGAGGCGCGGGCCCTCGCCGTTGACACCGGAGTTGCTGGTGGCCCTCAGCACGTTGCCGAGGTCGAGCCGGAAGTGGGCCCAGACCACCTGGACGGCGGCCGCGAAGAAGAAGGTCACGACCATGGAGATCAGGGTGCGGCGCAGGACCATGCCGATCGCGACGCCGCCCAGCACGGTGAACAGCGCGAGCGCGACGGGCACGGGCCCGGTGTTGTCGAACGCCTGGCCGGACGTCCAGTCCATGACGGTGTTCTGCTTGCTCACCGGCGCCCACCACCGGCCGAACGCGAACGAGAGGGCGGCGGTGCAGACCACGACCACCAGGGCGCTGATGCCGAGCTTGGCGGCGAGCCAGCGGGCGGGGCCGGGGGCCTGGGAGGTGACGAGTTTGGCGGTGCCGCTCTCCAGGTCGCCGGCGAGCAGGGGGGCGCCGAGGAAGACCCCGAGGAGGACGGGGACGAAACCGAGGCCGAAGGCGGCCTTCAGGAGCGCCGCGCTCCGCGGGTTGATGTCCTCCATCCACTTGTCGGAGGGGGAGTGGGGCCAGCCCCTGGCGGTGAGGTGGTCCAGCAGGCCCGCGCGCTGGTAGAGCATCCACGCCACAGCCAGGGCCGTCGCGATCAGGAGGGTCCAGAAGGCGGCGCGGTGCTGGCGCCAGATGAGCCAGGTCATGCCGCTGAGCCGGGGACGGCGGGTGCCGCCGGCGGCGACGGGGGGCACGGGCGGTGCGGGCGGGTTCGCGGTGAGGTTGCTCATGCCGCCGCCCCCCGGCCGCCCGCGCCGTACGGGCGGCCCGGTATCTGGGCCACCGGACTGATCAGTGGTGGCGCCTCGGGCGAGCGCAGGTAGGCGAGCAGGAGTTCCTCCAACTGCGGGGTGTGGGACTGCCACTGGCCGCTCACCGGACCGTCCGGGCGGATGAGGGCGGTGACCTGCCGGCCGCTGGTGCGGTACTCCACGACGGTGTGCCGGGCGAGTTCCGCGGGCAGCCCCGCGCCCTCGCGCTCGGCCACGCCCTGCAGCAGTACGTGGGCGCTGCGGATCTCGTCCACGTCACCGGCCATGCGCAGCCCGCCGGTGGAGATGACCAGCAGGAAGTCGCAGACGCTCTCCAGCTCGCTGAGCATGTGGGAGGACATCAGCACCGTCGTGCCGTGCTCGGCGGCCTCGGCCATCAGCGTGCTCATCAGCTCGTGGCGCACCAGCGGGTCGAGGTCGGACATCGGCTCGTCGAGCAGCAGCAGGTCGGGCCGCTTGCCGAAGGCGAGGGCGAAGGCGACCCGGGTGCGCTGGCCGCCGGAGAGGGTGCCGACCTTCGCCTCCATCGGCACGTTGCCCGCGCGGACGATCTGCTCGGCGGCCCGCTGGTCCCAGCCGGGGTTGAGCTCGCGGCCCAGGCGCAGGGTCTCGGCCACCGTGAAGCGGCGGAACAGCGGCTTCTCCTGGGCGAGGAAGGCCGTGCGGCGTCCCGCCTCCGCCGACTGGGGCGCCGCGCCGAACACCGTCAGGGTGCCCTCCGTCGGCTCCAGCAGGTTGGCGGTCATCGACATCAGCGTCGTCTTGCCCGCACCGTTGGGGCCCACCAGCCCGCAGATCCGGCCGGCCGGCAGGCGGAAGGAGCAGTCACGCAGGGCCCAGCCCCGCCGGTACTTGCGGCCGACCCCGTGGGCCTCGATCGCCGACTCCTCGACCGGGCCTCCCCTGTCCATGGCATCCGTGGTGTCACGCACTGGTCATCCTCTTCTCCCGACCTTCGGGTGTTCCGTCGGCCGCCGTGGTTCCGGCGTACCGCTCCTCCAGGACGGCCGCGACCAGCGCCGCCACGTCCTCCCGGTCCAGGCCCGCGGCCTGGGCCCGGGTCATCCACGCCTCGAGGTCCCCGCGCAGCGGGGAGTCGGCGCCCGCCTGGGGGCGGGCCAGCGAGCGGCGGATGAAGGTGCCGAGGCCGGGCCTGGGTTCGACCAGCCCCTCGCGTTCCAGTTCGCGGTAGGCCTTGAGCGTGGTGTTCGGATTGACGGCGCTGGTCTCGGCGACCTCCTTGGCGGTGGGCAGCCGGTCCCCCGGCATCAGGACGCCCAGCCGGAGGGCCTGTTTGGTCTGCTGCACGATCTGCTGGTAGGCGGCGATCCCGCTGCGCCTGTCGATGCGGAACTCCACGAGCTTCAACACCCTTTAGCTACTCGATTAGTGGAATGATGATGGGAGGGGGACGCGAGCCGTGTCAAACGAAGCGGCCGCCCCGGCGTCCGTCGGGACACAACCGTGACATTCGTGATGCGGCGAACCACGCGACCCGGGACAGCACGAAGGCCCCGGTCGGACAGCCCGGGGCCTTCTGTACGGACGGGAAGGGACGTCAGCGGTTCACGGGGCCGCGACCGCGCTCCCCCGGTCGACGCGGACCTGCGTGGACGGGGCGCGGTGCCCGGGTCGGGTGGGCCGGGTGGGCGGGTGGGCCGGTGTCACGGGCGGGTCGGCGTCGTCTCGTCGGGCTTCCACGCGCTGACGCCCAGCTTGCCCGTCGTGCCGAGGTCGAACTCCGGGGTCAGCGTCACCGGAGCGACGCCGGGTGTCGCCCGGACCCGGGCGTAGGGCGCGTTGACGGGTGTGCCGTCGGTGACCGTGTTGCGCCACATCAGGGCGGCGGTCGCGCTCCGGCCCGGCGCGAGGGTGACCGGGCGGGGCGCGTCGTCGAAACCGGGCAGGAGGGCGACGCCCCCGCTGCCCCGGGAGACCTCGACGCCCCTGACGGGCCGGCGCTCCTCGTCGAGGAGCCGGACCAGCGGATAGCCCTCGACGCGCCGCACGCGCGACGAGCAGTTCTCCAGGCGCAGGCCCACCACACGCAGCCCCATGGCGGCGTTGCCGTCGTCGGCGGTCAGGCGCAGTCCGGAGGACGGGCAGGCGCCTCCCGTGGCGGGGACCTCGTCCGCCGGGACGCTCCGGACCTTGACGACGCGCACCCGTTCCGCGGTGTAGCGCGGCGTGGGAGGCGCGTCCAGGTCGGCCTCGCCCCGCACGGTCCGGCCGGGCGGCACCGCGGGCACGGTGTGCGGCACGTTCCCCAGGGCCTCTCCCGCACCGGTGGTGAGCCCGAAGGTGACGGTGTACGTGAGCGGTTCGCCGGAGTGGTTGGTGACGCGGAACGCGACGTGGAACGAGGCGGGGCCCGGGCAGTGGGCGGGCGGCGCGCTCACGGCGGTGATCTCGACGTCCCCGCCGCCCCCGGTCCCGGTGGCACCGCCCGCGCCCGCCGGGGGAACCGGGGAGGCCCGGACGGCGCACGTGTCCCGGTCGTCCGCGTGCGGGACATCGCAGGCCGTGACCAGGAGCAGCGGACCGGCGAGGACGGCCGGGAGGAGGAGGGCGTTGGTGCGCATCCGGCGACCCCATCAGGGCCCTCCCGTTCCCGGCCGTGGCGGAGGCCACAATTCCGGTCACATGACCGTCACAAAGCACGGTGCCCGGGCCGGGGTCAGCGGGAGGCGGCGCTGTCGATCCAGGCGACGACGGCGCTGACCGTGGCGTCGTCGAGCTGCCGGGCGATGGTGTGCACGGCGTCGCTGTCCCCGGGCAGCGGGGGCACCCCGGCCGCGATGAGCGCGGCGTGGACCTCCACCCAGCGCGCGTCGACGGCGGCCAGGTGGGCCCCCAGCGGGACGCCACCCAGTGACTGCTGCGGAGTATCGAGAAGGCTCATGGTGTTTCCTCTCGGATCTCGGACGGTGTCGACCGGACTCGCCGTGCAGGACAGCCCCGCTCCGCCCGCCGGTTGCGCCGCGCCCGCGACTTCACCCGTCCGGCCCTCACCGGGCCCCCGGGGCCAGTGCCATGGGGATGACATTCGCCGGTGGGGCGACGCGGACCGGGCCGGACGGGGCATGGCCTATCGCAGTGCCCGCGCCCGCATCCCACGGAAGGCCTCGGATGATCGACAGGCGGACCTTCGGCACGATCGTCGGCACCGGGGCGTTCGCGGCCACACTGGCCGGGCTCGCCACGGGGTGCGCGACGACCGGGCCCGACGAGAACAAGCCGGCGCCGCCCATGGCCCCCGGCAAGGAACGGCCCCGCGACACGCAGGCGTTCGGCCCGCTGAAGCAGGTGGAGGCCGGGGTGCTGGACGTCGGCTACGCCGAGGCCGGACCGGCCGACGGCCCGGCGGTGATCCTGCTCCACGGCTGGCCGTACGACATCCACAGCTACGTCGCCGTCGCACCCCTGCTGGCGGCGAAGGGCTACCGGGTGGTCGTGCCCTACCTGCGCGGCCACGGGACGACGCGCTTCCTGTCGCGTGCCACGCCGCGCGACCCCCAGCAGGCGGCGTTCGCGCTGGACATCGTCGCGCTCATGGACGCCCTGGGGATCAGGAAGGCGGTCCTGGCCGGCTTCGACTGGGGGTCGCGGACCGCGGACATCATCGCGGCGCTGTGGCCGGAGCGGGTCAAGGGACTGGTCTCGGTGACCGGCTACCTGATCACCAACCGCGAGGCGAACAAGCAGCCCCTGCCGCCGAAGACGGAGTGGGCGTGGTGGTACCAGTACTACTTCGCCACGGAACGGGGCCGTAAGGGGCTGGAGCGCTACCGGGACGACCTGGCCCGGCTGGTGTGGAAGTTCAACTCCCCGACCTGGGGATTCGACGACGCCACCTTCGAGCGCACCGCGACGGCCTTCGACAACCCGGACTACGTGCCGATCGTGATCGGCAACTACCGCTGGCGGCTGGGCCTGGTGGAGGGCGACCCGGCCCACGACGACATCGAGGCACGGCTCGCCCGCGGGCCGGTCATCACCGTGCCCACGATCACCCTCGACGGGGCGGTCGACCCGTTCACCCCGCCCGGCGACGGCTCGGCCTACCGGGCCAAGTTCACCGGGAAGTACGCGCACCGCACGCTGCAGGGCATCGGGCACAACGTGCCGCAGGAGGCGCCCGCGGCGTTCGCGCAGGCCGTGGTGGACGTCGGGCGGCTCTGAACTGCGGAGGCGGCGCCTGTGGCCGGGCGCGGGGGGCCCGGCCACACGGGGGGATGTCAGTGGTCGTCGCCGCCGCGGCCCCGGCCCCGGCCGTGACCCCCGCCGTGGTCGTCGCCGGAACGGTCGCCGCCCCGGGCGCGGTCGCCGCCGTGGTCGTCACCCGGGGGGTCGTCGCTGCCGGCGCGGTCGCCGCCGTGGTCGTCGTACCCGGGCCGCGTGGTCGCGGGTGCGGGGGAGGCGGTGCGGGAGGCGTCCCCGGTGCGCGTGCGGCCGCGGGGGCGGTCGTCCTCCGTGACCCGGCCCGTCACGGCGTCCACGTGCAGTTCGTGGACGACCCCGTCCGCCCCGGCGACGTACACCTCCCAGGAGCCGCGGTGCCGGTCGTCCGGCTCGATCTTCGTGACGGTGCCCGGCGTGTGCGCGACCGCGGCGGCCGCCGCCTGGCTCGCCGTGACGCCCGGGGAGCCTTCGCCGGCGCGGGCGCCGGGGTCGTCGGCGCCGCGGTGGCGGCCGTGGTCGTCGCCGGCGTCGTGCCCCGGGGTCGCCCCGGGAGTGGCTGTCGAGGAGACCGTGCCGCGCGCGTCGTCGCGGCCACCGCCGCTGCCGCCGTCGTGGCCGCCCGTGGCGAACGCCGTGTAGCCGCCGGCGACGAGGAGCGCGGCCGCCATGGCCGCGACGGTCGTGTTGCGCTTCATGAGGTGCCCTTCCGACCGGGCCGTACCCGGTCTGTGTCAGGTCTGTTCCGGGACCCCAATGTCGGCGGTACAGGCTGAAGGCAGCCTGAAACCGGCTGAAGATCTCTTCAGGTTGATTTGGGAGGCTGGGCCCGTGCGCGTGCTGATCGTGGAGGACGAGAGACGGCTCGCGGTCTCGCTGGCCAGGGGGCTGACGGCCGAGGGCTTCGCCGTGGACGTCGTCCACGACGGGCTGGAGGGGCTGCACCGGGCGGGGGAGGGCGTCCACGACCTCGTCGTGCTGGACATCATGCTGCCCGGCATGAACGGCTACCGCGTCTGCGCCGCGCTGCGGGCCGCGGGCAACGAGGTCCCCATCCTGATGCTCACCGCCAAGGACGGCGAGTACGACGAGGCCGAGGGCCTCGACACCGGCGCCGACGACTACCTGACCAAGCCGTTCTCGTACGTCGTGCTCGTCGCCCGGGTCAAGGCGCTGCTGCGGCGCCGGGGTTCCGCGGGCGCCTCGCCCGTGCTGCGGCTGGGCGGCCTCGTGCTGGACACCGCCGCTCGCCGGGTCTTCCGCAACGACACCGAAGTGACGCTGACGGCCAAGGAGTTCGCCGTGCTGGAGCAACTGGCGGTACGGGCCGGGCAGGTGGTCGGCAAGTCCCGGATCCTGGAGCACGTCTGGGACTTCGCCTACGACGGCGACCCCAACATCGTCGAGGTCTACGTCAGCACGTTGCGCCGCAAGCTCGGCGCGGACCTCATCCAGACGGTGCGCGGCGCCGGTTACCGGCTGGTGTCGTCATGAGGCGCCCCCGGCCGCTCGGCACCGTCCAGGCCAAGATGTCGCTGGGCGCCACGGCCGTGGTCGCGGTGGCGCTGGTCGCCGCCGGCGTGGCCGTGCTGCTGTCGCTGCGCGCCAACCTCACCGCTCAGGCGCAGAGCCAGGCCGACGACACGGCCCGCAGGATCGCCCTCGACGTCGCCAGCCGCGGGGCGGGTACGGACCGGTACGCCCGGCTGCGCCTTCCCGAGGACGCTCCGGTGCAGGTGGTCACCGAGGACGGGCGGCCGCTCGCGGTGACCAGGGGCCTGGAA
The DNA here is from genome assembly GCF_042956445.1 of Streptomyces sp. NPDC008238. NCBI lineage: Bacteria > Bacillati > Actinomycetota > Actinomycetes > Kitasatosporales > Streptomycetaceae > Streptomyces > Streptomyces sp. NPDC008238. The sequence continues at coordinate 450,182 of NZ_JBIBGK010000003.1, read as the reverse complement.
CGGATCAGCGGAACGGGGGTCGACGCCGTCACGGCCGTCCGCCTCCCCGACGCGGCGGCGACCCCCACCCCCGCGCCCACCCCCTCCGCGCCGGAACGCACCGCGGAGGACGACGGCCACGGCGGCGGGGACGACGGCGGCCACGGCGGCGGGGACGACGGCGGCCACGGACGCGGCCGGGGCCGCGGCGGACGGGACGACGCGACGCGCGGCGGCGAGGACGACGACCGGCACGGCGGCGGCACGGCCTCCCCCGCCGCCGGGGACGACCCGGTCGTCGGCGCGATCGGCGCGACGGTGGCGCACGGCGCGGGACGGGCCACGCTGGACGGGCGGACGGCCGGCTACCGCTTCGCGACCGTCAAGGCGACCGACCTCGCGGGGCAGACCGTCCTCATCCACGCGGGCGCCTCGCTGGCGGCCCGGGAGAGCGCCCTGAACACCGCGGCGGCGGCCATGCTGGCCGGACTGCCGCTGCTCCTGCTGGTGGTCGGCGGCGCCACCTGGCGGGTCACCCGGCGCGCGCTGGCCCCGGTCGAGGGCATCCGGCGCGAGATGGCCGCCATCACGGCGTCCGAGGACCTCTCCCGGCGCGTGCCCGAACCGGCCGCCCGCGACGAGGTGGCCCTGCTGGCGCGCACCACCAACGAGACCCTGACCGCCCTGGAGGCCGCGGTCGAGCGGCAGCGCCGCTTCGTCGCCGACGCCTCGCACGAACTGCGCAGCCCGATCGCCTCGTTGCGCACGCAACTGGAGGTCGGCACGGCCCATCCGCACCTGCTCGACGTCCCCGGCGCCGTCAAGGACACCGAGCGGCTGCAGCAACTCGCCGGCGACCTGCTGCTGCTCGCCCGGCTCGACGCGGGGGAACGGCCCGCTCGGCGGCGGGTCGACCTGGGCGAACTGGTCCGCGAGGAGGTCCGCAGACGGCCCGCCGACCGGGTCCCGGTGGCCGTCGACGCCGGCGCGGCCGCCGGCGCCGGTCAGTCGCTCGACGTCGCCGGCTCGCGCGGCCAGTTGGCCCGGGTGCTCGGCAACCTGGTCGACAACGCCCAGCGCCACGCGCGCACCGCGGTGACCGTGACAGTGACCGCGCACCCGCGGAACGGGCAGGTCGTCCTCACGGTCGGCGACGACGGCGCCGGCGTGCCCCCCGCCGAACGGGAGCGGATCTTCGAGCGCTTCGTCCGGCTCGACGACGCCCGCAGCCGCGACGAGGGCGGCGCGGGACTCGGCCTGGCCATCGCCCGCGACGTCGCCCACCGCCACGACGGCACCCTCACCGTCGGCACGGCCCCGGCGGGCGGGGCCCTCTTCGCACTCCGCCTGCCGCCGGCCGCCGGGGACTGAACACCGGCCCGGCGCGGGGCGGTCAGGGGGTGAGGCCGAGCTGGCGCAGCATCCCGAGCTGGTCGCTGCTCCCCCAGCGCTCGACCATCTTCCCGTCCTCGAACCGGCTGATCTGCATGCCCCGGTAGCTGACGGTGCGCCCCGTCGGGGCGTGGCCCATCAGCTCGCCGAGGTGCGTACCGGTGATGGTGTACGCGAAGGCGACCTCGTCGTCGGTGGCCATGACGTGCTCGACCTCGACGTGCAGATCGGGGAAGGCCCGCCGCATCGCGCCGAACATCTCCTCGTACCCCTCGGGACCGGGGCCCTGGCCGGGGCCGGGGTCGTGGTCCACCGAGCCGGACGCGACGTACGCGTCGAGTTCGCCGAGCCGGCCGTCGTTCACCGCCGTTCCGAAGCCCTCGAGGACGGAGAGGTTGTCGCTGCGGGACATGGGGCGCTCCTTGCCGTCGCATCCCGGGCGCGCGGGGCGCCCCTTCCTCACCTCCACCGTAGGCGCGGCGCGGCCCGGCGGCCCGCCGGGGCTCAGCCGACGCACTGCTCCTTGTCGGCGCGGGACTGCGGGATGTCGTCCGGGAGCCGGTCCGGGTCGGCGAGCGCGGTCCCGGGGCCCCGGAAGTCGCCGCCGAGGGTGAGGGTCATGTCCGCGCCGGGTGCGGCGTCCGCCGTGCCGGGGCGGAGGGCGGCGGCGGGCAGGCCCATCATCGCGGCCAGGGCCCGGGCCTGGTCGGCCTGGTCGGGCGCGTACTCCAGGGTCGTGCGGTCCTGGCTGCCCCCGGGGGCGTTGCCACCGTTGGTGGAGTGGGTGACGCCCTCGGTGTTCTGCAGCCACTCCTGCGTCGTCCGCGCCGCGCCCTGCGGACCGCCGCCGTTGTAGACGGTCACCCGGACCTGCGACGGATCCGCCTTGGCCCCGCGGAGCTTGGAGTCGGCCGCGGCGGGCTTCTTCTTCGCCTTGGTCAGCGAGACGTCGCTCTTGATCGCCTTGAAGAGGGCGGGCGCCCTCGAGTCGTCCACGACGACCGTCGCGTGCTTCGTGCCCTCGGCCGGGTTGTCCTTGACCGGGAGCGTCGTGAAGGTGATGTGCTCGGCATCGACCCGGCTCAGGTCCTTGGCGAGGTCGGTGAGCTTGGCGACGCCGCCGATGCCGGTGTCCACGGTGAGCGACTTGGTGGCCGCGTTCGCCAGTTTGAAGAGCTTCCGAGGATCGCTGAGGGTGTCACCGGACTTCATCTGGCGGATCATCGAGCCCAGGAACTGCTTCTGCAGGTCGATCCGGTCCAGGTCGCTGCCGTTCTTCAGGGAGTGGCGGGTCCTGACGAAGGCCAGGGCCTGCTCGCCCTGGACCTTGTTCGGTCCTGCGGGCAGGTCCAGGTGGGAGCCCTCGCCCTCGGGGGTGGTGTCCTTGATGGGGTGGGTGAGGCAGACCGGCACCCCGCCGACCGCCGTGGACAGGGTCTTCACGGCCTCGAAGTTGACCAGGACGAAGTGGTCGACGGGTATGCCCGTGATCTTCGTGACGGTCCGCATGGTGCAGCCCGGGTCGCGTCCCGCTTGGCCCAGGCTCTCGTTGAAGCGCGGGCCGAAGTCGGCCTGGGGGGTGCCGGGGATCGTCTTGGTGGAGCCGTCCTTCTGCTTGGTCGGGCAGTCCGGGATGCCGGTGACCATGTCGCGCGGGATGCTCATGGCGGTCGCGTTGGACCGGTCCTTCGCCACGTGGAAGAGGATCGTGGTGTCGGCGTGGCCGACGCTGCCCGCGTCCCCGTACTTGCCGCCGAGGCCTTCGCGGCTGTCGGTGCCGATGACGAGGATGTTCACGGCGTCCTTGCTGGTCACCTCCTTGCTGCCCGCCGTGCCGACGTCGACGGTCGCGATGTTGCCGTCGAGGTGCCGGTACAGGAGGTAGGCGCCGGCGCTGCCCGCGAGCAGCACGAAGCCGAGCGTGCCCGCGGTCCACATCAGCACCCTGCGCCGGGTGGACCGCTTCGCCTTGCGGGACGGTGCCGGGGCTCCGGTGCGGCGGCGGCCGCCCGGAGCCGGGTCGGGCCGCCGCTCCTCGCGGTGCGTCCGCCGCCCGCCCTGCCGGGGCACCGTGGGGGCCGGCGGGGCGTCGGAGTCCAGCCGCAGCCGGTAGGTGCCGCTCTCCGGGTCGAGGACCCACTGGTCCGCGGGGTCGATGTCGCTGCCGTCGTGCCTGTCCACGGTCGTACGGTCCTCCGTCCACGACCGGGCCCCGCCCCCCGCGGGACGCCCGGTCGTCACGTTTCTGCCTCTGGGTCCACCCCGTGGCCGGCACGGGGGATCTTCGGACGTCCAGACACCCGAGGAGGGCACATGGTTGTCCCGACGCGGTCGACTTCCGCGCGGGAAAGGGCGGAAACGGGCGTTTCCGGTACGACTGAAGCGCCGTGCGGTCGTCACGCCGCACGCGGGAGGACTCCCCCGGCCGGGAGGCGCCCGCCCGCGCCGCGCCGTCCACAGCCTGTGGACGGCGCGGCCGCGCGCTCAGCCCCGCCGGGCCCGTCCGGCGAGCCACTCCAGCGCGTCCACGGCGGAGCCGAGAACCGAGACGTGCCCCTCGCCGGGCCGCAACCACAGCTCCGCGTCCGGGCACCGCCGGGCCAGCCACACCCCGTGGGCCGCGGGCACCATGCGGTCGGCCTCGCCGTGCAGGACCAGCACGGGCACGGCGGCCGCCGCCGGGTCGAAGCCCCACGGCGCCACATAGGCGAGGTCGTCGTCGACCATCGCGCCCGGGTCGCCCTCGAGCGCCTTGCCCGCCACGCCGCCCAGCCACGCCCACGGGCCCGCCAGCGCCGCGTGGTCGGCGGGGGTGAAGAGTTCGGGGTCGAAGTCGCCGGAGGCCAGCGCCTCTTCGAGCGCCGCACGCCCCCGGACCGCCGCGGCCAGTTCCGCCGCGCCCGCGGGCCCCATCCCGGCGAACCAGTCGAGCCCCTCCGCCCCGTACGGCGCCAGGCCGGACCCGCAGACCACCGCCAGGACACGGTCCGGAAGCAGGGCCGCGCAGGCCAGCGCGTGCGGGCCGCCGCCGGAGTGGCCCATGACGGCGAAGCGGCCGATGCCCAGCGCGTCGGCCACGGCCGCCGCGTCGCCGGCGGCGGAGGCGACGTCCCGGCCCGGGCGCGGCGTCGAACCGCCGTAGCCGGGACGGTCGTAGCCCACCCAGCGGATGCCGCGCTCGGCGGCGGCCGCGAACAGCGGCTCGGGGGGCGTACCGATGTTGGGCGTGCCGTGGTGCCACAGGACGGCCAGTTCCGCGCCCTCCTCCCGGCCGGCCGGCCCGGTGTCGTACACGTGCAGCGTCCGCCCGTCGGCGAGTGCGATATCCGTCTCCGTCACCATCCGGCCGAGTCTAGGCGCGGGCTCCGACAACACCCCACCGGGAAAGGGGCGCGCCAACGACCGGCGCGGGCACGGAAATCCGCTGCCGCGGGCCGCCGCCCGCTGTTACCGTCCCCCGGTGTTCTCCCTCCTCGAACCCGCCCTGTTCACCCGCCTGCGCGACACGCGGCGGATCCTCGTCGCCGGGGCCGGCGGCGGCTTCGACGTCTACGCCGGACTGCCGATCGCGCTGGCGCTGCGCGAGGCGGGCAAGGAGGTGCACCTCGCCAACCTCTCCTTCGCCGACCTGTACGGCCTGGACCTCGACGTGTGGCTGGACCACGACGTCGCCGCCGTGCGACCCTCGACGGCCGCCCGCGGCGACTACTTCCCGGAGCGCACCCTCGCCCGCTGGCTGGAGTCGCAGGGCCTGCCCTCGACCGTGTACGCGCTGTCCCGCGCCGGCGTCGCACCCCTGAGGGACGCCTACCGGGCGCTGATCGCCCACCTCGGCGGGGTCGACGCGATCGTGCTGGTGGACGGCGGCACCGACATCCTCATGCGCGGCGACGAGAGCGGACTCGGCACCCCGGAGGAGGACATGGCCAGCCTCGCCGCGGTGGGCGGACTCACCGGCGTCCCGCAACGGCTGGTGGTCTGCCTCGGCTTCGGCGTCGACGCGTACCACGGGGTCAACCACTCCCTGGTGCTGGAGAACCTGGCCGCCCTGGAGCGGGACGGGGCGTACCTCGGGGCGTTCTCGCTGCCGCGCGACAGCCGCGAGGGCCGGCTCTACCTGGACGCGGTCGCGCACGCCCAGGAGGCGACCCCGGACCACCCGAGCATCGTGCACGGCTCGGTCGCGGCCGCGGTCCGCGGGGACTTCGGGAACGTGCGCTTCACGGAACGCACCAAGCACAGCGAACTGTTCGTGAACCCGCTGATGGCGCTCTACTTCTGCGTGGACGCGGTGGGCCTGGCGGCCCGCAACCTCTACCTCGACCGGCTGGAACGGACCCAGCTCACCCGGCAGATCAGCTCGATCGTCGAGGAGTTCCGCGACGAACTGCCGCGCCAGCGGCCGCCGCGGACCTTCCCGCACTGACCGCCGCCACCGGACCCGCCGCCCCCGCCGGGACCTCCCGCCCCGCAGCCCCCACAGCCCCAGTGGCCGTCAGCCGCGCACGCCCGTCGCGAGGGCGTCCAGCGACACCTGCCACAGCAGTGCCGCCGCGTCAGGGTCGAGGGCGTGGTCGGCGACGCCGCCGGAGCTCCCGGGGATGTGGCGGTGGGCCTCGGCGCAGTCCTCGAAGTAGCGGCCCGCGACGCACTCCAGCCCGGGCGCGGTGGCCACGTACACGACCGTGGCGGCGCCCTGTTGCGGGGTCTTGAAGGTGTGGCCGCCGGACGCGGCGGCGGCGTCCAGGGCCTCGCGGGTGAGGTGCCGGGAGAGGTCGGTGCCCAGGACCGCCCCGGGGTGGACGGCGTTGACGCTCACGCCGTCGGCGGCCCAGCGCCGGCTCGCCTCCACCGCGAACAGGACGTTGGCGGTCTTGGACTGGGCGTACGCCAGGCCCGCGTCGTACGGCCGGTCGCGGAAGTGGACGTCGTCGAAGTGCACCGGGCTGCGCAGGTGGGCGACCGAGCTGAGGGAGACCACCCGGGCGCGGCCCGCGGCGGCGAGGGCCGCGTGCAGGCGGGTGGCGAGCGCGAAGTGCCCGAGGTGGTTGGTCGCGAACTGCAGCTCCCAGCCCTCGGGCGTGCGCGTCTCGGGCGTCATCATCACCCCGGCGTTGTTGACGAGGATGTCCAGGGGGCCGTCCCAGGCGGCGGTGAAGGCCGCCACCGAGCGCTGGTCCGCGAGGTCGAGCGGGGCGACCAGGACCCGCGCGCCGCCGGCAGCGAGGCCGGCGGCGGCCCGTTCGCCGGCCGCGGTGTCCCGTACCGCGAGGGTGACCTCGGCGCCGGCCCCGGCCAGGGCACGGGCGGTCTCCAGGCCGATGCCGGAGGCCGCGCCGGTGACGACGGCACGGCGGCCGGTGAGGTCGATGCCGCCGACGACCTCGGCGGCGGTGGACTGTGCGGTGAAGTCGCCGGAGCCGCTCATGGCGCTGCCTTCCTCTCGGCGGTGCGGCGGCACCGCCCCTGCCGGCGGTGGAGCCGCCCCTTCCAGACAACCACCACAGGACGGGGGCGGCGCGGGGTCAGCGCAGCGCGCTCTTCTCCCGCCAACCGGCCCAGTCCACGTTCCAGTCGCCGAAGCCGTTGTTCGGCGCGACCGTGCCCTTGGCCTCGGACCCCGTGATCTCGAAGGGGTCGCCGACACGGACCCGGGAGTACAGCCAGTCCGCGTCGGCGTCGCTCATCCCCACGCAGCCGTGGCTGCGGTTGGCCCGGCCGAAGAACGCGGCGTTCCAGGGCGCGGCGTGCGCGTACATCCCGGACCAGGTCAGCCGGATCGAGTCGTGGACGGTCTCGTCGTAGGCGTCGCCGAGGCCGACGGTCTCGGACCTCATCCGGACGGTGCCCTCCTTGGCCAGCACCACCGCCGTGCCGCGCCACGAGCCGGTGTCCGGGCCGGGCGTGCCGCCGGAGACCGGGAGGGTGCGCACCGTCCGGCCGTCGCGCTGCAGCGTGAGCCGCTTGCGGTCGAGGTCGACCTTGACGACCTGCCGGGCGCCGACCGTGAAGGAGGCCCGGTAGTCGCGGACGAACCAGCCGCCCCGGCCGGAGTCGGTGCCGTCCAGGTGGGCGTCCAGGGTGACCTCGGTGCCCGGCCGCCAGTACTCCCGGGGCCGCCAGTCGACCCGGTCCCGGCCGGAGTAGTCGGTCAGCCAGCCCCAGGAGCCCTCGGTGCCGTTCGAGGTCTTCACCTCGAGCTGCCGCTCCACGGCGGCCTTGTCGGTCACGGGGTTGTCGAAGACCAGGGATATCGGCTGGGCGACGCCGACCGTGGTGGCGTCGCCGGGCCGCCAGTCCACCTTGTTGACCTTGCCGGCGGCGGCCGTGCTGAAGCTGGACTCGCTCGTGCCGGTCGTACCGCCGGGGGTGCGGGTGCCGGCCCGCACGGTGTACGAGGCGCCGGGCACGACGTTACGCTCCGAGGTCCAGGTGCGGCGGTCCGCGGACAGGGTGCCGGTCAGCCCCTTGCCGTGCGGCCCGGCGACGGTGACCGTCGTGAGGGTGCCGCCCCGGGCGGTGACCCGTACCGGCTCGCCGGCCTGGACCCGCCCGCCGTGCGGGGTGACGGTGACGGTAGCGGGCCGCTCCTTGCGCTGTTCCGCGTCGCCGGCCGCGTGCGTCGCCGCCGGGGCGCCGCCCGAGCAGCCGGTGAGCACGGCGGACAGCGCGGCGGCCGTCACAACGGCGGTACGCGGGCGGGGCCGGCCTATGGGGCCCACACGTTTCCTGGACAACGGAGACCTCCGTGAAGGACGGGGAGAGCGGCCGGAACCGGCCGGACCCCGGGGACTCTAGGCCGCCGGAAGCCCAGGTGGAGGGCTTGGGAGCCGTATGACGGCAGCTGGGACGGAACAGTCATGGTCCGGTCACATTGGCCGCTCGGGGCCGTCATGAAGGGCTGTGAGCCTTCCTGTGTACCCAACCGACCACACTCGAGGGAGGCGCAGTGTCGGCACTGCTCGTGACGGCGGGCCCGGGCCCCCGGCAGGCCCGGCTCGGGCCGGTCAGCGCGGAGACGTACCGCGCGTTCCTGGCGTCCCGGACCGGCTCGGCGCTCGGTCCCGGTTTCCTCCAGTGCCCGTCGTGGGCGCAGGTGAAGCCGGGATGGCGGGCCCGGCTGGTCGGCTGGGGACCCGCGGACGGCGCGGGGCCCGGTGAGTTGCGCGGGGTCGCCCTGGTGCTGCTGCGGCAGTTCCCCGGTACGCGGAAGTCCTTCGCCTACCTGCCCGAGGGGCCGGTCGCCGACTGGGCCGACCCGGACATCGACGCCTGGCTGTCGCCGCTCCTGCGCCACCTGCGCGCCCTCGGCGCCTTCGCCGTGCGCATCGGCCCCTCGCCCGCCCACCGCCGCTGGGACGCCGCGGTCCTGAAGTCCGCGACCGGGCTCGGGCGGCGCCTGTCCGACGTGCTGACCTGCGAGGTCGACCCGCTCGGCACGGTCGTGGCCGAGCGGCTGCGGGCCCGCGGCTGGCGGCGCTGCGGCGGGGACGGCGACGGGCCGGACGGCGGCGGGGACGCGGACGCCCAGCCCCGCCAGGTCTTCCGGGTCCCGCTGGCCGGCCGCAGCGCCGACGACCTGTGGGCGGGACTCAACCAGGAGTGGCGCCGCAACATACGGCGGGCGCAGAGGTCGGGCGTCGAGGTGGACGTGGGCGGGGCCGCCGACCTCCCCGAGTTCTTCCGGCTGCTGCGCGTCACCGAGGAGCGCGACGGCTTCCGGCTGGGACGCTCGCTGGAGTACTACCAGCGCCAGTACGCGGCCCTCAACGCCGAGCAACCGGGGCGGATGAAGCTCTACCTCGCCCGCCACGAGGGCGAGGTGCTCGCGGCCCACACCATGATCACCGTGGGCCGGAGGGTCTGGTACCAGACGGGGGCCTCGGCGGACCACCGCCGTGACGTCCGTCCCTCCAACGCCCTGCAGTGGCGCATGCTCACGGACGCCCGCGAACAGGGCGCACTGGAGTACGACATGCGCGGGGTACCCTCCACACTCGACCCGGAGGACCGGGCGTTCGGGCTCACCCGCTGGAAGCTCGGCACGGGCGGGCGGGTCGTCGAGACCCTGGGGGAATGGGAGACGGCCTTGGACGGCACCGCCAACCACACGCTCTACCGGGCGTTCCAGGCCTACATGGCGCGCCGGTGAGCGCCCCCTCGGCGGCCCGACCGGCCGACGCGACGGCGGACGCCACGGCCGATGCCACGGCCGACGCCACGGCCGATGCGACGGCGGACAGGACGGCCGGCGCCTCGGTGCTGCGCAGCGGCGCCCTCATGGCGGCGGGTTCCGTCGTCTCCCGCGCGACCGGCTTCGTACGGTCCGCGACCGTCGCCGCGGCGCTCGGCGTCGGCCTGGCCGCCGACGGCTACTCGGTCGGCAACTCGGTGCCCACGATCGTCTACATGCTGCTGCTGGGCGGCGCCCTCAACGCGGTGTTCGTGCCCGAACTGGTCAGGGCCGCCAAGGAGCACGCGGACGGCGGCGCCGCCTACACCGACCGGCTGCTGACCGTGTGCACCGCCGCGCTGCTGCTGATGACGACGGCGGCCGTGCTCGCCGCGCCCGCGATCGTGGCCGCGTACACCGGCTACACCGGGGCGCAGGCGGCGACGACGGTGGCCTTCGCGCGCTCCTGCCTGCCGCAGATCCTCTTCCTCGGGCTGTTCACGCTGCTCGGCCAGGTGCTCAACGCGCGCGGCCGGTTCGGCGCGATGATGTGGACGCCGGTCCTCAACAACCTGGTCGTCATCGCCGTCTTCGGCCTCTACCTCGTGACGGCCGGCACCGGCGGCGGGCTGACCCCGGGCGAGACCGCGCTGCTCGGCTGGGGCACCACGGCCGGCATCGCGGTGCAGGCGCTGGCGCTGGTGCCGTCGCTGCGGGCGGCGCGCTTCCGCTGGCGGCCGCGGTTCGACTGGCGGGGCAGCGGACTGGCCCGGCCGCTGCGCTCCGCCGGGTGGCTGGTGCTGCTCGTCCTCACCAACCAGGTCGCCTACTGGGTGGTGACCCGGCTCGCCACCTCCGCCGGGCAGCGCGCCGCGGCACTGGGCATCGACGGCGGCGCCGGCTTCACCGCGTACAACAACGCCTACCTGCTGTGGGCCGTGCCGCACGGCATCGTGACGGTCTCGCTGGTCACCGCCCTGCTGCCGCGGATGAGCGCGGCGGCGGCCGACGGCGACCCCGCGCGGGTGCGCCGCGACGTCTCGTACGCGCTGCGCAGCAGCTCCGCGCTGGTGGTGCCCGCCGCGTGCGCGCTGCTGGCGCTCGCCGGGCCGGCGATGGCGCTGGTCTTCGAGCACGGCAGGACGGACGCCGCCGACGTCACGGTCATGGCGAGAGCGCTGGTGGCCTTCGCCCCGGGCCTGGTCGCCTTCTCCGGGCAGTACGTGCTGTCGCGCACCTTCTACGCGCTCGGCGACACCCGCACCCCGTTCCTGCTGAACCTGGTGATCTCCGGGCTCAACGCGGGCCTGTCCGTCGCCGCCTACCTGCTGCTGCCCGCGCGCTGGGCGGTCACGGGCATGGCCGCGGGGTACTCGGTGGCACTCTTCGCGGGCTGGGCGGTGACCGCGTACGTGCTGGACCGCAGGCTGGCGGCGCCGGACGGCGGCCGCGGGCCGTGGCGTTCGCCGACCGCGGGGGCGCTGGCCCGTCTGCTGCTCGTCGCGGTGCCCGCCGCCGCGCTGGGCCGGGTCGCGGCGGACCTCGCCGCGCCGCTCGGGCCGCTCGCCGCCGCGACGGCCGGGGCCGCCGCCGTCGTGCTGGTCTTCGCGGCCGCGGCCCGCCCGCTGCGGCTGACCGAGGTCGAGGCGGCCCGGCGGGCACTGCTCGGCAAACTGCGGCGCGGTGCACGATGACTTGCGATACTCCGCTCATGCCACGCGTCCTGCTGATCGAAGACGACCCTTCCGTGCGCGAAGGTGTCGAACTGGGCCTGCGCCGCCGCGGTCACGAGGTACGGACGGCCGCCACCGGCGAGGCCGGGCTCACCGCCGTCGCCGAGTTCCGGCCCGATCTGCTGCTGCTGGACCTGATGCTGCCCGGGATGAACGGCGTCCAGGTGTGCCGCCAGGTGCGCGAGACGAGCCAGCTGCCGATCATCATGCTCACCGCCCGCGGCGACGACTTCGACGTCGTCGTCGGGCTGGAGGCCGGGGCCGACGACTACATCGTCAAACCCGCCCGCACCGAGGTGATCGAGGCCCGCATCCGGGCCGTACTGCGGCGCATCGAGGTACCCGCGGGCCGCTCGGCCGTCGAGCAGCACGGCGACCTCGCCGTCGACCGCGCCGGGCTCGGCGTCGCCAAGTCCGGGCGGCGGCTGGCACTCGCGCCCTCCGAGCTGAAGCTGCTGCTGTTCCTGTCCGCGGCGCCCGAACAGGTCTTCAGCCGCCAGCAGTTGCTGGAGCACGTGTGGGAGCACAGCTACCACGCGGACGCCCGGCTGGTCGACGCCTGCGTCCGGCGGCTGCGCAACAAGATCGAGGACGTCCCCGGCAGCCCCCGCTACATACAGACGCTGCGCGGCTTCGGCTACCGCTTCGGGCCGCTGTGAGCCGCCGGTGATCCTCCGCAGGGCCCGGATCGGGCTGCGCACCCGGCTGGTGCTGGCGTTCCTGCTCGTCGCGGCGGTCAGCGCGGGCACCACCGCGACCCTCACCTACCGCGAGGCGCGCAACGCGGTCCTCGAACAGGCCCAGGACACCGCCGTCGCCTCCTTCCGCGAGCAGGTGGCCACCGTCGGCACCACGCTCCCGATGGACACCACCGCCCTCCAGGAGGTGCTGCGCGACATCGCCCGCAAGGGCAAGCCGCGCACCTGGGTGGTGTTCGCCGAGTACGGCTCGATCCGGGTCTCCTCCGGCACCAGTCCCGTCTCCACGGTCATCACGCCCGAACTGCGCCGCGCCGCGGCGGAACGTCCCCGGGGCGTCTTCCAGCGGGTCGAGAAGGACGGCGCCCCCTGGCTGACCGTGGGCGTGCCGACCGTCTTCAAGACCGGGCTGTCCGCCCGCCCCACCGGCCTCGTGCTCTACGCCGTGATGCCGCTGGCCACGGAGGACGACGGCGTCCGGGCACTGCTCGCCGCCGCCCGCGACGGAGCCCTGCCCGCGCTGGCCGTCGCCCTGGTCCCCGCCCTGCTCGCCGCCGGCAGCGTGCTCCGCCCGGTCCGTGAACTGCGCACGGCGGCGCAGCGCATGGGCCGCGGCGAACTCGACACCCGCATCCAGGTGAAGGGCAGCGACGAACTCGCCGACCTCGCGCACACCTTCAACGAATCCGCACTGGAACTGGAGAGGTCGGTGGACGAGTTGCGCCGCGCCGAGGCCCGGGCCCGCCGCTTCGCCTCCGACGTCTCGCACGAACTGCGCACCCCGCTGGCCGGGATGCTCGCAGTCACCGAGGTCCTCGACGAGGACGCCGGGCGGCTCGCCCCGGACACCGCGGCCGCCGTCCGCCTCATCAGCGCCGAGACCGGCAAGCTGGCCGTCCTGGTCGAGGACCTGATCGAGATCTCCCGCTTCGACGCGCGGGCCGCCGAGCTCAACGCCGACGAGGTCGACGTCGCCGAGACCATCCGCAAGACCCTGGCGACCCGGCACTGGACCGACCCCGATCAGGTCGCCACCGAACTGCCCCCGGGCATCCGGGCCCGGCTCGACCCGCGGCGCTTCGACGTCGTCGTCGCCAACCTCGTCGGGAACGCGCTGCGCCACGGCGCCGCCCCCGTCCACGTGCGGCTGCGCGCCGAACCGTCCGGCGACGGGCCGGAGCGGTTCGCCGTCGAGGTCGCCGACAGCGGCCCCGGCATCGCACCGGACGTCCTGCCGCACATCTTCGACCGCTTCTACAAGGCCGACGCGGCCCGCACCCGCTCCGCGGGCAGCGGCCTGGGCCTGGCCATCACCCTGGAGAACGTCCGCCTGCACGGCGGCACCGTCCGCGCCGCCAACGGCCCGCACGGCGGTGCCGTCCTCACCGTGCGGATGCCGCTGGCCGCTCCCGGCCCGGCCGGGGAGACGGCGCCGTGAAGCGCCGCCGCCTCCCGGCCGCCCTCTGCGTGGCGGCGGCGGCCCTGCTGGCCGGCTGCGGGGTCCAGGGATCCGGGGTCGTCGAGGCGGGCGGGCCCGCCACCGTCGACGTCTTCCCCGGGCCGCCGGACCGGCTGACGCTCTTCTTCCTCTCCCCCGAGGGCCGGCTCACCCCCGTCCTCCGCGGGACGGGCGACGCCGCACCGGGCACACCGGTGGCGACCGCGAAGGTCGTCACCGTGCTGCTGGACGGGCCGGAGCCCCAGGAGAGCGCGGCGGGACTCGGCACCGGGCTGCCCGCCACCACCGGTCCGGTGGACGTCACCTCCTCCGGGGACACCGTCCGGGTCTCGCTGCCGTTCCCCGTGCGGGACCTGGCCGAGAACGCCAGGCGCCAGGTGGTCTGCACCGCCGCCTACGCCGACGGCCACGAGGACGACCGCGTGGTCGTCCTGGCCGGCACCGACGGCGCCCTCCCCGCCGGGAACTGCGGCGGCGCCCTGCCCGGCCCGGCCTCGCGCTGACCGCGGACGGCCCGACCTGCGGCCACGGGCCAGGAGCGGTAGAAGTGGAGGAGGGCCCAGGCAGCCGCGTCCTGGAGGGGGCCGGAAGAGGACGGGCGACAACGGCGACGGATGGCGATGCGAGATTCCAGCCTCGACGACGACTTCGACGGCGGCCTCCCTCCCCGGCCCGATCCGACCGTTCCGGCCACGGCCGTCATCGACGCCCACGGTGTCGTCACGGGCTGGAGCAGCGAGGCCGAGCGGCTGCTCGGCTACGGGCACGACGAGGTCGTGGGGCAGCCCGCCAGCCGCCTGCTCGGGTCGGACGCCGCCCGCTCCACCGAGTGGTTCCTGGCGATGCCCTTCGGCTGGGGCGGCAGGTCGGTGCTGCGCCGACGGGACGGGCGCCACCTGGACGTGTCCGTGCGCGTCTACCCGTCGCTGGACGGCTACGGCCGGCCGCAGCGGCTCGTCGTGGTCTCCCCGGTGGACCGGCGGCACTGGGGCGCGGTGGACAGCGTGGTCGAGGAGGCCTTCGACCAGTCCATCCTGCCCATGGCGATCTTCGACAACGAGCTGCGGACCCTGCGCACCAGCAGGGGCATGCAACGCGAGGCCGGACGCACCGAGGAGCAGATGCGCGGCAGGCTCCCCTCGGAGTACCTGGCCGGCAGCGCCGGCGAGGCCGTCGAGGAGGGCGTCCGGCACGTCCTGGCCAGCGGCGAGTCCCACGACCTGCACCTGCGCATCCGGTCACGGGGGGCGCCGGCCCCGCGCACCTGGACGATCACGCTCTCCCCGCTCACCGACCCGCAGCGCAGCACCCCCCGCGTCCAGCTCACCGCCGTCGACACCACCGAGCAGTACCTGGCACGGGAGCGGCTCGCCCTGCTCAACGAGGTCAGCACCCGGATCGGCAGCACGCTGGACGTGACCCGCACCGCACAGGAGATGGCCGACGTCGTGGTGGGCACCCTCGCCGACTTCGCCACCGTCGACCTGCTCGACCCGCTGTTCCGCGGGGTGGAGCCCAAGCCCGGCGAACCAGGGGTCGCCCTCCGCCGCGCCGCCCAGCAGTCCGTCCTGCCCGGCCTGCCCGAGTCGGTGACCGCGACCGGGGAGCTGGACCGGTACCCGGACGACTCCCCGCCCACCCGCTCCCTCCTCACCGGCCGCGCCTCGCTGCACGGCACCGTCGACCAGGCCATCGACGGCTGGGCGGCGGGCGACGCCGGACGGGCCGCCATGCTGCGCCTGCACGGCATCCACTCGGTGATGGTCATCCCGCTGCGGGCCCGCGGCATCACCCTCGGCGTCGCCGTGCTCGCCCGGCACCGCAGACCCGACCCCTTCGACGAGGACGACCTGCTGGTCGCCGAGGAGATCGGCAGCCGGGCCGCGGTCGCCGTCGACAACGCCCGCCGCTACACCCGCGAACGCGCCACCGCCCTGGCCCTCCAGCGCAGCCTGCTGCCGCAGCGGCTCGGCCGCCAGGACGCGGTGGAGGTGGCCTCGCGCTACCTGCCGGCGGGCAGCGGCGCGGGCGTGGGCGGCGACTGGTTCGACGTGATCCCGCTGTCCGGGGCGCGGGTCGCGCTCGTCGCCGGGGACGTCGTCGGCCACGGGCTGCGCGCCTCCGCCACCATGGGGCGGCTGCGGACGGCCGTGCGCACCCTCGCCGACGTCGACCTGCCGCCCGACGAGCTGCTCGTCCACCTCGACGACCTGGTCGTGCACCTCGCCGGGGAGGAGGTCGACGAGGACGACGGCGAGAACGTCGTCACCGACCTCGTCGCCACCTGCCTCTACCTGGTCTACGACCCGGTCTCCCGGCTGTGCACCGCCGCCAGCGCGGGCCATCCCCCACCGGTGCTGACGGCGCCGGACGGCAGCGCGCAGTTCCTCGACCTGCCGCCCGGACCGCCGCTCGGGCTGGGCGGGCTGCCCTTCGAGACCATCGAGTGCGCACTCGACCCGGACAGCCTCCTGGTGCTCTACACCAACGGCCTCATCGCCACCGACGACCGGGACGTCGACACCGGCATGGCCGGCCTGCGCCGGGCGCTCACCCGGCCCGACCACGCCCTGGAGTCCGTCTGCGAGCGCCTGGTGGGCCTCGTCCCCGACCCCCCGGACGACGACGTCGCCCTGGTCGTCGCCCGCGCCAAGGTGCTGGACGCGTCCCAGGTCGTCACCTGGGAGGTGCCCGCCGAGCCCGCGGCGGTGGCCGGTGTCCGCGCCGAGGTCGCCCGCCGGCTGGCGGAATGGGGGCTGGAGGACCTCACGTACACCGCCGAACTGGTGGTCAGCGAACTCGTCACGAACGCCATCCGCTACGGAACCCCGCCCATAGGGCTGCGCGTCATCCACAACTGCACCCTCATCGTCGAGGTCTCCGACGGCAGCGGCACCGCACCCCACCTGCGCCGGGCGCGGGTCTTCGACGAGGGCGGCCGCGGACTGCTGCTGGTGGCGCAGGTCACCGAGCGCTGGGGGACGCGTCACACCCAGGAGGGCAAGACGATCTGGGCGGAGGTCGCCCTGGCCGTGCCCTGAGGACGGACGCCGCCCGGGCCCGGCGGACGACCGGCGCCCGCGCCCGGCGGACGGGGGACAGCGGAAGAGGAAGGGAATGGTGCACATGTGCCGGTGGCTCGCCTACTCGGGCACGCCCATGCTGCTCGACAACATCCTCTACAAACCCCGGCACTCCCTGATCGACCAGAGCCTGCACTCCCGGATGGGGGTCGAGACCACCAACGGGGACGGCTTCGGCATCGGCTGGTACGCCGCCGACATGGACACCCCGGCGATCATCCGCGACATCGGGCCCGCCTGGAACAACCGCAACCTGCGGGAGATCTCGCGCCACGTCACCTCGCCGCTGTTCTTCGCCCACGTACGGGCCTCGACGGGCACCGCTGTCCAGCAGACCAACTGCCACCCCTTCCGGCACGGCCGCTGGCTGTGGATGCACAACGGCGCGATCACCGACTTCCACCGGCTGCGCCGCGACCTCTCGCTCGCCGTCGACCCCGCGCTGTTCTCGTCCATCGAGGGCTCGACGGACTCCGAGGTGATGTTCTTCCTCGCGCTCACCTTCGGCCTCGACCAGGACGTACCGGCGGCCGTGGCACGGATGGCCGGGCTGGTGGAGCGGACCGGCCACGAGCACGGCGTCGAGTTCCCGGTCCAGATGACGGTGGCGGTCACCGACGGGGAGAGCCTGTGGGCCTTCCGCTACTCCAGCGAGCACCTCTCGCGGTCGCTGTTCTACAGCAGCAAGGTGGACTCGCTGCGCGAACTCCACCCGGACCTGTGGTTCCTCCAGGGCGTGTCGGCGGAGACCCGGCTCGTGGTGTCCGAACCCCTGGGCGACCTGCCGGACGCCTGGCACGAGGTCCCGGAGAGCACCTTCGGGGTGGTGCGCCCCGGACAGGACGAGCTGCTGCCCTTCGTGCCCGCGGCCCCCGACGGGATCGCCGCGTGACGCGGCTCACGGGAACCCGCGGGGCACCGGCGGACAGCCGACAGGAGTGACCACTCATGTACGGACCCGGGTACGGGACGGGGACCCCACCGCCTTCGCGGAACTGTTCGACGCGTACGCCCGCACCGTCTACAACCACGCCTTCCGGCTGACCGCCGACTGGTCGGTGGCCGAGGACGTCATGTCGGCCACCTTCCTGGAGGCGTGGCGGCTGCGGGACCGCGTCGACCCCGAAGGGGGCTCGCTGCGGCCGTGGCTGCTGGGCGTCGCCACCAACATCGCGCGCAACCACTGCCGCAGCAACCGCCGTTACCGGGCCGCGGTCGCCGCCGGCGCCCAGGCGGGGGCCGCCGCGCTCGAAGTGCCGGACCACGCCGACCTCGTGGCCGGCCGGGTCGACGACCGGCGCCGCCTCGCCGCCGTGCTCACCGCCCTCGCCCGGCTGCGCCGCGCCGAACGCGAGGTGCTGACGCTGTGCCTGTGGGAGGGCCTGGAGTACGCCGAGGCCGCCGAGGCCCTCGGCGTCCCGGTCGGCACCGTGCGGTCCCGGCTGTCCCGGGCCCGTACGCGACTGCGCAAGCTCACCGACGCGGAGAGGGAACCCGTCGTCCGCCGCCGACAGACAGAAGGGGACCGCACGAACGCGGTCCGGCCCGCACAGGAAGGAATCCGATGAACGCCCATCCCTCGGAATGGGAGGAGACCGCCCGTCTCCTGCCGCGCGTGGAGCGGGATATGCCGGCGGACCGTCACCAGTTGCACAAGGAGCGTCTGATGACCCGGATCCACGAGGACCTCGCCACGGGCCCCGCGCCCTCGACCACCGCCGCCGCCCGCCCGGCCTCGCGCCGCAACCCCTTCCTGCACCGCGTGGTCCTCGTCCCGCTGACGGCGGGCGTGCTGGCCGGGGCACTGGCGACCGGCCTGTTCGTGTTCGGCGGAGCGGAGGGCACCGGCGCGGGCGGCGGCTCCGGCACCACCGCCGCGGGCCCCGCCCTGACCACCCGCCTCGGCACCGCGGACCCGGGGGGCGCCGCCCGTCTGCTGGACACCGTCTCGCTGGCCGCCGCCGAGGCGCCCGCCGCGCCGGTGGGCGAGGGCCAGTACGTATACGTCGACTCGAAGTCCGCCGGCACCTTCGTGCGGCACGTGGGCGACACGACCAGCCTGGCCGGCTCCCCGCTGCACCGCCGCCAGGTCTGGGAGTCCCGCGACGGCCGGGACGGCTGGCTCATCGAGCCCGGCAACACCGGCCCCGAGGGCATGACCCTGGCCGGCACCGACGAGCGGGGCAAGACGCCCGAGCCGTACCTGAACGCGCCGAGCTACGACTACCTGACCACCCTGCCCACCGACCCCGACGTCCTTCTGGCCAAGATCTACAAGGAGACCGCGGGCATGGGCAACGGCCCCGACCAGGAGGCCTTCACCACCATCGGCGACCTGCTGGGCGAGAGCTACCCGCCGGCCGAGCTGACCACCGCCCTCTACCGGGCCGCGGCCAAGATCCCCGGCGTTGTCGCCGTGGACGACGCCGTGGACGCCGCCGGCCGGCACGGGGTCGCGGTCGCCCGCCTGGACGAGACCAGCGGACAGCGCACCGAGTGGATCTTCGACCGGAAGACCCACGTCTTCCTCGGCGAGCGCAGCGTCCAGGCCGAGCGGGACCCCGAGGGCGTCATGCCGCGCGGCACGGTCGTCTTCACCACCGCGGTGATGACCCGGTCCGTCGTCGACGCGGTGAAGCAGCTGCCCGGCGCCACGGGCTGAGCCCGGGTCAGGGCCTCAGTGGGGCGGGTGCGGGGGCGGCGGCGGGAGCGTCGCCACGTCCGGCGCGGCCGCGGGCCACACCAGCAGGACCGGGCAGGGCGCGTGGTCGACGACGAAGCGCGCCGCCTGGCCCAGGCTCCGCGGCCCGAGCCGCGCGAGGTCGCCGTCGCGGGCCATCACCAGCAGGTCGGTCCCGGCCGCCGCGGCGACCACCTCCCGCTCCACCCGCCCCGACCGCTCCTCCCGGCGGCACGGCCGGTCCAGCCGCCGGGCGGCGGCGTCCAGCAGCCGCCCCGCGGAGTCCGCGCCGAGGCCCTCCAGACGGGTGCCCGGATCGTTCTCCGGGTGCCCGCGGCCCAGCAGGCCGGCGTAGGCGGCGTGCGCGAGACCGGGGACGTCGGGGCCGCTGACGTGCAGCAGCACGACGTCGGCGGCCTCCGGCGCGTGGACGCGGACGGCGTCGACGCAGGCGGGCCAGGTCCCTTCGGCGATCCAGGCGGTCACGATCACGGACATCACCCTCCGAGGACGTGCAGCGAACCCCACAGTGCCACCACCGCCAGGCCCAGCGCCGCAGGCACGGTGAGCAGGCCGAGGACGGTGAACTCCTTGAGGTCCACGTCGTGTTCGTGCTGGTGCACGATACGCCGCCACAGCAGGGTCGCCAGGGAGCCGGCGTAGGTCAGGTTGGGGCCGATGTTCACCCCGAGCAGGACGGCGAGGACCGCGCCGGGCCCGGCGGGTGCGGTCAGCGGCAGCAGCACCAGCACGGCGGGCAGGTTGTTGATCAGGTTGGCCAGGACGGCGGCGAGCGCCGCGACGCCCAGCAGGGCGGCCAGTCCGGTGCCCTCGGGCACGATCCGGCCCAGCGCGTCGGCGAGCCCGTTGTCGACCACCGCCCGGACCACCACACCCAGCGCCAGCACGAACGCCAGGAACGGCACCCCGGCCGCCCCCGCCACGGCGCGCACCGTCATCCGCCGCCGTGCCACCGCCCGTACGGCCAGCACCAGCGCCCCGGCGGCGGCCGCCCACGCGGGATCGACCCCGAGCGCCGGGGTGACGACGAAGCCCGCGAGCGTGCAGACCACCGTGACCAGCGCGAACACCGGAAGCGGCGGTGTCCCGGCACCGTCCGGGACGGGGACGGCGGCCGCCAGGTCGCCGCGGAACCAGCGGCGGAAGACGAGGTACTCCACCGCGATGGCCACCAGCCAGGGCAGCAGCATCAGCGCCGCGAAGCGGGTGAAGCCCAGCCCGCTGGCCGTGAACGCCAGCAGGTTCGTCAGGTTGGAGACCGGCAGCAGCAGCGAGGCGGTGTTGGACAGGTGCGTGCAGGCGTAGACGTGCGGCTTGGGCCGCACCCCCAGGCGGGCGGCGGTCGCGAACACCACCGGGGTGAGCAGCACCACCGTCGCGTCCAGGCTGAGCACCGCCGTCACCATCGAGGCGAGTGCGAACACCGCCCCGAGCAACCGCCGCGGCCGCCCCGCGGCCACCCGGGCCATCCACGCCCCGCCGACCCGGAACAGCCCCTCCTCGTCGCAGAGCCGCGCCAGAACCAGCACCGCCGCCAGGAACCCGATCACCGGCCCCAGCCGCGCCGCCTCCTCCCGCGCGTGCTCCAGCGGGATCGCCCCGCTCCCCACGGCGACCGCCGCCGCCGGCACGGCGACCACCGCCTCCGGAAGCCCGAACGGCCGGATCACGGCCCCGGCGAGCACGAGGAGCAGCAGCGCGACGGACAGCGCCTCCGCGATCGTGGTGTTCAGGGTTCCGTTCCTCCCGGCTGGGACCGTGGCCCCTCATGGAACCACGCCCCACCCGCCACGACCCCGCCACGCCACCACGGCGCCCGGCGATCCGCCGCCGGGGGCTACTTCGGCTCCGGCGTGCCGCCCGTGATCTCGGCGAGGGCCGCGGCGATGTGGCGTTCGGTGGTGGGCTTGTCGAGGCCGAGGGAGGTCAGCGGGCCGTCGCCCGCCTCCAGTTCGAGGAGGGCGAGCAGGAGGTGCTCGGTGCCGATGTAGTTGTGGCCCAGGCGGAGGGCCTCGCGGAAGGTGAGTTCGAGGACCTTGCGGGAGGCGAGGTCGTACGGGACGAGTTCGGGGACCTCGTCCACGGCCGCGGGGAGGGCCGCGGTGAGGGCGGTGCGAACGGCGTCGAGGCTGACGCCCTGGGCCGTCATCGCGAGGGCGGCGAGGGCCTGGGGTTCGCTGAGCAGCCCGAGGGCGAGGTGCTCGGGCCGGACCTCGGGGTTGCGGGCGTTCCTGGCCTCGGTGTGGGCGGCCATGACGACCTTGCGGGCGCGCGGGGTGAAGCGCGAGAAGCCCTGCGAGGGGTCGAGGTCGGGGGCGCCGAGGTCCTTGGGGACGAAGCGCTTCTGGGCGGCCTGCTTGGTCACGCCCATGCTCTTGCCGATGTCGGTCCAGGAGGCGCCGGACCGCCGGGCCTGGTCGACGAAGTGCCCGATGAGGTGGTCGGCGACCTCGCCCAGGTGCTCGGCGGCGATGACGGCGTCCGAGAGCTGGTCGAGGGCGTGGGGGTGGGCCTGCTTGATGGCTTCGATCAGGTCGTCGAGCCGGATCTGCTGCGTCATGCGTCAACGATAGGTTGACGCTCGGCCATCGTCAACCCGAAGTTGACGATGGCCCGATTAACCGGTGGTGCGCCCGCCGCCGGGTGCGCCAGCCTGGGCGCATGTACCGGAACACCGCGGTCCTGCGGGAGTTGCACGCGTCCCTCGACCGGCGCAAGCGCCCCGAGGACATCGCCCACCTCGCCCTCCGGCTGCTGCTCGACGGCGACGGCCGACGCCCCGCCCGCCGTACCCGGCTGGCACTGGAGAGGGCGGCGGGCGGGTCCCTGCGCACGCTGTGGCACGGCTACACCTCGATGCTGGAGGATTTCGCGCGGCCCGTCGGGGCGCAGCGCCAGCTGGCCCGCGCCGCCGAGCTGTTCCCGGGGCTGCCGGAGGCGGCCGGGTCGGCCGGGGACGATCCGGCGCAGGTGGAGGCGGCGGTCCGGGCGGCCGGTGAGCGGATCGCCAAGAGGTTCGGGGCGAGCGACTTCCTGAGCGACCGCCTCGACCGCGCCGGGCGCGCCGACGCCGGGCTCGGCGAGATGTCGAAGCGGCAGTACAACAAGCGGTTCCGGCTGCTGCGCCGCATGGAGGCCAAGCTGGCGCGCATCCTGGTGGAGCAGCGCAAGCGGGAGTTGACGCTGATCGGCAAGAGCGGTCTCGCCTCGCGGCTGTCGTACGAGGAGTTCGCGGCCGACACCCCGACCGCCGCCTTCGTGGCCTACCTCACCGCCCGCGCCAACCTGCGCAGCGAGTTCACCGTGTCAGGCCAGCAACGCGCTTACGACGAGGTGGCGGACGCCCTGTTCGGGGAGCTGCGACGGCGGCCGGACCGCACCAACTGGTACGCCGTCGCGCACGTCCACCCCACCGCCGAGGTGCTCGGCCACCTCGACGACGGGCAGCGGGGACGGCTGCTCGGGATCTGGTACCGCTTCCTGCTGGACGTGGCCGAACTCCTGGAAGCCGCATGGCGGCGGCAACCTCTGGACCGGACGACGATGATCGTGCGCCGCGGCGACGACTCGACCACCTGGAACCAGGCCGCCCGGGCCTGGACCAAGGCCCGGGCCCACTGGTTCGCGCTGCTGCGGGCCCTGGCCGCCGAGGAGATCGCCGACCGGTACTGCCCCGGCAAGGTCCTGCTCCTCGTCGCCGCGGACGTGGCCGCCTGGCACCGGGAGACCGGCGGGGGGCTGCACCCGGACACCGGCGTGTGGGCCGAACTTCCGCTGCCCTGGCAGGTGCTGCGCGGTGAGGCGGAGTGCCCGCGCTCGCTGGTGGAGGAGGTGTGCCGGCGGCACGGCGTCGATCCCGTCGCGGGCGGCTGGACCGAACCGCTGCCGGCGGCGGGCGCGGTGCCCTTCCGGCCCACTCCGGAGCTCGTGCACGGGGTGGAGGTCGGTGACCCGGTGCTGGCCGGAGTGCTGCGCTCCGCGGGCTTCTTCTCGGGCCGCCCGCTCCGCCCGGCGGCGGCGGAGCTCGACGCCGAAATGCGTTGACGCCCCGCTGCCGCCGCGGTCAGGATCGGGGCACCGACGGGGAAGCTCAGTGGTGGAGCGGCCGGCTCTTCACCGGTTGGACGCAGGTTCGAGCCCTGCCCCCGTCGCCGCCGTACGGGCACCGGGAAGCTCAGTGGTGGAGCTCCCGGCTCGGGACCGGGTGGACGCAGGTTCGAGCCCTGCCCCGGTGCCCGTACGGCTCACCGGCCGCGCCGGCGTCAGCGCACGGTGAGGACCAGCTTCCCAGTGGTACGTCCGGTCTCCAGCGCGGCGTGCGCCTTCGCGGCCTCGGACAGGGGGAAGGTCTGGGCGACGGTGACGCGCAGCGCACCCTCCTCGATCAGGCGGGCGACCGCGTTCATGCCGGCGTGGTCGGCCTCGACGAGCATGCCGGTGGCGCGCACCCCCCGGCGCTCGGCCTCCGCGCGCAGCTCGGCGACGCCGACCGGGAGGAGCGTCACGAGCAGTCCGCCCTCGCGCAGGGTGCGCAGGGCGCGGACGGACTCGGCGCCGCCGAGCGGGTCGAGGACGACGTCCACGTCGCGGACGGCCTCGGTGTAGTCGGTCGCGCGGTAGTCGACCACCTCGTCGGCGCCGAGGCCGCGCAGGAAGTCGTGCTTGGCGGCGCTGGCGGTGCCGATGACGTACGCGCCGCGGGACTTGGCGATCTGGACCGCGACGTGGCCGACGCCGCCCGCGGCCGCGGGGATCAGCACGCGCTGCCCGGGGCGGAGCCCGGCGACGTCGACCATGGCCTGCCAGGCGGTGAGCGCGACCAGCGGGACCGCGGCGGCCTCCACATGGCTCATCGCGGACGGCTTCCGCGCGAAGGCGCGGGCGGGCCCGGTGACGAACTCGGCGTGGGAGCCGGCCCCGTACGGGTAGGGGA
This sequence comes from Streptomyces sp. NPDC008238, assembly GCF_042956445.1. Classification (NCBI taxonomy): domain Bacteria; kingdom Bacillati; phylum Actinomycetota; class Actinomycetes; order Kitasatosporales; family Streptomycetaceae; genus Streptomyces; species Streptomyces sp. NPDC008238. The sequence goes on along the minus strand of NZ_JBIBGK010000003.1, from coordinate 426,031 downwards.
GCATGCCGAAGACCTCGTCGCCGGGCTGGAAGAGGGCCACCCCCAGCCCGGTCTCCTCCACGACGCCGGAGACGTCCCAGCCCAGGACGAACGGCGGGTTGCCGAGGAAGAGCCCGCTCTGCCGGTGCTTGGTGTCGGTCGGGTTGAGCCCGGCGGCGTGGACGCGGACGAGCACCTGCCCGATGCCGGCGGTGGGGCGCGCCGACTCCGTCTCGCGCAGCACCTCCGGGCCGCCGAGGACGTCCTGGGTGATCGCGCGCATGGTGTGAGGGGTCGTGTCGTTCATGCGTCCAGCCTGCGGTCCGGCGGCCGCCGGGAAAATGGCCTGATTGCCATCATCCGATAAGATCGTGCCATGCATCGTGTGGTCGTCCTCGCCCTCGACGGCGTCTATCCCTTCGAGCTGGGCATCCCCAACCGCGTCTTCGGCTCCGCCCAGGATCGCTACGAGGTGCTGACCTGCACCGTCGACGGACGCCCCGTGCGCACGGACTCCGACTTCTCGGTCGCCGTCGAGAACGGTCCCGAGGTGCTGGCCACCGCCGACACCGTCGTGATCCCGCCGTACGACCAGGCGCGGATCGCCGCCGAACTCCCCGCCCCGGTCGCCGCCGCGCTCGCGGCGATCCGGCCGGGCACCCGGATCGTCTCCATCTGCACGGCCGCCTTCGTGCTCGCCGCCGCGGGCCTCCTCGACGGACGCCCCGCCACCACCCACTGGGCGCTGGCCGACCGCTTCCGGCAGATGTTCCCTGCCGTGGCGCTCGACGCGGACGTGCTGTTCGTGGACGACGGCGACGTCCTCACCTCGGCCGGGGCCGCCTCCGGCGTGGACGTCTGCCTGCACCTGGTGCGCGCGGACCACGGCAGCGCGGTCGCCAACTTCGTGGCCCGCTGCTGCGTCGTACCGCCCTGGCGGGACGGCGGCCAGGCGCAGTACATCGAGCAGCCGGTGCCGCAGGCCGCGGACGCCGGCACGGCGGCCACACGGCAGTGGGCCCTGGAGCACCTCGACCTGCCGCTCACCCTGAACGACCTCGCGGACCACGCGCGGATGAGCCTGCGGACCTTCGCCCGGCGCTTCCGGGACGAGGTCGGCACCAGCCCGGGGAAGTGGCTGATCCAGCAGCGCGTCGCCCGGGCCCGGCACCTGCTGGAGTCCAGCGACCTCCCGGTGGACCGCATCGCGGGCGAGGTGGGCTTCGCCACCGCGACCTCGCTGCGGCAGCACCTCCACGCCGCCATCGGCGTCTCCCCGCTGGCCTACCGGCGCACCTTCCGGGCCACCGCCGCCGTCCGCTGAGGCGCCCGGGGCCGGGCCGGAAACCCGGCGGGTGACTTACGGCGCGGTGAAGAGGGCGGGGAAGCGGGGGGCCAGCCAGGGACGGCGTCCCCAGGCGGCGATCCTGCCGCGGGCCATGGCTGCGGTGGCCCCCCGGCGGCCGAGCGCGATCAGGAAGAAGGTGACCGGCTCGGTGGTGATGGTGCAGTCCGGACGGCGCGGCGGCTCGTCCGTGACGTCGGCGGCACCGTCGGTGAAGGTCACGGCGAAGCGGGTGATCCCGGGGACGCGCAGCACGTAGCAGGCGGAGAAGCCGGACGCCGCCCGCGGATCCACGACCCGCGGCATGGCCGCCCTGAGGAAGGGCATGCACCGGGCGACCCGCTCGCGGTCCACCATGTGGGGCCGGCGCAGGGCGACCGCGATGTCGTAGCCGTGCCCGAGCAGGTGGGTGAGCAGGTACGAGCCGAGCGTGGCCAGGTCCATGGGGCCGAGCGGGGTGAGCACCGGCAGGCCGGGCGGTCGGGTCGCGGCCGCGTCGGTGAACGCGCGGGTGTGCCGCACGACGCCGTCCGCCAGGATCCGGCCGTCGCGCTCGGGGAAGGCGGCCAGGGACGCGGCGTTCGCCGCGGCGAGGCCGCCGGGGGTGCCGTCGCCGTACGGCTGCTCGCGGCCCTCGGCCAGCGCGGCCATGAGTTCGCCCGCGAGCACCAGGTGCGCCGCGGCCTCGCCGACCGTCCACTCGGCGCCGGGTATCGGCGCCGAGGTGTCCGGGCACGCGCGGAGCAGGGCGGCTATGTCCTCGGAGGCGGCGTGCAGGGCCTCGGCCTCGGCCGCGCGGTCAGGGGCGACGGTCATGGTCGGACAGCGTGGACCAGCGCCGTTCGCCTGTCCAGGCCCGGGGAGTAAACCGGCCGGGCGGGAAAGCAGGCGCGCCGGAAAAGGCGGTGGAAAGACGGGACGGGAAAAGGGGGACGCCCCCGGCGGCCGTGGCTGCCGGGGGCGTCCCCAGGAAAAGCTTTTGCGTGCGCGATCAGTACGCCGAGTTGACGTTGTCGATCGTGCCGTAGACGTGGGCCGCGTAGTTGCAGGCGGCGGTGATGTTGGCGACCGGGTCGTAGATGTTCCACGAGGTACCGGCGACGTGGTAGGCCTTGAAGGTCGGGTCGATCACCTGCATCAGACCCTTGGAGGGAATTCCCTTGGCCGCGTTCGAGTCCCAGCCGTTGATGGCGTTCGGGTTGCCCGAGGACTCACGCATCAGGTTCTTGTAGATCCCGTTGTAAGTGCCCGGGATGCCGTTGGCGCGCATCACCTTCAGGGACTCGTTGATCCACGTGTTGACGGAGCCCGACTGCGCCATGGGGGCGGCGGAGGCGGTGGGGGCCATGGCCACGCCACCGGCGACGACGGCGACGCTCGCGGCAGCGCAGCCGAGGGAGATCTTCTTGGCCTTGGCGACGCGGTTGAGCTTCGACATAGCGGAGATCTGCATTCGAGTAATTCCTCTTCCGTGGGGTACGCCATGAATTGTTGGCCGACGCAAATCCCGAGGTCAATGCACCCCTCTTACTAACGGGATTAGTTGTGGGACCAGGGACGAAAGTCCCGCCGCTCAGGCGTGGGAAGGGGATTCCGGGGGACGGGCTACTAAGGGACCCCGAAAGTGACGCACGCCATATCGGCTACGTCACATGCAGACCCGGACAAATCGCCCATCGAGTGACGCGGGCCATGTGGCCTGCGTCACTCGATACGGCGTGGATTGACGCGGAGAAACGACGGATTCACGCACGGCGATGAATTCCGGCCCGCCGGGTCACCCACCGGCGGGCCGCGGAGGGCACGGGGCGGCCGCCCCGGATCCGAGCCGGGCCGAGCCGGGCCGGGCCGGGCTACGCCACCGGGGCCGAGGCGATCACGACCGTCGCGTACAGCTCCTCCGACACGGCCACCCGCGCCTCCAGCCCGGCCCGGGCGACCGCGGCGACGGCGGCCGGGGCCTGCTCCTCACCGGTCTCGAAGAGGAGCCGGCCGCCCGGCGCGAGCCACGCGGGCGCCGCGGCGGCGACCCTGCGGAGGACGTCGAGGCCGTCCGCCCCGCCGTCGAGGGCGACCAGGGGCTCGTGGTCCCTGGCCTCCGGGGGGAGGAGGGAGACGGCGCCGCTGGGGACGTACGGCACGTTCGCGACCAGGACGTCGACGCGGCCGCGCAATTCCGCGGGGAGGGCGTCGTAGAGGTCGCCCTCGTGGACGTGGACGTCACCGGCCGCGGCCGCGAGGTTGCGGCGGGCACAGGCGACCGCCACCGGGTCGATGTCGGCCGCGTGCAGTACGGGCCGGTCGAGCACGGCCGCCAGGAAGGCGCCCACCGCGCCGGAGCCGCAGCACAGGTCGACCACGACGGCACCGGGCCGGCCCAGGGCGCGCCCGAGCGCGGCGGCCTCCTGGGCGAGGAACTCCGTACGGCGGCGCGGGACGAAGACCCCGGGGCCGACCGTGATGCGCAGACCGCAGAACTCGGCCCAGCCCACGACGTGTTCGAGCGGCAGCCCGGCCACCCGGCGCTCCACCATGGCGGCCAGCTCCTCGGGCGTCCGGGCGGCGGAGGCCAGCAGCCGGGCCTCGTCCTCCGCGAACACGCAGCCGGCGGCGCGGAGCACGGACACGACCGGGGCGAGGGAGGACGCGGCGCCGGAGCCGTAGGGGGCCGGGGCGGCCGAACCCGAGGACGGACCGGAGGAAGAGGGCCCGGCGGGGGCGGGACCCGGGGGAGCAGAAACCGGAGCGGCCGGCCCGGGCGCAGAAGCTCCGGAGGAGGACGGGCCCGAGGGAGAGGGTCTGAAGGAGGGTCCGGATGGTGCGGGCGAAGCGGAGGACATGGGGGCCTTTCGGGGCGCCGCGGGGCGCTCTCGACGGCCTAGGTCGTCCGGACCGCAGGGCCGCCGGAGGAGAGCACCCAACCTGACATGGCGGTAATGGGTCTCACCTCCTCGGTACGTCCACTGCTGGGGACGGCTACGTTACCCGAGCCCCCGGTACCGCGCCCACCCCCAGGGCCGCGACGGCAGCGCGCGGGTCGTCGGCGTGGAAGCGCAGGACGCGGGCCCGCACGGGCGCCCCGAGGGGACGCAGGAACGTGACGGGCTCGGTCAGTTCGACGGTCACCGTGGTCTGGCCCCCGACGACCAGGTCGACCGTGCCGTCCTCGGCGACCGACACGAGCCGCCCGTCGGGGAAGCGCCGGTCGACGCGGGCCGCGGCGATCCCCCCGGCGGGTACGCGGACGTCGACGAGGGCGCCGTAGCGCAGCCGCAGCGATCCGTCCGCCCCGACGACGTGCGGGCGCACCACGCAGGCCGCGTGCATGGCCAGTACGAAGAAGCAGCCCCAGACGTCGAGGACGAGGGTGACGGCGTGCACCGCGGGCCAGGGGATGACGAGGGCCAGCACCACCGTCTCGACGACGGAGACGAAGAGGAAGCCGTACATCGTCGCCGTCTGCGCCCCGGTGTACGGGACGGCCACGGCGCCCGCACCCACACCGTGCGGCCGGCGCGCGATCCAGCGCACCAGGCTCACCGAGAGGCTGAGTTCGTGGCGCATCAGCCGCCGCGCGGGCGCCGGGACGGTGTCCCGCAGGGCGGTCCAGGCCGCGGAGCGGCGGGTCAGGCCACGCCGCCGCGCGTCCCGGTGGGCCCGCACCACGCGCGGCAGCCGCCACAGCAGCACGGCGGTCGTGCACCCCTCGGCGCCCCAGAGCACCGGCTCCGGCACCGGCACGCCCGCCACCAGGCACGCGACGAGCACGGCTTCGGCCAGTACCAGGGCGCCCAGCGCCCACGCTCCCCGGCGGCTCACCGGGCACGCTCCCGCATCAGCAGGATCGCCTGACGCACGGCCTCCGCCTGGGCGGGGGCGTGGTCCTCGAAGAAGGCCGCCATGAAGCCGCCCTCCGCGCCGCCCGCCGCCGCGAGGTCCTCGCCGGAGACGTCGATCGAGGCGGCGACCTCGTCCGGGACGGAGTCGGCGATCGCCCGGGCCGCCTCGGCGACCCGGGGGTCGTCCACGGCCGCCCCGGCCAGTTCGTCCATCAGCGCGTAGACCTCGTAGGCGCGGCGCATCGCCCCGGGGTCGGCGGCCATGGACTGCAGCAGACCGCTGAGCCAGCTGCGGGCCTCGGGGGTGCCCGTCGTGTCCAGCAGCGCGAGCAGTTCGCGCTCCCGCACGGCCATCGCGGGCTCGGGACCCGGGAGTTCGGCGGAGGTCCGGGCCATCTCGGCGAAGAGGGTCGCCAGTTCCGGGGACACCGGCGCCTCGGCGGGCAGTCCGCCGCCGGCCTCGGCCTGTGCGAGGAGTTCGGCGAGGCGGGCCCGGCGCGAGCGGATGGCCTCCTCCTGCCGGGCGAGGTCCGCGTCGAGCTCCGCCAGCACCTCGTGCAGGTCCTTGCCGGCGTCGTCGGCGAGCACGTCCCTGACCTCGTCCAGACCGAGGCCGAGTTCCGTCAGGCGCCGGATGCGGGTGAGCTCGACGGCGGCGCGCAGACCGTAGTCGCGGTAGCCGTTGACCCGGCGCGCGGGCTCGGGCAGCAGCCCGATGCGGTGGTAATGCCGCACGGTGCGGGTGGTGACCCCGGCGAGGGCGGCGAGTTCTCCGATGCGCATGAGCCCAGTAGAGACCTTGACGCTGCGACAAGGTCAAGGACCGGCGGGCGCGGGCCGGGCATACACATGGAATACGGGCGAGACCTCCCCCGGATCGGGGCGGCGCCGCAGGGCACACGGTCGCCCCGACACCCCCGCCTGGCAGCGGCCGGAAGCGGCGGCCGGAACGCGGCACCAAGCCCTCGCCGCCCCTCGAACCGGTCCCGGCCCGGGCCGGGCGTGATCGAGGTCCCGTACCGCGGGTAGGTACGCCCTGGCGGGTGCCGGCGGTGCCGCCACCTGCGCAACAACGACCGCGGGCGGCACCGCCGGCACCCCAGGGACCCATTTGCGTCTGTGACACGTCAAAGCGGAAAGGAGGCCATCCATGCGACTCACGACAGCCGCGGCCGTCGCGGCGACCGCACTCCTGCTGACCGGCTGCGGCGCGCAGTCCGGCGGGCCCGCGGGCGGCAGCCCCAGCGGCTCCCCGAGCAGCACCGGCAGCGCCGGCACGGGGACCGGGACCGGTACGGCAGGGGCCTGCGCGGCCGAGGTCGCGCTCACCGCCGCGGACACCGGCCGTACCGTCTGCGTCACCGCCGGCGGCACGGTCCGCGTCACCCTCGACGGCACGCCCGACCGCCCCTGGTCCCGCGTCACCGGCGAGGGCGCCGCCCTCGTCCCCACCAACGCGGGCATCGGCGCCCCCCGCGGCGACACCATCGCCGCCTACCGCGCCGCCGCCCCCGGCACGGCACGGCTCACCGCCACCCAGCCGCTGTGCGCCTCACCCACCGCCCCGGACCAGGTGGCCTGCCTGGGACTGCGGGAATGGACGGTCACCGTGCGGGTCGCGAGCGGCTGAACAGCCCCACCCCGCAGGAAGGTTGTAGTGCCCCAGGCATCGAATCGGGCACGGTATCCCCATCGGCGGGCGAAGCGGCGGTAACGGATCGGGAGCGGCCGCAATTGCGGTGGCTCCCTGTCAGAGGCATGACGTAGCGTTCCCTCTGGTCGCCGACGAAGGCGCGCCGGACCCACTATCGGGGTCCGCGCCCCGCCGCGCACCCATTCTCGCCGGAAGACGTCCGGCCACCCACGCCTGCCTGGGGGGAACCAGCTTGCGCACCCGCCACCTCGCGGGCGGGACGGCTCTGTCCGTCCTGCTCGCCACCGCTTCCCTGCTCGGGGTCACGGCGACGCCGGCCGCGGCCGACAACGCCGCGCCGCCGGCCGCCTCCTCCGAGCAGCCCACGTCGCACGCCCTGGACGACCCGGCCCAGGCCGCGACCACGCTCAGCGTGAACGTCCCTGCGGCCGCCGTGCCGGGCGCCGAGGTCACGGTCACCGGCACCCTCGGCTCGGCCGAGCCCTTCGCGGCCGGCACCGAGGTCACCGTCACCCGCACGGACGAGGCCGACACGGCCGGCACCCCGCTGGGCACCGTGGCCATCGCCGAGGACGGCACCTTCCAGATCAAGGACACCCCCGCCGTCCAGGGCGTCACCACCTACTGGGTCGCCTACGCGGGCGACGCGACCCACGCGGCCGCCGCCGCGACGGGCAACGTCACCGTGGCCCTGGCCTCGACCACCCTCACCCTGTCCGCCCCGGCGACGGCCCTGCCCGGCGCGCAGGTCACGGTCAGCGGCTCCCTCGGCTCGGCCGAGCCCTTCGCTGCGGGTACCGCGGTCACCGTCACCCGCACCGACAGCCGCGGCGGGACCGGCACCCCGCTGGGCACCGCGGCCATCGCCGAGGACGGCACCTTCCAGCTCAAGGACACCCCCGCCGTCCAGGGCGTGAACACCTACACGGTCGGCTACGCGGGCGACGCGACCCACGCCGCCGCCGGCGCCAGTCGCACCGTCAACGTCACCCGGGCCGCCACCACGCTCACCGTGAACGCCCCCGCCACCGCCAAGCGGGCCACGAAGCTCACGGTCACCGGCAAGCTCAACGCCGCCGCGTCCTTCCCGGCCGGCACCAAGGTCACGGTCACCCGGATCGACCTCACCACCCCCAAGGGCAAGTCGCTCGGCAGCAAGACGGTCGCCTCCAACGGGACGTTCAGCTTCACGGACACCCCGTACACGGGCGGCAGCGTCACCTACTCCGTGCACTACGCGGGCGACACCACGCACACCGCCGCCCTGGGCAAGGACACGGTCTCGGTCTCCCGCGCGGCCACCTCGGTCAGCATCAAGACCAACCACTCGACCTACGCCTGGGGTTCGACGGCCACCGTCACCGGCCACCTCGGCAAGACCGGCAAGAGCCGCGTGGTGTCGATCTACGCCAAGGCGGCGGACGGCACGAAGAAGCTGGTGAAGACCGGCACGGTCAACCGCTCCGGCGACTTCAAGGTGACCTACAAGCTCTACCGGAACACCACCTTCTGGGCGTCGTTCGGCGGTGACTTCTACTCTGCGCCGAAGTCGGTGTCCCGCTCGGTCGGCACCCAGGTCAAGGTCTCCACGTCCGTCTCCCGGTACTACAAGACGGGCAAGATCGGCTCGACCACGTACTACTGGTTCCACAAGAACACCGACCCGGTGTTCACCACGACCATGAGCTACTACAAGAACCGCAAGCAGCGGTTCGAGCTGCAGGTCTACTACCAGGGCAAGTGGTACTCGAGCGGCAGCCAGTACTTCTGGCTCGCCACCAACGGCAAGTCGGCCGTGCAGCTCGGCGCGCCCGGTGAGTCCGGCATCCGCGCCCGCATGCGGTCCACGTACGTCAAGGGCTCCTCGGGCGACTCCGTGAACACCACGACCTACGGCCCCTGGAAGTACATGTACTTCACCAAGTGACGCCGTCCGGCGCCGCACACGGGCGAGGCCGCCCCGGGAACCTCCGGGGCGGCCTCGCCCGCGTCACGGGCCGGGGCACCGGGTGCACGCGGGACGCACGGGGCGTACGGGGTGTATGGGGCGGGAGCCGCCACCAGAGAACGAGCCGTCCGGGCCGGGAACGGGCAGTGGACGGATCGCCACCCCCGTCCACCCCCAGGGGAACGCTCAGGCCTCGCCGGCCTCGAGCAGGTTCGCCGCGGCGCCGACGATCCGCGGGTCGGGCACGCCCACGACCTCCTCGTCCTTGTCGCCGTAGTCGAAGCGGCCCAGCACGGCGCGCATCGCCTCCACGCGGGCCCGCTTCTTGTCGTTGCTCTTCACCACCGTCCAGGGCGCCTGCTCGGTGTCGGTCTCCCGGAACATCGTGACCTTGGCCTCGGTGTAGTCGTCCCACCGGTCGAGGGAGGCCAGGTCCATCGGGCTGAGCTTCCACTGCCGCACCGGGTCGACCTGGCGGATGGTGAAGCGGGTGCGCTGCTCGTCGCGCGAGACGGAGAACCAGAACTTCACCAGGTCGATGCCGTCGTCCACGAGCATCCGCTCGAACGCGGGCGCCTGCCGCATGAACCGCTGGTACTCGTCCTCCGTGCAGAAGCCCATGACCCGCTCGACGCCGGCCCGGTTGTACCAGGACCGGTCGAAGAGCACGATCTCCCCCGCGGTCGGCAGGTGCTCCACGTACCGCTGGAAGTACCACTGCCCGCGCTCACGCTCGGTGGGCTTCTCCAGCGCCACCACCCGCGCCCCGCGCGGGTTCAGGTGCTCGGTGAAGCGCTTGATCGTCCCGCCCTTGCCGGCCGCGTCGCGCCCCTCGAAGACGATCACCAGCCGCCGGCCGGTCTCCTTGACCCAGCCCTGCAGCTTCAGCAGCTCTATCTGCTGGAGCCGCTTGTGCCACTCGTACTCCTTGCGCTCCATGCGGAAGTCGTACGGGTAGTTCTCGCGCCACGTCTCGACCGGACTGCCGTCCGGGCGGATCAGCACGGGGTCGTCCTGGTCGGTGTAGTCGACCTGCATCCCGGCGAGCAGATCCAGGTCCGCGGGGTGCGGGAGCGTCGTCATGTCGCCTCTCACCTCCGGGTCCGCGCGAACGCGCGTACGTCTGTCCCCACGGTAACGCCGCCCCCCCCCGCCACCCCGCCCCACGCCCGGGCGAACCCCGCGTGACGCCCCCCGGTACATCCGGCGTGCCCCCGGTGTGCTTCAAGATCACACGATGGGGGTGAAGCAGTGCCCCGGCCACAACCACAGCCGCGACCTCCGGGTTTATCCGGGCCCACCCCCGGAAGGAGCAATGCCGTGGTCATTGCGCACACCCTGCGGCTCGCCGCCACCACAGCGGCGGCCTGCGTACTCACCCTGGCGGGCCCCCAGCCGGCCCATGCCACGGCCGTGGGCACCACCCCCGTCTCCACCTTCGAGTACAGCATCGGCGGCGCCACCGTGAAGATCCCGACCGGCTGCGCGTTCACGCACATCGTGCGCGGCAGCGGCCGCCGGATCACCTACCAGAACGCGGGCGTCGACTGTGCGTTCGCGGCCGCCCTCACCCGGGGCTTCTGCAACTGGCGCATCGACTTCACGTACGCCGACACCAACAACCGGACGTACCGGACGTCCCCGGGGAAGACGCATGCCGAGTGCAAGATCGACCCCATGCGCAACAACGCACCCCAGACGCTGCCGCTCTACGGCAAGGCCTGCGCCCACCTGGTCGTCAACGGCACGCGTCGCGTCTCCCAGTGCCACTACGTCACGAAGTGAACGGGCCCACCATGGACGACGAGAACCAGCGGCAACGGCTCCGCCGAGTGGGGATCGCGGCCTTCGCCTCGGCGAGTGCCGTCACGCTCGCGTTCTTCGCCTTCTTCCCGGGTCTGCCCCACGTCGTCGACTGGGGCGCGGTCCTCGTGGCCCTCGGGCTGGGTGCGGGGGCCCGGCACGTCGCACGCGCGTGGGTGCGCAAACGGGAAGCCCGAGCGGACGGGACCGTCGGGTAAGGCCTCAGGGGTGGCAGCGGGGGAGGCCTTCGGGGCTGTAGCAGGGGAGGTGGCCGTGGGATCGGACGACGTCCTGGCCGGCGCCGCGGATCATGTAATTGAGGAAGCTCGCGGCGAGGGATCCGGTGGCGGGGCGGTCGTAGGTGTAGGCGTACTCGATCTCGGTGAAGGGGTAGCTGCTGTCGCCGATGGCGGCCGGGGTCGGGGTGCGGCCGTTGATGGCCAGGGGGTGCAGGCCGCGGGAGGCGGTGGCGGCGCGCAGTTCGCCGTAGCCGATGGCGCCGGGGAGGCGGGCGACGGTCGCCAGGACCTGGTCGGTGCTGTCCAGTTCGCAGCGGACGACCTTGTCCTCGGGGGAGTTGCGGGTGCGGCAGTCGCGTGAGGTGAACGCGGGCTCACCGTGGCCGCCGAGGAGGTGGCGGCGGAACAGGTCGCGGGTGCCGGAGTCGGCGTTGCGGCTGACGAGGAGGACGGGCAGCTCGGGGCCGCCCAGCTGGCTCCAGTTGACGACGGAGCCGTTGTATATGCGCCGTATCTGGCCGACCGTCAGGTCCCTTACGGGGACGTCGTCGTTGACGACCAGCGCGAAGGCGGAGACGGCGACCCGGTTCTCCTCCAGGCGCGGGTTGCCCTCCGGCTTGGGACCGTCGGAGAGGGCGAGGACGCCGGGGGCCCGGGAGTCGGTCAGTTCGCGGACGCCCTCGTTGCTGCCGTGCGCGTCGACCGTGATCCGCGCGTCGGGGCAGTCCTCGGCGTAGCGGCGGGCGAGCTCGCGCATCACCGGGGCGAAGGCCGTGGAGCCGGTGACGGTGAGCCGTCCGGTGGCGCAGCCGACGGGCGGCGGCGGGTCCTCGCGGACGACGATGATGGCGGCCAGGACCGTCACGCAGAGGGTGAGCAGGATCGTCAGCCACCGGGCGGCCCGGCTGAACAGCGGCGGTTTGGAGTCGACCGGCATGGCCTTGTTGGGCACCACCACGCCGTCGCGGATGCCGCCGGTGACCCGGACGCCGCCGCCGACGTGGCCGCCGGTGAGGAGCACGAGCAGCTTGAAGTGCTGGCCCCGGTTGAGGGGGACCCGGGGCAGGTGGATCACGTTGCCCTGGTGGCGTACGCCGCCGGTGTCCCCGGCGGGGGCGAAGTGGTCCATCAGCAGACCGGAGTCGGCCTCGGTGACGGCGACGCCGCGCACCGTGCGGCCCGCGAAGACGACGGTGAGCGCGCGGTCGTGGTCCCGGTTGGTGTAGTCGGTGTCGGTGATGGCCTCGCCGCCGTCGTTCTCGACGCGGATCAGGACCAGCGTGGCGTCCGACATGTCGGGGAGGTCGTTGAAGAGCCCGAGCCGTACGTTGGGGGCGCCGCCCCCGCCGTCCGGGTCGTCGCTGCCGATGGGGGTGTCCATCTGGACGCGGTAACCGATGCGCCGGCGGCGCGGGACGCGGCGTTCGTACCAGACCACCCCGACGGAGACGACCAGACCCAGCAGCGCGGTCAGCACCGCCACCACGTTGTCGGCGCTCAGCCAGTCGCCCACCTCTCGCCCCGCTCCCCGGTGATCTCTCCTGCAGTGCGGTCACCGTACGGCGCCTCCGGCGCGCCGGAGGCGCCTTCCCTGTCCCGCCGTCAGATGTTCGCCGGGCGTTTCCCGTCAGGCGCGGCGGATCCGGCGGACGCTCCAGTCGAAGCCGCCGCGGCACACCACGGCGCCGCTCGCGTCCCTGATCTCCGCGGCCGTCGCCAGCCGCGCCCGGTCGCCGTCCCCGGACAGCACGGTCCGCAGCGCGCGCCGCGCGGACCCGTCCAGCGCGCACGAGGCGACCAGCCGGCCGCGTGCCGGTGCGAGGAACTCGACGGTGGCCGCGGCACCGAGCGGCACCACGCCGTCGAACTCTGCGGGGGCCTCGACCGCGGCGATCACCGCGGCCAGCCCCGCCGCGTCGAGGAGCGCGATCAGCCCGCTGGAGTGCAGGCTGCCGATCACGTTGGTCAGCCCGTACGGGGTGTCCAGCGCCACCTCGGCGGCGCAGTCCCCGGCCCGCAGCACCTGGATCCCGGCGGTCCGGTGCGCCGGGACCGGCTCCAGGAGGGAACGCGCCAGCTCGGTGGCATCCATGCGCCCAGGCTCGCGCCCCCGGCCGACGCCCGCGTTACGGGGAACCGTCGCCCCGCCCAAGACCGGGGAGAGACACGCCCCGCGCCCCGGCACAGGAGGGGAACGCCCCTACCCGGCCCGTTCCGTTGCACAGGCGAAAGTTTGCACCGTACCAACAAGCACCGCCCGCGCTCAGGGAAATCGCGCAGGAGTACCGTCACGCCGCGTCGGGCCCTACGGTCCGGAAGCGCGTACGAATCCCGACCCTGGAGGCGCGATGAAGGCCAACCGGTTCACGGCGGGGACCGCCCTGGTCGCCGGAGCGCTGGTGTGCACGATCGCGGCGCTCGTGTACCCGGCGATGTCCGGTGCGAACGTCGCGGCGTCCTCCCCCGAGGCGCAGGCGGTGACCACCCCGTACGGCCCGCTGACCCCCCTCGACCGGGAGTTCGTCGTCAAGGTGCGGCTCGCCGGGCTGTGGGAGTTCCCCGCCGGGCAGATGGCCGAGCAGAAGGGCACGACGCAGGCGGTCAAGACCGCCGGACGGCACCTCATCGACGGGCACACCGCGCTGGACAGCGCCGACCGCACGGTGGCCGCCCAGCTCGGCATCCCGCTGCCCAACCAGCCCACCCCGCAGCAGATGGGCTTCCTCGGCACCCTGTCCTCCGCCTCCGGGGGCGACTTCGACAGCAAGCTCGCCAACATCCTGCGGCTGACCCACGGCCAGATCTTCAACACGATCGCCAAGGTCCGCTCCACCACCATGAACAGCCTCGTGCGGCAGCTGGCCGACCAGGCCAACGACACCGTGCTGGACCACATCACGGTCATGGAGCGGACCGGGCTGGTGGACTTCCCGACGATCGTCGCGCAGACCACCGCCAGCCCCACCACCGACCCCAAGGACCTGGTCGCGCCGACGCCCGTCCCCGGCGAGCCGACCCTCGTGGTCAACCCGTCGGCCGCGCCGCCGGCCACGGCCTCGGCGGCGCCGACCATCGGGTGACGGCCTACTCGCCGCCCTCCAGGTCGCCCTCCGTCTCCAGGAACGCCTGGCGGAGCTGCTCGACGACCTCCGGGTCCGGCTCGGCCCACATGCCGCGCGACTCCGCCTCCAGCAGCCGCTCCGCCATGCCGTGCAGCGCCCAGGGGTTGGCCTCCTGGAGAAAGGCCCGGTTCTCCGGGTCCAGGACGTAGGTGCGGGCCAGCTTGTCGTACATCCAGTCGGCTACGACGCCCGTCGTGGCGTCGTAGCCGAAGAGGTAGTCGACGGTGGCGGCCAGCTCGAAGGCGCCCTTGTAGCCGTGCCGGCGCATCGCCGCGATCCAGCGGGGGTTGACCACCCGGGCGCGGAAGACCCGGGAGGTCTCCTCGGTCAGGGTGCGGGTGCGCACCGTCTCCGGGCGGGTGGAGTCGCCGATGTACGCCTCGGGGGAACGGCCGGTCAGCGCGCGGACGGTGGCGACCATGCCGCCGTGGTACTGGTAGTAGTCGTCGGAGTCGGCGATGTCGTGCTCGCGGGTGTCGGTGTTCTTCGCCGCCACCGCGATCCGCCGGTAGGCGGTCTCCATCTCCTCCCGGGCCGGGCGCCCGTCGAGGCCCCGCCCGTACGCGTAACCGCCCCACACGGTGTAGACCTCGGCGAGGTCGGCGTCGCTGCGCCAGTCGCGGCTGTCGATCAGCTGCAGCAGGCCCGCGCCGTACGTCCCCGGGCGGGAGCCGAAGATGCGGGTGGTGGCGCGGCGTTCGTCGCCGTGCGCGGCGAGGTCGGCGCGGGTGTGGGCGCGCACGAAGTTGACCTCGTCCGGCTCGTCGAGGCCCGCGACGAGCCGCACCGCGTCGTCCAGCAGGCCCACCACGTGCGGGAACGCGTCCCGGAAGAAGCCGCTGATGCGCAGGGTGACGTCGACGCGCGGACGGCCCAGCTCCGCGGCCGGTACCGCCGCCACGCCGGTGACGCGGCGGGAGGCGTCGTCCCACACCGGCCGCACGCCCAGCAGCGCCAGCGCCTCGGCGACGTCGTCGCCCGCGGTGCGCATCGCGCTGGTGCCCCACAGCGACAGGCCCACCGACTGCGGCCAGCTGCCGTCGCCGTCCTCGCGGTAGCGGGCCAGCAGCGAGTCGGCGAGGGCCTGGCCGGTCTCCCAGGCGAGCCTGCTGGGCACCGCCTTGGGGTCGACGGAGTAGAAGTTGCGGCCGGTCGGCAGCACGTTGACCAGCCCGCGCAGCGGCGAGCCCGAGGGACCCGCGGGCACGGCACCGCCGTTCAGCGCGTGCACGACGGCCTCGGTCTCGTCCGTCGTACGGGCCAGCCGCGGCACAACCTGCCGGGCGGCGAAGTCCAGCACCCGGGCGACGTCCCCGGGCAGGCCCTGCGCGACCGCGGCGACGGACTCCGGCGCCCAGCCGGCGTCCTCCATGGCCTGCACCAGTGCGCGGGCCTGCTCCTCGGCGGCGTCCGCGGAGAGCCGGGTGGCCTTCGACTCGTCCAGGCCGAGGGCCTCCCGCAGCCCCGGCAGCGCGGCCGTACCGCCCCAGATCTGCCGGGCCCGCAGGATGGCCAGCACCAGGTTGACCCGCTCGGCGCCGGTGGGGGCCTGGCCCAGCACGTGCAGGCCGTCGCGGATCTGGGCGTCCTTGATCTCGCAGAGCCAGCCGTCGACGTGCAGCAGGAAGTCGTCGAACTCGGCGTCGTGCGGCCGGTCCTCCAGGCCCAGGTCGTGGTCGAGCTTGGCGGCCTGGATGAGCGTCCAGATCTGGGCGCGGACGGCGGGCAGCTTGGCCGGGTCCATGGACGCGATCGCGGCGTGCTCGTCGAGCAGTTGCTCCAGGCGCGCGATGTCGCCGTAGGAGTCGGCGCGGGCCATCGGCGGCACCAGGTGGTCGACGAGGGTGGCGTGGGCGCGGCGCTTGGCCTGGGTGCCCTCGCCGGGGTCGTTGACGAGGAACGGGTAGACCAGCGGCAGGTCGCCGAGGGCGGCGTCGGGGCCGCAGGCCGCGGACAGGGCCGCGTTCTTGCCGGGCAGCCACTCCAAGTTGCCGTGCTTGCCCAGGTGGATCATCGCGTCGGCGCCGAAGCCGCCGTCCGCCCGCGCCGTGGCGATCCAGCGGTAGGCGGCCAGGTAGTGGTGGGAGGGCGGCAGATCGGGGTCGTGGTAGATCGCGATCGGGTTCTCGCCGAAGCCGCGCGGCGGCTGGATGAGGATCAGCAGGTTGCCGCGGCGCAGCGCGGCCAGCACGATGTCGCCCTCGGGGTTGGTGCTGGTGTCGACGAACATCGCGCCGGGCGGCGGCCCCCAGCGCTCCGTCACCGCGTCCCGCAGCTCCTGCGGCAGCGCGCCGAACCAGCGGCGGTAGTCGGCGGCCGGGACGCGAACCGGGTTGGCGGCCAGTTGTTCCTCGGTCAGCCACTCCTGGTCGTGTCCGCCCGCGTCGATCAGGGCCCGGATCAGCTCGTCGCCGTCCCCGGAGACCAGGCCCGGGATCTCCTCCTCGGGCCCGAAGTCCCAGCCCTCCGCGCGCAGCCGGCGCAGCAGCGCGACCGCGCTGGCGGGGGTGTCGAGGCCCACCGCGTTGCCGATGCGGGAGTGCTTCGTCGGGTACGCGGACAGCACCAGCGCCAGCCGGCGCTCCGCGACCGGGATGTGCCGCAGCCGCGCGTGGCGGACGGCGATGCCCGCGACGCGGGCGGCGCGCTCGGCGTCGGGGGCGTAGACGGGCAGGCCGTCCGCGTCGATCTCCTTGAACGAGAACGGGACGGTGATCAGCCGGCCGTCGAACTCGGGGACGGCGACCTGCGTCGCGGCGTCCATCGGGGACAGGCCCTCGTCGCTGCCCTCCCACGTCTCGCGGGAGGAGGTCAGGCAGAGCGCCTGCAGCACCGGCACGTCCAGCGAGGCGATCGCGCCCGCGTCCCAGGCCTCCTCGTCGCCGCCCGCCGAGGCGTCGGCCGGCCGGGTGCCGCCGGCCGCGAGCACGGTGGTGACGACGGCGTCCACGTCCCGCAGGGCGTCGAGCAGTTCGGGCTCGGGGGCGCGCAGCGAGGCCACGTACAGCGGGAGCGCCCGGGCGCCGGCCTGCTCGATCGCGGCGCAGAGGGCCTCCACGAAGGCGGTGTTGCCGCTCATGTGGTGCGCCCGGTAGTAGAGGACGGCGACCAGCGGGCCGCCGGTCGCGGCGGCGGGGCGCTCCAGCCGGCCCCAGGAGGGGGCCGAGGTGGGGGGCTCGAAGCCGTGGCCGGTCAGCAGCACCGTGTCGGACAGGAAGCGGGCCAGCTGGGCCAGGTTGGCGGGGCCGCCGTGCGCGAGGTACGCGTGGGCCTCGGCCGCGATCCCGACGGGGACCGTGGACAGCTCCATCAGCTGGGCGTCCGGCGCCTGTTCACCGGTGAGCACCACCACCGGGCGCGGCCCCGCGAGCAGCGCGTCCAGGCCCACCTCCCAGGCGCGGCGGCCGCCGAGGAGCCGTACGACGACCAGGTCGGCGCCGTCGAGGAGAGCGGGCAGCTCGTCCTGCCGCAGCCGGGCGGGGTTGGCGAAGCGGATCGGGACGGGGCCGCCGGCGGCGTTCGCGGCGCGGGCGCTGAGCAGGTCGGTGTCGGAGGTCGACAGCAGCAGGATCACGTCGGACGTGCCTTCCTCGGGGTCCGCGCCCCGGGCCGGTGGAGGACGGCGGGAGTTCCTGGCTCCCGTGGCCCGGCGCTCACGCGCCGGCCCCGGTGACAGTGGCGGGACCGCACCGGAATCGCACCGGTTTCCTCCGCTGATGCCGTCGATGGCGTGGGCGCGGCTGGATGACCTGCCCGCCCAGCATAGTAAGGGGCTTCGGCGTCTCTTTCGGATCGATGTGGGGGACGGAACATTGCCGGACGCGTGCGGGCGCACCGGGTGCTGGGAGGTGCCCCGCCGCACAGCGCGCGGGCGGACGGCGACGGCGGCAGGCATCGGCGAACCGCAGCGACGCGGGCGGACGCGCGTACCGGGCAGGGCGATGCGGCCCAGGTGTCGTCGAACGGGCTCCGCCGGTCCGCGCTGGAAGGTGCCCGCGGTGCGGGGCGGGGCGGGGCGGGGCGGGGCGGAGAAGTGTCCTCGCAGTGTGGCGCTCGGACGCTTCGACAACGCAGCGTGGCAGCCCCAGCCGAGGGTTCGGGGAGGGCGTTCGACGCCACGGCCCAGGTCCGCGGGACGGGCCGGCGCCCGTCCCGGGGGCCCACGGTCCGGACGGCCCCGCTGACGGCCGCGGGTATGCTCGCGGCCATGCCGTCGCCCTCCGATCCCCCCGTGAGCGGCGCCTTCGCCGCAGCGACGGCGGGGCGCGGACGTGACGACGCCTGCCCCGGCGCGCTGCGCCTGCACGCCGCCGACGACGGCGGGCTGGCCCGCATCCGCATCCCCGGCGGTCTACTGACGATACGTCAGGCCGAGGCGCCGGCGGAGGCCGCCGACCGCCTCGGCGACGGGCGCATCGACCTCACCTCCCGCGGCAACCTCCAGGTGCGCGGACTGCGCGACCCCGGCGCGGGGACCGAGCTGGCGGCGCTGCTCGGCGAGGCCGGGCTGCTGCCCTCGTGGGCCCACGAGAGGGCCCGCAGCGTCGTCGCCTCGCCGCTCGCCGGACTCGACGGCCGCGGCCACGGCGACCTGCGCGGCTGGATACGGCGGTTGGACGCCCTGCTCTGCGCGAGCCCGGCCGCCGCCGGACTCTCCGGACGCTTCCTCTTCGCCCTCGACGACGGCCGCGGCGACACCGCCGCACTCGGCGCCGATGTGACATTGACCGCCAGGCCCGACGCCACCGCCGAACTCCGCCTCGCCGGGCGGCCCGTCGCGCGGGTGCCGGCCGGCGACGCCCCCCACTGGGCGGTGCGCGCCGCCGAGACCTTCCTCACGCTCGCCGCCGAACGCGGCGCCCGTGCCTGGCGGATCGCCGACATCGACCCGGACGGCACCGCCATCGCGGCGCGGCTGCGCGCCGAAGGCGCCCCGTCCGCCGGACCCTCGGCGGCCGTCGCGGGCGGACCGCCCCCGCTCGGCCTCGTCCCGCACCCCGGCGGAACCACCTGCGCGCTGTCCGTGGGCGTCCGCCTGGGCCGTCTCACCACCGGGGCGTGGCGGCTCCTCGCGGACGTCGCCCGGTCCGGCACCGGGGAACTGCGGGTCACCCCCTGGCGCGGTGTCGTCCTGCCGGGCCTGCCGCGCGCCGCCGCGCGGGAGGCGCCGGCCCGCCTGGCCGCGGCCGGCTTCCTGACCGGGGAGGACTCCCCGTGGCGCGGCGTCACCGCCTGCGCGGGACGCCCGGGATGCGCCAAGTCGCTCGCGGACGTACGCGCCGACGCCGGGGCCGCACTGCGCGACGCCGTCCCCGAGCCGGGACACCGCCTGCTGCCCGTGCACTTCTCCGGCTGCGACCGCCGCTGCGGCCACCCGGACGGCTCGTGGGTCGACGTGGTCGCCGGCGCCGACGGCCGCTACCGCGTCGCCACGGCGGGCACCACCTCCGCCACCACCGCCGCCACCACCGCCGCGGGCCTGCCCGCCGCCCTGGACACCGCCCGCCGCACCAGCACCCCACCACCCCCGAGGACGACGTGATCGAGTACGAGAAGGACGGACCGGAGATCTACCGTCAGTCCTTTGCCATCATCCGCGCCGAGGCGGAACTCGACGGTCTGCCGCCGGACGTGGCGCAGGTCGCCGTCCGCATGATCCACGCCTGCGGCATGACCGACCTCGTACGGGACCTGGCCTACAGCCCGTCGGTGGTCGCGGACGCCCGCGCCGCGCTGCGCGCCGGGGCGCCGATCCTCTGCGACGTGCAGATGGTCGCCAGTGGCGTCACCCGCAAACGGCTGCCCGCGGACAACGAGGTGGTCTGCACCCTCTCCGACCCCGCCGTCCCGGCCCTCGCCGCCGAACTCGGCACCACCCGCAGCGCCGCCGCCATGGAGCTGTGGCGGGACCGCCTGGAAGGCGCCGTCGTCGCCGTCGGCAACGCCCCGACCTCCCTGTTCCGGCTGCTGGAGATGGTCGAGGCGGGCGCACCGCGCCCCGCCGCGGTCATCGGCGTGCCCGTCGGCTTCGTCGGCGCCGCCGAGTCCAAGGACGCCCTGGCCGCGCACCCCTCCCGCCTGGAACACCTGGTGGTGCGGGGCCGGCGCGGCGGCAGCGCCCTGGCGGCCGCCGCCCTCAACGCCCTCGCGACCGAAAGCGAAATCGTTTGACTTTCTCCCCTCCTTGAAGGGAGGGGGTTCCTACGGCTCGCGCTGTAGGGGTTCCTGCTTCATCGCCAACTGCCCGCCCGGAGTTCTCCGTTGAGGTCTTACACCGGCTCCACAGGCCGACACCGTCAGTCCGACGGCCAGCAGGTTCTTCGCGGCGTTCACGTCCCGGTCGTGGGTCGTGCCGCAGTCACACGTCCAGGTGCGGACGTGCAGCGGCATCTTGTCCCGCAAGGCACCGCAGACGGAGCACAGCCTGGACGAGGGGAAGAAGCGATCCACCGCGATCACTTCCCGCCCGTACCATGTGGCCTTGTACTCCAGCATGCTCCGGAACTCGGCCCACGAAGCATCACTGATGGCGCGGGCCAGGCTCCGGTTCTTGACCATGCTGCGCACGGCCAGATCCTCGATCACGATCGTTTGGTTTTCACGAACGAGTCGGGTGGTCAGCTTGTGCAGCCCGTCACGGCGCCGGTCGGCGATGCGGGCGTGAATCTTGGCGACCTTCAGCCGAGCCTTGCGACGGTTGGCCCCGTCGCCCTTGGCCTTCTTCGCCAGACGCCGCTGCGCCAGGGCGAGCCGGGCGCGGTCGCGGCGTTCGTGCCGCGGGTTGGAAACCTTCTCCCCCGTGGACAGGGTCAGCAGGTGGTCCAGGCCAACATCAACGCCCACGGCGTTGCCGCCCGCGGGCAGCAGTGCAACGGATGGGTCCTCGCACAGCAGGGACACGTACCAGCGGCCCCCCGCATCCTGCGACACGGTCACGGTGGACGGCGACGCACCCTCGGGCAGCGGCCGGGACCACACGATGTCGAGGGGCTGCGCCATCTTCGCCAGGGTCAACCGGCCGTCCCGGAACCGGAACGCGCTGGTGGTGTATTCCGCCGACTTCCTCGACCTCTTCCGCGACTTCAAGCGCGGGTACTTGGTCCGCTTGGCGAAGAAGTTGGTGAACGCCGTCTGAAGGTGGCGCAGGGCCTGCTGGAGCGGGACGGAGGAGACGTCGTTGAGGTACGCCAGTTCCTCAGTCTTCTTCCAGGCCGTCAGCATCGCCGACGTCTGGTTGTAGTTCACCCGCTCCCGCCGCGTCCACGCCTCGGTGCGCGCTGCGAGGGCGAGGTTGTAGACCTTCCGCACGCAACCGAACGTGCGCGACAGCTCGGCTGCCTGCGCATCGGTCGGATAGAAGCGGTACTTGAACGCCCGCTTCACATGGGTGGCCTTCATTGCTCACACACTACTATGTCAGTTTGTGAGCCAACCAGTGGGGATGGGCCAGGGCCCGCCCTGGCGGCGAACCAGTTTTCCTTGCGCTGCTCAGCAGGGGCTCAGTTCCTCCCCTCCCTGAACGGCGGGGTTTCCTCGAAGGAGATTCGATGACCACCGGCCGTCTCTACGGAGTGGGCCTCGGCCCCGGAGACCCCTCCCTGATGACCGTGCGGGCCGTGGAGGTCATCCGCTCCGCCGACGTCATCGCCTACCACTGCGCCCGGCACGGCCGCAGCATCGCCCGCTCCATCGCCGCGGCGCACATCCGCCCCGAGCAGATCGAGGAGCGGCTGATGTACCCGATCACGACGGAGACCACCGACCACCCCGGCGGCTACCGGGGCGCGCTGGACGACTTCTACGCCGAGTCGGCGGAACTGCTCGCCGCGCACCTGGACGCCGGGCGCACCGTCGCCGTCCTCGCGGAGGGCGACCCGCTCTTCTACGGCTCGTACATGCACATGCACAAGCGGCTCGCCGGCCGCTACCCGGCCGAGGTGATCCCCGGCGTCACCTCCGTCAGCGCCGCCGCCGCCCGCATCGGGCGGCCCCTGGTGGAGGGCGAGGAGGTGCTGACGATCCTGCCCGGCACGCTGCCGGAGGAGGAGCTCGCGGCCCGGCTCGCGACCGCCGACGCGGCGGCCGTGATGAAGCTCGGCCGCACCTTCCCCGCCGTGCGCCGCGCCCTGGAGACGGCGGGACGGCTGGAGGACGCGCACTACGTCGAACGCGCCACCATGGAGGCCGAGCGGCTGGACATGATCGCCGACGTCGACCCGGAGTCGGTGCCCTACTTCGCCGTCGCCGTGCTCCCCAGCCGCGTCGACGAACGGCCCGCCCCGGACCCGGCACCGGCGGACGGCGAGGTCGTGGTCGTCGGACTCGGCCCGGCCGGACCCATGTGGCTGACGCCCGAGGCGAGGTCCGCGCTCGCCGGTGCGGACGAACTCGTCGGGTACACCACCTACATGGACCGCGTACCGGTCCGCCCCGGGCAGTCGCGGCACGCCTCCGACAACCGCGTCGAGGCCGAACGCGCCGAGTTCGCCCTCGACCTCGCCCGGCGCGGACGCAAGGTCGCCGTGGTGTCCTCGGGCGACCCGGGCGTCTTCGCCATGGCCACCGCCGTGCTGGAGGCCGCCTCCGCCGAGCCCTACCTCGGTGTCCGCGTACGGGTCGTGCCGGGCATCACCGCCGCGCAGTCGGCGGCGGCCCTCGCGGGCGCGCCCCTCGGCCACGACTACGCGGTCGTCTCGCTCTCCGACCGGCTCAAGCCCTGGACCGTCGTCGAGGAGCGGCTGCGCGCCGCCACGGCCGCCGACCTCGTCCTCGCGCTCTACAACCCGGCCTCCCACAGCCGCAGGACGCAGCTGGAGAACGCGCTGAAGGTGCTGCGCGAGGGCCGCGTGCCGGGCACGCCCGTGGTCGTCGCCCGGGACGTCGGCGGACCCGAGCAGGCCGTACGGGTCACCACCCTGGAGGACCTGGACCCGGCGACGGTCGACATGCGGTGCGTGCTGCTGGTCGGCTCCTCGCAGACCAGGACGGTACGGCGCGGCGACGGCACCACGGTGGTGTGGACGCCCCGGCGGTACCCGGCCTGACGCCCGGGCCGCCCGCTCAGGCCGGCAGCGCGCGCAGCCACTCCAGCGCGCCCGGCACGTCCGGGACGACGGGCACCCCCTCCGGGACCGGCGGGCGCTCCACGGCCACCACGGGCAGCCCCAGTTCGCGGGCGGCCGCGAGCTTGGGCGCGGTGGCGGTGCCGCCGCTGTCCTTGGTGACCAGCACGTCGACACGGTGCCGGCGCATCAGCTCCAGCTCCCCGTCCAGGGTGAACGGGCCCCGGTCCAGCAGCACCTCCATTTGCGGGGGGTGCGGCGGCTCCGGGGCGTCCACCGAACGCACCAGGAACCACAGGTCCGTGAGCCCGGCGAAGGCCGCCAGCCCCGTACGGCCCGTGGTGAGGAAGACCCGCCGCCCGAGCCCCGGCAGCAGCGCCGCCGCCTCCGCCAGGGACGCCACCGGGTGCCGTCGGTCGCCGGGGGCGGCGACCCAGCCGGGGCGGCGCAGGGCGAGCAGGGGAACATGGGTGGCCGAGGCCGCCTCCGCGGCGTTGAAGGACATCGTCCCGGCGAAAGGATGGGTGGCGTCGATGACCCCGTCGACCGCGTGCGCGCGCAGCCACGCCGCGAGCCCCGCGGGGCCGCCGAAGCCGCCCGTGCGCACCTCCCCGGGCGGCAGCCGCGGCCGTTCCACCCGCCCCGCGAGCGAGCTGGTCACCCGCCACGCCGCCGGGTCGGCGGCCAGCGCCTCCGCGAGGCGGCGCCCCTCGGTGGTGCCGCCCAGGACGAGGACGTGCCGCTGTCTGCCGGTCATCCCCGCACCCTACGGTGCGCGGTGAGCGGCGGCCGGAGCGCCCAGCTGGAACGGACCGGGCTGCGGCACGGCTGGACCACCGGCGCCTGCGCCACGGCGGCCGCCACCGCCGCGTACACCGCCCTGCTGGACGGCGGGTTCCCCGACCCGGTGACGATCACCCTGCCCAAGGGGCAGCGGCCCGCCTTCGCCCTCGCCGTGGAGGAGCGCGGCGACGGCTGGGCCATGGCCGGCGTCGTCAAGGACGCGGGCGACGACCCCGACGTCACCCACGGCGCCCTCGTCCGGGCCACGGTGCGCCACGGCGCCCCCGGCAGCGGCGTCGTCTTCCGCGCCGGCCCCGGCGTCGGCACCGTCACCCGGCCCGGACTCCCGCTCGCGGTGGGCGAGCCCGCGGTCAACCCCGTCCCGCGCACGATGATGCGCGACCACCTGGCGGAGGTCGCCGCGCGGTACGGCACCGTCTGCGACGCCGAGATCACCGTCTCCATAGACGGCGGCGAGGAACTGGCCCGCCGCACCTGGAACCCGCGGCTCGGCATCCTCGGCGGGCTGTCGGTGCTGGGCACCACCGGCATCGTGGTGCCGTACTCCTGCTCGGCCTGGATCGACAGCATCCGGCGCGGGGTGGACGTGGCACGCGCGGCGGGCCGCACGCACGTCGCGGGCTGCACCGGTTCGACCTCGGAGAAGGTGGCCGTCGCCGTGCACGGCCTGCCCGAGGACGCGCTGCTGGACATGGGGGACTTCGCGGGCGCCGTGCTGAAGTACCTGCGCCGCCACCCGGTGCCGCGACTCACGATCGCGGGCGGCTTCGCCAAGCTCTCCAAACTGGCCGCGGGCCACCTCGACCTGCACTCCTCGCGCTCCCAGGTCGACAAGGCGTTCCTCGCGGACCTGGCCCGGCGCGGCGGCGCCGACGAGACCCTGGCCGAGGCCGTCGCCACCGCCAACACCGGTCTGCAGGCCGTCCAGTCCTGCCTGGCCCACGGCGTCCCCCTCGGCGACCTCGTCGCCGAGGCCGCCCGCCGCACCGCCATGGGCGTCCTGCGCGAGGCCCCCGTCACGGTCGACGTCATCTGCATCGACCGCGCCGGCACGATCGTCGGCCGAGCGGGCTGAGGCGCCCCCGCGGGAACCGGCCCGTCGCTACGCTCGGGGCATGAGAGCCGCGGGAACGTTCAGCGTCACGTCGTTCGTGCCGACCGAGCTCGTACCGGAGCCGGCCGTGGCCACCGGGACGCCGGTGGGGGTCGCCATGATCGACAAGACCTTCGAGGGCGAGGTCACCGGCCGCTCGTCGACCCTCTTCACGGCGGCCTACGACCAGGCGAGCGGGATCGGTACCTATGTGGCGATGGAGTCCTTCGAGGGTGTGCTGAACGGCCGCGAGGGCACCTTCAACTTCGCCCACTCGGCGACGACCTCGGGCAGCGACCGCGCCGCCGAGTTCTTCGTCGTCGTCCCCACCAGCGGCACCGGCGAGCTGGCCGGGATCACCGGCACGGGCGGCCTCGCGGTCGACGAGGACGGCACCCACCGCATCTGGTTCGACTACGACCTCGGCTGAGGCCCCTGCGGGGTGGCGGGACAGCCGATGTCAGCCCTACGAGGAGGTGCCGCACTCCGTCGCGTGCCGGTGGACGCGCTCGGCCGAGTAGAGGTGGCTGTCACGGAACTGCTCCGCGCCCAGCGTGCGGCCGACCATGATGACCGCCGTGCGGACCACGCCGGCCGCCTTCACCTGCTCGGCGATGTCCGCGAGCGTCCCGCGCAGCACCAGCTCGTCGGGGCGCGAGGCCATCGCGACGACGGCCGCCGGGCAGTCGGCCCCGTAGTGCGGGGTGAGTTCGGCCACCACGCGGTCGACGTAGCGGGCCGCCAGGTGCAGCACCATCAGCGCGCCGCTGCGGCCCAGCGTCGCCAGGTCCTCCCCCTCCGGCATGGGCGTGGCCTGCTGCGCGATCCGGGTGAGGATGACGGTCTGGCCGACGGTCGGCACCGTCAGCTCCCGCTTCAGGGCGGCGGCGGCCGCCGCGAACGCCGGGACGCCGGGGACGACGTCGTACGGGACGCCGGCCGCGTCGAGGCGGCGCATCTGCTCGGCGACGGCGCTGAAGACGGACGGGTCGCCCGAGTGCAGCCGGGCCACGTCGTGGCCCTCCTCGTGGGCGCGGACCAGTTCCTCGGTGATCCGGTCGAGCGTGAGCTGCGCAGTGTCCACGAGCCGGGCGTCCGGCGGGCACTCGGCGAGCAGTTCGCGGGGCACGAGGCTCCCCGCGTACAGGCACACCTTGCTGGCCGCCAGGATCCGCAGGCCGCGCAGGGTGATCAGGTCGGGGGCGCCGGGTCCGGCACCGATGAAGTGGACGGTCATGGCTGCCCTCCGGTGGGTTTGACGGCGGACCACTGGGTGACGGGCATGGCCTGGCGCCAGCCCGTGAAGCCGCCCACCGGCACGGCGTGCGCGACGGCGAGGCGGACGAGTTCGCCCCCGTGCCGCGCGTACCACCGGGCGAGCAGGGCCTCGGACTCCAGCGTGACGGTGTTGGCGACCAGCCGCCCGCCCGGCCGCAGGGCCGCCCAGCAGGCCTCCAGGAGGCCGGGCGCGGTGAGCCCGCCGCCGACGAACACGGCGTCGGGGACGGGCAGTCCGTCCAGCGCGGCCGGGGCGGCGCCGGTCACCACGCGCAGCGCGGGGACGCCGAGCGCGGCCGCATTACGCGTGATGCGCTCCGCGCGCACGGGGTCGCGCTCCACGGTGACGGCGCGGCAGGTCCGGTGCGCCCGCATCCACTCGACGGCGATCGAGCCGGAGCCGCCGCCCACGTCCCACAGCAGTTCGCCGGGCGCGGGCGCGAGGGCGGCCAGCGTCGCGGCCCGTACGTGGCGCTTGGTGAGCTGCCCGTCGTGCTCGTACGCGGTGTCGGGCAGCCCGGGGACCAGGCCCAGCCGCGGCGCGCCGGGGTCCGCGGCGCACTCGACCGCGACGACGTTCAGCGCATCGCCGGGCGCGTGCGGCCAGTCGCCGGCCGTACCGTCCAGGATCCGTTCGCGGGCCGAGCCCAGTTGCTCCAGCACGCGCAACCGGCTGGCGCCGAAGCCCCGTTCGCGCAGCAGCCCGGCCACCACGGCCGGGCTCCCGGCGTCCCGGCTCAGCACCAGCACCCGGCGCCCGTCGTGCAGCGCGCCCGCCAGCGCGGGCAGCGGCCGCCCGACCAGGCTGACCACGTCGGTGTCCTCCACCGTCCAGCCCAGCCGCGCGCAGGCGTACGACACCGACGAGGGGTGCGGGAGCACCCGCAGGCGGTCCGCGCCCAGTACCTCGGTGAGCGTCCGCCCGATGCCGTGGAACATGGGGTCACCGCTGGCCAGCACCGCGATCCGCCGCCCGGCGTGGGCGGCGAGCAGCCCCGGCACGGCGGGCCGCAGCGGCGACGGCCAGGCGACCCGCTCGGCGGTGACCTCCGGGGGCAGCAGCTCCAGTTGGCGCGGGCCGCCGATCACGACCCCGGCCCCGGTGAGCGCCTCCCGCGACACGGCGGACAGCCCGGCCCAGCCGTCGGCGCCGATCCCGACGACGGCCACGGGGGCGGACGCGTCGTCGTCCATCACGGTCACCTCGGCAGTCGGCGGGAACGGGCGGGCACCGCACTCTACGTGAAGTCCCAGGTGAGCCCAGGGCCCGGGGCCTTGCCCGCCGCCCACCGCGGGCCGGCCGTGTGCGGGTGGGGTGGCGCCGCCCGCGGCGGGCGGTCCCGTGTCAGTCGTCGCTGCGGGCCGCGTCCGCGTCCGCCGCGGCGGCGGCGCTTTCCGCGTCGTCGACGATGCGGGCGAAGTCGGCGGGGGCCGAGGGGGCCGGGGCGGTGGCGGGGGCGGTCGGGGCCGAGGTGGGGGCGGCGGACGGGCCGCAGGCGGTCAGCAGTGCCGCGCAGGCCGCCGCGGCGGCGGCGAGTGCCGCCAGGCGGCGGGTCACGAGGCGGCGCCGTTGTCGTGGGAGGCGCACCAGTTGCGGACCCGGGCCAGGTCGGTGCGGCGCTTGTCCAGGGTCGACGGCAGGGACTTGCGGAAGGTCAGCCGGTCGTCCAGGTACGTCGCGATCTCGTCGTGCCCGGCGGCCCTGGCGTTGGCGACCCGCTTCTCCAGCCGCTCGATCGAACCGCGGCGCGTGGCCGGCCCGTTCAGCCGCTTCAGTGCCCGGTCGATGCGGGCGTCGATCTTCCCGGCACGCTTGCACAGGCCCTTGGCACCGTCCCCGGTGGGGGCGGCGGCCGGGGTGCGGCCGGCGCCGGCGTCGGCGGTGGCGGGGCCGGCGAGGCCCAGCAGGGTGACGACGGTGGCCAGGGCCACGGCGGTGGTGCGGTGTCGCATGACGTCCTCCTTCGGTCGGAAGCGAGCGCGGAGCGCCTTCGCGACGGACGTTAGGGAGCGTCCTTGTGGAAACCCTGTGGTTCGCCGGCCCGCCCGGAAAGCCAGTCTCGGCGCGGCAGTTGGAGCGGCAGGGTCGGCGGGTCGCCGTCGCGGACGGCGCCGAGCGGCAGCCGCACCTCGAAGCGGGTGCCCGGCGCGCCGTCGGGGCGGTCCAATACGGCGACCGTGCCCCGGTGCAGCGCGATCTGCTGGGCGACCAGGGTCAGTCCGAGCCCGGAGCCGGGGCTGTCGGGACGCCGGTGGAAGCGGGCGAAGACCGCGGCCCGCGTCTCGGGCGGGATGCCGGGCCCGTGGTCATCGACGGTGAGGACGGCGACCGGGGCGCGCTCGTCGTGCCCTCGCCGCAGGGTCACCTCGATGTGGGGCCGGCCGCCCGGAGCGCGCCCGTGGACGGTGGCGTTGGCCAGCAGGTTGTCCGTCATGGACCGCAGCCCCTGCTCCCAGCCGTGGACGAGGAGCCCGGGCGCCGCCGTCACCTCGACCCGTGCCTCGGGGTGGCGGCGCCGCAGGTCGGCGGCGGAGGCATCGACGAGTTCGGCCGCGTCGACGGGGCCGAAGGCGTCCTCCTCGACGAGGTCGCCCTGGGCGAGGGCGCGCAGCATCACCAGCAGCCCCAGCACGCGGGCGTGTTCGGCACGCAGGTCGTCCACGACCTCGTGGCGCTCGGTGTCCGGCAGGCCGGGGTGGGCGGCGAGGATGTCGAGGTTGGTGCCCATGCTCATCAGCGGGTTGCGCAGTTCGTGCGAGGCGACCGCGGCGAACGAGCGGGCGGTGGCGAGCGCCTCACCGGTCCTGGCGGCCTGCTCGTCGTAGCGGGCGAGCACGGTCCGCAGGGTGTGCGCGAGGTCGTCGACCTCGGTGATCCGGGCGGGGGTGTGCTCCAGGCGTACGGCGCTGACGCGCGGGTCGAGCCCGCTCGCGCGCTGCTGGAGCCGGCGCAGCGGACGGACGGCGCGGCCCGCCGCGGCCCAGGCCAGCAGTCCGGACACCGGGGCGGCCAGCAGCGCCACCGTCACCACGCGGCGGCGCACCTGCTGCAGCTGGGTCCGCGTGGCGGCGTCCGGCGAGAACAGCCACAGGGTGCCCCGGACGCCCTTGCGGCCGCCGTTCACCGGCACCGACAGCACGCGCCAGCGGGTGCCGCCGGCCAGGACCGTGACCGGCGAGGGGGCACGGGCGGGCAGCGCGGCGGACGCGTCCGGCTGGGGGCCGCCCGACACCGTGCCCTCGGGGCCGGTCAGCCGGATGCCCACGTCGAGGGCGGAGCTGAACAGCCTGCGCGTACGTGCCTGTTCGGCCGCCGGGCGGTCCGCGGCGGTGGCCCGCAGCAGGGCCTTGGCGTCCGCGGCGACGGCCGTGGCGCGCTCCCGCAGGTGGGCGTCCTGCTGGGCGTGCAGGTCGGCGGCGACCAGCCGGATCAGCAGCGCTCCGGAGGCGAGGACGAGCAGCGGGACGACCACACCCACGGCGAGGGCGACCCGCGTGGACAGCCTCACGACCGGTCGTCCCGGTCGTCGCGCTCGTCCCGGTCGTCGCGCAGGACGAAGCCGACGCCGCGCACCGTGTGCAGGATCCGCGGCCGGCCGCCCGCCTCCATCTTGCGCCGCAGATAGCTGACGAAGGTGTCGACGGCGTCCGTGCGCACGTCGAAGTCGTAGCCCCAGACCCGGTCGAGCAGCTGGTCCCGGGTGAGCACGAGCCCGGCGTTGCGGGCGAGGACCTCCAGCAGCTCGAACTCCCGCCGGGTCAGCGCCAGCGGCTCGCCGTCGAGCCGGGCCTCCCGCGCCGCGGGGTCGACCAGCAGCCCCCCGGCGCGCACCCGCCCGCCCGCCGCGGGGGGACGCCGGCGCAGCAGCGCCCGCAGCCGCAGGACCAGTTCCTGCAGCGCGAACGGTTTGACCAGGTAGTCGTCGGCGCCCGCCTGGAGGCCGGCGACGCGGTCGGCCGCCTCGTCCAGCGCGGAGAGCATCAGGACGGGGACGTCGTCGTCCTGCTCGCGCAGCGTGCGGCACACCTCGATCCCGCTGAGGTCGGGCATGGAGATGTCCAGGACCACCACGTCCGGCGCCGCCTCGCGTACGGCGGCGAGCGCAGCCCGGCCGCCGTCGGCCAGGCTCACCGAGAAGCCGTCCAGGCGCAGCCCCCGTTGCAGGGACCTGCGTATCGCCGCGTCGTCGTCGGCGACCAGGACCCGGCCGCCGGTGTGCGCATCGGTTCTCACGGCGGTGATGGTAGGCGCAGCGCCCGGGCGGCGAAGCACCCCGTTCGCGAAAAGTTGCGTTCGCGAAGAGTCCCGTTCGCGAAAAGCCCCGGCGCTCCGCCGCGCGTCAGATGTCCAGCCGGTACGGCAGGAGGCACACGACGGCGTCGGTGCGGGAGCGCAGGATCGTGGCGAGGAGGATGCCGCGCTGGTTCTGCAGGATGCGGTAACGCGCGTGCCGCGGCTGGACCTCGGGGATGAGGACGGCGATCTGCCGGCCGTCCTGCGACATGCGGCGGACGTAGGAGAGGATCGGCAGCACCAGGGAGCGGTGCGGGCTCTCGATGACGTCGAGGCGGACTCCGGGCTGCCAGCGGGCCCAGGTGTCGAGCAGTTCGCGCGCCTTGGCCTGGTCGGGCTCGACGGTGACCGCGACGACCTCGTCGCCCAGGGCGATGGCCGCGGTCAGCGCGTGCCGGGCGAGCCGGCTGACCCCGCCGAGGGGGACGATGACCAGGCTGTCGGTGCGCCGCGGCCGCTCGGGGACGGTGCCGAGGGCGAGTTCCCTGCCGACCTCCGCGTAGTAGTGCTCGATGCGGGCGAAGAGCAGCATCAGCAGCGGCACCACCACGACGACCATCCACGCGCCCTCGGTGAACTTGGTGGTCACCAGGATCACCCCGGCCAGCGCGGTCAGCACGGCGCCCACCCCGTTGACCACCACCCGCGGCACCCAGCCGCGCGGGCGCGCCCCCCTCCAGTGCCGTACGAGCCCGGTCTGGCTGATGGTGAAGCCGGTGAACACACCGATGGCGTAGAGCGGGATGAGCCGTTGCGTCTGCGCGTCGACGGCGATGAGCAGCACCGCCGCCACGACCGCGAGGGCGACGACGCCGTAGCGGTAGACGGGCCGCTCGGCGCGCAGCCCGAAGACGTGGGGCAGCCGGTTGTCGCGGGCGAGCAGGCTCATCAGGACGGGCAGGCCGCCGAAGCTGGTGTTGGCGGCCAGCCCGAGGACGAGCGTGACCAGCAGGTTGCTGACGTAGTACGGCCACCCGGTGCCGAAGGAGCCCGCGGTCAGCTGGGCCAGCAGGGTCACCCCGCCGCGCGGGGCGACCTCGTCCCGGCGGATCAGGAACGCGAGGCCGATCAGCATCAGCCCCAGCAGCGCGCCGAGCATCAGCTCCGTGCGCTGGGCGCGGCGCACCTTGGGCGGCCGGAAGGAGGGCACGGAGTTCGCAATGGCCTCCACCCCGGTCAGCGCGGAGCAGCCGGATGAGAAGGCCTTCAGCACCAGCAGCACGCTCAGCGCCTCCGTCGCGTGGACGGGCTGCGGGCTGCCGACGACCGCCGCGGGGTGGGCGCGCAGCAGGCCGGCGACGACGACCCCGCCGATGCACAGCACGAACAGCGCCGCGGGCAGCATCAGCACCCGCGCGCTGTCGGCGACGCCGCGCAGGTTCACCAGGGTGAGCAGGGCGAGCCCGCCGAGGCAGATCTCCAGCAGGTAGGGGGTGAGCGAGGGGAACGCGGAGGCGAGGCTCGCGGCGCCGGCGGCCAGGCTGACGGCGACGGTGAGCACGTAGTCGACGACCAGGCTGGCCGCCGCCAGCAGGCTCACCCGCGCCCCGAGGTCCTTCTTGGCCACCGCGTAGGAGCCCCCGCCGTCCGGGTGCACCGCGATGACCTGCCCGTACGAGATGACCAGCACGACCAGCAGCCCCGCGATGACCAGCATGACGGGCAGCGTCACGGTCAGCGCCGCGGTCCCGGCGGCGATCAGCACGAGGACGATGGCCTCGGGGCCGTACGCCACCGAGCTGAGGGCGTCCAGCGACAGCGCGGCGAGCCCCTGCACGCTGGTGAGCAGGGAGCGGTCGCCCTCGCCGTGCCGCAGCGGCACCCGCGGCCGCACCTGGCGGCGGGCCAGCCCGAAGGTCATCGCCGGCCCGCCGGCTGCGCGTCGCTCATGGCTGTTCTCCTCCGCCGGCGGGACCTCCCGTCAGCCTCCGGCGGGGGCCTGCCCGGCGCAGCGCGGGGTGGCCGATCGGGTGAGCGCTCAGTCGGGCCGGGCCAGGAACTCCACGACGGCGAGGACGAGGACGACGGCGAGGGCCAGCCCGAGGACGACCCAGCCGGTCGGGTAGGACCAGAAGGCGAGCGCGAGGGCCGCGGCCGCGACGACGACCCAGGCGACCGGCAGTTTGTGGCGGACGAGCCAGGGCCCGACGGGACCGGTCCGCATCCCCACCCGGTGCGCCGCGTCGCCCGCGCCGCCCAGCACGGACTCCCACACCCCCCGGGTCCGGCGGGCGTACCGCCCGGGCCCGCTCAGCCAGGCGCCCAGCGCGACGACGACGCCGAGCACGAACACCGCGCGGACGGTCTGGCGCAGGAAGCGGATGAGGGCGTCGTAGACCGTCCCGGCCGCCCGCTGGTCGACGTCGGCGGGCAGCGCGTCGAGGTAGATCGCCCGGAAGACGGTCAGGGCCGCGCCGAGCACGAGGGCCGCGGCGGCGAAGCCGAGCGCGGCGGCGACCAGGGCGCGGCGCCGGCGGACGGCGAGCAGCACCCCCGCGGCCGCGAGGACGACGGTGACGACCGGCAGCCAGAGGCCGGCGAGCTGCAGCAGCCGGAAGCCGGTCCTGATCTTGCCGACCTTCTCGGAGCGCACGACGGTGAAGTCGGTGTGGACCTCGGGGATCTTGGCGGCGATGGTCAGGCCCGCCTCGACCAGCCGCTGCTTGACCTGGTCGATGACGGGGGCGAGGTCGATCGCCACTGTGTCGTTGGTCAGCTTGACCGCGCCGCCGCCCTGGCCGGTCAGCGCCTTGTCCAGCGAGTCGTGGATCCGGCGGTTGGCGTCGGTCCAGACCGTTTCGAAGGCCTCGCTGCGCACGACCTTCTCCGCCGTCGAGTGCACCAGGCTCTCGATGCCGCTGGTCAGCGGCCCGGAAATCCGGCTGAGCAGCTGGTCCAGGCGGGGGCGGTCCTGCGGGGCGACCTCGTCCAGGAGGCTCTTCACGTCGATCCGCTGCATCACGGCGGACGTGATCCGGTTGGCGGCGGCGTCCTGCACGGCGGGGTCGCTCGCCAGGGGCGCGACGGTGGCGACGTAGCGGTCGGTGTCGCCGACCTCGGAGTCCACCCAGACGGCCAGCGCGCTCAGCGGCACGAACACGCAGGCCACGACGATGAACAGGGCCGAGAAGAAGGCCCGCACGGGGCGTCGCCGGTGAGGCGGCGGGGCCTGCGCTCCGGCGCCCGCGGGAACGGTCTCCCGCGCCTCCAGTGCCGACAGCCGGGCGCGCAGTTCGGCGAGATCGTCACGCCCCTCGGGCGTTGCACCCGCCATGCCACCGCCGCCTCTCCTTCACCACGCGACACGGCAATTTAATACGTATGGTGATTGATGTGCCATTTGAGGCGCATGAGTCCGTGGAGGTAGGAATGACGAGGCCGTATCGGGGCCGCGCGGTGTGCGCGGCGGTCGTCCTGTCCGCCACCGCGCTGGCCGCGAGTGCCTGTTCCGACGCCGAGAGCACCCCCGGCGAAAAGGCGTCCAAGGCCGCTTCCGCCGCGTCCTCGCTGGTGTCCGAGGGTGCGGAGGCCGTCGCCTCGGCGACCGCCGCCGCGCAGTCCCAGCTGGCGAAGATCAAGAACGGCGTCAACGCGAAGGACGACGTCAGGCTCGACCCCGTGACCGTGGAGGGCGGCAAGGCCACCACCACGGTCACGGCCACCAACAGCGGCGACAAACAGGCCACGTACACCGTCGAGGTGACCTTCCGCGACACCAGCGGAAACCTCCTCGACGCCGCCGTGGTCAACGTCGCCGACGTGGCCCCGCAGAAGTCGGGCGAGGCCACGGTACGCAGCAACCGCGACCTGACGGGCACGGTCGAGGCCCAGGTGGAACGGGCGCTGCGGCACTGAAGCACCATCACGCGAGGAGGCAGCCATGGCAGCCACCGGCACCACACCCCGGACCGGGAACCACCGCGACGGGTGGGCACGCGGCGGCGTCACCTTCGCCGGCGTCCTGCTGCTCGTCGACGGCGTCCTGGCCATCTTCCAGGGCATCTCGGGGATCGCAGCGGACAACGTGTACGCGCAGATCGGCAACTACATCTACAAGTTCAACCTGACCGCGTGGGGCTGGATCCACCTCGTCCTCGGCGTGCTCCTGGTGGTCACGGGCACCGCACTCCTCAGCGGCGCCGCGCTCTGGTCACGCATCACGGGCATCGTCCTGGCCGGCCTGGGCATCATCGTGAACTTCCTCTACCTGCCCTACCTGCCGTTCTGGTCGATCATCCTCATCGCGCTCGACATCTTCGTCATCTGGGCGCTCGCGCACTACAGGCCGGACCGCTCGCCCGCCGCCTGACCGCCGCCCGCCCGGCCCTCCCCCGGCGGACCGGGCGCGGCCGGACCGGCCCCGGCCCCCGGCTGGTCGCCGTGGAACACCGCGCCCACGGTGAGGCACACGGTCGCCACGACGCACAGCGCGATCAACCCGGACAGCAGGGTGAACACCGACCCCAGCGAGCCGTACGCCTGCAGGCTGCGGTTGAGCGCCGTCGGCACGTACAGCGGAGCGGCGAAGACCGCAGCCTCCAGGAACAGCGCCGTGAGCAGCGCCCCCGGCAGCAGCGGACGCCAGCCGATCCGGCCGCCCAGCAGCAGGTGCTGGGTCCACCACCAGATCCCCACCGCGCTCACCAGGGCCAGCGGGACGCCGAGCCATCGGCCCGCGCCGAAGCCCAGCCGCAGCGGCCCCTGGACGGCCAGGTAGAGCAGCGCCGCGCACACCCAGGCGAACCAGCGCCAGGCCGCGATCCGCGCCGCCGACTTCGGCATGTGCCAGGCGCGTTCGCACACCCGCTGCATCGCCCGGCTGCAGGCGGTCGCCGACAGCAGGGCCATCAGGGTGCCGACCACCCCCACCGTCTGGCGCAGGCTCCCGGGGTCGGACTCGTAGACCGAGCGCAGCTGTTCACGGGAGGGGCCGGAGAGCCCCATCACCCGCACCAGCGAGTCGAACAGTTCCTGGCGCACACTCTCCGGCGCGAAGGACGAGATGACGAACAGCAGCGGCACGGCGGTCAGGAAGGCCTGGGCGGCCAACCGGGTGGCCGCGTCCAGCACGTTGACGCTCAGCAGCCGGGCGGCGAGCCGGGTGATGATCGGGAACCGCCGCTCCGCCTCCGCCCGCAGGGCGCGCGCCCGCACCGGCAGGTCCGCGAACCGCACACGGAGCCCCTCCGGGATCGAGACCCATGGCCGCCCTCTCACAGTCCGACTATTTTTCAGCCCGCCGGGGCCCGCAACCGCTGGCCTGCGGCAAGGACCGGGGTGCCGGCGGCGGCCGCCCCGGGTTGCCGGCGGGCGACGGCACCCC
This sequence comes from Streptomyces sp. NPDC008238, assembly GCF_042956445.1. NCBI lineage: Bacteria > Bacillati > Actinomycetota > Actinomycetes > Kitasatosporales > Streptomycetaceae > Streptomyces > Streptomyces sp. NPDC008238. The sequence continues at coordinate 390,248 of NZ_JBIBGK010000003.1, read as the reverse complement.
GGCGGTGCGGAAGCCGGCGCGGGCGAAGCCCAGCGGCACCGCCGCAGGTTGCCCGCGGACGCCGAGCCGCATCCCTACCGGAACCTACGGGCGGCGTCCCACGGCTGGGCGGCGCCTTAACGGCGGTGCGGGAGCCGGCGCGGACGAACCCAGCGACACCCTTGTAGGTGCCGCGCCCGGCCACACCCCCACAACAAAGAGGGACTGCCCGGGCGGGTCCGGGCCGGCACCGCCGGACGCTGCCGCACCGGACCACGTCCGGCGCACGGGCGAAGCCCGGCACCGCCGCGGGTTGCCGACAGCCCCTGAGCCGCGTCCCCCTCCGGCACCCGCGGGCGGCGTCCCACGGCGGGCGGCGGCTTCCCTGCAGTGCGGAAGCCGGTGCGGGCGAAGCCCGCGAGGCCCTTGGAGGCGCGACGCCCGGCCCACGGGACCGCGTTCGGCGTGCGGGTTCAGGCGCGCTTCGCGTGCCACCGGGCGACGACGGCGTCGACGTCGTACGGGACGAGGCCGAGCGGGGGGCCGTCCATCGGTGTGCGGATGCCCTTGCGGATGGTCTCGTTGACCTCTTCGACGATGCGGCGCACCTCGCGTTCGGAGGGGGCTCGGTAGGCCGCGTCCATCGCGTCCTCCACCTCCTTGCGCAGCCGCAGGCTCGCCGGGAGGTGGGACAGCCCCTCGCGGGCCATCTTCTCCCTGATCCACCACAGCTCGTCGTAGGGCCGGTCCAGGGAGGCCAGCGGCTTCCCCGCCCCGGGCAGGTTGTCGAAGGCGCCGCGCTCCGTCGCTTCCCGGATCTGCTTGTCGACCCAGGACTCGAAGGGGACGCCCGGTGGCTTGCGCTCCGTCATGCCCTCGATTCTCCCCCCGGCCGCGCCGGCGGGGGAGGGGAGGGGAGGGGAGGACGGAGCGGGCGGCGCCGACCCGCGCGCCCTGCGGGTCGGCGGCCGGTCCGGGGCCGGTCAGCCCGTGATGGAGTACGAGTGGGCGCCCGTGCCCGCCAGCGCTCCGCCCGCGACGATCAGGTACTCGTCCCGGATCGGCCTGCCGTCCAGCCAGCACTCGAGGATCTCGCGGGTTCCCGCCGCGTACCGGGCCTGGGCCGACAGCGAGGAACCGGAGATGTGCGGCGTCATGCCGTGGTGCGGCATGGTGCGCCAGGGGTGGTCGGCGGGGGCCGGCTGCGGGTACCAGACGTCGCCCGCGTAGCCCGCCAGCCGTCCGTCCCGCAGGGCCCGGCCCACGGCGTCCTGGTCGACGATCAGCGCCCGCGCGGTGTTGATGAGGTAGGCGCCGCGCTTCATGGTGTCGATCAGCTTGTCGTCGAAGAGGCCCTCGGTCTCCGGGTGGAGCGGGGCGTTGACGGTCACGACGTCGCAGTGCGGCACCATGTCGGCGGCGCTCTCGTGCCAGGTCAGCCCGAGCTCCTGCTCGACGGCCTCCGGCAGCCGGTGCCGGTCGGTGTAGTGCAGCTTCACGTCGAAGGGCGCCAGGCGGCGCAGGACCGCCAGGCCGATGCGGCCCGCGGCGACCGTGCCGACGTGCATGCCCTCCAGGTCGTACGACCGGGCCACGCAGTCCGCGATGTTCCAGCCGCCGTCCAGGACGACCCGGTGCGAGGGCAGGTAGTTGCGCACCAGCGACAGGGTCATCATCACCACGTGCTCGGCGACGCTGATGCTGTTGCAGTAGGTGACCTCGGCGACGGTGATGCCGCGGGCGACGGCCGCGCCCAGGTCGACGTGGTCCGAGCCGATGCCCGCCGTGACGGCCAGCTTCAGGTTCTTGGCGGCGGCGATGCGCTCGGGCGTCAGGTAGGCCGGCCAGAAGGGCTGGGAGATGACCACGTCGGCGTCGGCCAGCTCACGGTCGAAGACCGATCCGTCGCCGTCCTTGTCCGAGGTGACGACCAGGCTGTGGCCGCGCTCCTCCAGGAAGCGGCGCAGGCCCAGTTCGCCCGAGACGCTGCCGAGGAGGGCGCCGGGGGTGAAGTCGGTCGCCTGCGGCGTGGGGGTGGTCTGGCCGCCGGGGTACTGGTCGATGCGCGGCAGGTCGTCGCGGGCGTACGTGGTCGGGTAACCGTCGGCCGGGTCGTCGTACAGGACGCACAGCACCTTTGCCATGACTGCGGCTCCTCATCCGTGAAGTGGACGCTGCGGAAGGTCACTTCACGTTCGCGGCCCGGCCACCCGGGGGTCAAAGCGAACGTCGCTATGGCGGGATAGCCCGCTCCTATCACCGCACCCCGGGCCGCTCACCGGCCCAGGTACGCGTCCACCAGGGCCACCAGGGCGTCGAGGGCGTCGCGACGGCAGGGGTCGGCGCCGCGCCCCCGGGTCACTCCCCGGCGGGCGTCCAGCCCTGGGCGCGCAGCACCGCCGCGACGTCCGGGGCCCGGTAGTGCTCGCCCTTGAGGACCTTGCCGTCGGCCCGAAGGGCCGGCCGTCCGTCTGGGCCGAGCTTGCTCATGTTGGCGCGGTGGATCTCCGCGATGACCTCGTCGAGGTCGATGCCGTGCACCAGCGCGGTGCCGTACGCGACGTAGACCACGTCGGCCAGTTCGTGCGCGAGGTGGTCCAGCGGCCCGGCCTCGGAGGCCTCGGCGACCTCCGCCACCTCCTCGGCCAGCAGGTCCTGGCGGTGCGCCGCGTACTCGGGCGGGATCTCGGTCGGGCGGGGACGGACGTCGAGGCCGAAGACGGTGTGGAACTCACGGACCAGGCCGGCGGGGGAGGGTCGCATTCCGCCGATCGTAGTGCCCGCTCAGAGGCCCCCGTCGCTCCCCGCCGCCGTACCCGCCGTCGACGCGGATGCCGGTGATGCCGCTGATGTGCCGGGCCCCGCAACGGTCCTGGGGCAGCACCAGTTGCGGGCCCTGGACGTCCAGCGGGGTACCGTCGACGCGGGTGGCCAGCAGCACGCGGGCCTGCCCGAAGTCCGGGTCGATCTCGGCCCAGGACAGCAGTGCGTGGTGGCCGTCCGCCCCGGTCACGGCGATGAGGAAGCGCAACCGGTCCTTGCGGCGGCCGGGGTCGAAGCCGGGACCGGCCGAGCAGAGCACCTCGTGGAGCAACGGGCCCTCGAACCGGTGGTGCTGCACACCGCTGGTCTGGCACTCGAAGCTCACCCGGGCCGTGTGCTGGGGCCAGGCGAGCAGGTCCGGCACGGTGAGCGGGGCGGGGCGGGCCAGGTCGCCGCTCAGGGTGAACCCGGCGAGCTCCGGCGGCGGCGCGGGAACGGACACGGTCACGGGCTTCCACCTCCCCCGGTGACCGTACCCGCGCCCGGCCGTCGTGGAAACGCACATGCGACCCCCAAAGCTCAGGGATCCGGCTCGTGCAATCCGACAAGGGGCTTCCAGCTCGCATCTGCGTCACTATGATCGAGTCATGCACACCTACCGGATCGGCGAGGCGGCCGCATTGATGGGCGTGAGTGCGGACACCCTCAGGCGCTGGGTCGACAGCGGGCGGCTGCGGGCGGAGCGCGACGAGCAGGGCCGGCGCATCATCGAGGGACCCCACCTGGCCGCGTTCGCCCGGGAGTTCAACCGCACCGAACGCGAGCACACCGGCTCCTCGGCCCGCAACCGCTTCTCGGGCATCGTCACCGAGGTGATCCTCGGCGACGTGTCCGCGCAGGTCGAGATCCAGGCCGGCCCGTTCCGCGTGGTGTCCATGATCAGCCGGGAGTCGGCCGAGGAGCTGAAGCTCGAGCCCGGCGTACCGGCGGTCGCCGTCATCAAGTCGACCAACGTGGTCGTCGAGAGACCGTAGAGAACGAGACTCGGAGGAGCAGCCCTGTGATGACCCGTCCCACGCACCGCCGGACCGTTCAGCTGGCCGTCGGAGGAACCGCGGTGCTGCTGGCCCTCAGCGCCTGCTCGTCCTCGGACGACTCCGCCGGCGCCTCCGCGTCGTCCTCGCCCTCGGCGGGCGCGTCCTCCGCGGACGAACCGAAGGGCACGGTCACCGTCTTCGCCGCGGCCTCGCTCAAGGAGAGCTTCACCGAACTGGGCAAGGAGTTCGAGGCGGCCCACCCCGGCACCAAGGTCACCTTCAACTTCGGCGGCAGCGACGCCCTCGCCGCCAGCATCACCTCCGGCGCCCCCGCCGACGTCTTCGCGGCCGCCTCCGCCAAGACCATGCAGATCGTCACCGACGCCAAGGACGCCGCCGGCGAACCCGCGACCTTCGTCCGCAACCAGCTGGAGATCGCGGTCGTCCCCGGCAACCCCAAGGACGTCGCCACGCTCAAGGACCTCACCAAGTCCGGCATCAAGGTCGCCCTGTGCGCCAAGGAAGTCCCCTGCGGCGCCGCCGCGCAGAAGGCACTGGACGGCGCCGGCCTCAAGCTCACCCCCGTCTCCTACGAACAGGACGTCAAGAGCGCCCTGACGAAGGTGGAACTGAAGGAGGTCGACGCCTCCGTGGTCTACAAGACCGACGTCAAGGCCGCCGCCGGCAAGGTCGAGGGCGTGGACTTCCCCGAGTCCGCCGGCGCCGTCAACGACTACCCCATCGTCCTCCTCAAGGACGCCCCCAACGCCCCCACCGCCGAGGCCTTCATCGCCCTCGTCCAGTCCGACCAGGGCCGCAAGGTCCTCAGCGACGCCGGCTTCCTCAACCCGTGACCGACCACAGCGGCGGCGCGCCCGGAACCGCCCGGTCCGGGCCGCGCCGCGCCGGCCGCCGGCAGGGTCACCGCTCCCCGGTGCCCCTGCCGCTGCTGCTGCCCGCCCTGCTCGGGCTCGCCTTCCTCGTGCTGCCGCTCGCCGGGCTGCTGGTCCGCACGCCCTGGAGCGAACTGCCCGCGCAGCTCACCAGCCCCGGGGTGTGGCAGGCGCTGCGGCTCTCCCTGATCTGCGCCACCCTCGCGACCGCGGTGACCCTCGTGCTGGGCGTGCCCCTGGCCTGGCTGCTGGCCCGCACCGAGTTCCCCGGGCGCCGGCTGGTGCGCGCCCTGGTGACACTGCCCCTGGTGCTGCCGCCCGTCGTCGGCGGTGTGGCGCTGCTGCTGGCACTGGGCCGCAACGGCATCGCCGGACGGTGGCTGGACCAGTGGTTCGGGGTGACGCTGCCCTTCACCACGACGGGCGTCGTCATCGCGGAGGCCTTCGTCGCGATGCCGTTCCTGGTCATCAGCGTCGAGGGCACCCTGCGGGCCGCCGACCCGCGCTACGAGGAGGCCGCCACCACCCTCGGCGCCTCCCGCTTCACCGCCTTCCGCCGGGTGACGCTGCCGCTGATCGCCCCCGGCATCGCCGCCGGTGCCGTCCTGGCCTGGGCGCGGGCGCTCGGCGAGTTCGGCGCCACCATCACCTTCGCGGGCAACTTCCCCGGCCGCACGCAGACGATGCCGCTCGCCGTCTACCTCGCCCTGCAGAGCGACCCGGCCGCCGCCATCGCGCTCAGCCTGGTGCTGCTCGCCGTCTCCATCGCCGTCCTGGCCGGACTGCGCGACCGCTGGATGGCCACGCCATGACCTCCCCGGACAAAGCCCCCGCCGCCGCCGGCGGCCCGGCCCCGCAGGGGCTGGACGCCCGGCTGGTCGTCGACCGCGGCGCCTTCCACCTCGACGTGACGCTCACCGCCGCCCCCGGCGAGGTGCTCGCCCTGCTGGGGCCCAACGGCGCCGGCAAGACCACCGCGCTGCGGGCCCTGGCCGGGCTGACCCCGCTCACCGACGGCCACCTGCGGCTGGACGGCGCCGCCCTGGACGGCACGCCCCCCGAGACCCGCCCGGTCGGCGTCGTCTTCCAGGACTACCTGCTCTTCCCGCACCTGTCGGCGCTGGACAACGTGGCCTTCGGCCCGCGCTGCCACGGCGTCCCCAAGGCGCGGGCCCGTGCCGAGGCCGCCGGGTGGCTGGAGCGCATGGGCCTGGCCGAGCACGCCGCCGCCCGGCCCCGCCGGCTCTCCGGCGGCCAGGCGCAGCGCGTCGCCCTCGCCCGGGCGCTCGCCACCCGGCCCCGGCTGCTGCTCCTGGACGAACCGCTGGCCGCCCTCGACGCCCGCACCCGCCTGGAGGTCCGCTCCCAGCTCCGCCGGCACCTCGCCGACTTCGAGGCGGTGGCCGTCCTGGTCACCCACGACCCGCTGGACGCCATGGTGCTGGCCGACCGGCTGGTGGTCATCGAGCACGGCGGCTCCGTGCAGGAGGGCACCCCCGGCGAGATCGCCCGCCGCCCGCGCACCGACTACATCGCGCACCTCGTCGGCCTCAACCTCTACCGGGGCCGCGCCGACGGCCACACCGTGACGATCGACGGCGGGCCGGACATCACCACCACCGAGGAACTGTCCGGCCCGGCCTTCGTGGCCTTCCCGCCCGGCGCCGTCACCCTGCACCGGGACCGCCCCACGGGCTCCAGCGCCAGAAACCTGTGGCGGGGCACGGTCGCGGGACTGGAGTCGCACGGCGACCAAATCCGCGTCGACGTCCGGGGCGAAATCCCGCTCGCCGCCGACCTCACCACGGTGGCGACCGCCGAACTCGGCCTGCACCCCGGCACCGAGGTGTGGGCGACGGTCAAGGCGGCCCAGACGCACGCCTATCCGGCCTGAGCCCCGTCGGGGTCGGAACAGGATCAGGGCGGGTCGGAACGGGACCAGGGCGGGTTCAGGACGGGGTCAGGGCGGCGTCAGGAGAGCGCCGCCCGGCGACAAGAGCGCGACAAGAAGGCCCCGCGGCGCCCCGCCCGGGTCTTCCATGGACGGCATGGACGACGCCCGAAACCACCGCGTGGTCGTGGGGGTGAGCGGCTCCCTCGGCAGCCTCACGGCACTGCACCGGGCCGCCGCCGAGGCGCGCCGCACGGGTGCGGTGCTGGTCACCGTGCTCGCCTGGGAACCTCCGGGCGGGGAGTTCGCCTACCGGCGCTCCCCGTTCCCGCCGCTGCTGCACGAGTGGCAGGACCGGGCCCGCAGGCAACTGGCCGACGCCATCGGATCCGCCTTCGGCGGCCTCCCGGAGGGCCTCCCGCTGCGCGCGGTGATCGTCCGCGGGGCCGCGGGATGGGCGCTGACCCAGGTCGCGGACCGCCCGGACGACCTGCTGGTGGTCGGCGCCGGACGCCGCGGCCCGCTCCGCCGGCTGCTGAGGCCGTCCGTGGCGCGGCACTGCCTCGTCCACGCGGGCTGCCCGGTGCTAGCCGTACCCCGTTCCCCGCTCCACGACGTCCTCGACGACATGCACCGCCGCAACACCTGGCGGCTGCCCCTGCACACCGCCACGCCCCTGCGGTGAACCCCGGGGCCGCGGCGGGCCCCCTGACGGAGGCGATGACCATGACGCGTCCTTCCTTCCGCTCCCCCTTCCCCCACCTGGCACGGCTGGCCCTGCCGGCCGGGCTGCTCCTGCCGCCGCTGGTGTGCCTGGCCCTCGTGCCGTTCCGCACCCAGGTGTCGAACACGCACGTCGCCCTGGTGCTGGTGGTCGCGGTGGTGACCGTCGCCGTCCTCGGCAGCCGCCGCGCCGGCGCGCTCGCCGCGCTGTCGGCCGCGGCCTGGTTCGACTTCTTCTTCGCCCCGCCCTACGAGCGGTTCACGATCAGCGGCCCGGGCGACGTGGTGACGGCGGTCCTGCTGCTCGCCGTCGGCCTGGCCGTCTCGCAGCTCGCCGCCCGCACCCGGCGGCTCGCGGTGATCGCGATCACCGACGCCGACCACCTCGCCCGCATCCACGAGACGGCCCGGCTGGCCCAGTCCGCGGTCACCCCGCACGTCGTGGTCGACCACGTCCGCGACCAGCTGGTCAGCCTGCTGCACCTGCGGGGCTGCCGGTTCGAGTACGGCACCCTCGTCGGGCACCCGCCGCGGCTGGAGCAGGACGGCACCGTGGTGCGGGGCCGCCGCCCCTGGGACGCCGACGCGTACGGCCTGCCGGACCAGGAGGTCGAACTCCGGGTCTTCCACAACGGGCGCTTCCACGGCCGCTTCATGATGCTCCCCACCCCCGGCACCGTCCCCTCCCGCCAGGCCCGCCTGGTCGCGGTCACCCTCGCCGACCAGGCCGGCAGCGCCATCGCCGCCATCCCGTCCGCCCCGGCCCACTGACCGCCCCGCCCCCGCCCTCGGGCGGCCCCGACCGACCGGCAGGCGCCGACAACGGCCAGCCGCCGTCCGCCGCGGTGCGTGCCGCGAGCCTGCCCGGCGCTCGCGTCGTTGAGGGCGCCCGGCGTGCGGTACAGGTACGCGGCCGGCAGGCGCCGCACGGGACCTCGCGGTGATCTTCCCTTCGCACCCGACCACCCGCCGGTTCCGATCCGGCCCCGGGCGGCCCCGCCCCGGCCCGCCAACCCCGCCAGGCAAGGCAACCGTTCGAGGCCGGCACACGGCCGCCGTGCTGGCCCTCCCGACCAGGCGCGGGCCCCGGGCAACCCGGTGGGCCCTCGCCCCCGGGGCACCGGGTTCCACGGGGAGGAGACGGGGCGAAGGGGGGCGTATCGTCCCCCTTATAGGTGGTGTCGGCCCGATGGTGGAGCCACGCATGGTGGTGACTGCCCCCGCCCGGGAGCTGCTGGACCAAGTGCTCGCCGAAGTGGTGCGCGCGACGGGCGCCCATATCGGTGCGGTCTTCCTGGTGATGCCCGAGGGCCGGGCGCTCGGGATGGAGGTCATCACCGGGGCGCCCCGGGAGCTGTCGATGCCCTGGTCGCGGTTGCCCATGGAGCGGTCGACCCCGGTGGCCGACGCCGTACGGGAGGGCCGGACGATCCTGGTCCGCTCCCGGGAGGAACTGGCGGACCGCTATCCGCGCACGGCGCTGGTCATGCCGTACGACCTGTCCATGGTCGCCGCCCCGCTCACCGTCGGCGACGCCGCGCTCGGCACGCTCGTGCTGATCTGGTCCCGGTCGCGCACCGCCGAGGCGCCGCCCGCGGAGCGCGAGCTGCTGGAGCGTGCCCGCGAGCGCCTTGCCGACCAGCTCGTACGGGCCGGCGCCGACGGGGAGCCGATCCTGCCGGGGCCCCAGCCGCGGGTGCTGCGGACCGCGCGGGCCCTCCCGGTGGACCCGTACGAGGCCCTGGCGGCGGCGGACTGGGCCCGGCGGCTGCCCGAGGGGGCCTGCGCCCTCGACTTCGACGGACGGATCACCTACGCCAGCGCCCGCGCGGCGGAGCTCGTCGGCGTGCCCGTCGAGCGGCTGGTGGGCACCTTCCCGTGGGAGAGCCTGCGCTGGCTGCGGGACCCCGCCCACGAGGACCGCTACCGTGCCGCCGTGCTCAGCGGGCGGCCGGTCTCGTTCACCGCCCTGCGGCCGCCCGACCACTGGCTGCTCGTGCAGTTGTTCCCGGACGCGACCGGGGTCAGCGTGCGGATCTCCCCGACCGACGCGGACACGGTGGACCCGGCCGGACGCGCGGCGGCCTACGACGAGGCCGCGGTGCCGATCCGGATCGGCGCGATCTACCACCTCATGCACCTCGCGACGGCCCTCACCGAGGCCGTCGGCGTGGACGACGTCGTCCGGCTGGTCGCCGACCTCTTCCCGGCCGCGATCGGCGCGGACGCCTTCGTGCTGTGCGTCGCGGAGGGCGGCCGGCTCCACATCATCGGCGACCGCGGCTACCGGCCCGAGGTCATGGCGGCCCTGGACGGCACCGCGCTGACCGCGCGCCTCCCGGCCACCCGGGCGCTGACCACCGGCGTCCCCAGCTTCTACGGCTCGCGCGAGGACCTCGTCCGGGCGTACCAGGGCCTGGAGCTGCTGTCGGACATGGCGGCCTGGGCCTTCCTGCCGCTGATCGCGTCCGGCCGCCCCGTGGGCGCCTGCGTCATGGCGTTCGCCGAGGAGCGTTCCTTCCCGGCCGACGAACGGGCCGCCCTGACCTCGCTCAGCGGGCTGATCGCCCAGGCCCTGGACCGGGCGCGGATCTACGACGCCAAGCACCACCTCGCGCACAGCCTGCAGTCGGGGCTGCTGCCGCACACCCTGCCGACCCTGCCCGGCCTGGAGGTCGCCGCCCGCTACCTCCCGGCGACCAGCGGCATGGAGGTCGGCGGCGACTTCTACGACCTGATCAGGCTGGACGACACCTGCGTCGCCGCGGTCATCGGCGACGTCCAGGGCCACAACGTCAACGCCGCCGCCCTGATGGGCCAGGTGCGCACCGCGGTGCACGCGCACGCCACCGCCGGGGCCTCCCCCGACCAGGTGCTGTCCCGCACCAACCGGCTGCTGGACGAACTCGACACCGGGCTGTTCACCAGCTGCCTCTACGCCCACCTCCGGCTCACGGAGGGCATCCTGCGGCTGGCCTCCGCGGGCCACCCGCCGGCCCTGCTGCGCCTCCCCGACGGCCGCACCGACGTCCTCAGCCGGCCCGCCGGGCTGCTGCTCGGCATCGACCCCCGGGCCGAGTACCCCACCACCACGCTGACGCTGCCCCGCGGCGCCGTCCTCGCGCTCTACACCGACGGGCTCATCGAGACCCCCGGCGGCGACCTGGACGAGGCCATCACCGCCCTGGCCGTGGCCCTGTCCGCCCGGGGCGGGCTCCCGCTGGACGAACTCGCCGAGGTCCTCGTGCACCACAGCGGCCGGGCCACCGACCGCACCGACGACACCGCGCTCCTGCTGCTGCGCCCCGTGCCCCCGTCATGAGGCCTTGTCACTTCCGGTACCGGGCCCAACACTGGTGACCATGCCGGTCGTTGCGCTGCTGGGAACGCTGGACACCAAGGGCACGGAGTACGGCTGGCTGCGGGACCGGCTGTTGCGCGGCGCCGTCGAGGTCGTGCTGATCGACGCGGGCGTGGCCGGCGAACCCCTGGTCACCCCCGACATCCCCCGTACCGTCGTGGCCGCCGCCGCGGGCGCGGACTCCGAACGGCTGCGCAGGGCGGGCGACCGCGGCGCCGCGGTGACGGTCATGGCCGAGGGAGCGGCGCGGGTGGTGCGCCGGCTGCACGACGAGGGCAGGCTGCACGGCGTCCTGGCCATCGGCGGCAGCGGCGGCACCTCGATCGCCACCCGCGCGATGCGGGCGCTGCCGCTCGGCGTGCCGAAGCTGATGGTGTCCTCGATGGCCGCGGGCGACGTCTCCCCGTACGTGGGCTCGACCGACATCGCCATGATGTACAGCGTCGTCGACATCGCGGGCGTCAACCGGGTGTCGGCGCCGATCCTGGCCAACGCGGCGGACGCGATCGCCGGCATGGCCAGGGGCTTCGCCGCGGCGTCCGCACCGCCCGCCGGGGACCGGCCGCTGGTGGCGGCCAGCATGGCGGGCGTGACGACCCCCGGCGTCGACGCCGCCCGGGCACGGCTCACGGAACTCGGCTACGAGGTACTGGTCTTCCACTCCGTGGGCTCCGGCGGCCGTTCCCTGGAGTCGCTCGCCGGGGAGGGCATGTTCAGCGGCGTGCTGGACCTGACGCTCAGCGAGCTCGCCGACGAGCTGGTGGGCGGTGCCTTCGGCGCGGGGCCCGACCGGCTGCGCACCGCGGGCCGCGCGGGGCTGCCGCAGGTGGTGGCCCCGGGGGCGCTGGACATGGTCAAGTTCGGCCCGCTCGCCTCGCTGCCGGACCGCTTCCGGTCCCGCAACGTCCACGTCCACAACCCCTCGGTGACCGTGATCCGCACCTCCGCCGCCGAGTGCGCCGAACTCGGCCGTCAGGTCGCGGCGAAGCTGCGCGCGGCCACCGGCCCGGTCACGCTCATGCTGCCGCTGCGCGGGCTGTCCACCCTCGGGGCGCCGGGCGGGCCGTACCATGACCGTGCCGTGGACGGGGTGCTCTTCCGCACCCTCCGTGAGGAGCTGCGCGGCAGCCGGGTGGAGGTCGCCGAGTACGACACGCACCTCAACGACCCGGCCTTCGGCCGTGCCGCGGCGGAGCGGCTGCACACGCTCGTCTCCGCACACACGGACACACACACGGACGCTCCCAAGGACGCGCACACGAACGCCCGCACGACGCGCTGAGCGTCGTACGGGCGGTCCGGTCGGCACCGCGGGCCCGGCGAGGCGCCGGGCCGTGTCGTCCTAGACGGACGCCGCCGTGCCCGCGCCCACGGTGCCGCGCCCCTCGGGGGCGGCGGCCGGGGCCGGTTCCAGCAGGCGTCCGGCCAGGTGGCCGAAGAGCAGCCCGAAGGAGGTCCACAGCGTGAGCTGGATCGCCAGCGCCGCCAGACGGAACTGCCACAGCAGCGCCGCCGGGAAGTGCTCCGGCACTTCGTTGATCGCGGGCAGGAACGCGTACGCGAGTCCCACGGTCACGACGAAGAAGACACCGGCGGCCACGGTCGCGTACCAGTTGCCCAGGCGCGGCGCGAGGCGCCGGCCGAGGATCACGGTGGCGATCGCGAGCAGCACGCTGAGCAGCATCATCAGGAAGTACAGCGTGGTGCGTTTCCCGATGGTGTCGGGGTCGCCGACGGCCGGCGGGTTGGCGGGGTACTTCAGGAAGGGCACGACGTAGACCGTGACCAGTGCCGCCGTCGAGAGCAGCACGGCCGTGGGCCGGGCGCCGAAGCGCCCGATCCGCCCGAGGGCGAAGCAGTAGGCGAGGGCGGCGATGCCGCCCACCGCCACGCCGTACACGAGGATGCCGGTGGCCAGACCGGCGGTGGACTGCAGGGCACGGCTGACCGGTTCGGCGCCGCCGTGCTCGTGCGCGTGCGACTCCTCGAACGCGATGGCCGCGTCGACCCGGGACTCGCCCAGCAGGTAGGCGACGACCAGCGCGAGCACGCCGGCGGCGAGGCCGGCCAGCATGCCCCGCACGAGCAGTCGTCTGACGGTGACGGAGTTGACGGGGTTCATGGATGCGGCGCCCCTGTCAGTGGCAGGGGAAGCCGAGCAGGTGGCGCCCGTCGTGCAGCCACTCGTGGACGTTCTCGCCGGACATGAGGGACGTGGCCCCCTGCTCGGCGCCCACGAAGTAGAGCAGGACCAGCATCAGGACGCCGAAGAAGACCGCCCAGGGCAGGATCGCCCTGATCGGCAGCGTCACGGGGGCGGCGGAAGGAACTACGGCCGGCGGGGCGGCGGACTGCGCCATGGCATGACCTCCTGGTGGGAACTCGCGTCCCGGTCGGTGGAGCTCTGTCGGACGACTGCGGGTCTGACTCGCCTGGCGCGGGGCTGGGCTTACAGTGGCGCGACCGTGCCGGATTTGCACCGGACTTCCGCCGTGTCGTCGTGAATGTCGTCGTGACGGTACCGCGATCCGGAGATCCGGCCAAGAGCGCGCGGGGGCGCCCCGGCATGCGCGGGAGCCGTCCGCGGGTGGCCCACGGGCCCTGGCCGAGGCGGCAGTCGGCGATTCCACGGGGTCGCCGGAGGACGAGGAGGGTGCATGACGACCCGGGTGACGTTGATCTCACCGGTGGTGAACGCGGCGCTGCGCGAGGCCCGTTTCGACGACGACGTGCCCCCGGACGAGCACGCGCTCGGCGCCGCCCGCGCGTTGGCCGGTTCGCCGCCGGTGTCCTGCGCGGGACCGGTGCCCGTCTCGCCCACGGTGCGCTGCCGCGCGACCGCGGAGGCGCTCGGCCTCGACGCTGAGGAGACCGCGCCCGCGGGATGGGCGCTGGGCCGCTGGCGGGGACGCACCCTGGCCGAGGTGAGCGCCGAGGAGCCGGAGGCGGTCGCCGCCTGGCTGTCCGACCCGGACGCGGCGCCGCACGACGCCGAGTCGCTGCGCGAGCTGTGCGCCCGCGTCGGCGGCTGGCTCGACGGGCTCGCCGCGACCGCGGGACGGGTGCTCGCCGTCGTCGAACCGGAGATCGTCCGGGCCTGCGCGGTACGGGCCCTGGGCGCCCCCGAGGCGTCCTTCTGGCGGATCGACGTGCCGCCGCTGACGGCGACGGAATTCAGCGGGCGGTCGGGGCGCTGGAACCTGCGGGCGGGACGCCCGCTGCTCTGAGCCGTCACGGGAACCGGGGATGAAGCGGAGGCGAAGCACGGACGGATACACGCACGGGATGCGCTCCAGCGGGGTTCGGGCTCTTGCAAACGTCTCGCAATAGGACTCTATGATTGAGCGTTCGCCTTCCGACACGACCCTGGAGCGGAGCTCCCCATGCACGTACCCGACGGATTCATCGACGCCCCGGTGTCGGTGGCGACCGGTGCCGTCGCGGCCGCAGCCGTGGCGGTGAGCCTGCGCGGTGCGCGACGCGAACTGGACGAGCGCACCGCGCCGCTGGCCGGGCTCGTCTCGGCGTTCATCTTCGCCGTCCAGATGCTCAACTTCCCGGTGGCCGCGGGCACCAGCGGCCACCTCCTCGGCGGCGCGCTCGCGGCGATACTCGTCGGCCCCTACACAGGGGTGTTGTGCGTGTCCGTCGTCCTGCTCATCCAGGGCGTGCTCTTCGCCGACGGCGGGCTCACCGCGCTCGGGGTGAACATCACCGACATGGCGATCGTCACCGTCGTCGTCGCGTACGCCGTCTTCCGCGGACTGGTCAAGGTGCTGCCGCGCGGACGCGGCGGAGTGACGGGCGCGGCCTTCGTCGCGGCCCTGCTCTCCGTCCCCGCGGCGGCGGTCGCCTTCACCGGGATCTACGCGCTGGGCGGGACGACCGACGTCTCGCTCGGCAAGGTCTTCACCGCCATGGTCGGCGTGCACGTCCTGATCGGCATCGGCGAGGCGGTGATCACCGCGGCGACGGTGGGCGCCGTCGTCGCCGTCCGCCCCGACCTCGTCCACGGCGCCCGTGACCTGCGCCGCCCGCTGGAGCTCAAGGAGGCGACCGTCTGATGGCGGCCGTGACCGACACCCCGAAGCGCGGCGGCATACGGCCGCTGTGGATCGCCGGCCTGATCGCCGCCCTGGTGCTCGCCGGATTCGTCAGCTACTACGCCTCGGCGAACCCCGACGGCCTGGAGAAGGTCGCCGCGGACCACGGGATCGACAAGAAGGCGGAGGACCACGCGGCCAAGGACTCCCCGCTGGCGGACTACCAGACCAAGGACGTCGGCGACGCCCGGCTCTCCGGCGGCCTCGCCGGTGTGATCGGCGTCGGCGCCACCCTCGTGCTCGGCACCGGGGTCTTCTGGGTCGTCCGCCGCCGCCCGCAGACGGACGAGGGCTAGCGGTGGGCGCGGGGCACGCCCACCGGCTCTACCGGCACGGGCACTCACCGGTGCACGCGCTGCCCCCGCAGTGCAAGATCGCCGCGGTCTTCTGCTTCGTGCTCGTGGTGGTCTCCACCCCGCGCACCGCCATGTGGGCCTTCGGCCTGTACGCGGTGCTGCTGGCCACGGTCGCCGTCGTCGCGCGGGTACCCGCCGGGTTCCTGCTGCGGCGGCTGCTGGTCGAGCTGCCGTTCGTGGCCTTCGCCTTCCTCATGCCGTTCGTCGCCGAGGGCCCGCGCACCGAGGTGCTGGGCCTGTCGCTGAGCGTGCAGGGCCTGTGGGGCGCCTGGAACATCCTCGTCAAGGGCACCCTCGGCGTCGCCGCCTCCGTCCTGCTGGCCTCCACCACCGAGCTGCGCGAACTCCTCCTGGGCCTGCAGCGGTTGCGCCTGCCGGCGCTGCTGGTGCAGATCGCCTCGTTCATGATCCGGTACGGGGACGTCATCACCGACGAGATGCGCCGGATGCGCGTCGCCCGCGCCTCGCGCGGCTTCGAGGCGCGCGGCCCGCGCCACTGGGGCGTGCTCGCCAAGTCCGCGGGTGCCCTGTTCATCCGCTCCTACGAGCGCGGCGAACGCGTCCACCTGGCGATGGTCAGCCGCGGCTACGCCGGCAGCATGCCGGTGATCGACGAGGCCACGGCCTCGCGCGCCCAGTGGTCGTACGCGGCCGTGCTCCCGGCCGCCGCGCTGGCGGTCTGCCTGATGGGATGGTTCCTGTGACCGCTTCACTCGAGGTCAAGGGCCTCGCCTACGCCTACCCCGACGGCCACCAGGCCCTGTTCGGCGTCGACCTGACCATCGCCCGCGGCGAGCGGGTCGCCCTCCTCGGCCCCAACGGCGCGGGCAAGACCACCCTCGTGCTGCACCTCAACGGCATCCTCGAGGCCGGCGCCGGCTCCGTGACCGTCGCCGGGCTCCCGGTCGGCGACCGCAAGCACGTGGCGGAGGTCAGGCGCCGGGTCGGCATCGTCTTCCAGGACCCGGACGACCAGCTCTTCATGCCCACCGTCCGCGAGGACGTCGCCTTCGGCCCGGCCGCGGCCGGTCTGCGCGGCGCCGAGCTGGAGTCCTGCGTCCGCAAGGCGCTGCAACGGGTCGGCATGGCGGAGTTCGCCGACCGGCCGCCGCACCACCTGTCCTTCGGCCAGCGGCGCCGGGTGGCGGTGGCGACCGTCCTCGCCATGGAGCCGGAGATCCTCGTCCTGGACGAGCCCTCCTCCAACCTCGACCCGGCCTCCCGCCGCGAACTGGCCGACATCCTGCGCTCGCTGGACGTCACGGTCCTGATGGTCACCCACGACCTGCCGTACGCCCTGGAGCTGTGCCCGCGCTCGGTCGTCCTCAGCGGCGGCACCGTCGTCGCCGACGGCCGCACCCAGGAACTCCTCTCCGACGACGCCCTGATGCGCGCCCACCGCCTGGAACTCCCCTACGGCTTCGACCCCCGCTCGGTCACCGTCCAGGCCTGAGAGGGCGATTCATGACTCTATGAGCAGTCATGTCGCCACACTCCGTCCGCATTGTGGACGGAGTATTGTTCGAGACCGTCATGGTCGAGAACTCCGCGATTGGCTGACGACATGGTGAGGGTCGAAGAGCTGGAGGCCGTGCTGTCTGCGATGGCACGGTGGCGTGTGCCAGGCGGACGCAGCGTGGACTGGGCCGCCCTCGAGGCGGGCCTCGGGACGGCGCTGCCCTCGGACTTTCGCTCTCTGGCGGAGGCGTACCCGGTGCTTGTCATCGATGATTTCCTTATGGTGTCCCTTCCGGCGCCCGGCGGCGAGGCGCCATGGGCGTCCAACTCCAGGGACGACGAGATCCTTCAGGATCTGTACGAGATGGGCGACACCGAGGACTACGTTCCCTACCCGCAGCCGGGGGGCCTGATCTCCTGGGCGTCGTCCAATTCGGGGGACACCTTCTACTGGAGGACGAGCCCTGCGGACCCGGACGCATGGCCGGTGGTCGTCCGCACGGACAACGCCGACTGGATCGAGTTCCCAGTCGGTGCCGTCGAGTTCCTGGCCGGCGTGTACGGGCGCACCATCGACGTGCCGGGCATGCCCAGGAACTTCCCCAGCGACGACCCGAAGGTGCTGGGCCTGAGCGACCGCATCGACTGATCGGCAACGCAGAGGGCACTATGTGAAGTTGGTGCCCGTGTTGCCCTTTCGCTTGAGGCGAGCGGCCTGGCCGCTCGTTCGCTGGGCAGCTATGGCCGCGGCTGGGTGCTCGGTCTCGACCAGGATTCCGCGTTCGACCAGCCGCTTGAGCTTCAGGCGGACGTCGTCGATGTTGTTGGGCGCGATCTCCACGTCTATCGCCTCGCACACCGCTCGCGCCCGCAACGGGGCGTCGGCTGTGGCGAACACTGCCATGATCTGGTGGTAAGCCGGATGGTCCGGCAGCTTCGCGGTCGGCGGCGCGGGCGGCCGCGGATCGGGCAGCTCGAGCGGCGTCCTGCGGGTGATCCGGATCTCCTCGGTGACCCTGCCGAGCCCGTCCAGCAGCACGGTCTGCTCGGCGATCGTCTCCCGGGCCGTCTCGGCCTGCGCGGGGATCTCAGACCAGGGCCCACGAACCGGCCGCGACGGCAGCCCGACGCCCCGGCCGCGGCCCCCGCTGCGGGGGACCCGCCGCTCCTCAGCCGTCGCAGGGCGGCCCGGACGGCGGATCGGGGTCGACGGCGGTGACCGCGTCCGTGAGGGCCTCGAACCGTTCCGGGCCGCCGAGGGGGCCGACCACGCGCTCGCGCAGCGCGTCGGCCAGCGTGAGCGCCGCCGTCATGGCCACCCGGAGGCCCTGTTCGGTCAGCACCGCCAGGGTGACGCGCCGGTCGTCCCGGCAGGGGCGGCGTTCGATGAGCCCCGCCTCCGTGAGGCGGTCGGCGACCTTCGTGGTGCCCGCCGTGGTGAAGCCCAGCGTGCCCGCGAGCCGGTGCATGGGCGCGGAGCGCTCCGGGGTGGTCATCAGGAACCACAGCGCCTGGAACGAGGACGGGGCCAGCCCGGACCGTGCCTCGACGTCCGCCAGCAACTGGTCGGTGACCCGCCGGAAGCCGGACTGGAGCGCGTCCCACCGCGCGAGCAGGTGCAGGTCGGCGGTGCCCGGGCACCGGCCGTCCGTCTCCGCGTGGATCTCCGCCGTCACATTGCCCAGCGTACCAACGCCGGTTATTGTCTAACTGGCTACTTAATATCTGGCTAGCTATCACGGTTGGCCGGCCGAGCTACGAAGGGTGCGGCACCCATGACCGACTCGACGACCACCCCCACCGGCCTGCGCACGGGCACCTGGACCCTCGACCCCGCGGCCTCGGCCGTACGGCTCCGCCACCGCACGATGTGGGGCGCGGCCACCGTGAAGGGGGCGTTCGGCGAGGTCGGCGGCGAGGGCGAACTCGCCGCCGACGGCACCGCGCGGGGCACCCTCACCGTGGGCGCCGCCTCCCTGGACACCGGCAACAAGCAGCGCGACACCCACCTGCGCTCCGCCGAATTCCTCGACGCCGACGCCCACCCGGCGATCGTCTTCACCGCCCACCGGGTCACCGCCGGCACCGACGGCACCCTCTCCGCCGACGGCGAGCTGACCGTCCGCGGCACCACCCGCCCGGTCGCCCTCACCGGCCGCGTCGAGTCCCCCTCCGCGGACGCCGTCGTGCTCACCGTGGACGTACTCGTCGACCGGGCCGACTTCGGGCTCACGTGGAACCGGATGGGCATGATCAAGGGCGCCGCGGCCCTCTCGGTCGTCGCCCGCTTCGTCCACCGCGACTGACCGGGACCGCTCACCGGGGGCGCAGAACCGCACAGCCTCGCTCAGGCCCCAACCACCCCGTCGGCAAACGAAGTCGCGCCTTGCTACTTGTGTGGGAACCGTGAAAGGCTCCCCGCACCACCAGGCGCAGGCGCAACCGCCTCCCGACGCCGAAGGGTTGGTCCCCCGCCCGATGACTTCCGCAGCCCCGGTCCCCGAGGCCGTACCGCTGTCCGAGCTCTGGGCGGAAGCGCTGTGCTTCGCCCAGTTGTGCACACTCTCCCCCGAGGACGGCGGACTGCTCGCCGCCGACGCGTTCGAACGCGGCCTGGACCTGACGTCCGACGCCATGGACCCCGCGCCCGGACCGGGACTGCCGCCGCTGCCGCTGCTCCTGACCGCCGTACGGGACACCGCCGCGGACTGGCAGGCCCGGGGCGAGGGGGACAGCCTGCACCCGGAGTTCCGGATCTGGCTCAACGCGGAACGCGCCGCACGCCGCGGCAGGGCGGCGCGCCCCGAGCCGCTGGCCCTGCGCGGGCTGCGGGACATGGCGGAGGCGGACGCGGCACTGCTGTGGTTCGCCGAGGTCGAGTGCCGCCCCGCGGCCGTCACCGCCCGCGCGCTGGGCATCGACGTCGTCGCCGCGGAGCGGGAGACCGACCGGGCCCGGCAGGACTTCCGGGACCGCTGCCTCCGTGCCCACCAGGAGGAACCGCCCTCCGACGAGTGCCAGGGCTACGCCCGGCTGCTGGACGCGGCCACCCGGATGCCCGTCGACGCGGCACCCGAGGACCTGCGCAGGCACCTGCGCGGCTGCGCGGACTGCGCGCGGGCCGCCGTCTGCCTGACCCCGTTCGGCGGCGGCCCCGCAGAGGCGCTGGCCGAAGGGGTGCTGGGCTGGGCGGGTCCCGCCTACCTGGAGGCCCGGCGCCGGGCGGCCGGGCGGGGCGCCGTGCCGCCCCCGCCGTCACGACGGGCGGCCCGTACCGCCCGTGCCTCCCGTACCGCCCGTGCCGTGCGGGCCGGGCGCCGGATACCCGGGGGCAGGGCCGCCGTGGCCGGCGCGGTCGCGGCGCTGGCCGCCGTGGTCTGCCTGACGGCCCTGGTCACCGCCGACGACTCCGCCCCCCGCTCCGCCGAGGCCGCGCCGACGGCCCAGGGCGGCAACGACGGCGCCGCCCCCGACGGTCCCGGTTTCCCGCCGCTGCCGTCCCCGGGCGCGTCCGGCGCCTCCGGGGCGGCCGAACCCGGCGGGAGCGCGCGGTTCCCCGAGGAGATCGAGCCCTCCGCCGCCGAGCACACCATCCCCGCCGCCGACCGCGCGCCGTCCTCCAGCGCGCCGCCCGCCCAGGAGGCCCCGGCGAAGCCGCCGGCGCCGTCCTGCACGGTCACCTACGAGGTGACCGACCGCTGGTACGACGGCTTCCAGGCCGAGGTCACCCTGACGACCCGGAAGGACCTCCACGGCTGGACGGTCGGCTGGCGGTACTCCGACGGCCGGCGCGTGACCCAGATGTGGGACGCCGACTTCTCCCAGCGCGGCGGTACGGTCACCGCCCGGGCCGAGGACTACAACCGAGACGTCCGGGCGGGCGGTTCGGTCACTTTCGGGCTGGTCGGCACCCGGTCCGGCACGTCCTCCCCGCCCACGGGCTTCACCCTCGACGGCGCGTCCTGCGCCACCGGCTGACGGCCCCGAACGCGACCGGGCCGGAGGGGCGGCCCGAACCCGCCCCTCCGGCCCGTACGGCCCAGCTCGCGACGCCTAGCTCAGACCGTTGTTGATCGCGGTGATCAGCTCACCGTTGCCCGTGTCGCCGCTGAACTCCCAGAAGAACGCGCCACCGAGGCCCTGGTTCTTCACGTAGGCCATCTTGCCCGCGATGGTCGACGGGGTGTCGTAGCTCCACCAGTTGTTGCCGCAGTGCGCGTACGCCGTGCCCGCGACGGTACCGGTGGCCGGGCAGGTGTTCTTGAGGACCTTGTAGTCCTCGTTGCCCGCCTCGTAGGTGCCCGGGGCGGCGCCGGTCGCCGAGCCTCCCGGGGCGGACTGGGTGACGCCGGTCCAGCCGCGGCCGTAGAAGCCGATGCCCAGGTTGAGCTTGTTCGACGGGATGCCCTTGCCCTTCAGCTTCTGGATCGCCGCGTCGGAGTAGAACCCGGCGATCGGGATGCCGCTGTAGGAGGTGAGCGGGGAGTGCGGGGCGGTCGGGCCGTCCGCGTCGAAGGCGCCGAAGTAGTCGTACGTCATCACGTTGTAGTAGTTGACGTACTGCGCGGCGCCCGCGTAGTCCGCGGCGTCGATCTTGCCGCCGTTGGTGCCGTCGGCGGTGATGGCCGCGGTGACCAGGTTGTTGGAGCCGAACCTGGTGCGCAGCGCGGACATCAGGGTCTTGAAGGACGAGGCCCCGCTGGTGTCGCAGGACAGGCCGCAGGCGTTCGGGTACTCCCAGTCGATGTCGATGCCGTCGAAGACGTCGGCCCAGCGCGGGTCCTCGACCAGGTTGTAGCAGGAGTTGGCGAAGGCGGTCGGATTGGCGGCCGCCTGGCCGAAGCCGCCGGACCAGGTCCAGCCGCCGAACGACCACAGGATCTTGATGTTCGGGTACTGCTTCTTCAGCTTGCGCAGCTGGTTGAAGCTGCCGCGCAGCGCCCCGGTGTCCCAGGTGTCGGCGACGCCGTCCACGCTCTGGTCGGCGGTGTAGGCCTTGTCGTAGTCGGCGTAGGAGTCGCCGATGGCGCACTGGCCGTTGGTGACGTTGCCGAAGGCGTAGTTGATGTGGGTCAGCTTGCTCGCCGAGCCCGAGGTCACCAGGTTCTTGACGTGGTAGTTGCGGCCGTAGACGCCCCACTCGGCGAAGTAGCCCAGGCGGATCTTGCTCCCCGCGGGGCCGGTGGGGGTCGGCGTCGGGGTCGGCGTGGGCGTCGGGGTGGGGGTCGGCGTCGGGGTCGGGGTGGGCGTCGGGTCGCCACCACCACCGCCGGTGCAGGAGCCGCCGCTCAGCTTGCAGCCGCTCGGGCTGCCGCTACCGGCGCCGTTGAAGCCGAAGCTGATGCTGGCGCCCGGGGCCAGGGTGCCGTTCCAGCTCTTGTTCCTGGCGGTCCAGTGGGTGCCGGAGCCGGTCACGTCGGCGTCCCACGCCGAGGTCACCGAGGTGCCGGCGGGGAAGTCCCACTCGACGGTCCAGCTGCTGATCGGCGACGAACCGCCGTTGGTGATCGTCCACTTGCCCTCGAACCCCGTGCCCCAGTCCTGGGTCTTGGTGTACGTGGCGGTGGTACCCGCGGCATGGGCCGGCGTGGCCAGGCCGACGAGTGCGGCGAGCGGGAGCAGCAGCGCGGTGAGTCCCGCGGCGGCTGTGGTCCTGATGCGTCTGGTGCGTGGAGTGCGTGGGGTGTCTCCAGTGCTCAAGGGTGCTCCTCGAGTGGGGGGCCGACGGGGAAACCAGTGCCGCCTGGTGGACGGTTGACACCATGTCATGCCCACCACAGTTCCCTCGCAGGGTAGAAAGGTCTGGACCAGATGGCAATAGGTCTGGACCATCCCCGTCCCCCCGGCCCGCAGCACGACGCCCCGGCAAAGGCGCCGGAGCGTACGGGCGTGCGGTTGAACGGCCGTACGGGGGAACGGGCGTACGCGCGCGGCGGAACCCGGCGTCAGGCCGGCCCGCCCACCGTCACCGTGTCGATGCCGATGTCGATGCCCACGTCGGGACCGTGGCCGTCGAGGAACTGCTCGGCCCAGATGATCTTCCCCTCGTCCGTGTAGCGGGTGCCCCACCGCTGCGCGAACTGCGAGATCAGGAACAGCCCGCGACCGCCCTCGTCGCTGGTGCGCGGGTGCCGCAGGTGCGGCGAGGTGCTGCTGGCGTCGGAGACCTCGCAGATCAGCGCGCGTTCCAGGATCAGCCGGAGGCGGATCGGACCGGAACCGTGCCGGATCGCGTTGGTGACCAGCTCGCTGACGACCAGTTCGGTGGTGAAGGCGAGGTCGCCCAGGCCCCAGTCCTCCAGCTGCCGGGTGGACAGCGCACGCGCCCGGCCCACGACCGCGGGGTCGGCGGGCAGGTCCCAGGAGGCCACCCGGCCGAGGTCCAGGCAGCGCGTCCTGGCCAGCAGCAGCGCCACGTCGTCGTGCGGGCGGGCGGGAGCCAGTTCGTCGACGACACCGCGGCACAGCGCGTCCAGCGGCACGTCCTCCGCCTCCAGGGCGGCCCGCAGCCGGCTCCGCCCGCTGTCCGGCATGTCCCCCGCGCCCTCCACCGGCGCGACCAGGCCGTCGGTGTACAGCGCGAGGACGCTGCCCTCCTCCATCTGCAACTCGGTCGCCTCGAAGGGCAGTCCGCCCAGGCCCAGCGCCGGGCCGATGGGCAGCTCGGGGAAGCGGACGGCCTCCCCGCCCTCGGCCCCGCACCGCTCGCCCGCGGGCCGGAGCACGGCGGGCGGCAGATGGCCGGCACTGGCCATGACGCAGTGCCTGCTGACCGGGTCGTACGTCACGTACAGGCAGCTCGACCCGAGCGCGCTGCCGCCGACCCCGACGGTCGCGGACTCCCCGGCCCCCCGGGACACCTGGACGACCAGGTCGTCCAGGTGCGCCAGCAGCTCCTCCGGCGGCAGGTCGAGGTCGGCCAGGGTCCGCACCGCCGTACGCAACTGGCCCATCGTCGCGGCCGCCTCGATGCCGTGGCCCACCACCTCCCCCACCACCAGCGCGACCCGCGCCCCGGACAGCGGGATGACGTCGAACCAGTCGCCGCCCACGCCCGACAGCTCGTCCGCCGGCCGGTAGTAGGTGGCGACCTCCACCGCGTCCTGCGGGGGGAAGGTGTGCGGCAGCAGGCTGCGCTGCAGCACGAGGGCCGCGTCCCGTTCCCGGGTGTAGCGGCGCGCGTTGTCCAGGCAGACCGCGGCCCTGGCGACGACCTCCTCCGCCAGCCGCAGGTCCTCCCCGTCGAAGGGGTCGGCACGGCGCACCCGGAAGAAGAGGGTCACGCCGAGGGTGACCCCGCGGGCCCGGATCGGCACCACCATCGCCGTGTGCAGGCCGAGTTCACCGAAGTGGAGCACCCGGTCGCCGGCCGGGCCTGCGGCCCACTCCCGCTCCAGCGGGTCCAGCCGCGAGCTGAGCAAGGACGTGCCGTCGGTCAGGCAGCGGATCGGCGGGGTGTCCTCCTGGTACGTGGAGACCGCCCCGATGCCGAACGCCGGCTGGGGCTCGCCCTGCCGCGCCGACCGCATCCCGCCGCGGCGCAGCGGCACGGTGACCGCGTCGCCCAGCGGGCCGGGCTGCGGCTCCGCGCCCTTGATGACCGACTCCAGCAACTCGACCGCCACGTAGTCGGCGAGGTCCGGCACGACCACGTCCGCCAGGTCCTGCGCGGTGTGCATCACGTCCAGGGTGCGGCCGATGTGCTCGCTGGCCCGGTCCAGCAGCGACAGCCGCTTCCTGGCCCGCCAGCGGTCGCTGATGTCCACCACGGAGTAGCAGACGCCCACGGGGACGCCGCGCTCGTCCTCCAGCCGCACGAAGGACATCGCGTGCGCCTGCTCGCGGCGCGGGTCGGTTCGGAACCGTCCGACGTGCTCGTAGTCGATCACCGGGACGCCCGTCTCCAGGACCTGGCGCATCTGCGCCTCCAGGACCGTGGCGTTCAGGCCCGGCTGGATCTCCGCGAGCCGGCGGCCCAGCCGCTCCTGGGAGGGGCCGCCGCCGAAGCGCTCCAGTGCCGCGTTCGACCAGACGCAGCGCAGTTCGGTGTCGACCACGGCCAGCCCGATCGGCGTCTGGCCCACGATCCGCTCCAGCATCGTCGGGGTCATCCCGGACGCCGACGACCGGGCGGTGCTGCGGGACTCCGCAGCCAGGACCATCCAGCGGGCCGACGAGCCGACGACGCCCTCCGGGAGCCCGGCCACCCGTACGCCCAGCGTGACCCTCAGGCCGTCGTCGCGACGCAGCCGCAGCGCGCCCGTCCAGCCGCCCTCGGTACGGCAGCGCTCGGTGATCTCCGGCGGCCGTGCGGCGTCCTCCGGGGCGAGCAGGCCCACCGCGGGGGTGCCGATGACGTCCGCCGCCCGGCGGCCGAGCAGCCGCTCGGCGGCGGGGGGCCAGGTCAGCAGCTTCCCTTCGGCGTCGAGCAGCAACGTGACGGCGTCCGCCACGCCCGCGTCCACGCGTTCCTCGGGAGTCCCCATGGCCAGCCACTCCGTATCCGCCCGCAACGTTACGCTCCGCTCACCGTTCTTGTTCTTCCCGCCCGAGGGGTGCCGCTCACGGCGTCACGGGAAGCGGGGAGGGCGGGTCGGAGAACGGGCCGGCTGCCTGCCGGAGCCCGTGGCCGGGGCGGGAGGGGAAGGCGGAGGGGAGCGGCCCGCGGAGCACGCCCGGCGGGAACGGGTCCTCGGGGCGGACGGCGGGCCCCGCAGGGGCGGGCGGCGCGAGGAGAAACCGGCCGAAGAGCACCGGGACGTCCATCAAGACCTCCGGAGTACGCCCCCCGTGTCCCCCGTGTCCCTCGCGAATCAGGTTACTCGTCGGTCCCGGTCACCGCCCCCCGCGTGCGTACCGCCGTATCGCGGGCGGGACGAAGACCACGAGCAGCGCCGGCCGGCCCACCGAGGCCGCGGCCGGTACGTCGGCGAACGCGGGCCCGGGTGCCGGTGCGGGTGAGGTGCGGCCCTTCCCGGCGGGCTCGGGCTACCCTGCTCGGAAGGCCCGAAGGAGGGGGTGCTGCCGGTGTCCGGGCGTCGACTGCGAGCCCTGCGCGCACTGAGGAACTCGGCGAAGGAGAGGACCAGGACGGCGAGGACGGCCCGCCCCGCACGGCCGTCCGCACCCCCGGCCGGGGAGGGCGACGCCTCCCTGGAGCCGCGGATCGCGGAGACCGCGGTCGCCGGCGTGAGCAGCGTGATGGACGCGGCCCTGTACCGCGACGGCCGGCGCATCGCCACACCCTCCTCGCTCGCCGAGGCGTACACCCAGTTGCGCGCGGAACCGGGCGCGATGGCGTGGATCGGGCTCTACCGGCCGAGCGAGGCCGAGCTGGTGTCGCTGGCGAAGGAGTTCGACCTGCACCCGCTGGCCCTGGAGGACGCGATCCAGGCCCACCAGCGCCCCAAGCTGGAGCGCTACGGCGAGACCCTCTTCGTCGTCCTGCGCGCCGCCCGCTACCTGGACGCCCCGGAGGAGGTCGACTTCGCCGAGCTGCACATCTTCGTCGGCCCCGGCTTCGTGCTGACCGTCCGCCACGGCGCGGCCCCCGACCTGTCCGCCGTGCGGCGCCGCATGGAGAGCAACCCCGAACTGCTGACGCTCGGGCCCGAGGCGGTGCTCTACGCGATACTCGACACGGTCGTCGACGGCTACGCGCCGGTCGTCGCGGGGGTCGAGAAGGACATGGAGGAGAGCGAGATCCAGGTCTTCGGCGGCGACCCGCAGGTCTCCCGCCGGATCTACGAGCTCTCCCAGGAGGTGCTGGAGTTCCAGCGCGCGACCCGCCCGCTCGTCCCCATGCTGGACGGGCTGCAGGCGGGCTTCGTGAAGTACGGCACCGACGAGGAACTGCAGCGCTACCTGCGCGACGTGGCCGACCACGTCACGCACACCATCGAGCGGGTGGACGGCTTCCGGCAGGCGCTCGGCGACCTGCTCACCCTCAACGCGACCCTCGTCGCGCAGCAGCAGAACGCCGAGATGCGGGCGCTCGCGGAGGCCGGCTTCGAGCAGAACGAGGAGATCAAGAAGATCTCCGCCTGGGCCGCCATCCTCTTCGCGCCCACGCTCGTCGGCACGATCTACGGCATGAACTTCGACCACATCCCCGAGCTGCACTGGCTGCTCGGCTACCCCTTCGCGATCCTGCTGATGGGCGTGGTCTGCGTCAGCCTCTACCTGGTCTTCAAGCGGCGCGGCTGGCTGTGAGGGCGCCGGGCCGGGCCCGGCCCGCTCGGATCCCGGGGGCTCAGATCCTGGGGTGCGCGGGCACGCGGGTGACCTCCTCGATCTCGTGCGCCGCCTTGCCGAGGAGCTGACGGGCGAGGTCGTTGAGCGCCCTGGCCGCCGCGAGTTCCTCGCCGACCCGTTCCTGCTCGGGGTCGGAGGGATGCCGGTTGGCGTGGCCGTGCGACCGGACCTCAGTGCCGTCCGGGAGGCGGAGCAGCGCGGCGGCCTTCGTCCGCGCGCCGTCCTCCCGGAAGTCCATCTCTATGTGCCATCCGACGAGGGTCTGCATGACGGAACACCTCCAGCGGTCCCGGTGTCTCCTTCCAGCG
The DNA here is from genome assembly GCF_042956445.1 of Streptomyces sp. NPDC008238. Lineage (NCBI taxonomy): Bacteria > Bacillati > Actinomycetota > Actinomycetes > Kitasatosporales > Streptomycetaceae > Streptomyces > Streptomyces sp. NPDC008238. The sequence goes on along the minus strand of NZ_JBIBGK010000003.1, from coordinate 363,122 downwards.
TGCTCCCTATCGCGGAAGTACTCCACCAGGGTGACGATGGAGCCAAAGGAAATCGGTCCACGCCACAAGGAGGCGCCGTCATGACCACCGCACTGGACATCATGCACCCCGGCGCCATGTGCGTAGGGGAGCGCGAGAGCCTCACCGACGCGGCCCGGATCATGCGCGAGCAGGACATCGGCTCGCTGCCGATCTGCGGGGACGACGACGTGCTGGTCGGCATCGTCACCGACCGGGACATCGTGCTGAAGTGCGTCGCCGAGGGACGCGACCCGGCCGAGGTCACCTGCGGCGAGCTGGCCATGGGCCGGCCGCAGATCATCGAGGGGGACGAGCAGATCGACCGGGTGCTGGAACTGATGGAGGAGTACCGGGTGCGCCGGCTGCCGGTGATCGACCATCCCGCGCACCGCCTCATCGGCATGATCAGCGAGGCCGACGTGGCCCGCCACCTGCCGCAGGAACGGGTCGCCGAGTTCGTGTCGGCCGTCTGCTCGGACTGACCCACGGCCGTGTGGACGGGGCGGTCACGGCCGCCCGATCCGGGCGAGCGCCTCGTCCACGCTCGGCACCGGCCGGAAGGCCTTCAGCAGCCCGGTGGCGTGCAGGACCCTGAGGGTCGGGGGCCGGGCGCAGACGAACTGCACCCGCCCGCCGTTGCCGTGGACCCGGCTCCGTACGCGGCACAGCGCGGCGAGTCCGGAACAGTCGATGACGTCGACCGGCCCCAGGTCGACGACGAGGTCCGTGCGGGGGGCGCGGGTCAGCGCGTCGAGCAGCGGAGTGATCTCGATCGCCGCCACGATGTCGATCTCCCCGCTGAGTTCGACCACGACGCACCCGTCGGTCGTGCGGGTCCGCAGGTACGGGCTCACCGGAGCATGAGATCACCGGGCCGATGACCCGACCAATGCGTCAAGGTCCACTTCACTCGATCGAGTGAGATCTGTGAAAAGCTGCAAAACCCCTGTTCAGAGGGGCCGCCGCGGCACCCGGTGGGTGCCGCCGGGCACGCTCAGATGTCGCGGAGGACGGCGTTCAGCCGGTCCCTGGTGGCCTCCGGGGAGAGGCAGTCGGCGCGGAGCTTCGCCATGACGACGCGGTACTGGTCGACCTCCTCGCGCTTGTCGATGTACATCGCCCCGGTGAGCTGCTCCACGTAGACGACGTCCGGCACGTCGGACTCCGGGAAGGTCAGCTGGGTGAAGGTACCGCTGGCCCCGGCGGAGTACCCGGTGAACTCCAGCGGCAGCAACTGCACCGTCACGTGGGGGTGCTCCGAGACCTCGGCCAGGTGCGCGACCTGGGCCCGCATCACCTCACGCCCGCCGAACCTGCGCAGCACGACGGCCTCGTCCATCACCGCCACGATCTCCGGGGCGAGTTCCGAGCCGAGCAGCTTCTGGCGCTTGTGCCGCAGGTCCAGCCGGCGTTCCACCTCGTCGGCGGGGGCGTCCGGGTGGCCCAGCTCGATGACGGCGCGGGTGTATTCGTCGGCCTGCAGCAGTCCGTGCACGAACTGCGTCTCGAAGGACCGGATGACCGAGGCGGACTCCTCCAGGCCCACGTAGGTCTGGAACCACTGCGGCAGGACGTCGCCGAAGCCGTGCCACCAGCCGGCGACGTTGGCCTCCCGCACCAGCCCGAGCAGCCCCGTGCGCTCGGCGTCGTCGGTGATGCCGTAGAGGGTGAGCAGATCGGCCACGTCGCGCTCCTTGAAGCTCACGCGCCCGAGCTCCATGCGGCTGATCTTCGACTCGGACGCGCGGATGGAGTAGCCGGCTGCCTCACGGGTGATGCCCTGCGCCTCGCGCAGCCTGCGCAGCTGCGAGCCCAGGAGGATGCGGCGCACCATGGATCCGCTTCCTGACTGCACTGTGGTCATTTGCGCCTACCTTCTCCCCGTGGCATCCAGCAGTCTGCCATCTTCGCGCTGCGTTCAGTACTCGATCGGTCACGCTCGATCGTCACTTCCGCACCACCCGCCCCGTGTCATGCAAATGCACGTGCATCCGCCCCTTGCATCGGCCACCGGCCGTACGGGACGATGACGTACGTGCCGATACCGGGTGGTGCGCATGTGGACTGAGAGCTCGGCCGGGGTGCAGCCCTTATGGGACGGGCTGGTTCCGGAGCGCCTTTCGTCGTCGAGCGCCACCTCCTGCCCGCTGCCGCCCCGGTACGAAGCGGTCGGTGACGCACGAAGATTCGCGCGGACGACGCTGCACGCCTGGCAGCTCGAGGAGCTCCAGGACGGCATCGAACTCGTCGCCTCCGAACTGGTGACCAACGCCCTGCGCTACGCACTGCCCGAGGACGCGGCCCACGGGTGCGTCAGGCTCAGCCTGGTCAGATGGTCAACGCGCGTAGTCTGCGCGGTCCGTGACCCGAGCAACCACGGACCCGTCGCCAAGGCCCCCGACTTCGTCGCCGAGTCCGGACGCGGGCTGCACCTGGTGGAGTCCTTCAGCGAGACCTGGGGCTGGCATCCCCTGACCGGCACGGGAAAGGTCGTCTGGGCCCTCTTCCGCATGCCCGGACAGGACGACGGCACGTCCCGTTGAACCGTGCCGGGGACGACCGGGGTCAGTTCGCCACGAAGTGATCGAACTCCCCGTTCTTCATCCCCACGATGAGGGATTCGATCTCGTCCTTCGTGTATATCAGCGCCGGTCCGTCCGGAAAACGCGAATTGCGCACCGCCACGTCGCCGTCCGGAAGCGCGGCCAGTTCCACGCACTGACCGTTCGCATTGCTGTGCCGGCTCTTCTGCCACACCACTCCGCGGAGATCGGACGCGGCCATGCCGTTGTACGTGTGGCGCATGCTTCTCTCCAGGTAAGTGCCGTGCAGGACACGGGAGATGATAGCCAGAGACGTAGTCACGTGCATCTGCACGTGCAAGTGCACGTGCAGTCACTCAGGGTGAATGCAGCGGCCAATGAAGGGCCAACGAACCGCCCGACGGAATTGCTCCCACCGTATGCGACGGCCCCGTCCGGGAATCGGATTCCCGGCCGGGGCCGTTTAATGCGGAGCCGCCCGCGGCGGCCGCCGTCACTCCTGACCGGCGGGAACGGTGCCGAGCCGGCCCGCCTTGAAGTCGTCGAAGGCCTGGGCGAGTTCGGCGTGTGTGTTCATCACGAACGGGCCGTACTGCATCATCGGCTCACGGATCGGCAGCCCGCCCAGAAGGACGACCTCGAAGTTCGGGCTGCGCGTTTCCTGGGACTCGTCGGCGCGGATCGTGAGGGAGTCGCCGCGCCCGAAGACGACGGCCTGCCCCATGCGGAAGGGCCGGCCCTCCGGGCCCGCGGTGCCGCGGCCGGCCAGGCCGTACGCGAGGGCGTTGAAGTCCGCGCGCCAGGGGAGCGTGAGCTCCGCGCCGGGGTTCACCGAGACGTGCAGCATGGTGATCGGGGTGTGCGTGGCGCCCGGGCCCTCGTGGCCGTCGATGTCGCCGGCGATGATCCGGATGAGCGCGCCGCCGTCCTCCGACGCCAGCAGCTTGACGCTGCCGCGGCGGATGTCCTGGTACTTCGGCGCGATCATCTTGTCCTTGGCGGGCAGGTTGACCCACAGCTGCAGACCGTGGAACAGGCCGCCGCTCATGACCAGCGCCTCGGGCGGGGTCTCGATGTGGAGCAGCCCGCTGCCGGCCGTCATCCACTGCGTGTCGCCGTCGGTGATGGTGCCGCCGCCGCCGTGGGAGTCCTGGTGGATGAACGCGCCGTCCATGATGTAGGTGACGGTCTCGAAGCCGCGGTGCGGGTGCCAGGGCGTGCCCTTGGGCTCTCCGGGCGCGTACTCCACCTCACCCATCTGGTCCATCATGATGAACGGGTCGAGGTTCTTGTAGTCGATGCCCGCGAAGGCACGGCGGACGGGGAAGCCCTCCCCCTCGAAGCCGCTGGGGGCGGTGGTCACCTGCAGTGCACGCCGCCGTACCGCGTCGGCGGGGGCGTGGACGCGCGGCAGGGTCAACGGGTTCTCGACGGTCACTGCGGGCATGGCCTGGATCCTCCTCGTATTGTTCAACGTTCAACATAGTTGAACGCTGAACTTCCCGCAACCGTTCCCCGGCCTTTGTCCGGTTTCCGTGGGGTGCGGCGGGATCAGCCGTACATCCGCCGCATGGTGAACTCCACCATCTGCTCGACCGCCTTGGCGTCGAACACCATCCGGTGCTCGCCCTCCATGTCCAGCACGAAGCCGTAGCCGGTCGGCAGCAGGTCCAGCACCTCGGCGCCCATGATCACGAAGTACTTGGACTCCTTGCCGGCGTAGCGGCGCAGCTGCTTCAGCGAGGAGAACATGGGGATCACCGGCTGCTGCGTGTCGTGCAGCGCCAGGAAACCGGGGTTGTCGCCGCGCGGGCAGTAGACCTTGGACGTGGCGAAGACCGCCTGGAAGTCCTCCGCCGACATCGAGCCCGTCGTGAAGGCGCGGACCGCGTCCGCCAGCGAGGGCGGTGACGGCTCGGGGTAGCTCGCACCCATCGCGGCCCCGCCCATCGGCGGCGCCGCCCCTGCCATCCCGTTCTGGTCGTAGCCGTACACGGCACACAGCGTATCGGGCCGCTAGGCCCGGACGGGAGCCTCATGGAGTTCGAACCAGATCGCCTTGCCCTCGCCCAGCGGATCCACGCCCCAGGCGTCCGACATCTCCTGCAGGAGCAGCAGTCCGCGCCCGGAGGCCGCCAGCTCGCCCGGGGTGCGGCGGTGCGGCATGTCGTCGCTGCGGTCGGTCACGTCGACCCGCAGCCGCCGGACACCCGGAAAGCCGAGCAGCTGCGCGCCCAGCACCGCGTCGTCGTCGGTGTGCAGCAGCACGTTGGTGACCAGTTCCGACACCAGCAGCACGGCCGCGTCCACCTGTTCCCCGGACGTCCAGTCGTGCAGCAGCGCGCGGACCTCCTCCCTGGCCGCCCGCAGCTGCCGGGCGTCGGTCTGGGCGACGGTGAGCGCACTGCGCCGCACCGGGACCTCGCCCCGCGTCCCGACGGGGTCGCGGCGCACCAGCAGCAGCGCGATGTCGTCCTCGCGGCGGTCGGCGAGCGGGCCGGTCAGATGGTGCGAGGCCGGCCCGTGCACCGCCTCCACGAGCGTGTCGGCGAGTGCCTCCAGCCCGTCGTCGACCGTGTCCTCCAGCACCGAGCGCACCCGCCCGAAGCCGGTGTCCAGGTCGTGGCCCCCGGTCTCGATCAGGCCGTCCGTGCAGATCAGCATCGTCTCGCCGGGCTCCAGGGTGAGCCGCGTGGTCGGGTAGTCGGAGTCGGGCACGACCCCCAGCGGGAGCCCGCCGGCCGTCCGCCGGACGATCGTCGTACCGTCCGCCAGCCGCACGACCGGGTCCAGATGGCCGGCCCGTACCACGTCCAAGGTGCCGCTCGCCGGATCGAGCTCCATGTAGAGGCAGGTGGCGAAACGGCTGTCCTCGCTCTCCTCGGAGCAGTGGGTGAGCCCGGCCAGGAAACGGGAGGTCCGGGACAACACCGCGTCCGGGCGGTGCCCCTCGGCGGCGTACGCGCGCAGCGCTATGCGCAACTGCCCCATCAGCCCCGCCGCCCGCACGTCGTGGCCCTGCACGTCCCCGACGACCAGCGCGGTGCGCCCGGACGGCAGGTCGATCACGTCGTACCAGTCGCCGCCCACCTGCAGCCCGCCGCCGGTCGGCACGTAGCGGGCGGTCAGCGCCATCCCCTCGACGGCCGGCCGCCGTCCCGGCAGCATCGCGCGCTGCAGGCCCGCGGACAGCTCCCGTTCGGACTCGTGCAGATGCGCCCTCGACAGCGCCTGGGCGAGCATCCGGGCGACGGTGGTCAGCACCGACCGCTCGTCCGCGGTGAAGGCGACGCGTTCCCGGAAGGCAGCCATCCACGCGCCGATCGTGCGGCCCGCGGCGACCAGCGGCAGATACGCCCAGGACGACCGCCCGAAATCCCGCACCATTGGCCACGTGGCCGGGAAGCGCTCCTCGTACGCCCGCGGGCTCGGCAGGTAGACCGCACGGCCGGTGCGCACCACGACCGCCGCCGGGTACTCCGTGCCGAGCGGCATGTCCAGGAAGGGCACCTCGTCGCCGGGCTGCTGCCCATGGAACCCGATGGCGCGGAGCCGGTCACCCTGGACGCCGAAGACGGCGAGGCGGTCGGGGGAGAACCCCGGCATGGACAGGTGGGCGGCGACGCGGAGCACCTCCTCGGTGCTGTCCGCCTCCGCCAGCGCCCGGCCCGCGTCCAGCAGGAAGGCCTCGCGGGACCGCCGCCAGTCCGCGGGCGCGGCGGGTGCCGTCCCGGTGGGCCGGGTGCCGCTGATCGCGCGTACCGCGGGCGCCTCCTGCAGCGTCCCGACGATCTCCTGCGGCCGGCCGTCCGCGGAGGGGAGCCCGAAGGTGCGCATCACGACCGTGCGGACGACCCGTCCGTCCTCGCGGACCACGCGCAGCGAAGACTCGGTGGAGGTGCCCTCGGCCACCGCCAGGGCGACCGCCGCCGACATGTCCACGTAGTCGGAGGCGTGGTAACAGGCCCGGGTCACCCCTGAGTGGACCCTCTGCGGCCGGGGCGGAAGTCCGAGCAGCCCGGCGCACACGGCGTCGAGCTCCACCATGTCCGTGGCGCTGTCCCAGCGCCAGACGCCCGTGCCGAGCGAGGCCAGCACGTCCTCGATGCGCATTCGCATAGTTTATGGTTTTTCGAGGCTTTCATCCGAATGGGGTCGGGCGCGCGTACCCCCGTAGACTGGGGAGGCCTCATCCCCGAATTTCAGACGACTTGGATGAACGATGCATCGGTACCGGTCCCACACCTGCGGTGAGCTGCGCGCCACCGACGTAGACGCGGAAGTGCGCCTGAGTGGTTGGCTGCACAATCGCCGGGATCTGGGCGGCATCCTGTTCGTCGATCTCCGGGACCACTACGGGGTGGTCCAGCTGGTCGCCCGGCCGGGCACGCCCGCGTACGAGGCGCTGAGCCACCAGTCCAAGGAGTCCGTGCTGCGCGTCGACGGCCGCGTCGTCGCCCGTTCGGAGGAGAACGTCAACCCCGACCTGCCCACCGGCGCGGTCGAGGTCGAGGTCACCGAGCTGGAGGTGCTCGGCGCCGCCGACCAGCTGCCGTTCCCGGTCTTCCCGGAGGACAACGCCAACGAGGAGATGCGGCTCACCAACCGCTTCCTCGACCTGCGCCGCGCCCGCATGCACCGCAACATCATGCTGCGCACCCAGGTCATCAGCTTCCTGCGCCGCGAGATGACGGCGCTCGGCTTCAACGAGCTGGCCACCCCGATCCTGTCCGCGACCTCGCCCGAGGGCGCGCGCGACTTCCTGGTGCCCTCCCGCGTGCACCCCGGTACCTTCTACGCGCTCCCGCAGGCCCCGCAGCAGTTCAAACAGCTGCTGATGATCGCGGGCTTCGACCGCTACTTCCAGATCGCGCCCTGCTTCCGCGACGAGGACAGCCGCGCCGACCGCTCGCCCGGCGAGTTCTACCAGCTCGACGTCGAGATGAGCTTCGTCGAACAGGAGGACGTCTTCCAGGTCATCGAGAAGGTCATGACCGACCTCTTCGAGGAGTTCGGCGGCGGCCGCCACGTGACCTCCCCGTTCCCGCGGATCCCGTTCCGCGAGTCGATGGTCAAGTACGGCAACGACAAGCCCGACCTGCGTGCCCGCCTGGAACTGGTGGACGTCTCCGCGGTCTTCGCCGACTCCGGCTTCAAGGCCTTCGCCGGCAAGCACGTCCGCGCCCTGCCGGTGCCGGACACCGCCGAGCAGCCGCGCAAGTTCTTCGACAACCTCGGCGACTACGCCGTCGAGCAGGGCGCCAAGGGCCTGGCCTGGGTCCGGGTCGGCGACGACCTCACCCTCACCGGCCCGATCGCCAAGTTCCTCACCGAGGACGACGTCAAGGCGCTGCTCGCGGCCGTCGACGCCAAGCCGGGCCACGCGATCTTCTTCGGCGCGGGCGAGTTCGACGAGGTCTCCAAGATCATGGGCGCCGTCCGGGTCGAGGCCGCGAAGCGGGCCGGCCAGTTCGAGGAGGACGTCTTCCGCTTCTGCTGGATCGTCGACTTCCCGATGTTCGAGAAGAACGAGGACACCGGTCAGGTCGAGTTCTCCCACAACCCGTTCTCCATGCCGCAGGGCGGCCTGGAGGCGCTGGAGACCAAGGACCCGCTGGACATCCTGGCCTGGCAGTACGACATCGTCTGCAACGGCGTGGAGCTGTCCTCCGGCGCCATCCGGAACCACGAGCCCGCGATCATGTACAAGGCCTTCGAGATCGCCGGCTACGACCGGGACACCGTCGAGCACGAGTTCGGCGGCATGCTCCGCGCCTTCCACTTCGGCGCCCCGCCGCACGGCGGCATCGCCCCGGGCGTCGACCGCATGGTCATGCTGCTCGCGGACGAGCCCAACATCCGCGAGACCATCGCCTTCCCGCTCAACCAGAACGCCCAGGACCTGCTCATGGGCGCCCCGAGCCAGGTCGACGAGGCCCGCCTGAAGGAGCTGCACCTCGCGCTGCGGCTCCCCCCGGAGAAGAAGGCCTGACGGCCCGCACCACGTCGTGACGCCGAGGGGCCCGGAACCATGCGGTTCCGGGCCCCTCGGCGTCCGCCCGCGTCCCGTGCCGCCCCGCCGGTCCGGTCCCCGTCAGCCGACGACCTCGACCGCGCAGCGGATGCCGGAAGCCCGGGCCATCCGCCCGTCGGTCGTGAGGAGCGGGCAGCCGTACGCCTCCGCAGCGGCCACGTACGCCGCGTCGTACGCCGTGAGGTTGCCTCGGAGTTCCCAGACGCGGGGCAGCAGAACGCGGGTCATCGGGACAACGGGGTCGAGCCCGCAGAGTGCCTCCACCGCGTCCGCGGCATGACCTGCCGTGATCTTTCCGCTGAGCAGATTGCCCCGGATCACGGACATCACTTCGATCGTCCAGTGCTGTGGCGCGATCCACCGGTCGTCCTCAGCCAGGGCGCTTCGGCAACGCTCACCGGTCGTGCCTTCGTCCAGGAGCGAAAAGGCGAAGACCGAGGCATCGACGACGATCACTCGTCGCCTCCCGGCACACCGAGTTGCGCGTCCCGCTCGGCCCTCGCCGTACGCGACACGTCCATGACGTCGCCTTCGGCGAGCCGGGTGCCGTACGCGGACCGCGAGAACCGCTCGAGGACGGCCAGGTTGTCCCTGCGTCGCACCTCGTCGCGCACGAGGTCGAACAGGTATGCCTGAAGCGACTGGCCGCGTTCCTCCGCTATGGCCGCAAGGCGGTCGCGAAGTTCCTCGGGAACGTCACGGATCTGGAGAGCAACCATACGGACAGTGTCGCACGCCTGCATGCACATGTGCATGCAGGCGCACGGCGGAACGTCGGGCGGCCGCCCGCTCAGCCGTCCAGGGCGACGAGGGCGACGACCGGGTGGGCGGGGTCGCTGTCGTCGACGGCGACGCCGCGGCTGTAGGCGCCGTGCGCCGCCGCCGCGGGGACGTGGTCGCCGGCGTAGCGGGCGTTCGCCAGGCCACCGGCGGCGCGGCGGCAGGGGTCGGCGGGGGGCTCGCCCACGCGCAGCGCCTGGACGTCGGGGCCGAGCGCGCCGAAACCGGAACCGGAGAGGAACCCCTCCAGGCCGTCGGCCGTCGTACGGAAGCTCAGTTCGAGCTCGTGCGCGCCGGACAGCCCGCCGCCCTGCGCGAGGTAGTGCACGTCCCGCCGGTCGTCCGGCAGCCGCAGGCCGAAGCGCCGGGCGGCCGCCTCCAGCGTGACGTTGCTGCCGCGGCACGCGCCGTCCGCGTCCGGGGCCGCGCCGGAGCGGCGGTCGCCCGAGCCGGTCAGCGAGACGGCGAGGATCACCCCGGCCACCAGCAGGACCAGGGTCAGGCCCACCGCCAGGATCAGCACCAGTGGGGACCTGTCCCTGGCCTCGGTGGGCATCAGGCGGCCTCCGGCTCCCCGCCGAAGCGCTCGCGGTAGGACTCCAGGTCCTCCTCGGTGATCTTCGCGAAGAGCACCGGCGGGACGGTGAAGGACGTCCCGGCCGGGACGGCGGCCAGGGCGCGGGCCTCCTCGGGGGTGACCCAGACCGCGGTGTCGTCCGCCAGGGCGAAGGCACCGCGCATCGCGGCGGCCGTGGCCGGGATGAAGGGCTCGGAGACGACCGCGTAGAGGTGGATCAGGTTCATGGCCGTGCGCAGGGTCAGGGCGGCGCCGTCGGCGTCCGTCTTGATCTCCAGCCAGGGGGCCTTCTCCTCCAGGTAGGAGTTGCCGGCGCTCCACAGGGCGCGCAGGGCCTGCGCGGCCTTGCGGAACTGCAGGTCCTCCATGTGCCGCTCGTACTCGGCGAGGAGCTCCGCGATCTGCTCGCCCAGGCGCCGCTCGGCCTCCCCCGCCTCCCTGCCCGCGGGCACCTCGTCGCCGAAGCGCTTGCGGGAGAAGGACAGCACCCGGTTGACGAAGTTGCCGAGGGTGTCGGCGAGGTCCTTGTTGACGGAGGCCGCGAAGTGCTCCCAGGTGAAGGAGGTGTCGTCGGACTCGGGCGCGTTCGCGATCAGGAAGTAGCGCCAGTAGTCGGCGGGCAGGATCCCGAGGGCCGCGTCGGTGAAGATGCCGCGCCGCTGCGAGGTGGAGAACTTGCCCCCGTAGTAGGTGAGCCAGTTGAAGGCCTTGACGAAGTCGACCTTCTTCCACTTGTCGCGGGTGCCCAGCAGGGTGGCCGGGAACATCACGGTGTGGAAGGGGACGTTGTCCTTGGCCATGAACTCGGTGTAGCGGACCTCGGTGTCGACGTCGTACCACCAGGAGCGCCAGTCGCGCGGCTCGCCGTCGGCGGCGGCGGCGTCCGACCACTCCTTGGTGGCGCCGATGTACTCGATCGGCGCGTCGAACCAGACGTAGAAGACCTTGCCCTCGGCCGCCAGGTCCGGCCAGGTGTCGGCCGGCACCGGCACGCCCCAGTCCAGGTCGCGGGTGATCGCGCGGTCCTGGAGGCCCTCGGTCAGCCACTTGCGGGCGATGGAGGAGGCGAGCGTCGGCCAGTCCTTGCCGTGCTCGTCGACCCAGGCCTCGACCTCGTGGGAGAGCTTGGACTGGAGCAGGAAGAGGTGCTTGGTCTCGCGGACCTCCAGCCGGCTGCTGCCGCTGATCGCGGAGCGCGGCTCGATCAGGTCGGTCGGGTCCAGGACGCGGGTGCAGTTCTCGCACTGGTCGCCGCGGGCCTTGTCGTAGCCGCAGTGCGGGCAGGTGCCGACGATGTAGCGGTCGGGCAGGAAGCGCTCGTCGTCCAGGGAGTAGACCTGGCGGATGGCGCGCTCCTCGATGAAGCCGTTCTCTTTGAGCTCCCGGGCGATGGCCTGGGTGATCTCCCGGTTCTGCGGCGAGGAGCTGCGGCCGAAGTAGTCGAAGGAGAGTGCGAAGCCGTCGTAGACCGCCTTCTGCGCGTCGTGCTGCTGGGCGCAGAACTCGGCGACCGGGAGCCCGGCCTCCTGCGCGGCGAGCTCGGCCGGGGTGCCGTGCTCGTCGGTGGCGCAGATGTAGAGGACCTCGTGGCCGCGCTGGCGCAGGTACCGGGAGTACACGTCGGCCGGGAGCATGGACCCCACCATGTTGCCCAGGTGCTTGATCCCGTTGATGTACGGAAGGGCGCTGGTGATGAGGTGTCGAGCCATTGCCGGCTGCTCCCAAGTCGCTACTGTGGGTGAGGATTTCCTCTACGGACCGTCAATATCGTATCCGACCGCGACGGTCCACCCGTTCGCCTTTTCCGGCATGCGGACAGCGGACCCCCCGTGATCCGCTGGACGGGTGGACGCGCCCCTTCTGCCGGCCTCCGCGCGACGGACGGCCGCGTGGTGCGGCGTCGTGCTCCTGGTGGCCGGGGTGGGCGCGCTCGCCGTCTGGCTCGTCGTCACCTTCGCGGCGGTGGTCACGCCCGTCCTGCTGGCCCTGCTGGGCAGCGCCCTGCTGGGCCCGCTCCACCGGAGGCTGCGGGCCGCACGGGTGCAGCGGTCGCTGGCCGCGGCGCTGACCTGCGTGGTGCTGGTGCTGTTCGTGGCCGGCGCGGGGTACGTCGTGGTGCACAGCCTGCTGGACACCGGCGACGAGATCGTGGCCTCGCTCAAGGACGTGGCCCGCAAGGTGCTGCCGCGCCTGGGCGCCACGGGGACCTCGCTGAACGACACCATCGACAGCCTCAAGTCCTTCGCCACCAAGTACGGGGCCCGCGCGGCCTCCGGCGTGGTGTCCGGGATCAGCATCGTTGGCCAGGTGATCGCGACCGCGGTGCTGGCGCTGCTGCTCACCTTCTTCTTCCTGCGCGACGGCGCCCGCTTCCCCCGCCTGCTGCGCGACGCCGCACCCGGCCGCACCGGGCCGCTGCTGGAGCGGATCGCGCGCCGCTCCTTCGGGGCCGTCGAGGGCTTCATGCGGGGGACGACGGTCATCGCGCTGATCGACGCCACGCTGATCGGCATCGGCCTGCTGATCCTGGGGGTGCCGGGGGCGGTGGGGCTGGCCGCGCTGGTCTTCGTCGGCGCCTACATCCCGTACCTGGGGGCGTTCATCTCGGGCGCGGTGGCGGTGCTCGTCGCCCTCGCCGACCGGGGGTGGGTGATCGGCGTCTGGGCGCTGGGGGTGGTGCTGGCGGTGCAGGTGCTGGAGGGGCACGTGCTGCAGCCGATGGTGCAGAGTCGCACGGTGCAGATGCACCCGGCCGTCGTGCTGCTGGCGATCACCGCGGGGGCGAGCCTCGCGGGCATCCTCGGGATGCTGCTGGCGGTGCCGATCACGGCGGCCGCCGTAGGGGCCCTGGACGAACTACGGCGCCAGGAGCCGGACGTTCCTCCAGAAGTCGAAGGCCCTCCGTCACGTCCGGCCGGATAGGGGTTGTTTTTATTACCCGCGGGTAGCATCATTACCGACTGGTAAGTGATAAAGCTGCGAGGACTGCGCACCCTTCCCGCCGTCCGACCGACCCCGACGGAGCCGTCGCCATGGGCCACTACAAGTCAAACCTTCGCGACATCGAGTTCAACCTCTTCGAGGTCCTCGGACGCGACAAGCTGTACGGGACCGGCCCGTTCGCCGAGATGGACGTCGAGACCGCCAAGGACATCCTGGGCGAGGTCGCGCGCCTCGCGGAGAACGAGCTCGCCGACTCCTTCGCGGACGCCGACCGCAACCCGCCGGTCTTCGACCCGGCGACCAGCACCGCCCCGGTGCCGGACTCCTTCAAGAAGAGCTACAAGGCCTTCATGGCCTCGGAGTACTGGCGCCTCGGCCTGCCCGAGGGCATCGGCGGCACCACCGCCCCGCCGTCCCTGATCTGGTCGTACGCGGAACTGATCCTCGGCTCCAACCCGGCCCTGTGGATGTACTCCTCCGGCCCGGCCTTCGCCCGCATCCTCTTCGAGGAGGGCAACGAGGTCCAGAAGAAGATCGCCTCGATCGCCGTCGAGAAGACCTGGGGCTCCACCATGGTCCTCACCGAGCCGGACGCCGGCTCGGACGTGGGCGCCGGCCGCACCAAGGCCGTCGAGCAGGAGGACGGCTCCTGGCACATCGAGGGCGTGAAGCGCTTCATCACCTCCGGCGAGCACGACATGGAGGAGAACATCCTCCACTACGTCCTCGCCCGCCCCGAGGGCGCCGGCGCCGGCACCAAGGGCCTGTCCCTCTTCCTCGTCCCGAAGTACCTCTTCGACTTCGAGACCGGCGAGCTGGGCGAGCGCAACGGCGTCTACGCCACGAACGTCGAGCACAAGATGGGCCTGAAGGCCTCCAACACCTGCGAGATGACCTTCGGCGACAAGCACCCCGCCAAGGGCTGGCTGATCGGCGACAAGCACGACGGCATCCGCCAGATGTTCCGCATCATCGAGTTCGCCCGCATGATGGTCGGCACGAAGGCGATCTCCACCCTCTCCACCGGCTACCTCAACGCGCTGGAGTACGCCAAGGAGCGCGTGCAGGGCCCGGACCTCGCGCAGTTCACGGACAAGTCCGCGCCGAAGGTCACCATCACCCACCACCCCGACGTGCGCCGCTCCCTGCTGACGCAGAAGGCCTACGCCGAGGGCATGCGCGCCCTGGTCCTCTACACCGCCTCCGTCCAGGACGCGATCGCCGCCGCCGAGGAGACCGGCGAGGAGGCCAAGGACCTCGAGGCCCTCAACGACCTGCTCCTGCCCATCGTCAAGGGCTACGGCTCCGAGAAGGGCTACGAGCAGCTCGCCCAGTCCCTGCAGATCTTCGGCGGCTCCGGCTTCCTGCAGGAGTACCCGATCGAGCAGTACATCCGCGACGCCAAGATTGACACCCTCTACGAGGGCACCACCGCGATCCAGGGCCAGGACTACTTCTTCCGGAAGATCGTCCGCAACCAGGGCGCCGCCCTCACCGCCCTCTCCGAGGAGATCAAGACCTTCCTCGCCGAGGCCACCGGCGGCGAGGAGCTCGCCGCCGCCCGCGAGCACCTCGCCAAGGCCGCCGTCGACCTGGAGGCCATCGTCGGCAAGATGCTCACCGACCTCGCCGCCACCGAGCAGGACGTCAAGAACATCTACAAGGTCGGCCTCAACACCACCCGCCTGCTGCTCGCCTCCGGCGACGTCGTCGTCGGCTACCTCCTGCTCAAGGGCGCCGCCGTCGCCGCCGCGAAGCTGGCCGCCGGCGCCGGCGCCAAGGACACCGCCTTCTACACCGGCAAGATCGCCGCGGCCAGGCACTTCGCCGCCGAGATCCTGCCCCAGGTCTCCGTCGCGCGGTCCGTCGCCGACGGCGTCAGCCTCGACATCATGGACCTGCCCGAAGAGGCGTTCTGACCCGGTCCTGACCGGTTCCGGCCGGGACCGATACGGCAACGGCGGCCCGCTCCTCCCTCGGGGAGCGGGCCGCCGCGCGTCCTTATGCTTGAAGCATGAACCCTCAGCCCCACTTCGGCCGCGGCCACACCGACGACCTCGCAGCGTTCCTCACCGCCAGCCCGTCGCAGTACCACGCGGTCGCGAGCGCCGCCGAGCGCCTGGAGAAGGCTGGATTCCAGCAGGTGGCCGAGACCGAGGCGTGGGGCGCCGAGGCGGGCGGCAGGTACGTGCTGCGGGGCGGGGCGATCATCGCCTGGTACGTGCCCGAGGGTGCCGGGCCCGCCACCCCTTTCCGGGTGGTCGGCGCGCACACCGACTCCACCAACCTGCGCGTCAAGCCGCGTCCCGATTCCGGCTCCTTCGGGTGGCGCCAGATCGCCGTCGAGATCTACGGCGGCGCCCTCCTCAACACCTGGCTCGACCGCGACCTGGGGGTGTCCGGCCGGCTGGTGCTGCGCGACAGTACGACGGCCCTGGTCCACGTCGACCGGCCGCTGCTGCGGGTGCCGCAACTCGCCGTCCACCTGGACCGCGGTGTCAACGACAACGGCCTCAAACTCGACAAGCAGCGCCACATGCAGCCCGTCTGGGGCCTCGGCGAGGTCGAGGAGGGCGCCCTGATCGCCTTCCTCGCGGAGGAGGGCGGGGTGGCCGCCGCCGACATCGTCGGCTGGGACCTGATGACCCACGACGTCCAGCCGCCCGCCTACCTCGGCCGCGACCGCGAGTTCCTGGCCGCGGGCCGGCTCGACAACCTGCTCTCCGTGCACGCCGGCACCGCCGCCCTGGCCGCCGTCGCCGGGGCCGACCTGCCGTACATCCCCGTGCTGGCCGCCTTCGACCACGAGGAGACCGGCAGCGAGTCCGACACCGGCGCCCTCGGCCCGCTGCTCGGCAACGTCCTGGAGCGTTCCGTCTTCGCCCGCGGCGGCAGCTACGAGGACCGCGCCCGCGCCTTCGCCGGCACGGTGTGCGCCTCCGCCGACACCGGCCACGCCGTCCACCCCAACTACGCGGAGAAGCACGACCCGACGCACCGCCCGATGCCCAACGGCGGCCCCATCCTCAAGGTCAACGTCAGCCAGCGCTACGCCACCGACGGCACCGGCCGCGGCGTCTTCGCCGCCGCCTGCGAGCGGGCGGGCGTGCCCTGGCAGGCCTTCGTCTCCAACAACGCCATGCCCTGCGGCACCACCATCGGCCCCATCACCGCCGCCCGGCACGGCATCGCGACCGTGGACGTCGGCGTGCCGATCCTCTCGATGCACTCCGCACGCGAACTGTGCGGCGCCGACGACCCGTTCCTGCTGGCCAGCGCCCTGAAGGCGTTCCTGGAGGGCTGAGCCCGCGCCCCCGCCGGCGAAGTCCGCCCGCAAGAAGCGGACTTCACCGGCGTCCGGCGGTCATGAGTCGCCCGCACCGGGGTACCCGAGTCCTACGAGTCCGTAGCGCCAACCCCGTTCGGAGGCGGACATCATGGGCATCGGTGGTTGCATCGGCCTGATCGCGGTGGGGGCCATCCTCACCTTCGCGACCGACTGGCACATGGCCGGGGTCAACCTCGACCTGGTCGGCCTGATCATGATGGCGGTCGGCGTCATCGGCCTGGCCGCGTACATCAGCATCTTCAAGAAGCGCCGGGTCGTGGAGCCGATGCCGGTGATGGACGAACGCGCCCGCAACTACCCGCACGTGTGACGGACGTGCGGATGCGTCAGGCGTCCATCCCGGCGAGCACCAGGGCGAGCCGGGTGTCCCCGTCGGCCGTCAGGCGGACGGGGACACCCCAGTCCTGCTGGTGCACGTGGCAGGCCGGGTACTCGTTGTCCGGGTCGTCGTCGCAGGACGCGGCCATGGCCGACACGTGGAGCACCCCCTCGCCGACGTCCCCGTTCAGGACGACGTCGCGGAAGAGGTCCGTGCCCTTGCCCGCGCCCTCCAGCAGCAGCTCCGGCGGCGTCGCGCTGACCAGCAGTCGCGTCGACGGGCCGTAGCGCTCGTCGAGCTTCTGGCCGGCCGGGGCGGAGAACACCACGTCCAGCCGCAGCGGCCCCGGCGCCACGTCCGTCGCGGGCCGCTGCGTACGGTGCGCCGCGCCCTCGACCCGCACCGCCTCCTCCGGCAGGCGCAGCCGCGTCAGCCGGTGGCGGGCGGACTCCACCACCACGATCTCCGCGCCGTCCAGCACCGCTCCCGACGGCTCCCGCAGGTCGGTGGCGAGCGTGGTGACCTCACCGGTCGCCGGGTCGAAGCGGCGCAGCGCGTGGTTGTACGTGTCGCTGACCGCGACCGACCCGTCGGGCAGCGCGGTCACCCCCAGCGGGTGCTGCAGCAGTGCCTGCTCCGCCGGGCCGTCGCGGTGGCCGAAGTCGAACAGCCCCGTGCCCACGGCGGTCCGCACCGCGTACCCCGGGCCCTCCGCGGCCCGCTCGACCCAGCGCAGCGCGCTGGTCTCGGAGTCCGCGACCCACAGCCGCTCCCCGGCCGCCGCCAGCCCCGACGGCTGGGCGAACCACGCCTGTTCCGCCGGCCCGTCGACCAGCCCCTCGTTGGTCGTCCCGGCCGCCACCGCGACCGTCCCGTCCGCCGGGTCGTACGTCCACAGCTGGTGGACGCCCGCCATGGCGATCCACACCCTGCCGTCCCACCACGCCAGGTCCCACGGCGAGGACAGGTCGGTCCCGAGCGCCGGGCCCGAGGTCGCCGACCCCTGCCACCACTGCTTCCCGGTGCCGGCCACCGTCTCCAGGGCGCCGCTCGCCGGGTCGAACGTCCGCAGCCGGTGGTTCACGGTGTCCGCGACGACCACGGTGCCGTCCGGCAGGAGCGCCAGGCCCTGGGGCTCGTTGAACTCCCCGGGGCCGCCGATGCGGCGTACGACGGTCTCGCCGTCCGGCTCCATCTCCACCAGCTGGTGCCGGGTCGAGTCGGACACCAGCAGGTTCCCCGACGGCAGCCGCAGCGCCTTCCCCGGGAACCGCAGGTCCGTGGCCACCGGCTCCGGCGGCACGTACGGCCCGTCGCCGCGGCGCAGCGTCCCCTTCGCCGCGTGCTCCGCCTCCAGCTCGGTGACCAGCGTCTCCAGCGCGTGCGCGTGGCCCTCACCGGAGTGCTGGGCGACGACGTACCCCTCCGGGTCGATCACGGTCAGCGTGGGCCAGGCCCGCACGGCGTACTGCTTCCACGTCGTGAGCTCCGGGTCGTCCAGCACCGGGTGGTGCACCCCGTACCGCTCCACCGCGTCCACGACCGACCGGTGCTCCGCCTCGTGCACGAACTTCGGCGAGTGGACGCCGACGATCACCACGGTGTCGCGGTGCTTCTCCTCCAGCTCGCGCAACTCGTCCAGGACGTGCAGGCAGTTGATGCAGCAGAAGGTCCAAAAATCAACGATAACGCACTTACCTCGCAGGTCGGCGAGGGTCAGCTGCCTGCCACCGGTGTTGAGCCAGCCGCCCTTGCCGACCAACTCGGGGGCGCGGACACGGGCACGGCGGGGCGTGGTGGAGGACGCGGGGGCAGAATCGTTCATGCTTCAAGGGTGCCATCCGGACGGGAACCCCGGAGCACACCCATGGGACGGCCGGCGACGGGGGAGCGACGGGTGGACGGGAACGGGACGACGGGCAGCGGGGCGGCAGCGGCGGAGCCGCGGGTCTTCATGGCACTGCCGGGACGCACGGAAGCCGGACTGGAGGCGTTCGAGGCCTGCCTGGCGGAGGTGGTCAGGTGCCTCGGGCTCATCGTCGCCCCCGGACCGGACGGCGACCCCCTGCGGACCTGGCGGCCTCGCGCCCGGACCGCCCTGCGCGAGGCCTGCCGCAGGGGCACGGTCCTCTCCGAGGAGTCCTTCGACGCGCTGCTCAGGGCGGCCGTCCACGATCCGGACCCGAGTTTCAACCGCCAGTTCGTCGAACCCGCCCTGAACGTCTTCGGGTACCGCCGCGTGCGGCTCGCGCTGCTCGGCCACCTGCGCACGGGCACGGACCGCGAGCGCGCGGGCGCCGCACGGGCCTGGTACTGGACGGCCCTGCCCCTGCGGATGCCCCTCGTACGGGCCGCGGACCCGACCGCCCTCGACGGGACGGCGCCCGGCGACGACCGGGCCGTCCTGGTGGCCGAGTGGAACGAGGCCGCCCTGCGCGAGTTCGTGGCCAACGAGGCCATCGACGTGCGGCGCTGCATCCTGCCGCTCCTGCCGCTGCGGAGGTCGGCCTACCCGCCGGAGCTGCACGCCGTGGTGGACGTGGCGGTCGCCACGGCCCGGTCCCATCCGGACGCCTACCTCCGGCACCGCGTGGAACACCAGGTCGGCGACTGACGCCCCTGCGCGACCTCGACCGGGACGGCGACGCCGACCTCCTGGCCTCCGAGGGCGCCTACCTCCCGTCGGGCGTGCTGCTGCCCGGCGGCACGAAGGGCATCACCGCTGGCCTCCGCCCGGGTGATCCCGCTGCGGGCCGCGTTCCCGCAGTAGCCGGGCCGGGGTCCGGCTCGACGACGGAAGGGCCCGGGCGGCCGCTCGCCCGGGCCCTCTCGTCCGCCGGCGCCGCCGCAGGTCAGGGGCGCAGGTCGCTCACGGCGTCCGTGGTGGCGACGAGGCCGGAATGGATGGTGGGGGCGAGGCTGGAACTGGCGAGGCAGAAGCCGAGGAGGACGCAGAGGATCGCGTGGGAGACCTTCAGCGACTTCGCCCGGAGCAGGATGAGCGTGATCACGATCAGGAGCAGGACCACGGAGATGGATACCGCCATGGCCGTATGACGTCACATATCGCCGCCCGGGTGGGGGCGACACGCGCGGGAAGGGCCCGGACGCACAAATGTCCGGGCCCTTCCCGTCGCCGTGTCCGAGGGCGGATCAGGCCCAGGTGATCAGGCGCTTGGGGTACTCCAGGACCGCCGCGACGTCGGCGAGGAACTTGGAGCCGAGCTCGCCGTCGACCAGGCGGTGGTCGAAGGAGAGCGCGAGCGTGGTGACCTGGCGGGGCTTGACCTTGCCCTTGTGGACCCAGGGCAGGTCCTTGACCGCGCCGAAGGCGAGGATCGCGGACTCCCCGGGGTTGAGGATGGGCGTGCCGGTGTCGACGCCGAAGACGCCGACGTTGGTGATGGTGATCGTGCCGCC
This sequence comes from Streptomyces sp. NPDC008238, assembly GCF_042956445.1. Classification (NCBI taxonomy): domain Bacteria; kingdom Bacillati; phylum Actinomycetota; class Actinomycetes; order Kitasatosporales; family Streptomycetaceae; genus Streptomyces; species Streptomyces sp. NPDC008238. The sequence continues at coordinate 343,136 of NZ_JBIBGK010000003.1, read as the reverse complement.
CTGCATGGCGGCCGGCGAGGTCTTGCCCTCACGGGCCGTGGCGACCAGCTCACCGAGGGCGGACGCCAGTTCGGGCAGGGTCTTGGCCTGGGCGTCCTTGATGTTGGGGACGATCAGGCCGCGCGGGGTGGCCGCGGCGATGCCCAGGTTGACGTAACCCTTGTGGACGATCTCCTGGTTGGCCTCGTCCCAGGCGGCGTTGATCTCCGGGTTGCGGCGGATCGCGACCAGCAGGGCCTTGGCGACCAGCAGCAGCGGGCTGACCTTGAGCCCGGCGAAGGCCGGGTCGGTCTTCAGCTCCTGGACGAGCCGCATGGTCCGGGTGATGTCGAAGGTGACGAACTCGGTGACGTGCGGCGCGGTGAAGGCGCTGGCGACCATGGCCGCGGCCGTGGCCTTGCGGACGCCCTTGATCGGTACCCGGGTCTCCAGCACGCCCGCGGCGGGAGCCGGGGCGGCGGCGACCGGTGCCGCCTCCGCGACGGCGGTGACCCGTGCGGGGGCGGCCGGCGCGGCGGCGGGGGCCACCGCGTTCTGGACGTCCTCGCGGGTGATCGTGCCCTGCGGCCCGGTCGGGGTGACCGAGGCCAGGTCCACGCCCAGGTCCTTGGCGAGCTTGCGCACCGGCGGCTTCGCCAGCGGACGCACCTCGGCGGGTGCGAACGCCGTGGCGGCCGCCGCCGGGGCGACCGGGGCCACGGCGACCGGGGCCGGGGCGTGGCCGTTGAGCTCGCCCTGGACGGCCTGCTGCGCACCGGACTGCGCCGGCACGGCGGGCTGCTTGCGCGGCCGGCGCTTGGTCGACGAGACGGCGACGCCGTAGCCGACCAGCACGGGCTGCCGCTTCTGCTCGGGCTCCGCGGCGGGCGCCTGGGCGGTCCCGGCGGCCGCGGTCCCGGCGGCCGGCTCGGGGGCGGCCGCGGCGGGCTCCTCGCCCTCACCGGTGTCGACGGTGATGATCACCGTGCCGACGTCGACGGTCTCGCCCTCGGGGAAGCGCAGCTCGTGCACCACCCCGTCGAACGGGATCGGGAGCTCGACCGCGGCCTTGGCGGTCTCGACCTCGCAGACGACCTGGCCGTCGGTGACGGTGTCGCCGGGCTGGACGAACCACTTGAGGATCTCGGCCTCGGTGAGTCCCTCGCCGACGTCCGGCATCTTGAACTCACGGAAGCGCTGCGGTGCTGCCACTGTCGTCACAACCCTCTCCTCAGAACGCCATCGAGCGGTCGACGGCGTCCAGCACCCGGTCCAGACCGGGCAGGTACTCCTCCTCGACCCGGGCCGGCGGGTACGGGGCGTGGAAGCCGCCGACCCGCAGCACCGGGGCCTCGAGGTGGTAGAAGCAGCGCTCGGTGATGCGGGCGGCGATCTCCGCGCCCATGCCGAGCTGCACCGGCGCCTCGTGCACGACCACCAGGCGGCGGGTCTTCTCCACCGACGCCTGGACGGCGTCGAAGTCCAGCGGGGAGAGCGACCGCAGGTCCACGACCTCCAGGCTACGGCCCTCCTCGGCGGCCGCGGCGGCGGCCTCCAGGCAGACCTTCACCATCGGGCCGTAGGCGGCCAGGGTGAGGTCGGTGCCCTCCAGGGCGGTCCGGGCCTTGTGCAGCGGCGCGGGGATGCCGTCGGTGTCGACCTCGCCCTTGTCCCAGTAGCGGCGCTTGGGCTCGAAGAAGATCACCGGGTCGTCGGAGTCGATCGCCTGCTGCAGCATCCAGTAGGCGTCCTGCGGGGTCGACGGGGAGACGACCTTGAGACCGGCGGTGTGCGAGAAGTACGCCTCGGGCGACTCGCTGTGGTGCTCCACGGCGCCGATGCCGCCGCCGTAGGGGATGCGGATGACGACGGGCAGCTTGATCTTGCCCAGGGCGCGCGCGTGCATCTTCGCGAGCTGGGTGACGATCTGGTCGTACGCGGGGAAGACGAAGCCGTCGAACTGGATCTCCACGACGGGGCGGTAGCCACGCAGGGCCAGGCCGATCGCGGTGCCGACGATGCCGGACTCCGCGAGCGGGGTGTCGATCACCCGCTCCTCGCCGAAGTCCTTGTGCAGGCCGTCGGTGATCCGGAAGACACCGCCGAGCTTGCCGATGTCCTCACCCATGAGCACGACCTTGGGGTCGGTCTCCAGGGACTTGCGCAGCGCCTCGTTGAGGGCCTTGGCGATGGTCATCGTTGCCATGGTCAGTGACCCTCCGTGCTGTCCGCGAACGACGCCTGATAGGCGGCGAACTGGGCGCGCTCCTCGTCGACGAGGGCGTGGCCGTCGGCGTAGATGTTCTCGAAGATCGCCATCGGGTCGGGGTCGGGCATGGCGCGCACGGCCTCGCGGACCCGCTTGCCGAGCGCGACGCTCTCCGCCTCGACCTCGGCCAGGAAGGCCTCGTCGGCGATGCCCTGCTTCTCCAGGTAGGCCCGCAGCCGCAGGATCGGGTCCTTGTGCTCCCACTGCTCGCGCTCCTCGTCGAGGCGGTAGCGGGTGGGGTCGTCGGAGGTGGTGTGGGCGCCCATGCGGTACGTGAAGGCCTCGACGAGCATCGGGCCCTGGCCGGAGCGGGCGTGCTCCAGGGCGGCGCGGGTGACCGCGAGGACCGCGAGGACGTCGTTGCCGTCGACCCGTACGCCGGGGAAGCCGAAGCCGGCGGCGCGCTGGTAGATCGGCACGCGGCTCTGCTTCTCGGTGGGCTCGGAGATCGCCCACTGGTTGTTCTGGCAGAAGAAGACCACGGGGGCGTTGTAGACGGCGGCGAAGGTGAAGGCCTCCGCGACGTCGCCCTGGCTGGAGGCACCGTCGCCGAAGTAGGCGATGACGGCGGAGTCGGCGCCGTCCTTGGTGATGCCCATCGCGTAGCCGGTCGCGTGCAGCGTCTGGGAGCCGATCACGATCGTGTACAGCTGGAAGTTGTTCTCGTTCGGGTCCCAGCCGCCGTGGTTCACCCCGCGGAACATCCCGAGCAGGTTGACCGGGTCCACCCCGCGGCACCAGGCGACGCCGTGCTCGCGGTAGGTGGGGAAGACGTAGTCGTCCGGCCTGGTGGCCCGCCCCGAGCCGATCTGTGCGGCCTCCTGGCCCAGCAGGGACGCCCACAGACCCAGCTCGCCCTGCCGCTGCAGGGACGTGGCCTCCGCGTCGAACCGGCGGGTCAGGACCATGTCCCGGTACAGACCGCGCAGCTCTTCGGGGCTCAGGTCGATGGAGTACTCACTGTGCTGGACGCGCTCGCCCTCGGGGGTAAGGAGCTGTACCAGCTCCGGCTCGCCCTCACGGCGCTTCGCTCCACCGCGCGCGCCCGTACGGGGCGTACGGGGCTTCGCGGCAGTGCTTTTCACGCTCACGCTTGCTCCTCCGTCTGTCCGGCCCCCGGGATCCGCCGGCGGCCAGTGCGGCTCTGCCCGACTCGTCGCGGCGCACGGGGTGTGTGCGGCACGGCCGAGCCGGGAGTGTTGGTGACCCGGCAGGAGGCCCTGCGAAGTGAACGTTACCCACACCTTCCGCTTTCGCGCGAAGGGTGTTCTACCTGCGGTTTTGTTTGGATTTCCTAGTAAATGGACGTTCTCGCAGGCCACCGGGACAACGGCACGGTATCCCGAGGATCGATTCTTCGTAAGAGGTCGGCGCGGGTCGCGTGTGCAACGCTGAACTTGTGACCGAAAAGTCGGGCATTACGGTTTTCCTACTGGACGACCACGAAGTCGTCCGGCGCGGGGTGCACGAGCTCCTCTCCGCCGAGGACGGGATCGAGGTCGTCGGCGAGGCCGGCACGGCCGCCGAGGCACTGGCCCGGATCCCGGCGGTACGTCCCGACGTGGCGGTGCTGGACGTGCGCCTGCCGGACGGCAGCGGCGTCGAGGTGTGCCGCGAGATCCGCTCCTCCCAGCCCGGGATCGCCTGCCTGATGCTCACCTCCTACGCGGACGACGAGGCGCTCTTCGACGCGATCATGGCGGGCGCCTCCGGCTACGTGCTCAAGGACATCCGGGCCAGCGACCTGGTCGGCGCGGTCCGGGACGTCGCCGCGGGCCGGTCGCTGCTGGACCCGGTCGCCACCGCGCGCGTCCTGGAGCGGCTGCGCGGCGGCGGAGAGCGCCAGGAGGACCGCCTCTCCGACCTGACCGACCAGGAGAAGCGGATCCTCGACCTGATCGGCGAGGGCCTCACCAACCGGCAGATCGGCGACCGGCTGCACCTGGCGGAGAAGACCGTCAAGAACTACGTCTCCTCGCTGCTCGCCAAGCTCGGCATGCAGCGGCGCACCCAGGCCGCCGCCTACGTCGCACGGCTGCGCAGCGGCGGTCCGGCGGGCACGGGGACGGGGACGGGCCCCGGGCCGTCCGGATCCCGGCCACCCGGGCCCTGACCGTCCGGCCCCGCACGAGGCCCGCCCGGCGACCCACGTACCAGTCCGTATGCCGGACAAGGACTGCCCGTGCATACGCCTTGTATCTATGATGTGCGCATCATGACCCGGAGCCCCCTCGCGACCGCCGGCGCCACCGCCGAGCCGTCCGCCAAGCAGCCACCCGCCGCCGAGCGGGTCTACACGCACGTCAAGCGGGCGGTGCTCGACCGCCGCTACGAGGGCGGCACGCTCCTGAGCGAGGGCGAACTGGCCGAGGCGGTGGGCGTCTCGCGCACCCCCGTCCGCGAGGCCCTGCTGCGCCTGGAGGCCGAGGGCCTGCTGAAGCTCTACCCGAAGAAGGGCGCGCTGGTGCTGCCGGTGTCCGCCCAGGAGATCGCGGACGTCGTGGAGACCCGGCTGCTGGTGGAACGCCACGCGGTAACGAAGGTTGCGCCCGCGCCCGAGCGGCTGCTGACCCGCCTGGAGGAGCTGCTGGACGAGCAGCGCGGCCACGCCGCCACGGGCGACCTGGCCGCCTTCGCGGCGGCCGACCGCTGCTTCCACGCCGAGATCGTGCGCGCCGCGGGCAACCGCATCCTGTCCCATCTGTACGACCAGCTGAGGGACCGTCAACTGCGCATGGGGGTGGCGACGATGCACGCCGAACCGGGCCGCATCGCCAAGAACGTCGCCGAACACACCGAGATCCTCGCTGCGTTGCGCGCCGGGGACACCGCCGCGGCGGCCACGCTGGTCGAACGGCACGTCAGCTGGGTGAGCCACCTGGCCCGGGGGGAGTGATGGCGACGAGTGCCACCACCACCGGTGAACCGCCCGGCGGCACCAGGGCCGTCGCCGTCTGGAGCATCGGCACCCTCGTCTACACGGTCGCGGTCGTGCACCGCACCAGCCTCGGCGTCGCCGGCATCGACGCCGCGGAGCGTTTCCACATCGGCGCCTCGGCGCTGTCCACCTTCTCGATCCTTCAGGTGCTGGTCTACGCGGGCATGCAGATACCCGTGGGCCTGATGGTCGACCGACTCGGCACCAAGAAGGTGCTGAGCATCGGCATCGTCCTGTTCACCGCGGGCCAGCTCGGCTTCGCCCTCTCGCACGCGTACGGACCGGCGCTCGCCGCCCGCGCGGTGCTGGGCTGCGGCGACGCCATGACCTTCGTCAGCGTGCTGCGGCTCGGCTCGCGCTGGTTCCCGGCCCGGCGCGGACCCATGATCGCGCAGGGTGCCGCGCTGTTCGGCGTGGCGGGCAACCTCCTGAGCACCGTGCTGCTGGCGCGGCTGCTGCACTCCGCGGGCTGGACCCCCACCTTCGTCGGGACGGCCCTGGGCGGCGCGCTCGTCCTCGTCCTGGTGCTGCTCTTCATGAAGGACCACCCCGAGGGCTTCGAGCCGGCGCCCCCCGAGCACCCCGGGCGCGGTTACGTGAAGCGGCAGATCGCCGCCGCCTGGCGCGAGCCCGGCACCCGGCTGGGCATGTGGACGCACTTCACCACCCAGTTCTCCGGGATGGTCTTCCTGCTGCTGTGGGGACTGCCGTACCTGGTCGAGGACCAGGGGCTGTCGCGCGAGACCGCGGGCACCCTGCTGACGGTGGTCGTGATCGCCAACATGGTCTTCGGGATGCTCTTCGGGCAGATCATCGGCCGCCACCACGGCGCCCGGATGCCGCTCACCCTCGGCGTCGTCGGGGCGACGGCGGTGATGTGGGCGGTGGTCCTGGTCTGGCCCGCGGACCACGCCCCCCTGTGGCTGCTCGTGCTGCTCTGCGTCGTGCTGGGCACCTGCGGCCCGGCGTCGATGATCGGCTTCGACTTCGCCCGCCCGGCGAACCCGCCCGAGCGCTTCGGCACCGCCTCCGGCATCGTCAACATCGGCGGCTTCACCGCCTCGATGGCCGCGCTGCTGGCCATCGGCGTCCTGCTGGACGCGAGCGGCGACGACTACCGGGTGGCCTGGAGCAGCGTCTTCGTGCTCCAGGCGTTCGGCCTGGTGCAGATCCTGCGGCTGCGCGGCCGGGCCGCGCGGCTGGAGCGGCAGCGCATCGCCGTCAGCCGCGTCGAGAGCGTCCACGTCCCCGCCGGGACATGAACGCTCCCCCGGGCGTCACTGTGTGACGGCGATGTTCGCCAGGATCGCGTCGGCCAGCGACTGGTCGCCCTCCGTCTTCAGCCGGTCCTCCACCGCGTGCGCACGCGTGCGACCGCAGGTCAGCCGGACGAAGGTCTCCCAGTCCAGGGTCAGCGTGACCGCCGGGCCGAGCGAGACGCTGCCGTCGATCGAACCGTGGCCTTCGGGGTCGACCCGGACCGTCCGCATGAACTCCAGCTCACCGTGGACGTCGAACACCACGGCGGAACCCGCCGGGGCGCCCGCGCGCTCGGCGACGACCTTCGGCAGCTCGGACAGGATGTGGTCCCGGGCCACGGCGGCGCCCGCCGAGTCCAGGTTGCCGGGCTCGCCCAGCGCCCGGCGCAGGTCCTGCTCGTGCACCCACACGTCGAAGACCCGCCACTTCAGCAGCTCCCCGAGGGTCATCTCCCGGCCCATGGGGCCGCGGACGGTGTCCTGCGCGCCACGGGTCTCGTTCCGCAGCTGCCGCGACCGGCGGATGATGGTGTAGTCGAGCTCGCCGACCACCTCGGGAGCGGTGTGGTGCCGCCGCTTGTCGACCGGCACCTCGACGTAGCGGGCGTGCTCCGTGGTCATGTGCCGCAGGTCGCTGGGGAGCGTGTGGATGGGCCGCGGATCGCCCAGCAGCTCGCACTCGAACGCGATCACGTGCGAGACGACGTCGCGCACGGACCAGTACGGGCACTCGGTCGGCCGGTTCCAGGCACCCGCCGGAACGGGGCGGACCAACTCGGCTATGGATTCTATGGAGTGGGTCCAGGCGTCGATGTACGGCTGGATCTGGCTGTGGACGGTGCCGGTCACGGGACCCCTCGACGGTCGGTGCGCGGTCGTGGTGTGCGCCTTAAATTACGCTGCGCAGTGACACCACGGGAGTGCTTTCGTGTGACGATCGTAGGCCCGCAACAACGTGCCGAACTCATGGGCGGTGGTACTGTGCGCGTTTCCCTGCTCCAGATCGACGTCGACCACGGCGAGGCGGTGGACGCCCGGCGCGAACGGGTCGCGTCGCTCGTCCGCGCACAAGCCGGTTCGGACCTGGTCGTCCTGCCCGAACTGTGGCCCGTCGGGGCCTTCGCGGCCGATCTTTTCCAGCCAGAGGCCGAACCGCTGCGGGGCCCCACCGCCGAGGTCATGAGCGCCGCCGCGCTCGACGCGGGCGTCTGGCTGCACGCCGGGTCGATCGTCGAACGCGCCGGCGGCGGCGCGCTGTACAACACCTCCCTGCTCTTCTCCCCCGACGGCGAACTGCGCGCGACCTACCGCAAGATCCACCGCTTCGGCTTCGACCGGGGCGAGGCCGTGCTCATGAGCGCCGGCGACCGCGTCGTCACCAGCGACGTCCAGGGCGTCCCCGTGGGCCTGGCCACCTGCTACGACCTGCGCTTCCCCGAGATGTTCCGGCTGCTCGTCGACGCGGGCGCCACCCTGGTCGTCCTCCCGGCCGGCTGGCCCGCGCGACGCCGTGAGCACTGGACGCTGCTGGCCCGGGCCCGGGCGATCGAGTCGCAGGCCTACGTGGTGGCCTGCGGCACCGCGGGCACCCACGCCGGGGTGGAGCTGGCCGGGCACAGCGTCGTCGTCGACCCCTGGGGCGCCGTCGTCGCCGAGGCCGGACCGGGCGAGGAGGTCCTCACCGCCGACCTCGACCCGGGCCTGGTGGGCAAGACCCGGGCGGACTTCCCGGTACTGCGCGACCGCGTGCTGGGCGTGCCGGCGCCGGATTCGGCACCGGTGCCCGATTCGGCCGGTTGAGACCGTATGGCCCCATCAGGGACCATCGACCCCGGAGGTGGGGGCTGAGTGCTCTGCGCCGCCGGGGGCCCCGCCCGGCAGGGTGGTTCCCATGGAATTCGAGGGGCGCGCTGCGCTGGCGCTGCTGGGAAGGGTTCGGTACGGGCGGCTGGCGCTGACGCGGGGGGCCCTGCCGTACATCGCCGTGGCCCGGCACGTCGTCGACGACGGCTCCGTGCTGATCCGCACCGACCGCTCGTGGGGCGTGGACGGCAGGGTCGTGGCCTACCAGGCGGACGACCTCGAAGCGGGCTGGGCGGTGCAGTTCCTCGGCACGGCCCGCGCGTTCCGCCCTTCGACGGCACAACGGGCGCTCTTCGGCACAGATCATCAAAACGATACAAGCCGGGAGCCGGGCCATGTGTACGTACGGCTCGACCCGCGAGTCCACCACCGGAATGATCTAGCATCTGCCTGGTGATCGGGAGTTCGGCGACGGCGCCGCCCTCCGCCGGGACACTGGACACCCTGCTGCGCCGATACACGGACGCCGGCGCCCCGCTGTCCTGCGAACCCGTTGCCCAGGGCCTACTGAACCGGGGATTCCGGCTGGCCACCACCCGCGGCCGCTACTTCCTCAAGCTGTACGTCGACAGCGCCACCGCGGACTCCGCCGTCATCGCCCGCCAGCACCGGGCGACCCAGCGGCTGGACGAGGTGGGCCTGCCCGTCGCCCCGCCGGTGCCGGACGCCGACGGCCGCACCGTCGCCGTGGTCGGCGGCCGCTGCTTCGCGCTCTACCCCTGGGTGGAGGGACGGCACCGCGAAGGCGGCGAACTCACCACCGGCGACTCCCGCCGCCTGGGCGCGCTGCTCGGTCTCGTGCACACGACGCTGGCCCAGGTGCAGCCCGCCCCCGAGCCGGGCCGGCACGCCAGCGCCGACCCCGAACTGACCTACGCGCTGATCACCGCGCTGCTGCGCCGGGTGCGCGACCGCGCGCCGCGCGAGACCTTCGACGAACTGGCCGAGCACCGGCTGCTGGAGCGCCGCGCCCTGCTGGAACGTCACGCCCACCGCCGCCCGCCCGACGCCGCCGGCCCGGTGTCCGGCTGGGTGCACGGCGACTTCCACCCGCTCAACCTGCTCTACCGCGAGGACGAACCCGTCGCCATCGTCGACTGGGACCGGCTCGGCGTGCAGCCGCGCGCCGAGGAGGCGGTACGGGCCGCCGTGATCTTCTTCGTGCAGCCCGGCGGCGCCCTGGACCTCGACAAGATCCGCGCGTACGCCCGGGCCTACCGCGGCGCCGCGGGCGTGGCGGAGGACGAACTGGCCGCCGCCGTGCACCGGGTGTGGTGGGAGCGGCTCAACGACTTCTGGATGCTGCGCTGGCGCTACGTCCTCGACGACCGCAGGACCGACCCCCTCTTCCCGGCCTCGTCCGCCCTGGTCGTCTGGTGGACCGCGGCGTACGAGGCCGTGCTGGAGGCCTTCACCGGCTGACCCGGGCTGCCGGCGGTGTGGTCACCGGCCGCCGGCGGCCATCGGTCATCGCCGGTCAGTTACCCGTGACGCCGCCGTCCGCGCCCTCGGTGCCGGCCGTACCGCCGGACGCCTCACCCGAGGTGCCCTCGGTGCCGCCCGCGGTCTCGGTCGGGGTCGGCGTCGGCGTCGGTGGCGCGGAGCTGGCCGGGGCGCTCGGCTCCTTCGTCGGCGCCTGCGAGGTCACGGGGGCCTCCGAGGTCGGCCGTGTGTAGGTGGGGGACGAGTTGTAGGACGGCTTCTCGGTGACGCCTCCGGTGCCCTCCTGCGTACCGCCCGTGGTGTCGTCCTGGGTCGGCTGCGAGGTCGGCTTCTCCGGCTGCGACTGCGTCGGCGTCACCTTCTCCGCCGGGGGCTTCTTGTCGCCTGTGTTGGCGACGGCGAAGTAGATGCCGAGGGCGACCGCGAGCACCGCCGCGACCACGAAGAGCACCGGCTTGACCCAGCGCCCGCCGCCGTGCGGGGGCCGCCCGCCGCCGTAGCCGTGGTCGCCGCCGTCACCGCCGGGCGGCCCGAGCAGCAGGGGCGGCTGCAACTCCGAGGTGTGGTGCGCGTTCTGCTGCCCGTACTGCGGGGGGACGCCCATCGGCGCGGTCGGGGCGGCCTGCGGCGCGGGCACGTAGCCGGTGTTCCAGGTGCCGGTGTGGCCGCCGCGCTCGTTGAGCATGCCCAGCGCGTACTGGACGACGCCGCGCATCTCCTCGGCGGTCTGGAAGCGGTCGTCCGGGTGCTTGGCGAGCGCGTGCAGCACCAGCCCGTCCAGCTCCGGCGGCACCCGGTCGCTGAGCTCGGAGGGCGGCCGCGGCTCGTCCTGGACGTGCTGGTAGACCACCGACAGCGGGGTCTCGCCGGTGAACGGCGGCCGCAGCGCGAGGAGTTCGTAGAGCAGGCAGCCCGTCGCGTACAGGTCGGAGCGGGTGTCGACCGTCTTGCCGAGCGCCTGCTCCGGCGACAGGTACTGCGGGGTGCCCATGACCATGCCGGTCTGCGTCATCGTGGTCGAGGCGCCGTGCAGCGCCCGCGCGATGCCGAAGTCCATCACCTTCACCGCGCCGGTGTTGGTGATGATCACGTTCGCCGGCTTGATGTCCCGGTGGACGATGCCGTGCGCGTGGCTGTAGGCCAGCGCCTCCAGCACGCCCGAGACGATGATGAGCGCCTGGTCGACCGGCGGCGGCTCGTCGGACCCCAGCAGCAGGTCGCGGATCGTGCGGCCCTCGACGAGCTCCATCACGATGTACGGCACGGTACCGCCCGGCGTGACGTCCTCGCCCGAGTCGTACACCGCCACCACCGCATGGTGGTTGAGCCCGGCGACCGACTGCGCCTCACGCGTGAAACGGGCCTTGGAGACCGGGTCCTCGGCGAGGTCGGAACGGAGCAGCTTGACGGCCACCGTCCGCCCCAGGCGCACGTCCTCGGCCGCGAAGACCTCGGCCATGCCGCCGCGTCCGAGACGCCCGGTCAGCCGGTAGCGGCCGTCTCCGACCAGGCCTCCGGCGCCCCACTGCTCAGGCGAGTCGGGCACGCCCCGGCCGTCGGCAGAGGGCTCGTCAGGGCCCCCGGCGGCTGTCGTCTGTGCCATCAGTCCTCGCCGTCGATCGTCGCCGTACAGGGTCCTCCAGCGCACCACGCTACCGCGTTCGGCGACGGACGCGCTCCCGTGCCGCCCTCGCCACCCCCGCGAAGGGATTCATACGCATCCGGTGACGAACAGGTCAACGAACTTGACCTGTCCAGGCCGTCGGGCAGACTGGGCGGGCAGGATCGGGGCAACTGTCTTGTGCGTACGCGCGGTGCGCCCAGGGGGAACGTCAAGGGGACGGGTACGGATGAGCGGGGACGGCACACGGGGCACTCATTCCGGGCGCTCGGTCGGCAACGGTCGCTACGTACTCCGGGACCTGCTGGGACAGGGCGGCATGGCCGCCGTCCACCTGGCACACGACACAGTGCTGGACCGCCCGGTGGCCGTCAAGACGCTGCACACGGACCTCGGCCGGGAGCAGTCCTTCCGCGAGCGGTTCCGCCGCGAGGCGCAGGCCGTCGCCAAGCTCAACCACACCAACATCGTCTCGGTCTTCGACTCCGGCGAGGACACCGCGGACGGCGCGCTCGTGCCGTACATCGTCATGGAGTACGTCGAGGGCAAGCCGCTGCGCGAGGTGCTCGACGAGGACATCGCGCGGTTCGGCGCGATGCCCACCGAGAAGGCCCTGAAGATCACCGCGGACGTGCTCGCGGCACTCTCCGAGAGCCACAGCATGGGCCTGGTCCACCGGGACATCAAGCCCGGCAACGTGATGCTCACCAAGCGCGGCGTGGTGAAGGTGATGGACTTCGGCATCGCCCGCGCGATGCAGTCCGGCGTGTCGTCGATGACGCAGACCGGCATGGTGGTCGGCACCCCGCAGTACCTCTCGCCCGAGCAGGCGCTGGGACGCGGCGTGGACGAGCGCTCCGACCTGTACTCGGTGGGCTGCCTGCTCTTCGAGCTGCTCACCGGACGGCTCCCGTTCGACGGCGACTCCCCGCTGTCCATCGCCTACCAGCACGTCCAGGAGGTCCCGCCGGCCCCGTCGGCGCTCAACCGGGCGGTGCAGCCGGGCGTCGACGCGCTCGTCGCGCGGGCCCTGAGGAAGAACCCCGCCGAGCGCTTCCCCACCGCCGACGCCATGCGCGACGAGGCGCAGCGGGTCGCCGCCCCGGGCCACGGCGGCGCCACCACGCCGCTGATCATCGGGGGCGGGCCGCGCCCGCGCGGCCGCGGCGAGGACGTCTCCTCCGCGGTCTTCCCGCCGGTGCAGGGTGACCTGCGCACCCCGCCGCCGCACATACAGAGCCACTACCAGGCCCCGGCCCCGGCTCCGTACCCGCAGCCCCAGCAACAGCAACACCCGCAGCGCTGGGGCGCGGCCGCCCAGGGCGGCGGCGCCCACACCCCGCCGCCCGGCCCCGCCTACGGCTACCCGCAGAACGCCCCCCACCCCTCGCACCCGCAGGCCGGGCAGCAGCACTCCACCCCGCCCTACACGATGCGCCCGGGCACCCCGTCAGGCGGCGGGCGCAGGGGCGGCGGCGCCTCGACCGCGGTCGTGGCCATCGGCGCCACGGTCGCCGTGATCGCGGTCGTCGTGGTCGTCGTCATCGCCATGTCGATGGGCGGCCCGGGTACCAAGGACGACACCGGCGGCACTCCCACCTACGACTCCCGGCCCGGCAACACCGCCACCACCGGCCGCCAGGAGACCTCTTCGGAACCGGCGGGCGACGAACCGGCGGGCGACGAACCCGCGCCGGGCGTCAGCCAGGCCGACCAGACCCGCACCATCGACGCCTCGCGCTGCACCGAGGCCACCAAGAGCTACCTGGGCGACGACCCGGACGCCGTGGTGATGCCGGACTTCTTCACCAAGTACGTCGACTCGGTCAAGTCCTGCATGGAAGCCGCCGGTTGGGACTACGAGATCAAGTACCGCAACGAGCAGATCTACGGGAAGGGCGCGGTCGTCGACCAGAAGCCCAAGACCTACGGCGCGTTCAGGCCGGAGAAGGACCGGATCACCGTCTGGGTCTCCACCGGCCAGGGCGGCTGACGCCCCCGGGCTCTCGCACCGGGCGGACCTGCCCGTGGGCGGACCCGCTCGTGGACGGACCCGCTCGTGGACGGACCCGGATCAACGACGGACGGCGGGTGACCCCATGGGTCCCCGCCGTCTGTACCTACGCGTACGTACCGTCGTCGTGCCGCCGGCTCACAGGTAGGGGCCGGTGCGCGCCCCGCCCGGGGCCTGCCCGTCCTCGTCGCCCTCGTGACCCACACCGGGCGGCAGGGCGCGGCGCATCTGCTCCAGCTGCGCGCGGGCGGCCATCTGCTGGGCGAACAGGGCGGTCTGGATGCCGTGGAACAGGCCCTCCAGCCAGCCCACCAACTGCGCCTGGGCGATGCGCAGCTCGGCGTCGCTCGGCACGCCGTCCTCGGCGAAGGGCAGCGAGAGCCGCTCCAACTCCTCGACGAGCTCGGGCGCGAGGCCCGCCTCGAGCTCCTTCACGGAGCTGTGGTGGATCTCCTTCAGGCGCACCCGGCTCGCCTCGTCCAGGGGCGCGGCCTTGACCTCTTCCAGGAGCTGCTTGATCATGCTGCCGATCCGCATGACCTTCGCGGGCTGTTCGACCATCTCCGTCACGGGGACCTCGCGCTGCTCGTCGCCTTCTCCGGCGCGGTCGGCGTGTCCGCCGCCGCCGAGGGCCATCCCGTCCGGGCCGACGACCAGGACCTGCGGGCTCTCCTGCGACCGTTCGTTCATCGGCATCTCCATGCCGCCATTGTCGCGCACCGGCGCCTCTCCGGAATGTGTGCCCCCCACCGTCCCGCGCCACTCCTCCCGGCAGCCCCCGTCCGCGGCCCGGGGGCCCCGGCCGGCCCGGTCCGCGGCACGCGGAGGTCAGCGGCCACGGCGCAGCCGGAGCGCCAGGAAGCCCAGTCCGAGCCCGATCAGCAGCAGTCCCACGCCGAGCGGCAGGACCTCCAGCACCCGTCCCACGGGTACCCGGACGGCGGCCGGGCCCTGGTCCTGCGGCTCCTCGACATGCACGGGGACGTGGGCCGAGGGCCGTCCGCCGTCGTCGCCCGGGGTCTGCGGCGGCTCCGCGCGGCCGGGGTGCCTGCGTCCCTCACCGGGTTCGGTGCCCGCCAGCCCGGAGGACGCCGCCGGGTGGGGAGGGGGCGGCGCGGCCGCGCCGGTGACCAGGAGGGCGACTCCGGTCACCGTCGTCGCCACGACCACCTTCCGCAACTCCATGCTCCCAGCGTCACACGGAGCGTCATGGGCGGCCAGTCGTGCCCTGGGGCCGTACCGGCCGCCCGGCGGCGGTCAGAGGGTGAGCAGCACCTTGCCGACGTGGGTGCTGGCCTCGACCAGCCGGTGCGCCTCCGGGGCCTCCCGCATCGGGAGGGCGCGGTCCACGACCGGGCGCACCACCCCGGACTCCAGCAGCGGCCAGACGTGCTCCCGCACCGCCGCCACGATGGCCGCCTTCTCCTCCAGCGGCCGTCCGCGCAGCGAGGTCGCGGTGATCGCGGCCCGCTTGGCCAGCATCCTGCCGAGGTCGAGCTCGCCCTTGACGCCGCCCTGGAGCCCGATGACGGCCAGCCTGCCGTTGACCGCGAGGGCGTCGACGTTCCGGCCCAGGTACTTGGCGCCCATGATGTCGAGGATGACGTCGGCGCCGCCGAAGGCCTCCCGGACCTCGGCCGTGAAGTCCTGCTCCCGGTAGTTGATCCCGAGGTCGGCGCCCAGTTCACGGCACTTCTCGAGCTTGTCCGCGCTGCCCGCGGTGGCGGCGACCTTGGCGCCGACCGCCTTGGCCAGCTGGATCGCCATCGTGCCGATGCCGCTGGAACCGCCGTGGACCAGCAGCGTCTCGCCGGGACGCAGGTGGGCGATCATGAAGACGTTGGACCAGACGGTGCAGACCACCTCGGGCAGGGCCGCCGCCTCGACGAGCCCCACGCCCTTGGGCACCGGCAGCAGCTGCCCGGCGGGGACGGCCACCTTCCCGGCGTAGCCGCCGCCCGCGAGCAGCGCGCACACCTCGTCGCCCACCGACCAGCCGCTCACCCCCGGGCCGAGGGCGGCGACACGGCCCGAGCACTCCAGGCCCGGGTAGGGGGACGCGCCGGGCGGCGGGTCGTAGAAGCCCTGCCGCTGCAGCAGGTCGGCACGGTTGACGGCGGTCGCGGCGACCTCGACCAGCACCTCGCCCTCGGCGGGTACGGGATCGGGGACCTCGGCCCAGACGAGCGCGTCGGGGCCGCCGGGTTCGGGGATGGTGATCGCATGCATGCCGCCGACGCTACCCCTGCGGGACGTGCGACGGGTCGTCCTGGCTCGTCCTGTGGATGACGATGAGCCGATCGGTCAACTGCAGCGGGCTCGCCTCGGGGTTGTCGTGGTCGAGCAGGCGGTGGCCGCGCTTGACGACCACCACCAGGTCGTCGACCTCGCGCGGGTCCAGCCCGGCCTCCGCCTTGGTGACGGGGCGCTCGATCAGGTCCAGCCCGCTGCCGTAGCTGATCAGCTCCTCCATCACCTCGCCGGCGCTGGGGCTGAGCATCGACATCCCGAGCAGCCGGCCCGCCGCCCCGGAGCTGGTGACGACGGCGTTGGCGCCGGACTGGCGGAGCAGCGGGGCGTTCTCCTCCTCGCGCACGGACGCGACGATGTTGATCCGCTTGCTCAACTGCCGGGCCGTGAGGGCCACCAGGACGGCGGTGTCGTCCCGTTGCGCGGCGATGATCAGCTCCTTGGCCCGCTGGATCTCGGCGCGCAGCAGCACGTCGTTGCGGGTGGCGTCGCCGACGACCCCGGCGAATCCCGCGGCGACCGCGGACTCCACGGCCTTGTGGTCGGGGTCGACCACCACGATCCGCTGGGCCGGCACCCCGTGCCCGGTCAGCGTCCTGGCCGCCGAACGGCCCTTGGTGCCGTATCCGACGATGACGGTGTGGTCGCGCACGGTGGACCTCCAGCGCTGCTGCCGGTACTGCTCACGGGTGCGCTCGGTGAGCACTTCGAGCGTGGTGCCGACGAGGATGATCAGGAAGAGCACGCGCAGGGGCGTCACCAGGAGCACGTTGCTCAGCCGGGCGCTCGCGCTGTAGGGGACGACGTCGCCGTAGCCCGTGGTGGAGAGGGTGACGGTCGCGTAGTAGACGCAGTCCAGCAGCGACATCGTGCCGCCGGCGTTGTCGTGGTAGCCGCCGCGGTCGACGTACACGATCAGCACGGTCAGCACCAGGACCAGCAGGGCCATCAGGAGCCGCCGGACCACCTGGACCAGCGGGCCGACGGCCTTCTTGTGGGGCAGGTGGACGATGTCGACACCCGTCCGTGCGGCGCCACGGCCGCGGCCCACGTCCCTCACTGCCGCCCCCAGCCCGTCTCCAGGACGGCCGTGCGGTCGCCCTTCACGGCCCCGCCCGGCGGGACGACGGCCATGCCGTCGGCCGCCGCGATGCCGCGCAGCATCGCCGGGCCGCTGAAGTGCAGCGGGGCCGCCTGCGACTCCTCGTCCAGGACCACCGGCACCAGACGGGTGTCGGTGGGGTGGCCGTGCACGTCACCGGTGAGCCGTGCCTCGTACGCCGCCGGGGCCGGGCGGCCCGCGAGCGCGCGCAGCAGGGGGACGGCGAGGGTCAGCACCCCGGAGACCGCCGCCAGCGGGTTCCCCGGCAGGCCCACCAGCCGCCCGCCGCCGGGCAGTTCGGCCAGCAGCATCGGGTGTCCCGGGCGGACCGCGACGCCGTCGACGAGCAACCGGGCGCCGATGCGCTCCATTACGGGGTGGACGAAGTCCACCGGGCCGCCCGCCGTGCCGCCGGTGGTGACCACCATGTCGGCGGCGGACGCGGTGACGGCGTCCTCCAGCAGGCCGGCGTCGTCCTGCAGCCGCCGCACGGTGACCGTGCCCGCCCCGAGTGCCGTGAGCCAGCCGGGCAGCAGCGGGCCGAGCGCGTCCCGCACCCGGCCGCCGCCGGGCGCCCCGGCGTCCAGCAACTCGTCGCCCAGGACGAGGACCTCCACCGAGGGCCGCGCCGTGACGGTCAGTGCGTCGTATCCCGCCGCCGCGGCCAGGCCCAGCACCGCGGGGGTGACCAGCGCGCCGGCCGCCAGCAACTCGTCGCCGCCGCGGCACTCCTGGCCACGGGGCCGTACGTCCTGACCGGGCCCGGGGCCGCCGCGCGTGGCGTGCAGCAGCCCGTCGGCGGTGAGCCGGCCGTGCTCCCGGCGCAGCACCGCCGTCGCGCCGGGGGGCAGCGCGGCCCCGGTGGCGATGACGGTCGCCTGCCCGTCGAGCAGCGCGGTCGCGGCCCGCTGACCGGCCAGGACGCTGCCCTCGGTGCGCCACGGGCCGGGGCCGGCGACGGCCCAGCCGTCCATCGCGGAGGTGTCGAAGGAGGGCAGGTCGGTGAGCGCGGTCAGCGGCTCGGCCAGGGCGTGCCCGAGGGCCTCGCCGAGCGGCAGGGTCAGCCGGCCCAGCGGTCCCGCGGCGGAGCCCGCGATGCGCCGGGCCCGCGGCCACGGCATGTCGTGGTGGCCGCCGTGGGCCGCGCCGCGGGAGGCGCCGTGGTCCCCGCCCCGGGTCCCGCCGTGCAGGTGGGGGAGCGACCGGGCGCCGTCCGCGCCGCCGCCGGAAGGCGGCTGCACGGGGCCGTACCGGCCGGCGGCCCGCCCGTTGGCCAGGGCGAGCGCCGCTTCCAGCTCGTCGTCGGCGGCCCCGGCACCGGTGTCGCGGGCACCGCCTGCCGCACCCGGCAGGTTCATGCGTCCGGGTCCCCGCTCTCCGCTTCCTTCGCCCACCGCTCGGCCAGCGCGGAGGCGCGCCTGACGGCCTCCGCGACGGCCTGCTCGCCGCCGCCCGCCGTGGCCGCCGCGTAGCCCACCAGGAAGGTGGTCAGCGGCGCTGCGGGGCGGTCGACGCCGTGCGCGGCGTCCCGGGCGAGATCGAGGAGCATACGGATGTCGACGTCGAGGTCGATGCCGAGTTCGGCCTTGGCTGCGGCGATCCATTCATCCAACACGCCCCCATGCTCCCTGATACGGGCCCGGGCTGTGGAGAGGTCGTCCCAGGTGTCGCAGTCGAAGGAGGCCTGCCCGGTGGGGTCGGGCAGCCGCCGCAGGGCGAGTTCACCGGTGAGCAGCCGCAACGGCAGCCCGGTGAGCGTCCCGTGCTCGGCGGCGATCAGCGCCAGGTGCTGGCGCAGTGCCTCCGTGCGGTAGGCGGCCGCCAGCGTCTGGTCGCGGCCGTCGGGATCGGTGAGCACGACCCCGTCGTCGCCCTCCGCTCCGCGCAGGGCGCCGAGCAGGGCGTCCACCGTGGTGCGGGAGAGGAACGGCAGGTCGGCGGCGAGCACCAGCACGACGTCCGCGGTGACCTGGCGCAGTCCGGCGGCGAGCGCGGGCAGCGGGCCGCCGCCCGGCGGTTCCTCCCTTGCCCAGGCCACCGGCCGGACGGTGGGGCGGCGCGGGCCGACGACCACCGTGGTGGCCGCGCCCGCGCACGCGTCCAGGACGCGGTCGATCAGCGCCCTCCCCGCGACGGGCAGGCCCGGCTTGTCGGCCCCGCCGAGGCGCCTTGCGGCGCCGCCGGCGAGGACGACCGCGTCGTGGGGCTGCTCGTACGGCGAACGCGGCGATGGGTGGTCACGCGGCTCACGCGGCTCCGGAGTCATGCCCGGAGTA
Source organism: Streptomyces sp. NPDC008238 (assembly GCF_042956445.1). Taxonomy (NCBI): domain Bacteria; kingdom Bacillati; phylum Actinomycetota; class Actinomycetes; order Kitasatosporales; family Streptomycetaceae; genus Streptomyces; species Streptomyces sp. NPDC008238. The sequence continues at coordinate 324,122 of NZ_JBIBGK010000003.1, read as the reverse complement.
TCGCCCACCGTGACGTGTTCACACCGCCCGGAGCAGCACCGCCGGTTGTTCCACGCAGTCCGCGACGAAGCGGAGGAAGCCGCCCGCCGTGCCGCCGTCGCACACCCGGTGGTCGAAGGTGAGTGACAGCTGGACCACCTGACGTACCGCCAGTTCGCCCTGGTGCACCCACGGCTTGGGGGTGATCCGGCCGACGCCCAGCATCGCGGCCTCGGGGTGGTTGATGATCGGCGTGGAGCCGTCGACACCGAACACGCCGTAGTTGTTGAGCGTGAAGGTGCCGCCGGTGAGCTGGGCCGGGTTCAGTCCGCCGGAGCGGGCCGCCTCGGTGAGCCGGCTGATCTCCGCCGACAGCTCCTCCGTGCTGCGCCGGTAGGCGTCCCGGACGACGGGCACGACCAGACCGCGGTCGGTCTGCGCCGCGAAGCCGATGTGCACCTCCGGCAGCACGACGATCTCGGCGCGCTCGGTGTCCACCGTGGAGTTGAGCTCCGGATAACGGACCAGGGCCGCCGCGCAGATCCGTGCGAACAACGCCAGGACGGAGACCTTGGGACCGCCCGCGGCGTTCATCGCCGACCGTGCCGCAAGCAGTTCCGTCGCGTCGGCGTCCACCCAGCAGGTGGCGTCGGGGATCTCCCGCCGGCTGCGGCCGAGCTTCTCGGCCACGGCGCCGCGGATGCCGCGCAGGGGGATGCGGGTGGCTCCGGCCGCCGGGGCGGCGGACACCGCGGGGGCGGCCGCGGCGACCGGCGCCGTGGCAGCGGCCGTGATGGCTCGTTCCACGTCCGAGCGCAGGATCAGCCCTTCGGGGCCGGAACCGGTCAGCGCACGCAGGTCGAGGCCGTTCTCACGGGCCCTGCGCCGCACCAGCGGGGAGATGACGGCGACGGGACCCTCGTGCCGGACCGGCACGGCGACCACGGCCGGCGCGGCGGCCGACGGGGCCGGAGCGGCGACGGCTGCGGGGGCGGCCGCGACGGCACCGGCCGCCTGCCGCACCCGGCGGCGCCGGGCCGCGGGACCGCTGGTGCCGTAGCCGACCAGCACGTTGCCGGACCCGGAGTCGCCGTCGGCGGAGGCGGCCGGGGCGGCGGCCTCGGGCGCGCCGTCGGCGTGCCCGTCGGGGGAACCGACCGCGACGGTCAGCAGCGGCCGCCCGACGTCGAGGGTCTGCCCCTCCTCGCCGAAGCGCGCGGTGACCACGCCGCCGTAGGGGCAGGGCACCTCGACCACGGCCTTGGCCGTCTCGACCTCGACGACCGGCTGGTCGATGGCGACGACGTCGCCGACCTGCACCATCCACCGCACGATCTCGGCCTCGGTCAGCCCCTCGCCGAGGTCGGGGAGGGCGAACTCGCGGACGACGGCCATCACGCCTCCTCCCACTGCAGGCGCCCGACCGCGTCCAGGATGCGGTCGACACCGGGCAGGTGGTGCCGCTCCAGCATCGGCGGCGGGTACGGGATGTCGAAGCCGGCGACCCGCAGGACCGGGGCCTCCAGGTGGTGGAAGCAGCGCTCGGTGACCCGGGCGGCGATCTCCGCGCCCACGCCGCCGAAGCCGGAGGACTCGTGGACGACGACCGCACGGCCGGTACGGCGCACCGACGCGGTGACCGTCTCGTCGTCGAAGGGCACCAGGCTGCGCAGGTCGACGACCTCCAGGTCCCAGCCCTCCTGCACGGCGGCCTCGGCCGCCTCCAGGCAGACCGGGAGCGACGGGCCGTACGTGATGAGCGTGGCGGAGCGGCCGCTGCGGCGGACGACGGCCTTCCCTATGGGGGCCACCTCCTCCGGCGCGTCCGCCGACCAGTCCGCCTTGGACCAGTACAGCCGCTTCGGCTCGAGGAAGATCACCGGGTCGTCGGAGGCGATCGAGGCCCTCAGCAGCCCGTAGGCGTCCGCCACGGTGGCGGGGGTGACGACGTGCAGACCGGGGGTGTGCGCGTAGTACGCCTCGGAGGCGTCGCTGTGGTGCTCGACACCGCCGATGCCGCCGCCGTAGGGCACCCGGATGGTCAGCGGCAGCGGCATGGCGCCGCGCGTGCGGTTGCGCATCTTGGCGACGTGGCTGACGAGCTGCTCGAACGCCGGGTAGGCGAAGGCGTCGAACTGCATCTCGACCACGGGGCGCATGCCGTACATCGCCATGCCCACGGCCGTGCCGAGGATGCCGGCCTCGGCGAGCGGGGTGTCGGTGCAGCGGCTGTCGCCGAACTCCTTGGCGAGGCCGTCGGTGATCCGGAAGACGCCGCCGAGGGTGCCGATGTCCTCGCCGAAGAGGTGGACCGACGGGTCCTCGGCGAGGGAGTCGCGCAGCGCGCGGTTGAGCGCCTGGGCCATGGTGGCCGGCTTGCGTCCGGTGGCCACGGGGGTCGCGGTGGTGGCGGTGCTCATGACTGTGCCTCGGCCTCCAGCTCGGCCCTCAGCATCGCGGCCTGCTCGCGCAGCTGCGGGGTGGGCTCGGCGTAGACGTGTGCGAACAGGTCCATCGGGTCGAGGACGGCGTCCTCGTTCATCCGCTCGCGGAGCGCCGCGGCCATCCGCTCGGCGTCCTCCTCGGTGTCGCGGACCATCGCCTCGTCGAGCAGGTCCCGCTCGCGCAGGGCGCGTTCGAGCACGGCGATCGGGTCGTGCCCGCGCCAGACCTCGACCTCGGAGTCCTCCCGGTAGCGGGTGGCGTCGTCGGCGTTGGTGTGGGCGTCCATGCGGTAGGTGATCGCCTCCACCAGGGTCGGGCCGCCGCCCTCGCGGGCGCGGGCCACGGCCTCGGTGAGCACGGCGTGGACGGCCGCGATGTCGTTGCCGTCCACGAGCCGGCCGGGGATCCCGTAGCCCACGGCCTTGTGGGCCAGCGACGGGGCGGCGGTCTGCTTGTCGAGCGGGACCGAGATGGCGAAGCCGTTGTTCTGCACGAGGAAGACGACGGGGGAGCGCCACACGGCGGCGAAGTTCAGCGCCTCGTGGAAGTCGCCCTCGCTGGTGCCGCCGTCGCCGACCATGGCGAGCGCGACGACGTCGTCACCCTTGAGGCGGGCGGCGTGCGCCAGGCCGACGGCGTGCGGCAGCTGGGTGGCCAGCGGCGTGCTGAGCGGGGCGACCCGGTGCTCGCGCGGGTCGTAGCCGGTGTGCCAGTCGCCGCGCAGCAGCGTCAGCGCCTCCACCGGGTCCACACCGCGGGCGACGGCGGCGAGGGTGTCGCGATAGCTGGGGAACAGCCAGTCCTGGGGCTCGAGGGCGAGCGCCGCGGCGACCTCGCAGGCCTCCTGCCCGGTGCTGGACGGGTAGACGGCGAGCCTGCCCTGCTTGGTGAGCGCGGTGGCCTGCCGGTTGTAGCGGCGGCCGCGCACCAGCTGTCCGTACATCGTGGTCAGCAGTCCGGCGTCGAGCGCGCCTGCCTCGGGGGTGCCGAGCAGTCGGTACGGCTCAGGGTCGGGCAGCAGCGGCGCCGGGTCGGTGCGGGGTTGCCAGACGTGCTGGTCCAGGACGGTCATCGCGAGCACCTCCTCGTGGGCGTGTTCGGTGGGGGGAGCGGGTATCGCTCCCCTACCGATTGTTCGGTCGCCGGAGGCATTTTGGCTACAGGTGTGTCCCGCCTGTGGACAAACGGTTCTCCACACCCTGAGATGGAGCCAGTACGTCCATGCTAGGGAGGCTCGGGGGCGTGACGGATTCTCAAATTTCTCGGGGCGGCGCCCCGGGACCGCAGGCAGCGGCGGCGGACACCGGTCCGGCGGCGGTGCGTCCGCTGGACGCCATCGACCGGGCGATCCTGCGCTACCTGCAGGAGGACGGCCGGGCGTCCATACGCTCGGTGGCCGAGCACGTCCACGTGTCCCGCGCCAACGCCTACGCACGGATCAACCGGCTCATCGAGGACGGGGTCATCCGTGGTTTCACCGCCCGTGTCGACCACGAACGCGCAGGTCACGGCGCATCCGCGTACATCACCTTGAAGATCGTGCAGAACTCCTGGCGCACCGTTCGGGAGAAACTGCTGGAGCTGCCGGGGGTGGCGCACATCGCCCTGGTGTCCGGGGACTTCGACGTGCTGCTGCTCGTCCACACCCCCGACAACCGCAGCCTGCGGGAACTGGTGCTGACGCGCATCCAGGCGGTGCCCGAGGTGCTCAGCAGCCGGACCCTGCTGGTCTTCGAGGAGACCGACCGGGTGCTGACCGACTGATCCGCCGGCCCCTCCGGCGGGCTGGGCCGGGCCTAGCCGGCGTACTTCTTCAGGAAGGCCGTCACGGTGGCCCAGTTGGGGTCGTAGGTCAGCATGCCCACGCCGTGCTGGGGCCCGCTGACGATCTCGAGCCGGTTCTCGGCCGCCTTCTTCGTCGCCTTGCTCAGCGCCTCGGTCGACTCCGCGAACGCGGTGTCGCCCGCCGCCGCCATGTAGAGCACGGGCACCGTCAGCCGGGGCACCGCGGAGCTCGCGTCCATCGTCCCGTAGGTCTCGGGCGCGGAGAGCGAGACGACGGCGTCCACCGGCGGCTCCACGGAGGCGGCACCCTCCAGGACGGCCGTGCCGCCCTTGGAGGCGCCCATCAGCAGGACGTGCCGCACGCCCTTGGCACGCAGGAACCCCACCCCGCCCAGGACCTCGGGCACCTCACTGCCGTTGGAGTCGACGACCAGCACCCGGTAGCCGTCCTTCACCAGGAGGTCCGCCTGCGGCATCCACTGGCACATGTCGCCGTCCGCCTGGTGCATCAGCAGCACAGCGGTGCCGCCCTTGCCGGCGAACCAGGCGTCCACCGGGTTGGCGTCGGTGTCGTCGTAACCGACGGAGCCGGACTTCGCCTGCGCGGCCGTCAGGCAGCCGAAGTCCTCCGGTGGCGTGGCGTCGGCGGCCTGCGGGCCGTCGTCACCACCGCCGCACCCGGCGAGCAGCAGGACGGCGGCCGCGACGGCGCAGTACGGGCGGGCACGCGTGGCGAGTGACATGGCCCTGATCGTGATGGCTGGTCTGGACCAGCGTCAAGAGACGCGCAGCCCGTCGAAGGCCAGCCGCACGACGGCGTCCACGACCGCGGCGTCGTCGTGCTCCCGGGTACCGGCCGCGTGCGGCTGGTACCACTCGACTATGGAGTTGATCATCCCGAAGAGCAGCCTGGTCGCCAGCCTGGGCTCCACGTCCCCGCGCAGGTCCCCCTCGGCGACGGCCGACTTCAGCAGGTCGGCGACCCGATGGTCGAACTCCCTGCGGCGCTCCATGGCCGCCCGCTCGGTCGTGGTGTTCCCGCGCACCCGCAGCAGCAAGGTGACGTAGGGCAGTTCCGTCATCAGCACCTCGGTGGTGCGGCGCGTGACGTACTCCAGCCGCTCCACGGCGCGCCCGCCGCTCGCCCCGGGCTCCTCCAGGATGCCGAAGAGGCCGTCCAGGGCACGGCCGACGGCACGCTCCAGGAGCTCCTCCTTGCCCCGCACATGGTGGTAGATCGAGGACTTGGAGATGCCGGCGGCCCGCGACAGGTGCTCCATGGACGTGCCGTCGTAACCGCGCTCGATGAAGACCGCCACGGCCACGGCCAGCAGCGAGTCCGGGGTGTACGTGTCCCTCTTGGGGGCGGAGCCGTCGCGCTGTGCCATGGTCATGATTAGAGCAGCCCCCCCTCGGCCGCCGCGCGGCGGTCCAGCGGGCGGGACGGCGCGTAGCGCCCGCCCGGATACGCCTGGTGCAGGTTGCGCAGCACCTCGCGGACCCACTCGAAGCCCAGCTCCTCCCCCCAGGCCAGCGGACCGCGCGGGTAGTTCACCCCCAGCCGCATCGCGGCGTCGACGTCCTCCGGCGAGGCCACGCCCCGGGCGACGGCGTCGGTGGCGAAGTCCACCAGCATCGCCACGGTACGGGCGACGATCATGCCCGGGACGTCCTCGATGACGCTGACCTTCTTGCCGAGCGCCTGGAAGAGCCCGATCGCCGCCTGCACCGTCTCCGGGCGCGCGGAGTCGGACGGCGCGACGGCGATCCGGGTCGCCGCCCGGTAGTCCAGCGCCAGGTCGAACTGCACGTAGTCGACGGCCGGGCCCGTGGTGGCCGGTCCGCCGTCCGCGAGGTAGAGCCGGCCGCCGCCCGGCAGCTCCACGTACCCGTCCTCGGGGTCCGCGACCTCCCCGTCCAGCACCTCGATGCCGGCCTCGGCGATCAGCTGGGGCAGCACCGCGGCGGGACCGCGGCCGCCCATGCACACGGTGACCTCGGCGGGCGGCTTCTCCGGCCCCGCGGTGCGGGGCGCCGGAAGAGCGGCGCCCTCGGCGTGGTCGTACCAGCCGTGCCCGCTCTTGCGGCCGAGCCGCCCGGACTCCACCAGCCGCCGCTGCGCGAGCGAGGGCGTGAACTTCGGGTCCTGGAAGAAGGAGTCCCACACCGAGCGGGTGACGGCCTCGTTGACGTCCTGGCCGATCAGGTCCGTGAGCTCGAACGGGCCCATCCGGAAGCCGCCGCTCTCCCGCAGCACCGCGTCGATGGTGGCGGGGTCCGCGACCCGCTCCTCGTGGAGCCGGAACGCCTCCGCGTAGAAGGGGCGCGCGACCCGGTTGACGATGAAGCCGGGAGTGTCGGTGCAGCGCACCGGCGTCTTGCCCCAGACCGCGGCCGTGTCGTACGTGGTCCCGGCGGCCGCCTCGTCGGTCGCGGCGCCGGAGACCACCTCGACCAGGGGCAGCAGCGGGGCGGGGTTGAAGAAGTGCAGGCCCACGAAACGTCCCGGAAGGCGCAGCGCGCCGCCCACGGCCGTCACCGACAGGGAGGAGGTGTTGGTGGCCAGCAGGCAGTCCTCGGGGACCACCGACTCCAGCGCCGTGAAGAGCTGCTGCTTGGCCCCCAGGTCCTCCAGGATCGCCTCGACGACGAGCGACACGCCCGCCAGTTCCTCGATCTCCCGGACGGCCGACAGGCGCCCGCGGGCCGCGTCGCGCTCCTCGGCGGACAACCGGCCCTTCTCGACCAGACGGTCCAGCCGTTCCCCTATGGCCCGCTCGGCCTGCTCGGCCCGGCCCGGGCCCGCGTCGTAGAGGCGTACGGGATGCCCCGCCACCAGCGCGACCTGGGCGATCCCCTGGCCCATCGTCCCCGTGCCCACCACCGCGACCGTGCAAGATCGGTCAAGAGCGCTCATCGCCGCCACTGCTCCTCGCCGGTTGTCCACAGCTTGGGTCGGCCCCCTTGTCCCGACCGAACATTCGGTTAATCTAGCGGGGAAGCCAGCACCCTGCCCACCCCAATCCAGCTCGACGAGGAGTTGGCCCCATGGCTGCCGATCTCACCGCTGTCCCGTCGGTCGAAACGCACCGCGAGACGCTCGACAAGGCGCTCGAGGCGATCCGTACCCGCGAGTACTGGTCCCCGTACCCCGAGCACCCGAAGGCATACGCGGACGGCGAGACCGCCCAGGCCGCGTTCGACGCCCTGCGCGGCACCCGCTTCGACCTGGACCAGCCCGGTACCGACGGCTGGACCGGCGGCGAGGTGTCCCCGTACGGCATCGAACTGGGCGTGGAGTACCCGCACCCGGACGTCGACGTGCTCCTCCCCGCGATGAAGGCCGCGATGCCCGCCTGGCGCGAGGCCGGTCCGGAGAACCGGGCCCTGGTCTGCCTGGAGATCCTGGCCCGGATCAACGCGCGCACCACGGAGATGGCCCACGCGGTCATGCACACCTCCGGCCAGGCCTTCATGATGGCCTTCCAGGCCGGCGGCCCGCACGCGCAGGACCGCGGCCTCGAAGCCGTCGCCTACGCCTACGTGGAGCAGGTCCGCACCCCCGGCACGGCCGAGTGGGTCAAGCCGCAGGGCAAGCGCGACCCGCTGACCCTGCGCAAGGACTTCACGCCGGTGCCGCGCGGCGTCGCGCTGGTGATCGGCTGCAACACCTTCCCCACCTGGAACGGGTACCCGGGCCTCTTCGCCTCCCTGGCCACCGGCAACGCGGTCGTCGTCAAGCCGCACCCGCGCGCGGTGCTCCCGCTGGCGCTGACGGTCAGGATCGCCCGCGAGGTGCTCGCCGAGACGGGCTTCGACCCGAACCTGGTCTGCCTGGCCGCCGAGCGGCCCGGCGAGGGCCTGGCCAAGACCCTGGCGCTGCGCCCCGAGGTCCGCATCATCGACTACACGGGCTCCACCGCCTTCGGCGACTGGCTGGAGGAGAACGCCCGCCAGGCCCAGGTCTTCACGGAGAAGGCCGGCGTCAACACCGTCGTCGTCGACTCCACGGACGACTACAAGGGCATGCTGTCCAACCTGGCCTTCTCGCTGTCCCTGTACAGCGGCCAGATGTGCACCACCCCGCAGAACCTGCTGATCCCGCGCGAGGGCATCGCCACCGACGACGGCCACAAGGGCTTCGACGAGGTGGTGGGCGATCTGTCCGCCGCCGTCGGCGGGCTGCTCGGCGACGACGCCCGGGCGAACGCGCTGCTCGGCGCCCTGGTCAACCCGGACGTGAAGGCCCGTCTGGAGGCGGCCGCCTCCCTCGGCGAGGTCGCGCTCGCCTCCCGCGAGGTCACGCACCCCGACTTCCCGGACGCCGTGGTCCGCACCCCGGTGATCGTGAAGCTGGACGGCGCCAAGCCCGACGACGAGGCCGCCTACATGTCGGAGTGCTTCGGCCCGGTGGCCTTCGCCGTCGCCATGGACTCCACGGAGGACTCGGTCGAGCTGCTGCGCCGCACCGTCCGGGAGAAGGGCGCCATGACGGTCGGCGCCTACACCACCTCCGGCGAGGTGGAACGGCAGCTCGAGGAGGTCTGCCTGGAGGAGGCCGCCCAGCTCTCCCTCAACCTGACCGGCGGGGTGTACGTCAACCAGACGGCCGCCTTCTCGGACTTCCACGGCTCCGGCGGCAACCCGGCCGCCAACGCGGCCCTGTGCGACGGCGCCTTCGTCGCGAGCCGCTTCCGGGTCATCGAGGTCCGCCGCCAGGCCTGACCCGGGCCGGCCCGCCCGACCGCAGCGATCACAGCCCCGTCCGGAGCAGCCCTGTCACTCCGGACGGGGCTGCTGCGTCACTGGACGGGGCTGCTCCGTCCCCTCCGCCCCGACCCGCGCGTAGCGCTGGATCCAGGCGTGCATCGCGATGGCCGCCGCCGCGCCCGCGTTGATCGACCGCGTGGAGCCGAACTGGGCGATCGAGCAGACCGCCGCGGCGTGCTTCCACGCCTCGTCGGTCAGACCGGGCCCCTCCTGCCCGAAGAGCAGCACACAGCGCTGAGGCAGCTCGGTGGTCTCCAGCGGCACGGCGCCGGGAAGGTTGTCGATCCCGATGATCGGCAGGTCCTCCGCCGCTGCCCACGCGGCCAGCGCCGCGACGTCCAGGTGGTGGCGCACGTGCTGGTAGCGGTCGGTCACCATGGCGCCCCGCCGGTTCCAGCGGCGCCGCCCCACGATGTGCACCTCCTTGGCCAGGAAGGCGTTGGCGGTGCGCACCACGGAACCGATGTTGAAGTCGTGCTGCCAGTTCTCGACGGCGACGTGGAAGTCGTGGCGCCGGGTGTCGAGGTCGGCGACGATCGCCTCCCGCGTCCAGTAGCGGTACTCGTCCACCACGTTGCGGCGGTCGCCGTGCGCGAGCAGCTCGGGGTCGTAACGCGCGCCCTCCGGCCACGGCCGCGGGTGCGGACCGACGCCGACTTCGGGGCCGAAGCCGTCGTCGTACTGCAGGGGCTCGGCCGCGTCGTCCTGGCTGGTGCTCACACCACGAGGTTAGAGGGGGCGGGCTCGCCGGCCGGTCCCGGCCCTCGTTGCCCCGCCACCGCCCGCACGTCGGCCGCGCCCGCGGTCTCCCGCGCGTCACGCGGCCCGGCGTCCCCCGGTTTCCCGGGGCCGCCGGCGCCTCCGCCGCGCCGCACCAGGCGCACCACCCGGTCGCCCGCCCAGCGCAGGAAGCCGGTGGGCAGGAACACCGCGTCGGCGGCGATCATCGCCAGGGAGAAGAACGGCAGTCCGAGCACGACGGCGATCGAGGCGTGCTCGACCATCATCAGCGCGAGCAGCACGTTCTTCACCCGGCGGTTGAAGAGCGTGAAGGGGAAGGCGACCTGGACGATCACCGTGCCGTAGGTGATCACCATGACCATCAGGCCGCTGGCGGCCATCGCGTGGGACAGCCCCGGCCAGGGGCTGAAGTCGTCCAGGTGCAGCGGGTAGTACAGCGCGGTGCCGTCCTGCCAGCGCGAGCCCTGGACCTTGTACCAGCCCGCCGTGGAGTAGATCAGGCACACCTCGACGACGATCACCAGCAGGGCGGCGGCGTGCACGATGCCGGCGAGCATGTCGAGCACCGTGCGCGGCTCGCCCGGGACGTAGCGGCGCACCGCCCACCACACGGCCTGGAGCAGCAGGAAGCCCCACAGGAACGGGGTCCAGCCCAGCCAGGGCAGCAGTCCGTCGGTCCAGGTCAGACCGGTACGGCCGAGCAGCTGCGCCACCGCGAGCACGAGCCCGAGGACGATCCACAGCGCGATCCCCGCGCCGTCGCCGTCCCGTCCCCTGGCCCGGCGGCGGGAGTCGAGCGACCAGACCTGCCCGCACCGGGTGAAGACGAGGTAGATCGCCAGCAGGTGGATCACGTTGTCGCCGCCGTCGCCGACGAACACGCTGCGGTTCTGCAGGGAGAGCACGCCGATCATGAACAGCAGCGAGGCCGTGCGGGTGCGCCAGCCGAGCAGCAGCATCACGCTCGCCGCGATCGCGCCCGCGTAGACGAGCTCGAACCAGGCGTCGGCCCTGCCCCACAGCAGCACGGTGAAGGCGTGGTTGTCGGCGACGAGCCGGTTCGCCAGGTCCCAGCTCCAGACCCCGTCGGGCCCGTAGAGCTCGTGGCGGTGCGGCCACTCGCGCAGCAGGAACAGCAGCCAGGTCAGCGCGACGCCGATCCGTACGACGGCGGTCTGGTAGGAGCCGACGGTGGTGCCGGTGATCCGGGCCAGGCCGCGGAACAGACCGCCGACGGCGGAGTCGAGCAGCCCCGCGAAGGGGGACGGCACGGGGGCGGCCGGCGTGCGGGCGGCCGCGGGCGCCGGCTCGCGCGCTGTCCGGTCCACGGCGGCCTCGGCGGCCGCACCTCCGCCATCGTGCGCGGCCTCGTGCGCCCCGTGTGCGGCCCCGTTCACTGCCTCGCTCACGACGCCTCCTCCCCGCCCTCGTCCTCGGAACCGCCCTTGTCCTCGTCCGCCACGTCCGAGCTCCACCAGGGCAGCACCTGGAAGGTGGTGCGCGTGTCGGTCTTCTCGGGGCTCCAGGTGGGCGCCGCGACCGCCGTGGTGCCGGTCCGCACCTGCAGGCGGACGACGTCGCCGCCGTTGAGCCGGGGCCCGAAGCGGTGCTCGACGATGCGCTGCAGGTACTGCCGGCTCAGCTCGCCGCGCATGCCGATGGGCTTGCCGTCCTCACCGTGGGAGGCCGCGTAGAAGCTCCACGCCCGGCGCAGCTCGTTCTGCTCGGTGTGGCTGGGCGCGACGTTGTGCCTGATGGCGGCCACGTCCATGGCCGTGAGGTCGACCCAGCCGGTCACCTCGGCGGCGCCGTCGTCCTTGCGCACCTCGGCGCGCGCCCACACGTGGATGTTCTGCTGGAGCGGGTTGGGCGCGAAGAGCTTCCAGTTCTGCTCGAACTCCGGGTAGACGTAGGAACCGACCAGGTCTCCGTGCTTCTTGGTGGCGGTGTTCGCCGGCGCGACGTGCAGGAAGACCATCAGCAGGTGCACCGCGACGCCGACCGCCGCCGCGGCCAGCCCCAGCGCGACCACGATCCGCCCGGGCTGCGACAGCGTGGCTATCGCAGCCGGTCCCCCGGACTCCTCGGGTGGCTCCATCGTGGTCTCCGCTCCTGTTTCCCCGCGTACCGCTCCGCACGGAACGGTACTCATGCCCCACGCGTGCGGTACAGCCGTCCCGGTCACGGGCCACGGGTCACACGGCAAGGGCGGGGGCGCGGTCACGGGCGGGGCCGAAGGGCGGCGACGGGGATGTGGACTTCCCGGCCCGGCCCACCTAATCTGACAGACCGTCAGAATCGATGCACCCGGGAGGCCGGCCCATGGACTTCAGCTTCAGCGAGGAGCAGCTGGCGGCCGTCGAGGCGGCACGGGCGGTGTTCTCCGGCGTCGCCCCCGACGCCGTGCCGAGCCCCGCCCTGACCGCCGGGGCCGTCGCCGAGGACTTCGACCGCCCGCTGTGGGGCCGCCTGGCCTCGGCCGACCTCCTCGGCCTGGTGCTCGACGAGACGTACGGCGGGGCCGGCCTCGACCCGGTCGCCCTGTGCCTGGTGCTGCGCGAGGCGGGGGCGGTACTGGCCCGGGTGCCGCTGCTGGAGACCTGCGCCGCGGCCCTCGCCGTGCAGGCCGACGGCTCCGGCGAGCTGCGCGCCCGGCTGCTGCCCGCGGTCGCCCGCGGCGAGCTGGTGCTGACCGTCGCCTCCGCGGGCCGCACCGGCCACGACGGCGCGGAGCTGGCCGTCACCGCGCGGCCCGCCGACGGAGCCGACGACAGGAGCGGAACCGGGACCGGGTCCCCCCGCGACTGGCTGCTCGACGGCGTCCAGACCGCCGTCCCCTGGGCCCCGCACGCCGACCACGTCCTGGTCCCGGCCTCCGCCGCCGACGGCCGCACCGTCGTCGCCGTCGTCCCCCGCGCCGCGGTCACCGCGGCCGAACAGATCTCGACCAGCGGGGAGCGCCACGCCGAGCTGCGGCTGGACGCCGTCCACGTCCCCGCGCGGGACGTGATCACCGCCGACGGCGCCTGGGACCGGCTGCGCGGGCTGCTGACCACCGGCACCTGCGCCCTGGCCCTCGGGCTCGGCACCGCCGTCCTGCGCATGACCGGCGCCTACACCTCCCGGCGCGAGCAGTTCGGGCACCCGCTGGCCACCTTCCAGGCGGTGGCCGTGCAGTCCGCCGACCGCTACATCGACCTGCGGGCGATGGAGGTCACCTGCTGGCAGGCCGCCTGGCGGCTGGACCCGGCCGACGTCGCGGTGGCCAAGATCTGGGCCTCGGAGGGCGTACGACGGGTGGTGCAGACCGCGCAGCACCTGCACGGCGGCTTCGGCGCCGACACCGAGTACCCGCTGCACCGCTACCACGCCTGGGCCAAGCAGCTGGAACTCTCCCTCGGCCCCGCCGCCGCCCACGAGGAGGAACTGGGCGACCTGCTGGCCGCCGAGGCCTGAGCGCCAGGAACGGACGGGCACGGCCCCTCGGGGGCCTCAGAGCACGTGCGCCGGGCCCGTGCCGTCCGACACCAGCGGGCGGCCCGCGGCGTCCCAGCCGAGCATGCCGCCGTCGACGTTCACCACGTCGAGCCCCTGCGCGAGCAGGTACTGGGTCACCTGCGCCGAGCGGCCGCCCACCCGGCACACGACGTGCACCCGGCGGTCCGCCGGGACCTCGTCGAGACGGGCGACGACCTCGCCCATCGGGATGTGCACCGCGCCCTCGGCGTGCCCGGCGTCCCACTCGTCGTGCTCCCGCACGTCGAGCAGGTAGCCGTCGGCGGGGACCTGCGCGGCGTCCACCGCGGGCAGCTGGGCGTTGAACATGGGACGGACTCCTTCGGTCTGGGCGTGCAGGTCGAACGTACCCGACCCGCTAACCGGACCCCTTCGAGGACCGCACCAGCTCCGCCAGCCGGGCCTCGCGGTTGGCGACCTGGTTGAGGAGGCTCTCCGCGATCTCGTTGAGCAGCCCGTCCGGGTCGTCCGGGGCCAGCTTCATCATCTGCGCGATCGCGCTGTTCTCCAGCTCGCCCGCGAGCGCGGCCAGCTGCTCCTTGCGCTGCGCCAGCCACTCCAGCCGCGCGTACAGCACCTCGGCCTCGCTGGGCTGCGCCTCCTCCGGGACCGGCCCGGCCTCCCACTCCTCCGCGAGCTCGCGGAGGAGCTGCTCGTCGGCATAGGTGTACGCCTCGTTGACCCGGGCGATGAACGCGCTGCGGCGCTCGACCTCGGCCTCGTCCTGCGCCAGGTCGGGGTGGGCCTTGCGGACCAGTTCGCGGTAGAGCCGCTGCGCCTCCTTGCCCGGCCGCACGCGGCGCGGCGGGTTCGGGTCCTCCTGCGGCCTGACCCCGTCGGTGCCGAGCAGCCCCTCGAAGAGCTCCTCCACCCCCGGCATCGGCATCACGAGGGCCCGCGCCTCCCAGGCGCGCTGGATGTCCTCACGGGAGCCGCTCTTCGCCGCGACCGCCTCCGCGATCAGTGCGTCGAGCTCGTCGAGCCGGGCGTACATCGGGCCGAGTTTCTGGTGGTGCAGCCGGGAGAAGTTCTCGACCTCCACCCTGAAGGTCTCCACCGCGATCTCGAACTCGATCAGGGCGCGCTCGGCGGCACGCACCGCCTGGGCCAGCCGGTCCTGCGGTTCGGAGGATGCGGCGGCCGACTCGGTGCCGGGGGCCGACTCGGTGCCGGGGGAATTCGTCACCGGTCCAGCCTACGAGGAGTGGGGGGCGCCGGTCACAGCCTACGGCCTGGTAGCTGCCCCCGGCCCACCGGCGCCCGCGCCCTCACACGCCCTCCTCCGCCGCGATCCGCCCGGCCCGCACCTCCGCCACCAACTCCGCGTGGTCCGCCTCGGTCCGGTCGGCGTACGCGACCGCGAAGGCCGCGACCGCCTCGTCCAGTTGCTCGCCCTTGCCGCAGTAGCCGGCGATCAGCCGCGGGTCAGCGGAGTGCGCGTGCGCCCTGGCCAGCAGCGCGCCCGTCATCCGCGCGTAGTCGTCTATCAGGCCGGCCTCCAGCTCCGCGGGGTCGACGCTGCCCTTGCGGTTGCGGAACTGCCGTACCTGGTACGGCCGGCCGTCCACGTCGGCCCAGCCCAGCAGGCTGTCGCTGACGACCTGCATGCGCTTCTGGCCCAGCACCACGCGCCGCCCCTCGTGCTCCGCCGCGGGAGCGTCGAACCCGGCCTTCCCCAGGTACGGCAGCAGCGCGGAGGGCCGGGCCTCCTTCACCTGGAGCACCAGCGGCTGCCCGAGGTGGTCCAGGAGCAGCACCACGTACGAACGGGTGCCCACGCTGCCCGTCCCGACCACGCGGAACGCCACGTCGTGCACCGCGTACCGGGCCAGCAGCGGCCGCCGGTCCTCGCCGATCGTCGCCAGGTAGCCGTCGTGCGACAGGGCCCCGGCGACCGCCGCCGCCTCCTCGTCCGGCACCCGGCGCAGCACCGGGGGCGCGTCCACGAAGCGCCGGCCGCCGCCCGCGACCTCCTCCGTCGCCCTCGCCGCGAACTTGGCGCTGGTGTTGCGGCGCGCCTTCCCGGCCACCAGGCGCAGCGTGCCCGCCAGGTCGCGGGCGTCGGCGTGCGCGACCAGTTCCTCGTCGGCGATGGCGTGCCAGGCGTCCAGCACCGGCATCTTCGCCAGCAGCCGCATGGTCCGCCGGTACGCGCCCACCGCGTCGAAGGCGGCGCCCCGGCAGACGTCCTCGTCCGCCCCGGCCTCGCGCCCGGCCAGCACCAGGGAGGCGGCGAGCCTCTTGACGTCCCACTCCCAGGGGCCGTGCACGGTCTCGTCGAAGTCGTTGATGTCCATGACGAGCCGGCCCAGATGGTCCCCGTACAGGCCGAAGTTGGCGGCGTGCGCGTCACCGCAGATCTGGGCGCCGATCCCGGTGACCGGGCCGCCCGTGAGGTCGGCGGCCATCAGCCCGGCCGAACCGCGCAGGAAGGCGAAGGGGCTCGCCGCCATCCTCCCCACCCGCAGCGGGACGAGCCCCGGGATGCGCCCGAGGCCGGACTCCCGCACCGCCTCCACCGTGCCCGGCCGGTCGGGACCCGGGGCGAACACCGCGTGCGCCTCGCGCGGTACCCGCTCCCGCAGCGCCTTGCCCTCCTGCTTGGGCGCGCCGTCGTGCGGCCACCTCTGGAATCCCGCGACGTGCGGGAGCCTGTGCTCCACGTGTTCTCCCTCCCCTTGAGCCATGCCCGGTTGGTCACTCCTGGGGGCAATCTAGCCATTTACCGGACCGCGCCCGATGTTTCATGCTTGCCTGGACGGTGAAGACCCGACCCTGATGCTCTTTCAGCCTTCCGCGCCGAACCGCAGCCGAACCTCAGGTGCCCGACGTTGGACGAGATGACCAGGCTTCCCACGACCACGACCCCGCTCGCAGCCACCGGTGTCTCCGCGCTCGTACGCCTCGCCGTGCTCTGCGTCGGCCCCGACGGCGACATCTCGTACTGGAACCGCGGTGCCGAGGAACTCTTCGGCCACCGCTGGGAGGGCGTGTTCGGCCGCCCGGCGGCCGGACTGCTGCCGCACACCGCGGGCCGCCACCCCGGGGAGCAGGACGCCCTGGAGGTGCTGGACGAGCTCACCCGGTCCGCCTGGGCCGGCGCGCTGCCCACCACCGACCGCGACGGCGGCGTCAAGGACGTGGTGTGGTGGTCCTACCGGATCATGGAACCGGCCGGCCGGAGCCTGCTGGTGATCGCCGCCAACGCCCGTCCGCTGCGCGACACCGGGCCGCGCCTCGCGCTCGGCGACCACCTGCTGCCCTACACCGCCGACGGCACCATCGCCCGCGGCGCCGTCCGCATCACCCCGCGCCTCGCCCCGGTCGCCGACCCCGCGCACGCCGAGCACCTGGCCGGCCGGCTGGGCTCGGTGCTGCCCCGGGTCAGCGCGGGGCGGCTGGACCGGATCGTCCGTCAGATCGTGCCCCTGGGCTACCCGGCGGTGGAGGTCGACGGCACGGTGCTGCTCCCCGTGCTCCCCGAGGAGTACGGCACGACCGTGGCGCCGCCCCCCGTGAACCCGGCCACCGGCCGCACCGCCCGTCCCACCCGGCCCGCCCCGCACCCGGAGTTGCTGCCCGGGCCGCGGGCCGACGCGGCGGCGCCGGTACTGGTCCCCGTGGCCGCGCCCAGCCCCTCGCTCGCCCCGGGCCACGTGCTGGACGAGCAACTGGCCCTGCTGCGCGAGACCGGGGCCAAGGTCGGCACGACCCTGGACCTGGAGACGACCGCCCGCGAGCTGTGCGCGGTCACCGTGCCGCGGTTCGCCGACTTCGCCGCCGTCCTCGTCGTCGACCAGCTGTTCTCCGACACCGAGCCGCCGAAGGACGACCTGTCCGGGGACACGATCATCGCCCGCCGGGTCGCCGTGGCCCACACCGGCACCACCCCCGGCCCGTGGGCGGCGGCCCTGCCGGAGGGCGAGCTGATCCCGCTGCCCGCCGACTCCACCCCGCGGCTGGGCGAGCCGCTGCTCGTACCGGTGATAGACCCCGCCCTCGCCCGGGACATCGCGCTCGACCTGGGCGTGCCCGGGCTCGGCCCGTTACTCCCCGAGCGGTCGATGGTCGTCGTACCGCTCACCGCGCGCGGCACGGTGCTGGGACGGATGTGCTTCCTGCGCCATCCCGGCCGCCGTCCCTTCGACGCCAAGGACGCCGCGACCGCCGCCGAGGTCGCCGCCCGGGGCGCCGTGCACCTGGACAACGCCCGGCTGCACCGGCTGGAGTCGCGCGCCGCCGCGACGCTGCAGCGCAGCATGATGCCGACCCGCCCGCCCCGCATCCCCGGGGTGCGGATCGCGCACCACTACATGCCCGGTGACCGCCAGGCCCAGGTCGGCGGGGACTGGTTCGACGCCATCCAACTGCCCGGTGGCCGCGTGGCGCTGATCGTCGGCGACGTCATGGGCCACGGTCTGCTGTCGGCCGCCGTGATGGGCCAGTTCCGCACCGCCGTGATCACGATGGCCGCGCTCGACCTGCCGCCCGCGCAGCTGCTGCGGCACCTGGACAACCTGGCCCACCGCCTCGGCGCCGAGCACCTGGCGACCTGCGTGTACGCGGTCTACGACCCGATCCACCGCACCCTGACCCTCGCCAACGCCGGCCACATCCCTCCCGTGCTGGCCCGCCACGACGGCCGCAGCGAGCTGCTGCAGATCCCCAAGGGCGCCCCGATCGGCGTCGGCGGAGTGCCCTTCGAGACGGTCGAGATCCCCGTCCCGGACGGCAGTTGGCTGGTGCTCTGCACCGACGGCCTGGTGGAGGTGCGCGGCCAGGGGATAGACGCGGGCCTGGCGGCGCTGTGCTCCAACGTCATCGAACCGCAGCAGACCCCCGAGGACGTCTGCGAGCAGATCCTCAGCCGTGTCCACTCCGACGACCGCCGCGACGACGTGGCGCTGCTGGTCGCCAACTTCCAGGGCATCCCGCCCGAGGACGTCGCCGAGTGGCGGCTGGCGATGGACATCTCCGACGTCCGGCGGGCCCGTGCGCTCACCCGCGAGCAGCTCGCGCGATGGGGGCTGCACGGGCTCAGCGACCTGACCGAGCTGCTGGTCAGCGAGCTGGTGACCAACGCGCTGCGGGTCGCCTCGCACGAGGTGTCGCTGCGGCTGATGCGGGTCGGCAAGCTGATGGTCGAGGTCACCGACGACGACCACAACCTGCCGCAGCTGCGCCGCGCGGACGCAGACGACGAGGAGGGCCGCGGCCTGGCCCTGGTCAGCAACCTCTCCAGGCGCTGGGGCACCAGCCGCAAGGCGGTCGGCAAGGTCGTCTGGTTCGAGCTGCCCTTGCCCGTCTGACCTGGGAACGAACCGGGGGAAACCGTCGCGATCCGGTCAGATGTAGCCTACAAGCATGCAGGCCGGGAAAAACGCCTCGGTGGAGACCATCCACCGCGAGATGACCGCCTTCGCCCGCCGCGCCCGCGCGGCGGCCGCCCGGATGCACCCGCAACTGTCCCTGGTCGCGTACACGCTGCTGGCCCACATGAGCGAGCGCCGGAACTGCCGGGCCACGGACCTCGCCCAGGCGTTCCTGCTCGACAAGTCGACGGTCAGCCGCCAGGTCGCCACCCTGGAACGGCTCGGCCTCGTCGAACGGCGCCCCGACCCCGCCGACCACCGCGTCCAGGTGCTGCTGCCGAGCACGGCGGGCGCGGCACTCCTGGCGGAGGCGACCCGGGCGGCCCGGCGCAGCGTCCGCGGGAGGCTGGCGGACTGGGACGACGGGGACCTGGCGCGGTTCGCCGCCTACCTGACCCGCTACAACGACGCCCCGGAGCGCCGGGACTGACCGGCCCGCGGCCGGCGTCCGGGGCTCAGCAGCAGGCGCCTGGCCTCAGCGGCCGGCGTCCCGGCCTCAGCGCCCGGCCTCAGCGCCCTCCGTGCAGGCCTGCGCCGCCTCGGTGCAGGCGGCGGCACCGTCGGGGAGGTACTTCTCGGCCCACGACCCCAGCTCCCCCAGGGCCGGCCCGAGCGCCTCGCCCGCCTCGGTGAGCCGGTAGCTCACCCGCAGCGGGGGCCCGGGGTCCACCTCGCGGACGACGATGCCCGCCTCGGCCAGCTCCGTGAGCCGGTCGGAGAGCATCCGTTCGCTGATCTTGGGGATGGCCCGGCGCAGCTCGACGAAGTACGCCGGACGATGCGTGAGGACGGCCACGATCAGGCCGCTCCAGCGCTTGCCGAGGATCCCGAAGACGCGGGTCAACCCGACGTCGACCTTGGCGCACGGCTCCGCGTCGTGCGCGGCCGGCTCAGTCCCCTGTCCCATGGCCACAAGGGTACCCGGCTTGCCATCACTCACTGCAGAAAAGTAAGGTCCTGTGGTAGCACTAGTTGCGCACGAATTTTTCACTGCGAACTTTATGGAAGTGGAGGCACCCCCATGCCCACGCTGCTGCACCTCGACTCGTCCATCTGGCCCTCCGAGACCTCCGCGTCCCGCGACGTGGCGAACTCCTTCCGCAAGGAGTGGGAGGCCCAGCACCCGGGCGGTGAGGTGATCTACCGCGACCTGAACGCCGAGCCCGTGCCGCACCTCGACGCGGCCCACTACGTGGGCGGCGCCGAGCACCCGCTGCGGAACGGACTGGCCGACGAGCTCGAGCGCGCCGACGCCCTGCTGATCAGCGCGCCGATGTACAACTTCTCGATCCCCAGCACCCTCAAGGCCTGGCTCGACCAGGTGATCATCCTGGGCCGCACCGCGGGCGAGCGGCCCTCCGCCGCGGACACCCCGGTCGTCGTCGTGGCCAGCCGCGGCGGCGGCTACGGCCCCGGGACCCCGCGCGAGGACTTCGAGTTCGTCACCAACTACCTGGCGAAGGTCCTGGAGGGCTGCCTCGGCATCACGAACGTCGAGTTCATCGTCCCCGAGCTGACCCTGGCCCGTGCGGTCCCGGCCATGTCCGGCCTCATCGAGGCCTCCGACGCCTCCCGCGCCAAGGCCCACGAGCAGGCCGCCGCCAAGGCCAAGGAGCTGGCCGCGCGGGTCGCCTGACCCCGTCCCGGCCGCCCCCCACGCACGGAGGGGCCGCGTGGCGTGCGCCACGCGGCCCCTCCCGTCGTACGTGCCCGTGCGCCCGGGCGTACGGCTACCTCACAGGTTCACGCCGAAGTCCTGCGCGATGCCGCGCAGGCCCGAGGCGTAACCCTGGCCGACGGCGCGGAACTTCCACTCGGCGCCGTTGCGGTAGAGCTCGCCGAAGACCATCGCCGTCTCCGTCGAGGCGTCCTCGGACAGGTCGTAGCGGGCGAGCTCGTTGTTGTCGGCCTGGTTCACCACGCGGATGAAGGCGTTGCGCACCTGGCCGAACGACTGCTGGCGGCTCTCGGCGTCGTAGATCGACACCGGGAAGACGATCTTCTCGACCTCGGCCGGCACGGTGGCCAGGTTCACCTTGACCTGCTCGTCGTCACCCTCGCCCTCGCCGGTGAGGTTGTCGCCGGTGTGCTCAACCGAGCCCTCCGGGCTCTTCAGGTTGTTGAAGAACACGAAGTGCTTGTCCGAGACGACCTTGCTCTCGGCGTTGACCAGGAGCGCGCTCGCGTCGAGGTCGAAGTCGGTGCCGGTGGTCGTGCGGACGTCCCAGCCCAGACCGACGGTGACCGCGGTCAGTCCCGGGGCCTCCTTCGTCAGCGAGACATTGCCGCCCTTGGAAAGGCTGACACCCATGGGATCTCCCTGCTCATTCCGGCGCGGGCCGCGCCCCTTGACGATTCCTTTGCCCAATCGCTCAACGGCTCGTCCCGGGCGTGGGTTCCCGGCGCCGCGGCCGTTCACCTGAGTGCCGTACAGACCCGCACGAGGCCGCGGTAGCGGTAGAAAGGACCCATGGCCACCGGCTCCCGTGCTTCGTCCGACTCCTCCTCCGGCGCCGACGGCCCCGGGAGCACCGCCGAGGAAATGGTCAGCGCCCTGCTGACCGCGTCCCGGCTCCTCGTCGCCGTCTCCGCCCGCTCGCTCGCGGCGGTCGAGGAGGCCCTGACCCTGCCCCAACTGCGCATGCTGGTCGTCCTCGAGACCCACGGCGCGCTGAACCTCTCGCAGCTCGCCGCGGAACTGGGCGTGCAGCCCTCCACGGCGCTGCGCATGCTGGACCGGCTCGTGACGGTCGACATGGTCGCCCGCGACGCCTCCCCCACCGACCGGCGCACGACGGTCATCTCGCTGACCGCGACCGGACGACGCACCGTGAACGACGTCACGGAGCGCCGCCGGGCCGAGATCGCCCGCATCGTCGACGCCATGCCCCCGGGACAGCGCCGCCACCTCGTCCAGGCCCTCCAGGCCTTCGCCGAGGCCGGCGGCGAACCCCCGGTCGGCGCGCACGACGCCCGCCACGTCGGCTGGTGAGCGCCCTCGGAGTCGTCCTGGCCGGTTGACCGGGAGGGAGCGTGGAGGCCCGGGCAGATGAATTTCTGCATAAGTGAAACCAGGACACGCCCTCGTTCGACGTCACCAAGCGCTGGTACTACCGGGTCGTCGCGGGTGACACGGCGGGCAACACGTCCGCACCGTCCGCGGTCGCCGACACGGGCGTCCCCGACGAAACCCCGCCCGCCCAGGTCGTCGGAGTCCAGGCCGTCGGCAGCACGGCGGGCAACAACGTGCGCTGGACGGCGAACGCGGACGACACCGCGTACTACGAAGTATGGGCGCGCACCGCAGGCGAGCAGGAGTTCCCGGGCCCGCAGATCGTCTACGGCCCCTCCTGGCTGGACAGCACCGCCCCGGTGGGCGAGACCGTCGAGTACCGGGTCAACGCCGTGGACGCGGCCGGCAACATCTCGCCTGTCTCCGCATCCGTGGAGGGCGTCCGCCCCGCCCCGGCCCCGGTGTCGGCACCCCAGCCCATCACCGTCACGCCCCGGGACAGCGCCAACTTCCTCGAGTGGGCGTTCCCCGACACCGACGCGTGGCACTTCCACGTGTACCGGCGTACCGACCCGAACGGCGCCTGGACACTCCTCAACGACGCCGCAATCGGGGCCAACAGGTTCCAGGACGCCACCGCACCCCAGGGAGTGGCGTACTACTACGTCGCCTCGGTCGACTCGGCCGGCGCGGACTCCGCGCCCTCACCCGCGGCCACGGTGGACCGGATCACCCCGGCGACCCCCACGCCACCGCAGGCTCCGGTCGTCTCCCTCAAGGCCCCGTACAGCGCGTGCACGTCGAACGACTGTGCCGGCCACGGTGGCATCGGCCAACCCGTCACGCTCACGATGAGCCGCCCGGCCGGCGACGACCGCGTCATCGGCGGGTATCAGTGGCGCATCATCGGAGGCACGGACACGGGCTACCAACGGACCCCGGACGCCACCCTGACGTACATTCCGCCCGCAAAGGGCCTGTGGGTGGCCGAAGTGGCGACAGTGGACGTGTACGGACGCGTCGGCCTGTCCGTGCAGGTCATATTCAAGGTCGCCTGATCCTGCTCCTCCGGTACGGACGCCGCAGGGCTCCCGGAATGTGCTCCGGGAGCCCTCCGGGCCGGCGACGGCCATCGAGCCTCGCGACTGTGGAACCCCGAGGCAGGCAAGGTCCGGTGTCCGCCCAAGCCCACACGCCGGTCCTCGACGTCCACCTACCGCTCGTCGACCCACAGCCCAGCCCGACCTGACTCCTCAAGGACTGCCGCCGCCGACGAGCCGTGGCGGGAGATCTACTTCCGGCTCCGGAACGCCATCGAGGGCTTCAACGGCTTCGCCAAGAGCCCGCTCGCGGAGACGGACGAATCCTCGCGATCCCCGCCCAACCGCGGCCCCACCGCCAGGACCGTCCTCCTGGTCTTCCAGATCGCCATGCCGAACCGGCCGAAGATCACGATGTGGCCGGACAGCCGGGCCCTCGGCGGACAGCACCAACGGGCCACCTGACACCCGCCACTTGAGTGACGCGCCTCACAGATGAACATCAGCCGTACGAAAGATCCCTCTCACTGGCCGCAAACGGCCACTGAGGGGGCTGCAGCGTGCTGAGGAGCCGTAGGCCGGCAGACATCTTGATCAACACGAGAAACGGGCCTCCGACTGCGACTTCCGTCACGGTCGAAGACCCGTTCCCGCTCTGTGGGGCACCGACGAAATGCGCTGATCAGGCGTTCTCATTCCGCCAGCGAAGATCGTTTCCCACGCTCACCGAGATCGTTTCCCACGGGCCCGGTCACGCGGTACGGGCTGCAGCAGAGCTCCGGACCGAGAAATCAGGTCAGGGTGTAGTCGCCGATGGGCACCGACTCCGTTCCGTCCTCGTACACGGCCGTCATCCGGTAGTAGAGGGTGGAGCCAAGTGGAGAAGTGACGTCCGTGTAGGACCAGGTGTTCGGCGCAAGGAGCGTGTCGGTCAGCCTGGTGTACGTCCCGGCAGCCCGGTCCCAGCGATAGATGTGGAAGCCGATCGCGGCGCCGTGCTCGTCCCGCTCAGGGTCGTAACCCCACCGGAGCTCGACGTGCGCCAATCGCTGGTCCTCCGTCTCCAGGAACGAGAACGGCGCCCCGTCCGGGGTGCCGACGGTGGGAGTCATGTCGAGTTCGGTCACGTCGACCCCCGCCGCTTCCTCAGACGAGGCATCCAGCGCGTTGCCGTCCTTGTCGACCGCGACGACCGCGTAGCGGACCTGTTCACCGTCAGGCAGGGTCCTGTGAAGGTTGTCCGACCAGATCCGGCCGAACGAGAGCTCGTCCGTGACGTCCGTGTAGGACCACTGGCCATCGGAATGCGTACCGCGGAAGACCTCGTAGTGATCAAAGTCAACGGCGGTGCTGTCGTCCCAGTCGAGGCTGACGCCATTCTCGACGGCGGTGGCCTTCAGCCCGGTCACCGCGCCGGGGGCCGTGTAGTCGCCGCCGTGGGCGACGACGACCGCGGCGGACACACGGCCCAGGTTTCCGGTTTCGTCGTAGGCGCGCACCTGGTAGCTGTGAGTCATCGAGCGCTGGACCTCGGTGTCCTCGTAGTAGCCGGAGGCCACGTCGATCGGCACTCCGTCGCGGTAGACCTGGAATCCAGCGAGGTCCTTGAGGTCCCGGTTCCAGGACCAGGTCAGGGTGACGGCGTGCTCGCCGTCGGTGGCCTTGAGGTCCGTGGCGACGAAGACGGGTGCGGTTTTGTTCCAGGTCTGGAACGTGGCGGTACGTGAGGGCGGCGATTCCAGTCCGAGTTTGTCGACGGCTGTGACCACGTAGTGGTACCAGTCTCCGGTCGCCGGCGGGGTTTCCTCGTACCAGGGGGAGTTCAAGACCGTCGCGTCCCCGCTCACCAGGTTGTCCCTGGTGAGTGCCACCGGAGTCTCCGTGGAGCGGTAGACGCGATAGCCGGCCAGGTCCTGTTCGGTGTTGCTGTCCCAGTTGAGCTGGACTTCTTTGGTCAGGCCGATGTCCCAGTTGTCCTCCACCCCCTTGGGGGCGGCCGGGGCCTTGGTGTCCACCCACGTGATCCACGCCGAGGGGGAGGGGATCGCCGATGCGTGTCCTGCCCTGTCAACGGCGGTGACGGCATACGCATACCGGTCGGGGCCCGGAGGCGGCGTATCACTGTACGAAGTCGTCGTCACCGCATTCGTGCCGCTGACCCTGGTCCAGGTTCCGGTGTACCCGCGCGTGCGGTAAACGCGGTAGCCGGCGAGATCCATCTCCGGGCTCTTCGCCCACGTGATGGTCGACTTGCCGGTCGACGGCGAGAAGGTCGCCTTGACACCCACGGGCGCGAGCGGGGCGGTTTTGTCGACGGTCGGCGGAGTGTGCGGGGTGTAGGCGAACTTGACGGCGGCGGAGCCCGTCCAGTTCACGTAGTCGATCCGGAGGGCGTGCGTTCCCTTGGGGATCGTCAGGTTGACCGTCTTGGAGACCGTGGTGGTGCCGTTCTTCCACAGGTCAATCTCGCGTGCACCGTCGAGGTAGACGCGGATGCCGTCCTGACCGGAGGCGGTGAACGCGAAGGGGCCACCGGAGCCGAAGTCGCGTGTCATCTGCCAGCGCACTCCGAAGTTGTCCTTGCCGACGCCGGACACGCCAGGCGAGTTGCCGCCCCAGTTCTCACTGATCGCGCTGTCGATGTCGGTGCGCTTCGGGGTACCGGTGAGCGCGGTGTTGGCGAAGTACTGGCGGAGGAACATCGGGTTGCCGGTGACAGAGACGTCCGCTGTTCCCGCAGAGGTGTTGCCCGACTTGTCGAACGCGCGGACCTCGTAGAGGTGGGTGGTCGTGCCGGCGGTGGTGTCGGTGAAGATCGTACCGGTGACCGTGGCGATGGGGTTGCCGAAGGAGGTCTGGCCGGGGGTGCGGCGGTAGACCCGGTAGCCGGCCACGTCCATCTCCTTGTTCGCCGACCAGCGCAGGACGTTCCGCTTGGCGCCGGCGTCCCGGGCGATCGACAGCCCGGTCGGCGTGAGTGGGGCGACCTGGTCCACTGCGGCCCCGGTGCGCGGGGTGTAGGCGAACTTGACGGCGGCGGAGCCCGTCCAGTTCACGTAGTCGATCCGGAGGGTGTGCGTTCCCTTGGGGATCGTCAGGTTGACCGTCTTGGAGACCGTGGTGGTGCCGTTCTTCCACAGGTCAATCTCGCGTACGCCGTCGAGGTAGACGCGGATGCCGTCCTGACCGGAGGCGGTGAACGCGAAGGGGCCACCGGAGCCGAAGTCGCGGGTCATCTGCCAGCGCACTCCGAAGTTGTCCTTGCCGACGCCGGACACGCCGGGCGAGTTGCCGCCCCAGTTCTCACTGATCGCGCTGTCGCAGTCCGTGCGCTTCGCCTTTCCTGAGAATGTGGTGTTCGCGAAGAACTGCCGGGTGTAGGTGTTCGTCGCGCACGACGTCGCTGCCCCCGCCGGCGATGCGGCCCCTGCGACGAGACCGCCCGTCAAGGCCACGACCATCGCGGTCCCGGTGGCCAGGCGGGATCTACCGACACTACTCACTGAGTCCCCTTTTGGACACATGACCGCCCCGCAGGCGGTCCTACGGGATATGTGATCCACGAGAGCGGCCTATGGTTGTACGGCCAAGCAGTTTCCATCGCTTTCCATGGCGGGGCGACAGGTGACAGCCCGCCGATTCGCTCAATGCACCACCCCGTTCACCTTTTGTTCAATCAATTTCGGGTGCACTGGCCTTGTTTCAAGAGACTCCCGCACAACAACCCGCCTGCCGCTGAGCCCCTCCACCAAAAGCGAGGACCCGGCGGAGGTGCGGTCGAGACTCTCGAGAAGCCGGGGTCCGGGGACGGCGGCCCGGCGGCAAGGTGTCGGGCAGGGTGACCGAGGCTTCGGCAGGGTGGAGGACGTCGAGAGGCTCGCCGTCGCGCCCTGCGCCCGGTGCGGCACTTATTCGGCACTCAGTCGCGACAGGCTGGACGGGCAAGAAGGCGGTGAGACCCGTTCCCGCCATCACCGACCCGCCGAAGGAGCCGAAAGGCACAGCGCCCTTGAGGAAAATTTCAGCCCTCTACGCCGCATTTTTCGCTACGGCCACGTTAGGGACCCTTGCCGCATTAATGGATGGCTTTCCACTTGACCCGAGCGAAACCAACAATGCGGCCCCACAGATCCGTTCCGGGCAAATATGTGAATCGGACCTTGAGTATGCAACGGAAATCTCGTGCGGGCTGACGAGTTTCGGAGACGTGCGATTCGCTTGTGCATCCGCTGAGAGTGTGCGCCGTTGCCCGCCCACCCATTCGGTGCGCTTGCGGAACGTAGGGCAGGTGCCACTCACCATCGTGGCGGTCAGCGGCTCGCAGCCCGGCGAACGGCATGAGACCGTCTCCCGCCCCCTGCCTACGGGTGCGGTAGCGCTCATCAGCCCTCGCACGGGTGACAGATATCTGTTTGACGTCGTGCTGCGCTGGAACGGAGGGCCGGCCGCGGTACGCGTCGTCGCGGAGCGCTGAGCCCGAGTACGCCAACAGTCGGCAGAGTCTCCTGCTCATCGCCTTGGCCACGGCCCTGCGCCGGCAAGTTCCGTCCCCGTCGACGCGAACCCCGAGCCGAAGATCGAACCACATTGAAATTTAGGACCACGCAACATGAAGATGTCCGTCAAGATCACCTTCTACCTGGCTTGTTGCCTCGCGCTCGGTGCGACGGGGTACGGCGCATACAGCGTCGTCAGTGATCTCGGCGATGAACCATGGGATCACCTCCAGCACACCAAGCTCACGGCTTCTGACCAGCCGCCCGCATCTGACGAGGCTGAGCACGCGGCCGCGTCATTCCTCGCAACCTGGGGCAGGGGCGATATCGAGAACGCGGCATCGATGACCGACGACCCCATGCCGGCCTTTCGGAGCATGCTGCAGTACAGGGACGTTCTCTCCGTATCCAAGTTGCGGTTCACACCGATCGCGAAGCCCACAGTCATAGCCCGGGACTCGCCGCCGGCCGCTTCCATACCTGTCGGTTACCGCGCCACAGCGCAGATACGTGGCGACCACATGTGGTCCTACGCCGGTTTCGTCAGCGTCATCAAGGCGACCAACGGCCGTATCGCGGTCCACTGGGACAGTTCGGTGCTGCATCCCCGCCTCACGAAGGGCGGCCACCTGGAGGTGGGCGCGCTCCCTCCGGCGTCGCCTGTGGTGACAGACAGCACTGGCACGCCGATCACCACCTACCCCTCTTTGAAGCCACTCGCCTCCGGCATTGCGAAGCCCGATGACCCGCGCTTTCGAGGCACCTTGGGCCGTGGCGTGATCATCAGGGGCACCGCCGGGGAGAACGCTCCCGTCGTGGTGCACACCTTCACTGCGTCAAAGCCTGCACCCCCGCTACGGCTCACCATCGACCGGCGCTACCAGAAGGCCGCCGAACGTGCCGTCGCGCTCCAGGGCAAGAACGGGAAGCGTGTCGCCTCACTGGTCGCCATCGAGCCCAGCACCGGGCATGTCCTGGCCCTCGCCAATTCACGGCCCTTCAACGCGGCCTTCAGCGGGCTCACCGCCCCGGGTTCGACCATGAAGATCATCACAGCCGCCGCGCTGATGGAACACGGGGTCTTCCCCGATACCCCCGCCCCCTGTCCTGCTCACCTCGTCGTGGACGGCAAGGAATTCCACAACGTCGAGGGCACCTCCAATCCGGCTGCCACTCTGCGCGACGACTTCGCCGCCTCGTGCAACACCGGCTTCATCGGACTGCGCGGCAAGCTGGACGCGGACGACCTGACCGCAGAAGCCCGTGAGGTCTTCGGCATCGGTCAGGAGTGGCACACCGGCCTGGCCAACGCCGACGGCAAGGTTCCCGCACCGGGCACTGACGTCGACAAAGCCGCTTCCATGATCGGACAGGGCTCCATCCAGATGAACCCGCTCGCAATGGCATCGGTCGCCGCGACCGTGCAGGCCGGAGTCTTCCATCAGCCGGTGCTCAGGACCGACGTGATCCAGCAGCCCGCCGCCCGCGCTCTGTCTCCGCTTTTGGACGCCCGGTTGAAGGACCTGATGCACACCACCGCTGTGCGCGGGACGGCTGCCCAGGTCATGGCGAACCTCGACGGAGGTGCCAAAACCGGCACCGCAGAAGTCGGTACCGCTGCGGACAGCTGGTTCACCGCTTATGCCGGCGGCGTCGCGGCCGCCGCCATGGTCGAGGGCGGTGGGCACGGTGCAGATGCCGCCGGTCCGGCGGTGCGTACCGTTCTGACCGCTGGACGACCGTAGTCATCAGTCCCACCGCAGACGGCCTGCGCGCCGGGGGACCCCGGTCACCCGGCGCGTGCGCCGCTCATCGCTGTTCGACCGCCGATCTGGTCCTGAGCGACTCCCGGAGCGCACGCTTGTCGGCTTTGCCGAGGCTGGTCGTGGGGATCTCCGATACGAAGTGGACGTGCTGGGGTGCTTGCAGGTCGCCCTTCCGCTCCCGGACGTACTGCGTCAGGGCCTGGGCGTCCGTGTTCGCCCCACGATGCAGAACGACGGCCGCGTTGACCGCCTCGCCCGTAGCCGCGTCGGGCGTGCCGAACACCGCCGCGTGAGAAACAGCCGGGTGCTCGGAGAGGACGTCCTCGACACCGCGCGAAAAGACGTTCGATCCGTTCCTGATGATCATGTCCTTCTTTCGGTCGACGATGAAGAGGTATCCGCGATCGTCGAGCCTGCCGATGTCCCCGGTGTGGAGCCATCCGTCGGCCAGAGCTTCTTCCGTGAGTCCTGGCTGACGGTGATAGCCGTGCATGACGAGCGGGCTGCGGACACAGATCTCCCCGATGCCACCGGAGGCCATCTCGTCACCCGCGTCATCCAAGATGGCGACAGCGCATGCCGAAACGGGTCTTCCTGCAGACGACAGCAGTTCCGGTCTGCTCGTGTCGTGATCGGCACGGCGAAGCAGGGAGATGGGGTAGCACTCCGTCTGGCCGTAGAACTGGGCGAAGACACCACCCATGCGATCGAGCCCTTCTGCAAGGCGGTCAGGGGTGATGGCGGAGGCACCGTACAAAAGCAGTTCCAAGGACGACAGGTCGGCGGTGCGCAGAGCGGCGTCATCGAGGAGCGAGTAGATCATCGTGGGAGCCAGCAGGGCGACGTTGACCCGTTCCCGCTCGATCGCCGCGAGAACGGCCCCCGGGGAGAAGCCCCCGAGAAGGTGCACCGTGCCGCCGCGAGCGAAGGTCGGCACGATCTTCGAGCCCGCAACATGGCTGATGGGACCGACTGCCAGGTACCGGGGCCGTTCCGGTAGCTCGAAATCGCTGAGCAGCGTGGCAGTGAGCACCGCCAGCACTGAGTTCAGGCTCACCACCCCCTTGGGAAGTCCCGTGGTGCCACCGGTGTAGTACAGGGACGCGACGCCCTCCGGGACGGCCGCATCTCTCGCCTCGTGCCCACCGATGTGCTCCACTTCCCGCATCAGGTCGATGCCGTACTCGGTGCGGCCGACGGTGAAGACCAGGGCGGCCCCTTCAGCGCGTGCCGCCAGTTCACCTCCGCGGTCGGCAAAGCCCTTCGCATCGACGACCAGCACGTCCGCACCGACGTCGTTCAACTGGTGGGCATGATCTTCCAGGGATGCCAGGGGATGCAGCCAGGTGATGGTGAGCCCGAAAGCCTGCGCGGCAACGGCTGCGCACCAACTCTCGGCCCGGTTCCCTGAAAGCAGGGCTGCGCACTGTCCGGACCGTAGGCCGTAGGCAGCGAAGACAGCCTGCATCCTGCCGATCTGATCGACGACTCCCGCATAAGTCACGGATCCGCCGTCCCAGCTGAACGCGATGCGATGTGGGTACCGGCGCAGCACTCGCAGAACGAATCCACCGGCGGTTCGTCCACTTTCTGCGACATGACGCGTAGCCGTGGGTCTCAGTCCTCGGTGTTGGAGAGCAGATGGCTCGGTCTCAAAAAGTGTGCCCGGCCTCAGGAGCGGAAGTCACAACGACGCGGAAAGTTAGCACGACATCGCCCGTTCCTTACGGGACGTAGCGGTAACATGACACACCGGCACACATTTCGACTGTCGTTATAATGATGCGAGTTGAGAGCAGTCGAAGTTCGGACGATGTTGCGTTGGATTCGCCTCAGGAGCACGTGCGCTGGGCGTTGCTCGGCACACTCAGGGGTCGCCGCGCCGGTGAAGATCTCGCACTTGGCCCCCCTCAACGACGGAGTATCCTGGCCACGCTCCTCCTCCGCGACGGATCCCCGGTGAGTCTCGCCGAGATCATCGACGTCCTGTGGGGGCAAACGGCCCCCGAGAATGCAGCAAATGTCGTGCACCGGCACATCGGTGAATTGCGCCGGCTTCTGGAACCGGATTTGAAACGCCGGGCTGCCGGACAATGGCTGCTGCCGGCCGCGGGAAGTTATCGGCTCCGGGTACCACGCGGGTGCTCGGATCTGCAGGATTTCCGTTCTCTGGTACACCGAGCCCGTCTGGCGGAAGGTTCCTCTGAGGCACTCGGCCTGTGGGGCCAGGCGCTCTCCCTGTGGAGGGCTCCCACCGTGCGCGGCATCACGCCGCAAGCGGCCCAGCACCCCATGTTCACCGGACTGCACCGCGAGTACGTCACCACGGTGATGGCAGCCGCCGATTCAGCGCTGCGCGCCGGTACCCCGGAGGTGATCCTCCCTTCCCTACAGGTGGCAGTGCGAGAACATCCGTTGGACGAATCCCTACGGGCGCGACTCATGTTGTGCCTCGCGGCCGCGGGGCGGCAGTCGGAGGCCCTGGGAAGCCACCAGGAGATGCGTGCCGTCCTGGCGGACGAGTTGGGCGTCGATCCTGGGGCAGAGTTGCAGGCCGCTCACCGGCAAGTACTGTCCGGTCTTCCGACGCGGCGGACCGTTGTCTCTGTTCCGGCCCAGCCGGCCCAACTGCCCTCGGCTCCGGCACCTTTCACCGGCAGGCGGACGGAGGTTGCCGGGTTCCTCGCGGCGGTCGAAGCCGCCGGCGCCGATGCCGGCCGAACCTTGTTCATCGGCGCGATCAGCGGAATGGCGGGGGTGGGCAAGACGTCCCTGGCGCTCCATCTGGTCCACCGCGTGTCCGATCGGTTCCCGGACGGGCAGCTCTATGTCAACCTCCGCGGATTCGACCCCTCCCAGCCGCCGCTCAGCCCTCAAGCCGTCCTGCGGAGCTTCCTGCACAGCTTGGGCGTGACGCCTCACCACATGCCACAGGACCTCGACGGGCTGACAGCGCTCTATCGCAGTCTCCTGGCCGACCGACGCGCCCTTGTCGTGCTCGACAACGCGCTGGACTCGGAACAGGTGAGGCCGCTCCTGCCCGGCGCGTCGGACAGCCTGGTGGTGGTCACCAGCCGCAACAGGCTCCTAGGGCTGGTGGCCCGCGAGGGGGCCCATTCCGTGGACCTGGACGTGCTCAGCGAGGAGGACGCATGGTCCCTCCTGGCCGACCGGCTCGGCCCCGACCGTTTGGCCGCCGAACCGGCGGCAGTGCGTGAGATCGCCGCGCACTGCGGCCGGCTGCCGCTGGCTCTGGCCATCGTCGCGGCTCGGCTCACCACTCACCGTGGTTTCACAATGACGGCTGTCGCCCAGCACCTGCGGGAGACCGGTCCCTTGAGCGGATTCGCCGGACCGGATGCAGAACTCGACGTGCGCAGCGTCTTTTCGTGGTCCTATCGGAGACTGTCACCTGGTGCGGCCCGACTCTTCCGGCTGCTCGCCCTGCGCCCCGGCCCGGACATCACCCTGGCAGCCACCGCAGCACTGGCCGGGGTGCCGGCCGACGAAGCCGGCCTGCTGATTGCCGAACTCACCCACACACACCTGCTGACCGAACACGTCCCCGGTCGCTACACCCTCCACGACCTCCTCCAGGCTTACGCCGTCGAACTGCTGGGGACGGAGACGCCCGAGGAAGAACGCCAGGCGGTCCTCGAGCGCGCGCTCGATCACTACCTGGCCCTTGGTCTGGCCGCCGCCGCCGTGGTCGATCCGGAGACGACCTCAGAGCCGACAACCTTCCCGGACACCGAGAGCGCCGCGCTTTGGTTCTCCTCCGAACGCAACGTCCTGGCTGCCGCGGTCCAGCGTGCCGCCGATGCGGGCCTGCACGAATACGCCTGGCAGCTCGGGCACGCACTTGGCGGCTTCTACGAGTTGACCGGGCTGTTCCACGAGTGGGCCGCGGTGCAGCAGACGGCATTCGACTCGGCAATGGAGGTGTCGGACCGCCGTGCCCAGGCGCACGCACATCGCCGCTTGGGCCGGGTCACCTCGCTACTGCACCAGCACGAGAAGGCGCGCACCCATCTGGAGCGAGCACGAGAGCTCTATACGGGGCTCGACCTCCCCCTCGACCTGGCCCACACGTACCGCACCCTGGCCTGGGTGATGGCCAAGAGCAACCGCCACCAGGAAGCGGTGCACCAGGCCCAGCAGGCTCTCGACCTGTACCGTTCACTTGGAGAGACGATCATGGAAGGGCGGTGTCTGTACGCCGTCGCCTGGTTCCTGGTACTGCTGGACAGGGGCGAGGAGGCCATCCCCTGCGCTCACCTGGCGCTTGAGCGGTTCGATGAGACCACCGAGCCGCTCAACGCGGCTCGGTGCCTGGACACCCTGGCCTTCGCCCATGCGCACCTGGGCCAGTACCGTTCCGCGGTGGATCACGCGCAAAGGGCCGTCGCACTGTTCCGGTCGTGCGGCGCTCCCTACAACGAGGGCAGCACGCTCAGCCGTCTCGGTGACATCTGTGCCAAAGCGGGACAGGACGAGGCCGCGCGTACGTACTGGCATGCGTCACTGGCCATCATGACCGACCTGGATCCCACGTGGGCAGGTGTGCTGCGCACCAAGCTGGACGCGTCGGGTTTCTCGACCCAGCCAATGGACATTCCCCATCGCAGGGTGACGGAACCCTTCTCTCTGATGCCCTCCGTCACAAAAGCGCGCGGTCGGGCCGAGGGGCCCTGACCGCGCGCTTCGCCTGATTCCGTCAGCGACCCAGGTTCACCATGACGGAGGTCGTCTCGGTGTACATGTCGAGAGCGGCGGTGCCGTGTTCACGGCCTATGCCGGACTGCTTGAAACCGCCGAAGGGCAGGCTCAGGTCGAACGTGCCCCACTTGTTCACCCAGACCGTTCCGGCTTTCAGTCCGCCGGCGACGCGGTGCGCCGTCGACAGGTCCCTGGTCCAGACGGACGCCGCCAGGCCGTAGGCCGTGTCGTTGCCCAGCCGTACGGCATCCTCCTCGCCGTCGAACGACATGATGGTCGCCACGGGTCCGAAGATCTCCTCACGGGTGATGCGCGCATCGGGGGACACCTCGTCAACCAGCGTGGGGGGCACGAAGTAGCCGGTGCCTCCCGTAGGTTCTCCGCCGAGGCGGACGTTGCCCTCGGAGGCCGCCGCTTCCAGGTAGCCGCGAACGCGGTCGAAGTGATCCTTGTTGTTGAGCGGGCCCATACGCGTGCTCGGGTCGAAGGGGTCGCCCAGCGTGTAACCGGAGAGTTCCTGCTGCAGACGTTCGGTGAACTCGGCGCGCACCGTCTCCTGCACGAAGATCCATGTCCCGGCGATGCACGACTGCCCCGCGTTGGAGCAGAAGGCGAAGGCTGCCGTGGCAGCTGCGGCCTCCAGGTCGGCGTCCGCGAAGACGATGGTCGGGGACTTCCCGCCCAGTTCGAGGGTGACGCGCTTGAAGTCGTCTGCCGCTGTCCGCAGGATGTGCCGGCCCACCTCCCCCGATCCGGTGAACGCGACCTTGTCGACCCCGGGGTGCCGGACCAGGGCATCCCCGGTCACGTCTCCGAAGCCGGTCAGGATGTTCACCACTCCGGGGGGAAGATCCGTCTCTTGGAGCAGTTCCCCGATCCGGAGAGCGGTCAGCGGCGTGCTTTCCGCAGGCTTGAGGATGACCGTGTTGCCGAAGGCCAGTGCCGGTGCCAGTTTCCAGCCCGCCATGAAGATCGGGACATTCCAGGGAATGATCGCCGCGCAGACGCCGACCGGTCGGCGCACGGTGTAGTGGAGCGAGGACGGGTCGGTGGGACCGGTCTCTCCATAGGCCCGCGTGGGCCAGCCGGCGTAGTGACGGAACGCCTCGACGGCGCCCGCCACGGCCCACAGATTCTGTGAGACCGGACTTCCCGCGTCGAGCGCCTCCAGAACGGCGAGTTCCTCGGCATTGCGTTCCAGCACATCGGCGATGTCCAGCAGGACACGCGACCGGTCGTAGGGCGTGAGCGACGCCCAGGAGGCATCCTCCAGAGCTCGGCGGGCGACAGTGACCGCCAGGCTGACGTCGAGCCAGTCAGCCGCAGCGACCCTGGTGAGGACTAGTTCCGTGGACGGGTCGACGGTGTCGAAGTACGCACCGTTCTGCGGCGGCAGCCACCGTCCGCCGATCAGCAACCCCTTGGGACCGTCGTGCAGGAACTCGGGAGAGGGCCGCTCGGCAACGGGGTGCTCGGCGGAGTGGGAAATGGACATGGCTTTTCCAGTTCAGTGTGGTTGGGAGAGATGTGTCCGTCGTGCAGGAGCGAGAATGAATGCGACTCAGCGCGTAGTGCCGGTTTTCGTGCGGAGAGTGCGCAGAACCAGCGAAGGCGCAAGGAGGCGGGTCGGGGGATCGAGCAGATTGATGACACCGAGCAGGGCCCGGCCGAGGTGCGCATCGACGGTCGCGGCCCGGCGGTAGCGGTCCAGGTATCGGTTCATGACGCCATCGACAGGGGTGCGCTTCCCCTCCACTTCGGGGAACCGGAGGTCGCCACCCGCCGAAAGGGCCCACGGCGTGTCGAGGAGCTTCGCGACCGACCGGTGGAACCGCCGAGCCAGGTTCTCGTCCCCTTCCCGCAGCAACCTGCGCAGCAGGACGGCCTCCATCGCCGCGACACTCATGCCCTGCCCATAGACAGGGTTGAAGCTGCACAACGCGTCACCGAGGACGACGAACCCCTCGGGGTGCCCATTGGACTTTTCGTAGTGCCGCCGCACGCTGTGCGGATAGCGCATCTTCACCGGATCGCTCAGCGGCTCGGCGGACTTCATGACCTCCAGGATCTCCGGGGCTCCCAGAGATTCGGCAAAGGCGAGCATCCCTGCGGGATCCGTCGGCGGTTCCTCGCCCAGCATGCCTGTCAGCGCGAGAGAGAAGCGGTCTCCCTCCTGCCGCAGCACGTTCGCCGACCGAGGCTGCCCCGGGGAAGCTGTGTAACTCACGGCCAATGTGCGGTCCAGCAAGCCCGGTTCGGCACGGTAATAGCGGTGCACGTAGACCATGTCCACACGAATCCTGGACTCCGGCGCCTTGGAGAAGCCGTGCTTCGACAGCCACGCGCCCGCGCGAGATCCGCGCCCCGACGCGTCGATGACGAGGTCGGCGGCCATCTCGGACTCCGCCGAATGCACAGTGGGCCGGTGAATGCGTACACCGGCCACCCGCTTACCGCTCGCGTCCATGACCAGGCCGGTCACTTCACAGGCGTCCACGACAGTGACCTTGGAGAGCAGCCTCGCTGCACGCCGGCGAATGACGTACTCCAGCAAGGGGCGCGTCGGGGCGATGCCGATGAGACCGGATTCCGCTCTCCGCATGAGGTGTCCGTCGAGGTACCAGAGCGCGTCCCTCTGCAGGTCTCCACGGGGCGCGCCCTCACCGACCAATTCGTCCGCGATACCTGGAAGGAGATCTTCCATGGCCGCCATGCCGCTCGCCAGCAGGCCGTGCAACTGCCGGCTCTGCGGCACGCCCCGACGCGGCTCGGGCATGTCGGGCAGGGTGTCCCGATCGACAACCGTGATCTTGTCGAACGTGTCGTGAAGGGCACGCGCGGCAAGAAGTCCCGCGATGCTGCCGCCTATGACGATCGCATGTCGAGTGTGTCCTTGGGCGGTGGCGGATGGGCTTTTCATGCTGTCCGTCTTTCGCTGTACGTGGCTGGTGTCGGTCGGACACCAGCTGTACGAGTGCCTGCTGACCCGTACAGCGAGACCGTAAATAGGACAAGTGCTGAAGAAGTGCCGTCCTCTCTTCAGCCACGACGGCCCCAGCGTGCCGTGAGTGTCCACCACCCGTCCGGACACCTGGACCACGCCGTCGCATCCCTGCAGGGAAAGGGCGAAGACGCCGCCAACCCGGCCGCGCGAACCTGGACGACCAGCGCCCGTCGTGGCAGGCGCAGCCCGCCCGAAACGTCCAGCCGGAGCAGAAGTCACGCTGCCGGCCATAGCGCGGACATCCCGGATACCGCAGCGCCTCGTTCAGCGCGCGCTCCGATTGGCATTCCGGGCACTGCGCGGCATCGGGTCGCAGCAGCACCTGCCACGCCTGTCCCGGACCAGCTCGGCTACCAGGGCGGAGCGCAAGGCTCGATCCTCGTCGAGAGCACCTGGTACTGCCCCTCCATGCCCGAGTCCCTCATCGACGCCACCAGCGATCTGCACGCCACCCGCATCGACCGAGAGACCTGGGCCGCCCGCATCGCCGCCCACAAGCCGTACCGCCTCATGCCTAAAGAAGGAGAGGACGTCGAAGGCCATTAGCGAATGATCTGCCCGGCCGAGGCAGGCAAGGTCCAGTGCCCGCCCAAGCCCACACGCCGGGCCTCGACATCCACCTACCGCTCGTCGACCCACAGCCCAGCCCGACCTGCCCCCTCAAGGACTGCCGTCGGCGCCCCATCACCCTCGCCCCGGAAGAAGGGGCCAAGCACCGGCAGACCCCGGACTCCGGCGACGAGCCGTGGCGGGAGATCTACTTCCGGATCCGGAACGCCATCGAGGGCTTCAACGGCTTCGCCAAGAGCCGCTCGCGGAGACCGACGAATCCTCGCGATCCCCGCCCATCCGCGGCCCCACCGCCAGGACCGTCCTCCTGGTCTTCCAGATCGCCATGCCGAACCGGCCGAAGATCACGATGTGGCCGGACAGCCGGTCCCTCGGCAGACAGCACCAACGGGCCACCTGACACCCGCCACTTGAGTGACGCGCCTCACAGATGAACATCAGCCGTACGAAAGATCCCTCTCACTGGCCGCAAACGGCCACTGAGGGGGCTGCAGCGTGCTGAGGAGCCGTAGGCCGGCAGACATCTTGATCAACACGAGAAACGGGCCTCCGACTGCGACTTCCGTCACGGTCGAAGACCCGTTCCCGCTCTGTGCGCGAGGGGGGAGTTGAACCCCCACGCCCTTTCGGGCACTGGAACCTGAATCCAGCGCGTCTGCCTATTCCGCCACCCGCGCATGGGTGTTGTCCTCTGGAGTCCTTCACACCTTGGGGGGTCTTCCCCGTCCGGTGCGTCAGCCCCTTCCGACACCCAGAACATTAGCACGCTGCTCAGGGTGGAATCACATCCGTTTCCGGGCACCCCCGAGCGAGGGGAACCGTCCTCTGTTGCGGGACACTGGCAGGGGCCGCCTCTACCATCCCTGTGGGGGAGCGGCCGCGGACCGTGTCACTGTTGACACCGGTCCCGTGGGAGCTGCCGGGGAACCAGCGGTTTTCCCAGTGCGTGGATACGATCAGTAAGCAGTACCGGAAGGATCGGACCGGAAAATCACGGCGGAGGCCGTGT
The DNA here is from genome assembly GCF_042956445.1 of Streptomyces sp. NPDC008238. Lineage (NCBI taxonomy): Bacteria > Bacillati > Actinomycetota > Actinomycetes > Kitasatosporales > Streptomycetaceae > Streptomyces > Streptomyces sp. NPDC008238. Next base: position 285,897 of record NZ_JBIBGK010000003.1, on the reverse strand, counting down.
GCGACCGCAGGACCTCGAGGAGGGAGGTGCACCGTGGGAGTACTCAAGAAGTTCGAGCAGCGTCTCGAGGGCTTCGTGAACGGCACCTTCGCCAAGGTGTTCAAGTCCGAGGTCCAGCCCGTGGAGATCGCGGGTGCCCTGCAGCGTGAGTGCGACAACAACGCGACGATCTGGAACCGGGACCGCACCGTGGTCCCCAACGACTTCATCGTCGAACTCAGCACCTCCGACTACGAGCGGCTGAGCCCCTACGCCCTCCAGCTCGGCGAGGAGCTCGCCGGCATGGTGCGCGACTACGCCAAGCAGCAGCGCTACACCTTCATGGGCAACATCAAGGTGAACCTGGAGAAGGCCGACGACCTCGACACCGGCCTGTACCGGGTGCGCAGCCGCACCCTCGCCTCCAGCGAGTCGCAGCAACAGCAGCAGTCGCAACAGCAGTACCAGCAGCAGCCCCCCGCGGGCCGCGGCGGCTACGGCTACCCGCCGCAGGCCCCGCAGCGCCCCTCGGGCCCGCCGCCGATGCCGGCCGGCCCGCCGCCCGGCGCCGCGCCGGTCACCCGGCTCCCCGGAGGCGGCCCGACGGCCGCCGGGGGCGCAACCATGAACGTACGCCGCTGGATCGAGATCAACGGCACGCGCCACCAGATCTCCCGTCCGACCCTGGTACTCGGCCGCAGCACCGAGGCCGACGTGCGGGTCGACGACCCCGGTGTGTCCCGCCGCCACTGCGAGATCAGGGCGGGATCGCCCTCGACGGTCGTCGACCTCGGGTCGACGAACGGCATCGTGGTGGACGGACAGCACACCCAGCGCGCTACGCTCCGCGACGGTTCACGGATCGTCGTGGGCAGTACCACCATCGTGTACCGGCAAGCCGAAGGGTGAAGCGGGGGCAATGTCAGAGCTGACCCTGACGGTCATGCGGTTGGGTTTCCTCGCCGTACTGTGGCTGTTCGTCATCGTGGCCGTGCAGGTCATCCGCAGCGACCTGTTCGGGACCCGGGTGACCCAGCGCGCGGCCGGGCGCCGCGAGGCCCAGTCGCGTCCCCCGCAGCAGCGCCAGCAGGCGCCGGCTGCGCAGGGCCGCCAGCAGCAGAACAACAACCGGGCCCGGCGCGGCGCCCCCACCAAACTGGTGGTCTCCGAGGGCTCGCTCGCGGGCACCACGGTCGCGCTGCAGGGCCAGACGATCACCTTGGGCCGGGCGCACGATTCCACGATCGTGCTCGACGACGACTACGCGTCCAGCCGTCATGCCAGGATCTACCCGGACCGCGACGGCAACTGGATCGTCGAGGACCTGGGATCCACCAACGGCACCTTCATGGACCGGAACCGGCTCACCACGCCGACCCCGATCCCGCTCGGTGCGCCGATCCGCATCGGCAAGACCGTCATCGAGCTGCGGAAGTAGTCGCACAATGGGCGAGCACAGCCAGCGAGCGCGAGCGAGAGGGTGGGCAGCGTGCGGATGTACCCGGAGCCGACGGGCGAGGTGCGCATGACTCTGTCGTTGCGCTTCGCCGCCGGCTCGCACAAGGGAATGATCCGGGAGGGCAACGAGGACTCCGGCTACGCCGGTCCGCGGCTGCTCGCCATCGCCGACGGCATGGGCGGCCAGGCCGCCGGTGAGGTCGCCTCCTCCGAGGTGATCTCCACCCTCGTGCCGCTCGACGACGACATCCCCGGCTCGGACATCCTCACCTCCCTCGCCACCGCCGTGCAGCGGGCCAACGACCAGCTGCGCGTCATGGTCGAGGAGGACCCGCAGCTGGAGGGCATGGGCACCACGCTCACCGCCCTGCTCTGGACCGGGCAGCGGCTCGGCCTGGTGCACGTCGGTGACTCCCGTGCGTACCTGCTGCGTGACGGTGTGCTCACCCAGATCACCCAGGACCACACCTGGGTGCAACGGCTCGTCGACGAGGGCCGGATCACCGAGGAGGAGGCCGGCACGCACCCGCAGCGCTCGCTGCTGATGCGCGCCCTGGACGGCCGCGGCCAGGTCGAGCCCGACCTGTCGATCCGCGAGGTCCGGGCCGGCGACCGCTACCTGATCTGCTCCGACGGCCTGTCCGGCGTCGTCAGCCACCAGACCCTCGAGGACACCCTCGCCGGGTACCAGGCGCCCGCCGAGACCGTGCAGGAGCTGATCCAGCTCGCCCTGCGCGGCGGCGGCCCCGACAACATCACCTGCATCGTCGCCGACGTCCTGGACATCGACGACGGCGACACCCTGGCCGTGCAGCTGCACGACACGCCCGTCGTCGTGGGCGCCGTCGCCGACAGCCGGCACCACCTGCCGCTGTCCGACCCGCGGCACCTGCAGACCCCGGCCGGCCGCGCCTCCGAGCTCGGCCGCCCGCCGGCCCCCGAGGGCGCCTTCGGCCCGCCCGGCAGCGGCAACCCGCAGGTCGGCACGCCCGCGGGCGGCTTCGGCGCGTACGACGACGAGGAGCTGGGCAAGCCCCGCAAGCGCGGCCGCTGGCTCAAGCGCTCGCTGATCCTGCTGGTCGTCCTCGGCGTCGTCGGCGGCGGCCTCTACGGCGCGTACCGCTGGACCCAGACGCAGTACTACGTGGGCGTCAAGGGCGACCACGCGGCGATCTACCAGGGCATCGAGCAGAAGCTGGCCTGGCTCGACCTGTCGAAGGTCCACGAGGACCGCCCCGGGATCGAACTCAAGTACCTACCGCAGAACCAGCGCAAGTACGTCACGGCCACGATCGCCGCCAGCGACCTCGCCGACGCGCGCAGGACCGCGGACGAGCTCGAGCACCAGGCGAAGGTCTGCCAGACCAAGGAAGCCATCGACAAGTCCAGCGCCGCCGCCGCGGAGAAGGCCAAGAAGGACCAGCAGAAGGGCGCCGACACCGCCACCGGCAAGACCGACGGCACCCCGTCCTCGGACGCGTCCGGCTCCCCCAAGCCCAGCACGACCCCCTCCACCAGCCCGTCGACCAGCCCCACCCTCTCCGACGAGGACCGGTCGCTGGCCCAACAGTGCCCGACCGGCAGCTAGCAGTGAGCAGGAGGGGCGTCAGTCCAGCATGAGCGTTGTCACCAACACCACGACCATCACGTCCGTCGGCGCGCCGAGCCGCCGCAACACGGAGCTCGCGCTCCTCGTCTTCGCGGTCCTGATCCCGGTCTTCGCGTACGCGAACGTCGGGCTGGCGAAGAGCGGCTCACTGCCGGCCGGAATGCTCGCCTACGGCCTCGGGCTGGGCGCGATCGCCCTCGTCGCACACCTCGTCGTACGCAAGTTCGCGCCGTACGCGGATCCGCTGATGCTTCCGATCGCCACCCTGCTGAACGGCATGGGCCTGGTGTTCATCTGGCGGCTGGACCTGGAGAGCTCGCTCCCCGGCGGCGCCTCGGCGCCGACGCAGCTGATGTGGTCGACACTGGGCGTCGCGCTCTTCCTCGGCGTCCTGGTCTTCCTGAAGGACCACCGCATCCTGCAGCGCTACACGTACATCTCGATGGTCGTGGCGCTGGTCCTGCTGATCCTCCCGGTGTTCTTCCCGCCGGTCTACGGCGCGCGGATCTGGATCACCGTCGCGGGCATGTCCATCCAGCCCGGTGAGTTCGTGAAGATCATCATCGCGGTGTTCTTCGCCGGCTACCTGATGGTCAAGCGGGACGCGCTGGCGCTCGCCAGCCGCCGCTTCATGGGGATGTACCTGCCCCGCGGCCGCGACCTCGGCCCGATCCTGGTGATCTGGGGCCTCAGCATCCTCATCCTCGTCTTCGAGACCGACCTGGGCACCTCGCTGCTCTTCTTCGGCCTCTTCGTGATCATGCTCTACGTCGCCACCGAGCGCACCAGCTGGATCGTCTTCGGTCTGCTGCTGTCCGTGGGCGGCGCGGTGGTCGTCGGCAGCTTCGAGCCGCACGTGCACAGCCGTGTGGAGGACTGGCTCAACCCGTTCCGCAGCATCGAGGCCGGCCAGGGCGCGAGCCAGCCCGCGCAGGCCATGTGGGCCTTCGGCTCCGGCGGTCTCTTCGGATCGGGTCTCGGCCAGGGCTACTCCCGGCTCATCGGCTTCGCCGCCAAGAGCGACTACATCTTCGCCACCGTCGGCGAGGAACTGGGCCTGGCCGGGCTCATGGGCATCCTGCTGCTCTACGCACTCCTCGTGGAGCGCGGCGCCCGTACCGCGCTGGCCGCCCGTGACCCCTTCGGCAAGCTGCTGGCGATCGGCCTGTCCGGCGCCTTCGCCCTCCAGGTGTTCGTCGTCGCCGGCGGTGTCACCGGACTCATCCCGCTGACCGGTATGACCATGCCGTTCCTGGCCCAGGGCGGGTCCTCCGTGATCGCCAACTGGGCCTTGGTGGCCATCCTGCTGAGAATCAGCGACACCGCGCGCCGCCCGGCGCCGGCCCCCGCCTCGTCCCCCGACGCCGAGCCGACCCAGGTGGTGCGGACCCAGTGAACAAGCCCCTGCGCCGAGTCGCCGTCTTCTGCGGCGTGCTCGTGCTCGCCCTGCTGATCCGGGTGAACTACATCCAGTTCGTGCAGGCGGACGAGCTCAAGAACGACGCCAACAACCGACGGGTCACGATCAACCAGTACGCCACCCCCCGCGGCGACATACTCGTCGACGGCAAGGCGATCACCGGCCACACCGAGACCACGGGCAGCGACTTCAAGTACAAGGCCACCTTCAAGAACGGGAAGATGTGGGCGCCCGTCACCGGCTACGCCTCGCAGGCCTTCGGCACGACCCTGCTCCAGGGCGTCGAGGACAAGATCCTCACCGGTGACGACGACCGGCTCTTCTTCACCCGCACCGTCGACGTGCTGTCCGGCAAGCAGAAGCAGGGCGGCGACGTCGTCACGACCCTCAGCGGCGCCGCCCAGAAGGCGGCCTTCGAGGGCCTGGGCAACAAGAAGGGCGCGGTCGCGGCCATCAACCCGGAGACCGGGGCCGTCCTCGCGCTGGCGAGCACGCCTTCGTACGACCCCTCCACCTTCGCCGGCAACTCGCAGGCCGACAGCAAGGCCTGGAACGCCCTGCAGAAGGAGAACGACCCCGACGAGCCGATGCTGAACCGGGCGCTGCGGCAGACCTACCCGCCGGGCTCCACGTTCAAGGTCGTCACGGCCGCCGCGGCGCTGGAGAACGGCCTGTACGACGACGTCGACGAGCCGACCGACTCCGAGGTGCCGTACATCCTCCCGGACACGAGCAACCAGGAGCTGAAGAACGAGGGCGGCATCGCCTGCAAGAACGTCTCCCTGAGGGAGGCGCTGCGGGTCTCGTGCAACTCCGTCTTCGGCAAGCTGGGGGCGACCCTCGGCCGCGACAAGATGGTCGAGGAGGCCGAGAAGTTCGGCTTCAACAAGGAGCAGTTCGTCCCGGTCCGCGTGGCGGCCAGCAACTTCTCCACCAAGATGGACAAGCCGCAGACGGCGCTGTCCTCCATCGGCCAGTTCGAGACCGCGGCCACCCCGCTGCAGATGGCGATGGTGGCCGGGGCGATCGCCAACGACGGCAAGCTGATGAAGCCGTACATGGTGAGTGAGCTCCGCGCCTCGAACAACAAGCTCGTGGACAGCGTCAAGCCCGAAGAGCTCTCGCAGCCGCTCAGCTCGGACAACGCGCAGAAGCTCCAGCAGATGATGGAGACCGTCGTGCAGTCGGGCACCGGCACGCGGGCCCAGATCCCGGGTGTCACCGTCGGTGGCAAGACCGGTACCGCCCAGCACGGCGTGGACAACAGTGAGAAGCCTTACGCGTGGTTCATCTCATACGCGAAGACCGACAGCGGCTCCCCGGTCGCCGTCGCCGTCGTGGTGGAGGACGCGGCCGCGAACCGCGGCGACATCTCCGGTGGCGGCTTCGCCGCGCCGATCGCGAAGAGCGTCATGGAGGCCGTGCTGAACAAGTGATGCCGGTCACACCGTATCCATGGATGTGCGCTAAGTCGCACGTCGCGATACCGGTCGTATATCGGCTACCGGCGAGGACCGGGATCGGCACGCGGCGGCGGGTACGGTATGCCCGAGCAGCCACACGGACGGTTTAGGAAGGGCAAGCGCTATGGAAGAGCCGCGTCGCCTCGGCGGCCGGTACGAGCTGGGCTCGGTGCTCGGCCGCGGTGGCATGGCCGAGGTGTACATCGCCCATGACACCCGGCTCGGCCGCACCGTCGCCGTGAAGACGCTCCGGGTGGACCTCGCCCGCGATCCGTCCTTCCAGGCCCGGTTCCGCCGTGAGGCCCAGTCGGCCGCCTCGCTGAACCACCCGTCGATCGTCGCGGTGTACGACACCGGCGAGGACTACGTCGACGGGGTCTCCATCCCGTACATCGTCATGGAGTACGTGGACGGCTCCACCCTCCGCGAGCTGCTCCACTCGGGCCGCAAGCTCCTCCCGGAGCGGTCCCTGGAGATGACCACCGGCATCCTCCAGGCACTGGAGTACAGCCACCGCGCGGGCATCGTCCACCGGGACATCAAGCCCGCGAACGTGATGCTGACCCGGAACGGTCAGGTCAAGGTCATGGACTTCGGCATCGCCCGCGCCATGGGCGACTCCGGCATGACGATGACGCAGACCGCCGCCGTGATCGGCACCGCCCAGTACCTCTCCCCGGAGCAGGCCAAGGGCGAGACCGTCGACGCGCGCTCCGACCTGTACTCGACGGGCTGCCTGCTCTACGAGCTGCTCACCGTGCGGCCGCCCTTCGTGGGCGACTCCCCGGTGGCGGTCGCGTACCAGCACGTGCGCGAGGAGCCGCAGCCGCCGAGCGTCTACGACCCCGAGGTCTCGCCGGCGATGGACGCCATCGTCCTCAAGGCGCTGACCAAGGACCCGGACTACCGCTACCAGTCCGCCGACGAGATGCGCGCCGACATCGAGGCCTGCCTCGACGGCCAGCCCGTCGCCGCCACGGTCGCCCTGGGCGCCGTCGGCTACAACGGCGGCGGCTACGGCGGCTACGGCAACGACTCGCCCACCACGGCCCTCCCGCCCCAGCAGGACGCCGGCACCTCGATGCTGCCGCCCATGCGCGACGACGACGGCGGCTTCGGGTACGACCAGCCCCAGGGCGGTGGCGGCCGGCGCAAGCCGAAGAAGAGCAACACCTCCACGATCCTGCTGGTCGTCGCGGCCGTCCTGGTCCTGATCGGCGCGATCTTCATGGGCAAGGCGCTCTTCTCCGGCAACGGCGGCGGTGCCGACTCGGTGTCCGTCCCGCAGTTCGTCGGCGACACCAAGTCCGAGGCCGAGGCCAAGGCGGCGAACGGCGGGATCACCATCGCGTTCGGCGATCCGATGTTCTGCGCCGACCAGCCCAAGGACAAGGTCTGCAAGCAGTCGGCCGTGGTCAACAGCAAGATCCCCAAGGACCAGACCGTCACCCTGCAGCTCTCCAAGGGCACCGAGAAGATCGACGTCCCGGACGTCACCGGTGACGCCTTCGACGACGCCGAGAGCAAGCTCAAGGACGCGGGCTTCGAGGTCGACAAGCAGTCCCAGACCTCCACCGAGGACGAGGGCACGGTCCTCAAGCAGGACCCCAAGGGCGGCTCGAAGCGGGCCAAGGGCACGACGATCACCCTCACGGTGGCCGTGGCGCCCGAAGAGGTCACGATCAAGGACGTGAGCAACAAGAGCAAGGACGAGGCCACTCAGATCCTCCAGAACGACGGCCTGAAGGTCGTCGCCACCGAGGAGGAGTCCGCCGACCACGCCCAGGGCACGGTCATCCGGACCGACCCGACGGCCGGGAGCACGATCAAGGCGGGCGAGACGGTCACCCTGATCATCGCGAAGCCGCCGTCCACCAACGCCATCCCCAACCTTCAGGGGAAGACGGTCGCCGAGGTCAACGGCATCGCGCAGGAGTTCGGCGTGACGCTGCAGTTCGCGCCCGGTTCGTCGCAGGACCCGAACGCCATCGTCCAGGGCCAGAACCCGGGTCCCCAGAGTCAGATGAAGCCGGGTGACACCCTGACGATCTTCGCCCGGGACCAGAACGGCGGGAACAACGGGGGCGGCGGAGGCTTCATCAACGGAGGCAACGGCGGCTGACGCAGCCGGTCACCACGCCTGACGAAGCGGGGAGGCGGTCACCACGGTGGCCGCCTCCCCGCTTCTTTGCCGCCCGCGAGGGTCCGGCCCGGGGCCCGGGCAAGGGATCCGTCCGCGCCGGGACACGGGAAGGGGCCGCGGACACCGAGTCCGCGGCCCCTTCCCGTTCGCTGCGCGCCTGCGCGCCCGCGCGTCCGCGTCAGCCCAGCTCCGCCGGAGGCGTCCGCTTCGCGTCCACCTTCTGGGTACGGACGAGTTCGGCCCACACGATGTAGCGGTCGCGCGAGGTGTAGACCGGGGTGCAGGTGGTGAGCGTCAGGTAGCGGCCGGCCTTCTTCCTGCCGCTCTCCTTCGGGATCTGGTCGATGACGTCGACGTTGAACTTCGAGGTCTCCGGGAGGACCTTGTAGACCTTGTAGACGTACCAGGTGTCGCGGTCCTCGAAGACGACCGGGTCGCCGTCCTTGATCTTGTGGATGTTGTGGAACTTGGCGCCGTGGCCGTCGCGGTGCGCGGCGAGCGTGAAGTTGCCCTTCTTGTCCCAGGGCATGGCCGACTCCACGGGGTCGGTGTAGTACCCGGCGACGCCCTCGTTGAGCACCTTCGTGGAGGTGCCCTTCTTCACCAGGACCTCGAAGTTCCGGCCCATGGCGGGGACGTGGAGGAAGCCGATGCCGCCCTTGGTGTCGAGCTTGCCCGGGGCGCTGTCCGCCCACTGGCGCCTGACGGCGTCGCCGTCCTGCCGGGCGGCGCGGTCGGCCAGCACGTTGGTCCACCACAGGGAGTAGACGACGAAGAGCCCGAGGATCACGCCCGTGGTGATGAGGAGTTCACCGATCAGGCTGACGGCGGCGGCGAGCCGCGAGAGGGGGCGCCGGGTCGGCACGGCCTCCCGGGCGCGGTCATGCTGGGTGGTCGTCACCACTTGCCCCGATCTGTGTGCGTCCGTTCCTGGCCTACTCGACCAGGGCGTCCGGCTTGCCCTTGCTGCGCGGCCGTTCCTCGACCATCTTGCCCCAGACGATCAACCGGAACTCACTGGTGAATTCCGGTGTGCACGTGGTCAGTGTGATGTAGCGGCCCGGCTTGGTGAAGCCGGATCCGTCGGGGACCGGCTTGATCACCGAGATGTTGGAGGGCGGGGTGGAGGGCAGCATGCTCGCCACCTCGTACGTGTAGTACGTGCTCTCCGTCTCGACCACGACCTTGTCCCCCGCCACCAGTTTGTTGACGTAGCGGAACGGTTCGCCGTGGGTGTTGCGGTGCGCGGCAAGGGCGAAGTTGCCCTTCTTGTCCCAGGGCATGGCCGTCTCCAGCTGGCCGGAGTAGTGGCCGATCATGCCCTTGTCGAGCACCTTGTGCTTGTCGACGCCCTCGGCGATGGGCGCCTTCACGTCCAGCTTGGGGATGTACATGATCGCGAAGCCCTGCCCCGGCGTGAAGGCGCCGGGGTCGCGGTTCGGGCCTTTCTCGCCCTCCCACTGCTTCTGCAGGTTGTTGGCGGCGCCGCCGGCCTGCTGGTGGGCGAGGACGTTGGTCCACCACAACTGGTAGGTGACGAAGAGCAGCATCAGCACGCCCAGGGTGATGAACACCTCGCCGGCCACCCGGCTGGCGATCACCGCGGGGCTCTCCTTCGCCGCGCGTGCGGCGCGCCGCGCCTCCATGCGGGACCTGGGGGCGGCCGGGGTCGACGCCATGGGGGCCGTGGCGGCCTCTGTGGCGGCCTGGGAGGCGGCCGGGGCACCGGAACGCCTCCGTCCCCTGCCGCCGCGCCGTGCGGCCTCCTGGGCCGCTTTACGGCGGGCCGCACGGCCGCCGCCCTCGGGCGCCAGGGCGTCGGGGGACGGCTGCGGGGTCTCCTCCCGCTCCGCGTCCCCCTCCAGGTCCCGTTCCAGGTGCCGTTCGGGGTTCGGTTCGCGTTCGGCCGCCGGCTCGGTCACGACGGGCATCGCCATGGTGTCGCCGGGAGCCCCCGCGACACGGCGGCGCACTGCGGCGCGCTCCTCGTCGGTCAGCGGCCGCCGGACGGCCCTGGCGTCCTCGGCGTAGGGCTGTTCGGCCGGCCCCCGGTGCCGGGAGCGCGGCTCCTCGGTGCCGGGAGGGGCGCCGGGCGCCGGCACCGGAGCCGGCGCGGGGCGGGTCGGCCACGGCTCGGCCGGCTGCGGCTCGTAGGCGGGCCGCGCCGGCGCGTGGAAGCCCTGTGCGTACGACTGCTGGCCCGGCACCACGCCGGCGGGCGTGACCGGCCGGGCCGCCGCGGGCGGCGGTGTGGAGGGCTCCGCGGCGGGTTCCACGTCCGGCTCCACGACGGGTTCCGCGGCGGAATCCTGCGCGGGCCGGGCCGCGCGCCGCGAGGTGCCGGGCAGCGGGTCGTTGAGCGGGTCCGCCAACTGCTCCACCGCGGCGGCGAATTCGGCGGTGTCACCGAAGTGCCGATGCGCGGTCACGCAGTCACGCCCTGGTTCCGACCACAGGCGCGAGGCCCGCGGAACGCTCGACGGCGCCCTTGTCGCCGCATTCCTCCAGCCAGTTGGCGAGCATCCGGTGCCCCCATTCGGTGAGCACCGACTCGGGGTGGAACTGGACGCCCTCCACCCGGGCGCTGCGGTGCCGCAGTCCCATGATGATGCCGTTCTCCGTCCAGGAGGTGATCTCCAACTCCTCCGGCACCGTGTCCCGTTCGACCGCCAGCGAGTGGTAGCGGGTCGCGGTGAACGGTGTCGGCAGCCCGGCGAAGACCCCGCGGCCCTCGTGGGTCACCAGGGAGGTCTTGCCGTGCAGCAGCTCCGGCGCCCGGTCCACCACGCCGCCGTACGCGACGGCCATGGACTGCAGTCCGAGGCAGACTCCGAAGACCGGGACGTCGGTGGCGGCGCAGTGCCGCACCATGTCGACGCAGACGCCGGCCTCCTCGGGGGTGCCGGGCCCGGGCGAGAGCAGGACGCCGTCGAAGCCGTCCTGGGCGTGGGCCGGCCGCACCTGGTCGTTGCGGAGCACCTCGCACTCGGCGCCCAGCTGGTAGAGGTACTGGACCAGGTTGAAGACGAAGCTGTCGTAGTTGTCGACGACGAGGATGCGCGCGCTCATCGGACGGCCGTCATCCCCTCGTCGACGGTCACGTCCCCGAACGGCAGCAGCGGCTCCGCCCAGGGGAAGACGTACTGGAACAGGACGTAGACGGCGGCGAGGACGAGCACCAGCGAGATGAGTGCCTTCAGCCACACGTTGCCCGGCAGATGCCGCCAGATCCAGCCGTACATGCGCCGCCTTCCTGCCTTCCGTGCCGTGCCTCGCCCAAGATTAGCCCGACAAGCCCTCCGGCATACCGTCCTCCACGGGCTGTGTGGATTCCAGGTGCCCCCAGGTGACGAGCCGGTGGCTGTGGCCCCACTCGGGATCGCAGGTGGTCAGGGTCAGATAGCGCCCCGGAACGGTGTAGCCGGACTTCCCCGGTACGGGATCGATCACAGCGACGTCGGTGGGGACGGTGCGGTAGGGTGCGCGGTCGATCTCGTAGGTGTACCAGGTGCGCCCGTCGGTCAGGACGACCTCGTCGCCCTCGCGCAGCCTGGGGAAGTCCTTGAACGGGTTGCCGTAGGTGCGGCGGTGGCCGGCGACGGCGAAGTTGCCCACGGCGCCGAGCCGGGCGGTGTGCGCGTAGTGCCCGAGGCCCTTCTTCAGGGTGCCGGTCGCAGTCCCCTCCAGCACCGGCTTGTGCCAGGACCGGCCGAGCCGCGGCACGTACATCACCGCGAAGGCCCTCCCGTCCCGGTAAGGGGCCGCGGCCGGCGCGGACGGGACGGGCACGGCCGAGGGTGCGGGACCGCCGGTGCCCTCGGGGGACGGTCCTGCCTGTGCGACGGGCCCGGTCGCCCAGCGGTCCTGCAGCCGGTCGATCTCGCCGTCCATCGCGCGGTCCGCCCGCACGCCGGTCCAGAACAGCACGTAGCAGACGAAGAGCACGATCAACGCGCCCACGGTGATGCACAACTCGCTCAGCGTCCGCACCACCAGGCGCATGCTCACCCCACAGGCTTGGCGTACCGCAGGTCCACTGTGCCGGAGTAGCCGGGAAGAGTCACCCGCCGTTCTTCCTCGACCTTCCAGCCGAGCCCGTAGGCCTGGACGTACTGCAGGTAGTTCTGGATCGCGGGGCTGGCGTCGAGCGCCTCGTGCAGCTTCCCCTGGTCGCCGACCGCCGTGATCGTGTACGGCGGGGAGTAGACCCGGCCCTGCAGGATGAGGGTGTTGCCGACGCAGCGCACCGCGCTGGTGGAGATCAGCCGCTGGTCCATCACCTTGATGCCCGAGGCGCCGCCCGCCCAGAGGGCGTTGACCACGGCCTGCAGGTCCTGCTGGTGGATGACGAGGTCGTTCGGCTGCGGGTCCGGCACGCCCGGGACGAGCGGGGTCGCGTCCGGCGGCGCGTCGTTCAGGGTGACGGAGACGGCCGCGCCGCTCAGCTTGGCGGTGCCCGCCTCGGCCCCGAGCCGCGCCAGCTGCTCGCGGGCGGCGTCGCTGACGCCGCTGTCGGTGTGGGCGAGGCCGTCGACGTCGCTGCGCACCCCGGCGAGCTCGTTCTCCAGTTCCTCGTTCTGCCGGCTCTTGTCCTGGACCCGGTCCGACAGGCGCAGCAGCGGGTCGTCGGTGCGGATGTCCAGGCCCTTGGCCGTGTCGAAACTCATCCAGAACAGCAGACCGGCCATCGCGAACACCCCGGCGCTGAGGACACGAAGCACCACAGACCGGGCGGAACGGCGACCCGAGGAGACGTCGACCGGATTGCTCACCGTAGCCTTATCTCCTTCCAACCCGAGGAAGCACTACGCTAACGGACGCCCGGAGGCATGGGGCCCCCAGCCGTCCGGCCGCACACACAAGACGTCACACGCGCGGTTACGCAGCGCATCGACAGGAGAGTCCCTCGTGCCGAAGTCACGGATCCGCAAGAAGGCCGACTTCACTCCGCCCCCGGAGAAGACCACCCCCATAAAGCTGAAGTCCGGCCGCGGCTGGGTGGCACCGCTGATGCTGGCGCTCTTCCTCGTCGGCCTGGCCTGGATCGTCGTCTTCTACGTGACGCAGGGCAGCTACCCGATCGAGCAGCTGGGGAACTGGAACATCGCCGTCGGCTTCGGCTTCATCGCGGGCGGGTTCGTCGTGTCCACGCAGTGGAAGTAGCAGCTCGCACAGTTATCCACAGGCGTCATCCACAGTGTTGAAAAGGTCGCATGATCTGTGGATAACCGCCAGCCGGTTGACACCGGTGTGACCGGTGGTCCGATGTACGGACCACCGGTCTTTCGTTGATCTTGCAGGTCAGACACGGTGTGTGCGGGCCCGCGCACGGCTTGCCCACAGGATGCACAGGAGGCCTCCGCCTCTCTGTGGATAACGTCTGATCAACGGTGTGCGTTACGGCCTACGCGGAGATGTTCGCGACCCCGGCCCACACCGTGACCGCCACGGCGAGCAGCATCGCCACGCACGTCCCCCACTGGACCAGCGCCCGGCGCGAACGCGGCGCGTACGCCATCGCGACGGCGATGATCACACCGGTGACCAGACCGCCGATGTGCGCCTCCCAGCTGATGCCACCCCAGGTGAAGGTGAACAGCAGGTTCAGCCCGAGCAGGATCAGGACGGGCCGCATGTCCATCCGCAGCCGCTTGACGTAGACGGCCGTCGCGCCGAAGAGCCCGTAGATCGCGCCCGAGGCGCCCAGGGTCAGGGTATCCGGGGCCAGCAGCACCACCAGCGCGCTGCCGCCCAGCCCCGCGACCAGGTAGAGCGCGGTGTAGCGGGCCCGGCCGAGCAGGGTCTCCAGCGGACCGCCGATCCACCACAGCGAGAGCATGTTGAAGGCGATGTGCGCGAACTCCTGGTGCAGGAACATCGAGCTCACCAGCCGGTACCACTCGCCCGGCCCGCCCGCCACGCCGCACTGCACGCCGCCGGGGACGTAGCACGGGGTGAAGAGCCCCAGCTCGTAGACGAACTGCTTGCCCTCGACCTGCACGAGCAGGAAGACCAGCAGGTTCAGCCCGATCAGGATCTTGGTGACCAGCCGGGGGTCGCCGGCGACCGTGCCGCCCGCCACCGTGCGGGGCTCGGCGGCCTGGGCCGCACGCCTGCCCTCCCGCACGCACTCCGGGCAGTGGAAGCCGACCGACGCGTTGATCATGCACTCCGGGCAGATCGGCCGCTCGCACCGGGAGCAGCGGATACCCGTCTCCCGGTCCTGGTGCCGGTAGCAGCGGACGGCCTGGTCGGTCATGTCTGAGCCCTTCGCAGCGGAATCGCCCCGCCCGTCATACGCACGGGCGGGGCGTTCGGGTTCCCGGGGCACCGCGACGTGCCGGGCCGGCCGGGCTAGCGACGCTCGACCACGACGCTCTGGATCACGACGTCCTCCAGCGGCCGCTCGGTGCGGGGGTTGGTCGGGGTGGTCGCGATGGAGTCCACGACCTTCTGGCTGGCGGGGTCCGTGACCTCGCCGAAGATGGTGTGCTTGCGGGTGAGCCACGCGGTCGGGGCGACCGTGATGAAGAACTGCGAGCCGTTGGTGCCCGGCCCGGCGTTCGCCATGGCCAGCAGGTAGGGCTTGGTGAAGGCGAGGTCCGGGTGGAACTCGTCCGGGAACTGGTAGCCGGGACCGCCGGTGCCGTTGCCGAGCGGGTCGCCGCCCTGGACCATGAAGCCGGAGATCACCCGGTGGAAGACCGTGCCGTCGTAGAGGCGCTCGTGGGAGGTCGCACCGGTGTGGGGGTCCGTCCACTCGCGGGTGCCCTCGGCGAGCTCCACGAAGTTCTTGACCGTCTTGGGTGCGTGGTTCGGCAGCAGCCGCACCGTGATGTCCCCGTGGCTGGTCTTCAGGGTGGCGTAGAGCTGCTCGGCCACGGTCTTACCTTCCATAGTCCTCAATGACAGGGACAAATCCTCGCACGCCCCGGCTCGCCCGACGCAACAGTCGCGCCGCAGGTCATCCGGTGGCATCGTCGGGAACGGCTCCCCTTGACCCGGATGCCCGTACGCACATGCCGTACCCCGCGGCGCCGGGCATGATTTCAAACCGGGTGGAAAGGCGAAAACCGAACGCCACCGAGGAGGAGGTTCTCGTGACCCGCATCGACAGCGTGCGCGACGCAGCCGGGAGGACGAGGGACAGCGTGCGGCACGCCGCGGACGTGGTGGCGCCGTACGCCGACACAGCGAGGGTCAACGCCGTGCACTACGCGGACGGGGCCAGGGTCTACCTGGCGCCGCGGGTGTCGGCGGCCGGGCGGCAGGCCCGCACGGCGGCCCGGACGCAGTACGACGCGCACCTGGCGGCGCGCGTCGACCAGGCCCTGGCGGCGGTACCGCCGGGCGTCCAGCAGAGGGTGGGCACCGCCGCCCGGCTCACCCGTGACACCGCCCGTCAGGCGGCGGACTTCACGGGCCCGCGGGTGGGTCAGGCGATGACCACCGTGCGCAGCGTCGCGGCCCCCGCCGCGGAGGAGGCGGCCGCCCGCAGCGCCGCCGCCGTCGCCGCGCTGCGCAGCCACGTCACGGCGGACGACATCCGCGGGCTGGAGCGCCGCCGCGAGCGCCGGGCCCGCACCGGGCGGTGCGCCCGGGGCCTGCTGCTGGCCGGCCTCGTCGCCGGGGCGGGCTTCGCCGCGTGGAAGTGGTGGAGCAAGCAGACCAACCCCGACTGGCTGGTGGAGCCCGCACCCGCCACCGAGGTCGCCGACCGCGCCTCCCTCAACGGCGGCGTCGGGACCGACGCGTCGTTCGGCAAGGTCGACGGCTCGCCGGTGGAGGCCCTCGACCCCGAGGTGCAGGCCAAGCAGGCGGAGGCGGACTCCGACGACCGCCGCGACCGCGGTGACACCCACCCGTGACGTGACGGCCCGGGCACCGGCGACGGTGCGACCGGAGGCAGGCAGGAGGGCGGCGGACCCGTGACGGGTCCGCCGCCCTCCTGCCGTACGCGCCGTCGTCACCGTCCGGACGCCGCGGGCAGCGGCAGAACGTCCTCCTCCCCGGCCTCCGGGTCGGGGATCTCCGCCGGCACCCCGCGCAGGGTGTACAGCGCCATGACGGCGCCCGCGGCAAGCAGCACCGCCGCCACCACGCCGGTGACCTGGACGCTGTGGCAGAAGGCGTCATTCGCGGCCGCCAGCAACCCCGACCCGTCCGCGCCCGGCATCCGTGCTGCCGCCTCGGCGGCCCCGCCGACCGACTCGCGGGCGGCGTCCGCGGCCCCCGCCGGCAGTCCCGCGGGCAGGGCGAGGGCGTCACGGTAGAACACGCCGAGCAGCGAGCCGAGCACGGCGATGCCCAACGAGCCGCCCATCTCCATGGCAGTCTCCGAGACGGCGGCGGCCGCTCCGGTCCGCTCCTTGGGAGCGCTCGCCAGGATCGTGTCGTTGGTGACCGAGACGACCAGGATGACGCCCGCGCCGTTGACGACCAGCGGCGCAAGCAGCTCCCAGTACGGCGTCCCCGGCGAGGAGAGCGAGCCGAGCGCCGCGGTGCTCACCGCCAGCAGCACCAGCCCGAGGGCCACCACCCGGGCCCGTCCCAGCCGCGGGATCAGCGCCGTGGCCAGCGGGGCGGCGAAGGCCGCGGCCAGCGGTCCCGGGAGCAGCGCCAGACCCGCGGTGAAGGGCGACCAGCCGCGGACGACCTGGAAGTACAGGGAGAAGGCGAGCGACAGGGTGGACGAGGCGAAGATCATGACCAGGTTGGAGCCGACCGCGCCGCTGAAGGCGGGGTTGCGGAACAGGCGCAGGTCGATCAGGGGTTCCTCGACGCGCACCTGACGGCGGGCGAACAGCACCAGGGCCGCCGTCCCGATCGCCGCGGCGATCCACACCGGCGCGTGGTCCGCGCCGTCCCGGAAGCCCTCCTTGACGGCGTAGATGGCACCCAGGACGCCCACGACCGACAGCGGCACGCCGATCCAGTCCAGCCGGCCCGGCCGCGGGTTGCGGGACTCCGGCAGCACCAGGACACCGGCGACCAACACGACGGCCATCAGCGGGACGTTGATCAGGAAGACCGAGCCCCACCTGAAGTGGTCCAGCAGCAGGCCGCCGACCACGGGACCGAGCGCGAAGCTCGCGGCGCCGATGCCGCTGCTGATCCCGATCGCCGTGGTGCGCTCCCTGGGGTCGGTGAAGGCGTGGCGCACGACGGAGAGGGTGGAGGGGACCATCGCCGCACCGGCGACGCCGAGCAGTGCGCGTCCGGCGATCAGCGCCCCGGGGCCGGGGGCGTAGGCGGTGAGCAGCGACACGACGCCGAAGGCGGCGGCGCCCAGCAGCATCATCCGCTTGCGGCCGAGCCGGTCCCCGAGGTTGCCCATGAGGACCAGCAGGCCGCCCATGGCGAAGCCGTAGATGTCGGAGATCCACAGGATCTCGGTACCGGACGGTCCCATGTCCCTCAACAGCGAGGGGATGGCGTAGTTGAGCACGCTGTTGTCGATGCCGAGGAGCATGGCGGCCAGGCAGCAGACGGCGAGCGCGGCCCAGCGGTGGCGGGCGGGTGCCGCGGCGTCCTTTGTGCGTACGGAGTTCGTCATGCCCGACACGGTGCGCGCGGCCGCTGACCGGCCGCGCACCGCGCGCTGACCGGCGGCTACGGGCGTCCGGTCAGCGCGGTCAGCGCCCGCAGCGCCCGGTCGGCGGACAGGATCGCACCGCGCGCCCACGCCTGATCGTGGGCCCGGTCGCCGAGGGCGGCCCGCACGGCCTCCCCGGTGCGGGCGGCGTCCGGACCGTCCACCACTTCCCGGCCGCGCAGCGCACGGCCCAGGCCCAGCAGTTCGGCGGCCCGTGGAAGGTCCTCCTCGGCGAGCGCGAGTGCGGCGAAGGCGTCGGCGAGGTTCGCCGCGAGCGGCAGGTCGCGCGCTCCGTGCTCCACGTCGGCGGCCTCGCGGAAGTGCCCGCGGGCGGCGTCGGTACCGCCCTGCTCCAGGGCGATCCTGCCGAGGGCGATGTGCGCCTCGGCGCGGGCGCTCTCGCCGGTGTACCAGCCGTCCAGGGAGTCGGACAGGGCCAGCGCCGACAGCCGGCGTGCCTCGTCCGGGTCGCCGGTGAGCCGGGCGCACTCGCCGAGCCCCAGGTGCGCCCCGGCGAACATCTCCCGGGCGCCGCAGCGCCGGGCGAGTTCCAGGCCGCGTGTGAAGTCGGCCCGGGCCTCCTCGTACCGTCCGGACCGCAGCCCGCACCTGCCGCGTTCGGCGAGCAGTTCGGCGACGCTCTCGGTGGCGCCCAGTTCGGCGGCGTGGCCGAGGGCCTCGTCGATCAGCCCCACGGCCCGCGCCACGTCGCCGCGGGCGCCCGACAGCCAGGCCAGCTGGGTGAGGGCCATCGTGGTCCCCCAGCGGTCGCCCAGGGCGCGGAAACCGGCGAGGGCCCGGCCGAACTCCGTGTCGGCGGCGGCGATGTCACCGCCGACCATCCATGCGTGAAACCCGGAGCCGACGTGGACCAGTGCCTGCTGCCAGGGCTCGACGAGGCTCGTCGCGCCCTCCGCGTAGCGGGCGAACGTCTCGTCGTCCGGCACCCCGGCGAAGGGCGCCCAGAGCAGGTTGAGCACGGGGTAGCGGCGGGCCATCCCGCCGAGCCCGGCGACGACGTCCGTCGCGGCCGTCAGGTGGACGGCGAGTTCGGACTGGTCGGCGGTGACGGAGGCGGCGCTGATCACGCACAGCGCGTACTCCTCCGCCAGCCCCCGCGGCCCGCCGGGCGCGGTCGCCGCCAGCAGCTCGCGGGCGGGCTGGGCGCCCTCGTACCGCATGCCGCGCAGCATCCAGTAGGTGCACAGGGCGGCGAGGAGTCGCAGCGCCAGGACGGTGTCGCCCGCTGCCACCGAACCGCGCAGCGCGGCGTGCAGGTTGTCGTGGTCCGCGGCGAGCCGGCGCAGCCACTCCAGCTGCTCGGCCCGGCGCAGCCACGGGTCGGCGGTCCGCGCGAGGTCGAGGAAGTACGCGGCGTGCGCCTCGCGCAGCGCCTCCGACTCGCCGGTCTCCACCAGGCGTTCGGCCGCGTACGCCCTGATGGTCTGGAGCAGCCGGTAGCGGACGGCGCCGTCGCCCTCGTCCCCGAGCGCGTCCGGACGGTCCACCACCACAAGCGACTTGTCCGCGAGGGAGGCGAGCAGGTCGAGCATGTCCTCGGCGTCGATGGCGCCGTCGCCCGCCGGGCCCGCGCAGATCGCCTCGGCGGCCCGCAGCGTCCAGCCCCCGGCGAAGACGGAGGCGCGGCGCAGCACGGTGCGCTCGTCCTCGGGCAGCAGCTCCCAGCTCCAGTCCACGACCCCGCGCAGGGTCCGCTGGCGGGGCTGGGCGGTGCGGCTGCCCCGGGAGAGCAGCCGGAAGCGGTCGTCCGGCCCGGCGAGCACGTCCCCGAGCCGGGCGGCGATGTCGGCGGCCGACAGCGACCGCAACCGGGCGGCGGCCAGCTCGATGGCGAGCGGAACGCCGTCCAGGGCCCGGCAGATCCGCGCGGCGGACTCGGCGTCGGGCATCCGGCCGGACGGGCTCACAGCGGCGGCCCGCTCCAGGAACAGCCGGACGGCGGGGGAGCCGAGCACGTCCTCCTCCGGCGCGCCGGGCGCCGGCACGGGCAGCGGCTCCAGCGGGCAGAGCGTCTCGCCGTTGACGCCGAGCGCCTCCCGGGTGGTCGCCAGGACCCGTACCCGCGGGCAGGCGGCCAGCAGCCTCGCGGTGAGACGGGCGACGTCGGCGACCAGGTGCTCGCAGTTGTCGAGCACGAACAGCAGATCCCGGTCGGCCAGTGCGGCGGTGAGGCGGGCGAGCGGCGTGCCTGCCGGGGCCCCGCCCTCGCGCCCGGCGGTCCCGGGGATCAGGCCCGCCTCCCGCAGGCCGAGTGCCCCCGCGATCGCCTGGGGCACCTCGGAGCCGTGGGTCAGCCCCGAGAGGTCCACGAAGCGGACCTCCCCCGTGTGGCGCCCGGCGGCCTCCACGGCGATGCGCGTCTTGCCCGCGCCGCCCGGGCCGATCAGGGTGACCAGCCGGGCGTCGGCAAGGCGCGCACCGATCCGTGCCAGCTCCGCCTCGCGCCCGATGAAGCTGGTCAGCTGGGCGGGCAGACCGTGCCCGAGGAGCGGCGCGGGCGGGCGCCCCGCGGACGATGTTTCACGTGAAACACCCGAAGACCGGGCATCCGGCACGCCCTCGCCGGCTGCGCGGACCACGGGCGGCGCGGTTCGGGAGGGACCCGGGTCGCCGCGCAGCACCGCCAGATGCGCCGCCGCGAGCTCCGGGCCGGGGTCCGCGCCGAGGGACTCGGCGAGCTCGCGCCGCGCGTCCTCGTACACCCGCAGCGCCTCGGACTGGCGGCCGCAGCTGTACAGCGCCCGCATCAGCTGGGCCCGCAGCCGTTCCCGCAACGGGTAGCGGGCGACCAGCTCCTGCAGCTCCGCGACGAGTTCCTGGTGGTGCCGGGCGTCCAGCACCAGTTCGGCCGCGATGCGGTCCTCCACCGCCGCGATCCGCAGTTCCTCCAGCCGCGTCACCTGCGCCCGGGCGAACGGCGCGTCGCCCACGTCCGCCAGGGCGGAGCCGCGCCACAGCTCCAGCGCACCGCGCAGCAGGACCGACGCCCGCCCCGGCTCACCCGCGGCCAGCGCCTCCCGGCCCTCGGCCGCGAGGCGTTCGAAGCGGTGCACGTCCACCTCGTCCCGGGCGACCACCAACCGGTAGCCCCCGGGCGGGCGCTCGATGGGCACCCCGACCGCCGCGCGCAGTCGCGAGACCTGGGACTGCAGCGCGTTGCCGACCCCGGCCGGCGGCTCGTCCCCGTACAGCCCGTCGATCAGCCGCTCGGTGGCGACGATGCGGCCCGCCTCCAGCAGCAGCATCGCCAGCAGCGCCCGCCGTCCCGGGCCCCCGACGGCGGCCGTGCCCCCGTCGTCCCGCAGCGCTCTCGTCTCCCCCAGAATGCCGAAACGCACGCCGCCGATTGTGCCGCACGAAGGGGCGGGCGTCCCCGGGAGGACGGTGGATGACGCGGTGGACGGCCGGCGCCCCGGCTCCGGAGTCCGGCCCCGGGTACACGACAGGCCGGGACCTCGATGAGGTTCCCGGCCCGGTCGGACGGTGTGGAGCCTAGGGGAGTCGAACCCCTGACATCCGCCATGCAAAGACGGCGCTCTACCAACTGAGCTAAGGCCCCGTGCCGCAGACCAGCGTACCGGCTGCGGAGAGGATCACCGACCGAGTATCGGGGGTCCGTAGGATGACGGGCAAGTTCGCGGCCGCAAAGGTCCCCCGTCAGGAGCCCGCAATGGACACCTCGCAGCCGGACGCCGCCGCCCGCGTCCAGGACATGCAGCGCACCTGGTACGGCGAGCCGCTCGGTGTGCTGTTCCGCGGCCTCATGGAGACCCTGGGGCTGAACCAGGCGCGGCTTGCGGGGGTGCTGGGGTTGTCGGCGCCGATGCTGTCCCAGCTGATGAGCGGGCAGCGCGCGAAGATCGGCAACCCGGCGGTCGTGCAGCGGCTGCAGGCGCTGCAGGAGCTCGCCGCGGAGGTGTCCGGCGGAGCGGTGACCGCGGCGGACGCCGTGCCGCGGATGGAGGAGATCCGCGGCTCCGAGGGCTCGCCCCTGCTCGGCACCACCCAGAGCGCGGCCGGGGCCCCGCTGCCGCCCGCCCGCAGGGTCGTCCACGAGGTCCGCGCGCTGCTGCACGCGGTGGCCTCGTCCGCCGAGATCGCCGAGGCGGCCGACTCCCTCGCCCACCGCCACCCCCAACTGGCAGAGTTCCTCCGGGTGTACGGGGCCGGGCCGTCCGAAGCGGCGGTCCGGGACTACGAGACGCGGAAGCGGGGGGCGGACGCACGTCATGGGTGAGGTGTTCGCGGGCCGGTACGAGCTGGTCGATCCGGTCGGACGCGGCGGGGTGGGCGCGGTGTGGCGCGCCTGGGACCGGCGTCGCGGGCGCTACGTGGCGGCCAAGGTGCTGCTGCAGAGCGACGCCCACGCCCTGCTGCGCTTCGTCCGGGAACAGGCTCTGCGCATCGACCACCCGCACGTCCTCGCCCCCACCAGCTGGGCGGCCGACGACGACAAGGTGCTGTTCACCATGGACCTGGTGCGCGGCGGCTCGCTCTCGCACCTCATCGGCGACTACGGCCCGCTCCCCGGGCGCTACGTCGGCGCTCTGCTCGACCAGTTGCTGTCCGGGCTGACGGCCGTGCACGCCGAGGGCGTGGTGCACCGGGACATCAAGCCCGCGAACGTCCTGCTGGAGGCGACCGGCACCGGGCGCCCGCACCTGAGGCTGTCGGACTTCGGCATCGCCATGCGCAAGGGGGAACCCCGGCTCACCGCGGCGAACCACGTGGTGGGCACCCCGGGTTACTTCGCCCCGGAGCAGCTGCTGGGCGCCGAACCGGACTTCCCCGCCGACCTGTACGCGACCGGGCTGGTCGCCCTCTACCTGCTCAGCGGCAGCAAGCCCGACGCGGAGGCGATCGTCACCCAGTACGTCCACGGCATGCCCCGGGCCCCGCAGGGCGTACCCGGTGCGTTGTGGGAGGTGATCGGCACCCTGCTGCAGCCGGACCCGGAGGCCCGCTTCCGTACCGCCGCGGGCGCCCGCAAGGCCCTGGCGGCGGCGGTCGAGCTGCTGCCGGACCCGGATCCGGACGAGGAGGCCGTCGAGGTCTTCGACCAGATCGGGCCGCTGCCCGCCGGCTTCTCCCCCGAAGGACCGCTGGATCCGGCGCCGTCCGTGGAGGAGACCGGGAGCTTCCGCCTGCCCCCGCCCGCGCCCGCCGGGCGGCCGGCCGCGACCGCCCCGACGCCGCCCACCCCGCCGACCCGGGCGCCCGTCACCCCGGCGCCCACACGTCCGTACACGGGCACCGTCACGGGTGCCGGTGCCCCGGTGGCCGCGCCCGTCGCGCCCCTCACCCCGCCGCTGCCGGCGCCCCCGGCCGTCGCACCCGCCGTGCCCTCGGCCCCCGCCGCGGCACCCGCGCGCCGGCCCGGGCCTCCCGCCAGGGTCGTCGTGCCGATGCTGCTCGTCGCGGCCCTCTGCCTCGCCTTCGGCTTCTGGGCGCTGTCAGCGTCCTCCTGAGACCGCGGCCGTCCCGCGCCGCCGCGCGGCCACCGTCCACACCGCCAGCGACAGCAGCAGCACGGTGCCCGCCCCCAGGGCCGCGAAGCCGAGGGCGCGCAGCAGCGGGTCACCGGAACCGGGCTCCCCGGGGAGGCCGAGGTCCTCGCCCGGGTCGCCGTCGTACGGGGGACCGGCCTGCGCGGCGCCCTCGACGCCGACCCGCAGGGTGACCGGGACCGCGCCGTCGACGAAGCCGGCGACTTCCGGGTGCACGGACACCGCCAGGTAGTAGAAGCCGTCGAAGCGGGCCGCCGACACGGCGTCGCCGCTCTCGTAGCGGTTTGCGTAGGCGACCTTCCCGGTCGTGGCGGTGACGGAGGCCTGCTCGCCCGCGTAGGAGGCGGTGTCGGTGCCGATGAAGGCCCAGCGCGGGTTGTAGACCTCCACCCGCAGGCCCGAACCGCTGTAGCCGCCGGGCTTCGTGACGGGCGCGTTGGCGAAGTCCGCCGCGACCCAGGCCTGTTGCCCCCAGCCGACCGGCACCCGGTAGAACCGGGTCTGACCGGGCAGCACCTCGTCCCGCCACACCCCGGCGGCGAGGATCCCGGCGTGGAGGAAGTCCGCGCCTCCGGTGGCGCCGTGGGCGGTGCCGCTCGCGGGCACGGGCGTCCGCGTGGCGGGGCTGAGCGCCGGGCCCGGCGTGGCACCCGTGGTGAGCCCCGGCTCCTCGGTGAGGCGGATCTGGAGCGGCCAGGGCGCGGCGTCCGAGGTGCCCTGTGAGGTGCGGGTGACCTCCAGGACGTAGGCGTGCGCGTCCTGGCACGGTCCGTCCCCGCCGATGGTGCGCCGGACCCAGGTGCCGATCGGCCGGGCCGCCCCGTCGTCGGAGAACGTCCGGCGGCCGCTGTCGCAGCGGGTGCCGTCGGTGCTGGTCAGCGTCAGCTCGATGCCGTCCCCGTAGGCCACCTCGGTGCCCGGGCGGGGCAGCGCGAAGACGGCGAGGTAGGACGAGTGCACGGCGTCCAGGTCGAGGGCGTAGTTCCTGCCGCCCTCGTCGGCCGGCAGGCTGTCCCGGTACAGGACGCCGGGCTCGAGCCGCGGGGCGTCGGCGGTGCTCGCCCGGCCCTGTACCGCCTCGCCCTGGGGCTGCCAGGAGGGGACGGCCGCATCGGCGAGCGCCGTTCCCGCCGCACCGGCCGACAGCGCGAACGCCGCCACCACCGCTGTGACTGCCCTGCGGATCATGCCCCGTCCCTCCGCCTGCGGCCCAGCAGGGCCACCGTCCCGACCCCGGCGAGCGCCACCGCGCCGCCCGCGGCCGCCGCGATCGCGTCGCCCGCCGTCATGAAGCCCCCGCCGTCCGCGGGGGTACCGGCGCTCTCCGTGTGCCCGGACACCACCCGCTCCCCGCCGTCCTTGCCGGCGGCCGGACCGCCGCCGAGCGCCGCCGCGTCGTACTCCGGACCGGCCTGCTCCGTGCCCGTCACGGCCACACGCAGGACGACGCGCACCGCCGCGTTCCGCGCCAGCTCCGCCGCGCCCGGCCCGAGCGACACGGCGACGTAGTGCTCGCCCGCCGTACGAGCGCCCCGGGCGCCGCCGACGGCGACCCAGCGGTTGGTCCACGTCACCGGCACGGTGCCGAGCCCCACGGACAGCGGCCGCCCGAAGTAGCCGCGGCGCTGCGGCATCCCGGAGGCGTCGCCCAGCGGTTGCCGCCCCGGCCCGTACGCGGCCGTCGCCACGAAGGACGAGGCCGTGGAACCGCGCTCCAGAAGGGGTTCGTTGGCGAAGTCCGCGGAGTACGTCAGCCGCTGTCCCCAGCCGACCCGCACCTTGTAGAAGCGCGTCTGCCCGGGCAGCAACGTGTCCCGCCAGACGCCGGTGCCGAGGCGGCGCGCGTCGTTGAAGCCCGTGCCGCCCTCGACGTCGCGCGGTGCGCCCGTCAGGGCCGGCGGCGGGTCCCCATAGCGGGTGGCGGCCGGTGCCGGGGTCGCGCCCGCGGCGAACGGCCGCTCGGTGCCGTACCGCAGCTCCAGGGGCCAGCGGGCCCGGTCCGAGCCGGCGGCGCTGGTGCGGTGCACGGAGAGCACGTAGCGTCCCGCCTCGTCGCAGGCGCCGCCCCCCTCGTCGCCCGGGATGCGGCTGACGGCGCCGCCGATCACCATGGCGCCCTCGTCCTGCCCGAAGCGCGCGGAGTCCGAGCCGCAGGTGAGCGGGTACCTCCCGGTGCCGGCCAGCCGCAGTTCGACGCCGTCCCCGTACGCGGCCCGTACCCCCGGCCGCGGCACCGCGGTCACCGCCAGGTCGGCCGTGGAGGCCGCGTCCAGGTCCACGGCGTACCAGCGGGTCTCGCCGGGGCCGATGTCGTCGACGTACTGGCCGGGGGACAGGCCCGGGGCACCGGCGGCGGCCGCCGAGCCGGTCACCGGCCGGCCCCGGAGGCGGTAGGCGTCCGCGCCGAGCCGGGAGGCCCGCGTCAACTGCCGGACGAGGGAGGCGGCGTCGGGGGCGTCGTAGTAGCTCCCGTGCCCGGCACCGGCGACGCATTCCAGCTGTTCCCGGGCGCCGCCCCGCACCTGGAAGCCGATGGTGTCGATCCGCAGGTCGGCGCCCTGTCCGGCGAGCTGTGCCGCCACCTCGCAGGGCTCGGGTGCCCCGCAGGTGTCCTCGCCGTCGGAGACCAGCACGATCGTCCGCCGGCCGCCCTCGGGCAGGTCGGCGGCCGCCCTGCGCAGCGACAGCCCGATGGGGGTGTCGCCCTTGGGCCGCACGCCGGCCACGGCCCGCTTCAGGGCGTCCCGGTCCAGCGGCCGCACGGGCTGCAGCAGCCGGGTGTCGTCGCAGCCGTGCTCCTTGCCCGCGCCGTAGACGCGCAGTCCCGTCGGGTAGCCGTCCGGCAGCGCGTCCACGACGGCTCCCACGGCCTCCCTGGCCGCCGTCATGCGCGCGCCCGCCATGGAGCCGGAGGAGTCCAGCACCATGACCAGCCCGTCGCCCTCGCCGCCCGTGGCGGCCCGTGCCGACCCGGGCGGTCCCAGCAGGGCGCCCAGCACCACCAGCCCGCCCGCGGCCGCCCACAACCGGCCCAGGGACCCGCACGGCAGCGCATTCCCTCGTCGCATGTGCTGTTCCCCCTCGCACATCGTCGGCTTCAGCGAAGCTATTGATTTGCGACAGCAAATACAAGCGGATCACGTCACGGTCGGGCAACGACGCCGCGGGCATGACGAAGCCCCGACCACATCGTGATCGGGGCTCCGCGAATCCTTCGTCCGTGCCGCCGCGTCTCAGACGCTCGCGCCGGAACCCGCCGGAACGGAATCCGTGGCCTCCGTCCACAGGTCCTGCTCGGCGCGGTCCGCCTGGATCTGGCGGTACACGAGGAGACCGCCGATGGCGGCCAGTGCGACCAGGAGAAACTTCTTCACCGCGCGACCTCGTCCTTCTTGCGTTGGGGGTCTTCCGACGGGCCCGACTATACACACCGGTCGATATCGAACGGTGACCTGCCACCGGAACCAACTCCGCCGGCGCGGACAAGGAAACGGCCCGTACGGATGATCCGTACGGGCCGTTCACGCGGTGGGGCTAACAGGACTTGAACCTGTGGCCTCTTCCTTATCAGGGAAGCGCTCTAACCGTCTGAGCTATAGCCCCGCGCTGCGTTGCGTTGAAAGATTAGCGCACACGGGGCCGTGGCCCAAAATCGGTTACTCGTCCTCCGCCAGCGTCAGCTCGACCCCGCCCACCATGCCGGCCGACATGTTGTAGATGAAGGCGCCGAGCGTGGCCAGCGCCGTGGCCAGCACGACGTCGATGACCGCGATGACCGCCGTGAAGGTCAGCACGCGCGACAGCGACAGGAAGGACACCAGGTCGAAGCCGCCGTCCGAACCGGACGAGGTGGCCTCGCTGAGGGTGCCGCCGACCGTGGTGAAGACGCCGATGGCGTCCATCACCATCCACAGCACCGCGACCGCGATGACCGTGCAGATGCCCAGCGCGATGGAGAGCAGGAAACTGACCTTCATCACCGACCACGGGTCGGCCTTGGCCACCCGCAGCCGCGCCTTGCGCGTGCGCGGCACGGTACGGGCCGCCGGACGCGGCTGGCGGACGCCGGCGGTCGCGGGGGGCCCGGCCGGGGGCGCGTACGCCTGCGGCGGCTGGTGCGGGCCCTGCGGCTGCTGCTGGGGCTGCGGCGGCTGCTCCGCGACCGGGGCGCCGGGCGCGCCGCCGTAGGTCTGCTGGTGCACCGCGTGCTGGTGCTGCTGCTGCGATGGACGGGTGTCAGTCACGGTGATTCCCCCCTGGTGCGGGCCGTTGTCCGTACGTGGGCCATGGGCACCGCCGATCGCCTCCGGCAGGGCCGCCGGCATCGGCTGCCCTCCGTCCGCGCCCGTCCCACCCGCGGCGCCCTTGGCTCCACTCACGGCTTCTTACTCCTCCGACTCGGCGGCCACGGGCTGTTCGCCCTCGGCCTCTTCGGCGGCGACGACCTCTTCGGCCTCCGCCCCCGCCTCGGCATTGCGGGCGACGCCCACGACTGCATCCTTTTTACCGAGGTTGATCAGTTGGACGCCCATGGTGTCACGCCCGGTTTCCCTGATCTCGTTGACACGGGTGCGGATCACGCCGCCGCCGAGGGTGATGGCGAGGATCTCGTCGGTCTCCTCCACCACCAGCGCCCCGACCAGGGAACCCCGGTCCTCGACGATCTTGGCCGCCTTGATGCCGAGTCCGCCGCGCCCCTGGACCCGGTACTCGTCCACACTGGTGCGCTTGGCGTACCCGCCGTCGGTGGCGGTGAAGACGAACGTACCCGGTCGCACGACATTCATCGAGAGCAGTTCGTCCCCTTCGCGGAAGCTCATGCCCTTCACGCCCGAGGTCGCACGGCCCATCGGGCGCAGCGTGTCGTCCGTCGCGGTGAACCGGATGGACTGCGCCTTGCGGCTGACCAGCAGCAGGTCGTCGGCCGGGCCGACCAGCTCGGCGCCGATCAGCAGGTCCTCGCTGCCGTCCTCGGTCTCCCGCAGGTTGATCGCGATCACACCGCCGGAACGGGGCGAGTCGTAGTCCTTCAGCGAGGTCTTCTTCACCAGGCCCGAACGGGTGGCGAGCACCAGGTAGGGCGCCGCGTTGTAGTCGCGGATGGCCAGCACCTGGGCGATCTGCTCGTCCGGCTGGAAGGCCAGCAGGTTCGCCACGTGCTGCCCGCGGGCGTCACGGCCGGCGTCCGGCAGCTCGTACGCCTTGGCGCGGTAGACCCGGCCCTTGTTGGTGAAGAACAGCAGCCAGTGGTGGGTGGTGGAGACGAAGAAGTGGTCGACGATGTCGTCTTCCCGCAGCTTCGTGCCCCGCACGCCCTTGCCGCCGCGCTTCTGGGACCGGTAGTCGTCGGTCTTGGTGCGCTTGACGTAGCCGCCGCGGGTGATCGTGACGACGATGTCCTCCTCGGCGATCAGGTCCTCGATGGACATGTCGCCGTCGAAGGGCACCAGCGCCGAGCGCCGGTCGTCGCCGAACTTCTCGACGATCGCCGTCAGCTCCGTGCTGATGATGCCGCGCTGCATCTCGGGCGAGGCCAGGATGCGGTTGTACTCGTTGATCTTCGCCTGGAGCTCGTCGTGCTCCTGGACGATCTTCTGCCGCTCCAGGGCCGCCAGGCGGCGGAGCTGCATCTCCAGGATCGCGTTGGCCTGGATCTCGTCGATCTCCAGCAGGCCCATCAGGCCCTCGCGCGCCACATCGACCGTCGCGCTGCGCCGGATCAGGGCGATGACCTCGTCGATCGCGTCCAGGGCCTTCAGCAGGCCGCGCAGGATGTGCGCGCGCTCCTCGGCCTTGCGCAGCCGGAAGCGGGTCCTGCGGACGATGACCTCGATCTGGTGGGTCACCCACTGCTTGATGAACTGGTCGAGGGAGAGCGTGCGCGGCACGCCGTCGACCAGCGCCAGCATGTTGGCGCCGAAGTTCGTCTGCAGGTCGGTGTGCTTGTAGAGGTTGTTCAGCACGACCTTGGCCACGGCGTCGCGCTTGAGCACGATCACCAGGCGCTGCCCGGTCCTGGAGGAGGTCTCGTCCCGGACGTCGGCGATGCCGCCGACCCGGCCGTCCTTCACCAGGTCGGCGATCTTCTGCGCCAGGTTGTCGGGGTTGACCTGGTACGGCAGCTCGGTGACCACCAGGCACTGCCGGCCCTGGATCTCCTCGACCTCGACCACCGCGCGCATCGTGATGGAGCCGCGGCCGGTGCGGTACGCCTCCTCGATGCCCTTGCGGCCCACCACCAGGGCGCCGGTCGGGAAGTCGGGGCCCTTGATGCGCTCGATGAGCGCGTCCAGCAGCTCCTCGTTGGACGCCTCGGGGTTGGCCAGGTACCACTGGGCGCCCTCGGCGACCTCGCGCAGGTTGTGCGGCGGGATGTTGGTCGCCATGCCGACCGCGATGCCGGCGGAGCCGTTGATCAGCAGGTTGGGGAAACGCGACGGCAGGACCGTCGGCTCCTGGTTGCGGCCGTCGTAGTTGTCCTGGAAGTCGACGGTGTCCTCGTCGATGTCCCGGACCATCTCCATCGACAGCGGCGCCATCTTGCACTCGGTGTACCGCATGGCGGCGGCCGGGTCGTTGCCCGGGGAACCGAAGTTGCCGTTGCTGTCGACCAGCGGCATGCGCATCGACCACGGCTGGGCCAGCCGCACCAGCGCGTCGTAGATCGAGGAGTCGCCGTGCGGGTGGTACGTACCCATGACGTCGCCGACCACGCGGGCGCACTTGTAGAAGCCGCGCTCGGGACGGTAACCGCCGTCGTACATCGCGTACAGCACGCGGCGGTGGACGGGCTTGAGGCCGTCCCGGACGTCGGGCAGCGCGCGGGACACGATGACGGACATCGCGTAGTCCAGGTAGCTGCGCTGCATCTCCGTCTCGAGGCCCACGGCCTCGATCCGCATGGTGTCCGTCTCGGCGGCGGCGCCCTCGGCGCCCTCCGGGGTGCCGGGCGTGACAGGGGTGTTCTCGTCGGCCATTGCTGGTCAAAGTCCTTTCGGGCGGCGGCTGATGGGGGCCGACTCAGATGTCGAGGAAGCGGACATCCTTGGCGTTGCGCTGGATGAAGGAGCGCCGGGCCTCGACGTCCTCGCCCATCAGCACCGAGAACAGGTCGTCGGCGAGGGCCGCGTCGTCCAGGGTGACCTGGCCGAGCACGCGGTGGTCGACGTCCATCGTGGTGACCCGCAGTTCCTCGGCGTTCATCTCGCCGAGGCCCTTGAAGCGCTGGATCGAGTCCTCGCGCACGCGCTTGCCGTTCTGCCGCCCCAGCTCGATCAGGGCGTCGCGCTCGGAGTCGGAGTACGCGTACTCGAAGTCGTCCCGGCCCCACTTGATCTTGTAGAGCGGGGGACGGGAGAGGTACACGTGGCCCGCCTCGACCAGCGGCCGCATGAAGCGGAACAGGAAGGTCAGCAGCAGGGTGTTGATGTGCTGGCCGTCCACGTCGGCGTCGGCCATCAGGATGATCTTGTGGTAGCGCAGCTTGGAGATGTCGAAGTCCTCGTGCACACCGGTGCCGAAGGCCGAGATCAGCGCCTGGATCTCGGTGTTCTGGAGGATCTTGTCGATCCGCGCCTTCTCCACGTTCAGGATCTTGCCGCGGATCGGGAGGATCGCCTGGTACTGCGGGTTGCGGCCGGACTTGGCCGAGCCGCCGGCGGAGTCGCCCTCGACGATGAAGATCTCGCACTTGGCGGGGTCGTTGGACTGACAGTCGCTCAGCTTGCCCGGCAGCGACGCCGTCTCCAGCAGGCCCTTGCGGCGCGTCAGGTCGCGCGCCTTGCGGGCGGCGACGCGGGCGGTGGCCGCCTGGATCGACTTGCGGATGATGTCCGAGGCCTCGTTGGGGTTGCGGTCCAGCCAGTCCGTCAGGTGCTCGTGCACGACCTTCTGGACGAAGGTCTTCGCCTCGGTGTTGCCGAGCTTGGTCTTGGTCTGGCCCTCGAACTGCGGCTCGCCCAGCTTGACCGAGATGATCGCGGTCAGGCCCTCGCGGATGTCCTCACCGGTGAGGTTGTCGTCCTTCTCGCGGAGCAGCTTCTTCTCGCGCGCGTACTTGTTGACCAGCGTGGTCAGCGCGGCGCGGAAGCCCTCCTCGTGGGTGCCGCCCTCATGGGTGTGGATGGTGTTGGCGAAGCTGTAGACACCCTCGCTGTACTGGGTGTTCCACTGCATCGCGACCTCGACGGAGAGCATCCGCTCCTTGTCCTCCGCGTCGATGTCGATCACCGACGGGTGGACCGTCTCGCCCTTGCGCGAGTTCAGGTACTTCACGAAGTCGACGATGCCGCCCTCGTAGTGGTACGAGACCGAGCGCGGCTGGCCCTCGTTCTCCACGTCCGCGTGCTCGGGGCGCTCGTCCGTCAGCGAGATGGTCAGGCCCTTGTTGAGGAAGGCCATCTCCTGGAAGCGCCGCGAGAGCGTCTCGAAGGAGTACTCGAGGGTCTCGAAGATGTCCCCGTCCGCCCAGAAGGTGACCGAGGTGCCGGTCTCCGGGACCTCCTCGTTCTTCTGCAGCGGGGCGGTGGGGACACCCATCTTGTAGTCCTGGGTCCAGCGGAAGCCCTCACGCTTGACCTCGACCGCGACCTTCGTCGACAGGGCGTTCACCACGGAGACGCCGACGCCGTGCAGACCGCCGGAGACGGCGTAGCCGCCGCCGCCGAACTTGCCGCCGGCGTGGAGGACGGTCAGCACGACCTCGACGGCGGGCTTGCCCTCGGACGGCACGATGTCCACGGGGATGCCGCGGCCGTTGTCGACGACGCGCACGCCGCCGTCGGGGAGGATCGTGACGTTGATGGTGTCCGCGTGACCGGCCAGCGCCTCGTCGACGGAGTTGTCGACGACCTCGTACACCAGGTGGTGCAGGCCGCGCTCGCCCGTCGAGCCGATGTACATGCCCGGGCGCTTGCGAACCGCGTCCAGGCCCTCAAGGACGGTGATCGCGCTGCCGTCGTACGCCCCGCCGGAGGCGGGCGCGGCGGAGCCGTCAGCTGCGGACGTATTGATCTCGTTGGGGTTGCCGGAATCGGCCACGAAGCGCCCTTTCTGGCACAGCATGAGCCGGGTCCCGCGGGGCGGAACCGGCTTCATCACTCGACATCTTCGACTGGTCCCGCTGGGGTCCCCCGGTGCCGGAGGCCAGGGGCGGGCGGTACTGCTACCAGTCTACCGGTAGCGCCGACATAGATGGGGCTTTGGCGGTACCTGAGTTCCCGTGTGCCCGACGGAAGTACCTCCTGACGACTCCCCACACGCGGACCGGGTCCCAAAACGGCTCACGCGGGCGCACAGGGCTTCGACCCGATTACGCACAGCAGGTTTCCGGCCTATCCGTACGTATCGCCCGGCCCACGGCTCCCGGGAGCGCGCAGCCGCCCGTACGAACGCACCGGTCCCCCCGGTCCCAGGACCTTGATCAGCTTCACGGTGCCGTGCCCGAGGTCGGCGTTCAGCCTGGCCACCAGCGTCGGGGCGAGCAGCCGCAGCTGCGTCGCCCAGGCCGTGGAGTCGCACTGCACCGTGAGGACCCGCTCCTCCTCGTCGTACCGCTGCGGCTGGCAGTGCAGGGCCACGTCGTCGCCCACCAGTTCCGGCCAGCGGCCCATCACACCGCCCACCGCCGCCGGGGCCTCCCAGCCGCGCTCGGTGATCAGCCGGCTGATCGCGGCGCCCAGCGGCAGCGGGTCGCGCCCGTCCGCCCGTGCGCCGCTGCGCAACCCCCCGCGCCGGGCCTGCTTCTTCTGCTGCGCGGCCGCGCCCCTGGCGCGGGCCTGCTCCTTGGCGGCGCGCAGCGCGACCCTGGCCAGGTCGACGCCGGACACCGGCTCGCCCTGGGCGCCCGTCGCCTGCCCGGGCGGCTGCTGCTGATCCGTCATGCCCGCTCCACGCCGCCGTCCTCCACCGCGTACCGGGCGCCGACCAGCACGTCCGGCACGTCGTCGTCCACCGCCGCCGTCACCAGCACCTGCTCACCGGGGGCCACCAGCTCCGCCAGCCGCGCCCGGCGCCGGGCGTCCAGCTCGGCGAAGACGTCGTCCAGCACCAGCACCGGCTCGCCGCCGTCGGCGCGCAGCAGGTCGTACGAGGCCAGCCGCAGCGCCAGCGCGTACGACCAGGACTCCCCGTGGCTCGCGTACCCCTTGGCGGGGAGCTGCCCCAGCTTGAGCGAGAGGTCGTCCCGGTGCGGGCCGACCAGGGTCACCCCGCGCTCGATCTCCTGCTTGCGGGCCTCCCCGAGGGCCTCCAGCAGCAGCCCGTACAACTGCTCGCGGCCCGACGCCCCGGCGATCCGTTCGCCGATCGAACTGCGGTACTCCAGCACGACCGGACCGCCGCCCGGCGCCAGCTGCTCGTACGCCTTGTCCGCCAGCGGCTGCAGGGCGTGGGTGAGGTCCAGGCGCTGGGCCAGCAGTTCGGCGCCGGCCTTGGCCAGGTGCTGGTCCCAGATGTCGAGTGTGGACAGGTCGGCGCCGCGGCCGCCGTGGCGGCGGGCCATCGCGGCCGACTTCAGCAGGGTGTTGCGCTGCTTGAGGACCCGCTCGTAGTCGCTGCGGACGCCCGCCAGCCGGGGCGCCCGCGCGGTGAGCAGCTCGTCGAGGAAGCGCCGGCGCTCCCCGGGGTCGCCCTTTACCAGGGCCAGGTCCTCGGGGGCGAAGAGCACCGTCCTGACTATCCCCAGCAGGTCGCGCGGGCGGACCTGGGAGGAGCGGTTGAGCCGGGCCCGGTTGGAGCGACCCGGGTTGATCTCCAGCTCGACCAGCTGCTGCCGCTCGCCCTGCACCACCGACGCCCGCACGATCGCCCGGTCCGCGCCCATCCGCACCAGCGGGGCGTCGCTCGCGACGCGGTGGCTGCCGAGGGTCGCCAGGTAGCCGACCGCCTCGACCAGATTGGTCTTGCCCTGGCCGTTGGGCCCCACGAAAGCGGTGACGCCCGGGTCGAGCGGGACCTCGACCCGGGCGTAGGAGCGGAAGTCGGCGAGCGACAGATGCGCGACGTGCATGGCTGCGCGCCGCCTCCTTCCCGTGGGTGTGACTAGTGCTTCTCGACGGCGTGGCCGCCGAACTGGTTGCGGAGCGCGGCGATCATCTTCATCTGCGGGGAGTCGTCCTGGCGGGACGCGAAGCGCGCGAAGAGGGACGCGGTGATCGCGGGCAGCGGCACGGCGTTGTCGATGGCGGCCTCGACGGTCCAGCGGCCCTCGCCGGAGTCCTCGGCGTAGCCCTTGAGCTTGTCGAGGTGCTCGTCCTCGTCGAGGGCGTTGACGGCCAGGTCCAGCAGCCAGGAGCGGATGACGGTGCCCTCCTGCCAGGAGCGGAACACCTCGCGCACGTCGGTGACCGAGTGGACCTTCTCCAGCAGCTCCCAGCCCTCGGCGTAGGCCTGCATCATGGCGTACTCGATGCCGTTGTGGACCATCTTCGCGAAGTGGCCGGCGCCGACCTTGCCCGCGTGGACGGAACCGAAGTTCCCCACCGGCTTGAGGGCGTTGAAGACCGGCTGCACCTTCTCCACGTGCTCGGCCTCGCCGCCGTACATCAGCGCGTAGCCGTTCTCCAGGCCCCAGACGCCGCCGGAGACACCGCAGTCGACGAAGCCGATGCCCTTGGCGGCCAGCTCCTCGGCGTGCTTCTCGTCGTCCGTCCAACGGGAGTTGCCACCGTCGACGACGACGTCACCGGGGGAGAGCAGCTCACCGAGCTCGTCGATCGTCGACTGGGTGGCGGCGCCGGCCGGCACCATCACCCACACCACGCGCGGGGCCTCGAGCCTGTCCACAAGTTCCTGCAGGCTGTGGACATCGGCGAGGTCCGGGTTGCGGTCGTAGCCGATGACAGTGTGACCGGCCTGGCGGATGCGCGTGCGCATGTTCCCGCCCATCTTGCCGAGACCGATGAGACCGAGCTCCATCGTTGATCCTTCGTTCGAAGCCTGCCTGACCTACGTCGAGCCTACGTCGGCCCCCGCAGGGCGACGCGACCGGACAGGCCTCGCGTCAGCCGGACAGCCGGACCGGCATGATCAGGTACTTGTACGCGTCGTCGGCCTCGGCGTCGACCGCCGGACGGCCGCTGAGCAGCGCGGGCTTCGTCGACGTGGTGAAGGACAGCTGCGCCACCGGCGAGTCGATCGCGCTCAGGCCGTCCAGCAGGAACGTCGGGTTGAAGGCGATCGAGATGTCGTCGCCCTCCAGCGTGGCGTCCACGCGCTCCACAGCCTGTGCGTCGTCGCTGGAACCGGCCTCCAGGGTCAGCACGCCCTGCTCGAAGCTCAGCCGGACCGGCGTGTTGCGCTCGGCCACCAGGGCCACGCGCTTGACGGCCTCGACGAAGGGGGCCGTCTCGATCACCGCGACGGAGTTGAACTCGGTCGGGAAGAGCGTCCGGTACTTCGGCAGGTCGCCCTCGAGCAGACGCGTCGTGGTGCGGCGGCCCGCGCCCTCGAAGCCGATCAGGCCCTCGCCCGCGCCGGAGCCGGCCAGGGCGATGGCGACGGAGTCGCCGTTGGTGAGCGACTTGGCGGTGTCCAGCAGCGTCTTGGCGGGCACCAGGGCGACCGCGGAGATGTCCGGGGTCTCCGGCTTCCACAGGAACTCGCGGACCGCGAAGCGGTAGCGGTCGGTGGCGGCCAGGGTGACGGTGTCGCCCTCGATCTCGATCCGCACACCGGTCAGCACCGGCAGGGTGTCGTCACGGCCGGCGGCGATGGCGACCTGGGCGGCGGCCGCGGCGAAGACCTCGCCGGGGACGGTGCCGGAAGCGGTGGGCATCGCGGGCAGCGCCGGGTACTCCTCCACAGGCAGGGTGTGGAGTGTGAATCGCGAGCTGCCGCAGACGACGGTCACGCGCACGCCCTCGGTGGAGATCTCCACAGGCCTGTTGGGAAGTGCCCGCGAGATGTCGGCGAGCAGCCGGCCGGAGACGAGGACGGTGCCGTCCTCCTCCACGTCGGCCTCGACCGAGACACGGGCCGAGACCTCGTAGTCGAAGCCGGACAGGCTCAGCTGTCCCTCCTCGGCCTTCAGCAGCAGGCCCGCCAGGACCGGCACCGGGGGACGGGCCGGGAGACTGCGGGCCGCCCAGGCCACTGCCTCCGCGAGTACATCGCGCTCCACCCGGATCTTCACCGGAACCGCCTCCTGCTGTTGCTGGCTGTCTGTGGCCGACTCTCTGGCCCTGCTGGCCCTCTTGCCGAGAACAGTCTGACAGCCGCCGCGGACATGCGGTGCGGGTTGGGGTCAAGCCGGAGGGCGGGGAGTCCGACGGCCCGCGGCTCGGTTGTGCACAGGTCCCACTTCGAAGCAGATTCCCCGGTAACTATCCCTGGTCGTAGTAATAGGGGTTGTGGAAACCGTGGATAAGTGGTTCCGGTGCAGGTCAGGCCCTGTTTTTTATCCACCGAGCCTGTGGGCGGAGCCGGTGGACAACCGGGCCCGTCTGTGGACGGCCGGAAGTTGTGCACACGCGATTCACAGGAGCCCCCCGGTTCTCCCCAGCGCTGTCCCCAGGAATACCCGGGTTCTCCCCAGCCCAACCCACCACGTTGGTGTGACGCGGTTCACTCCGACCGGTGAGCGGGTGTGTTCCGTTGCCGAACAGTGGACAGGACTGTGGAGAAGCGGCCCCTGACTGGGGACAACCGCCCCCAACCTGTGGGCGAGCGGTGGACAACCGCGAGAGGGGTCCTGTGGGCGGCCGGAATGTCCACAGTCTGTGGATCGGGGTTGCCCACAAATCCACATGGCCCCCAGCAGGCCGAACGAGCATCCTACGGCCCGGCCTGTGGACACGTTCGGGACAACCCGGGCATCCCCAGGCTGTGGACGGGGGAAAACCGCCCCGTCCTGTGGAGAGACGTTCCTGTCCCAGGGCCGCCGCCGGCGCAATCGAACAACGAGAAGCGCCCCGGGAGTTGGCCCGGGGCGCTGTGGACGTACGGAGTGCGTGCGGAAGGCGTGCGGAAGGCGCCTGAGGGGACGCGCGGGAGACCCGCGGGAGGACGCGTGGAAGGTCCCGCGTCAGCTCTTGATGCGGTTGGTGAGCTCGGTGACCTGGTTGTAGATGGACCGTCGCTCGGCCATCAGGGAGCGGATCTTGCGGTCCGCGTGCATGACCGTCGTGTGGTCGCGGCCGCCGAACAGGGCGCCGATCTTCGGCAGCGACAGGTCCGTGAGCTCCCGGCACAGGTACATGGCGATCTGCCGGGCCGTGACGAGCACGCGGCTGCGGGAGGAGCCGGAGAGGTCCTCGACGTCCAGGCCGAAGTAGGAGGCCGTCTCCGCCATGATCGCCTGTCCGCTGATCTCGGGGACGGAGTCCTCCCCGCCGGGGATCAGGTCCTTCAGCACGATCTCGGTGAGCTGCAGGTCCACCGGCTGACGGTT
Source organism: Streptomyces sp. NPDC008238 (assembly GCF_042956445.1). Taxonomy (NCBI): domain Bacteria; kingdom Bacillati; phylum Actinomycetota; class Actinomycetes; order Kitasatosporales; family Streptomycetaceae; genus Streptomyces; species Streptomyces sp. NPDC008238. The sequence goes on along the minus strand of NZ_JBIBGK010000003.1, from coordinate 248,313 downwards.
GAGGCTGGCGAAGGCCGTCACCCGGATCAGCGCGCCCTCCAGCTCGCGGATGTTCCGCGAGATCCGGGAGGCGATGAACTCCAGCACCTCCGGCGGGGCGTTGAGCTGCTCCTGCACCGCCTTCTTGCGGAGGATCGCGATCCGGGTCTCCAGCTCGGGCGGCTGGACGTCGGTGATCAGGCCCCACTCGAAGCGGTTGCGCAGCCGGTCCTCCAGGGTCACCAGCTGCTTGGGCGGCCGGTCGGAGGAGAGCACGATCTGCTTGTTGGCGTTGTGCAGGGTGTTGAAGGTGTGGAAGAACTCCTCCTGCGTCGACTCCTTGCTCGCCAGGAACTGGATGTCGTCGACCAGCAGGATGTCCATGTCCCGGTAGCGCTTGCGGAACGCGTCCGCCTTGCCGTCGCGGATGGAGTTGATGAACTCGTTGGTGAACTCCTCGGAGCTCACGTAGCGCACCCGTGTGCCCGGGTAGAGGCTGCGCGCGTAGTGCCCGATCGCGTGCAGCAGGTGCGTCTTGCCGAGGCCGGACTCCCCGTAGATGAACAGCGGGTTGTACGCCTTGGCCGGTGCCTCCGCGACGGCGACCGCCGCGGCGTGCGCGAAGCGGTTGGAGGCGCCGATGACGAAGGTGTCGAAGAGGTACTTGGGGTTCAGCCGCGCGGTGGGCTCCGCCGGTCCCCCCGAACCGCCCGACCCGCCGGCGCCCAAGTGGGAACCGGCACCGCCGTTCCCCCCTCCGGTGCGCGGCGGAGGCATGGCCGGCATCTGCGGCGGCGCCGGTTCCGGTCGCGCCGGGGGCTGGTGGGGCGAGGGGATCTCGTAGCGGGAGGCGGGCGGCTGGTAGTGCTCGCGCTCCTGGTAGTCGCCGAAGCGCTGCTGCTGCCAGCGGTCCTCGGGCTCGCGGGGCGGCCAGCCGCCGGAGCCGCCGGTGGGCCCGACCACGTGCTCGGGATAGGCCGGGCGCATGCGCGGGACCTCGCCGTAGCCGTGCGGCCGCTCGTCGTACCGGCCCGGCTCCGCGGCGTACGCGGGGGGCTGAGGATGCGACGGCGCCTCGAGCTGCGGCTGCGGTTCGGGGACGACCGGCGCCTGCGGCGCGGGGGCCGCCTCCTGCTCGCCGCCCGAGGCGACGGCGATGGCGATGCCCACCGGGTGGCCGAACTCACGGCTGAGGACGTCGGTGATCAGCGGCAGGAGCCGCCCCTCCAGCACGCTCTTGGCGAACTCGTTGGGGGCGGACAGCACGGCCGTACCCGCGACGAGCGCCAGCGGCTGCGTCCGCTGCAGCCAGTCCGCGTCCTTCGGCTTGAGGTCGTCGCTCTCCACGAGCAGTTTTTGCAGGACCCTGGGCCACACTGAGGCAAGATCGGCAGTTACGTCAGCCACAGTGCACGCTCTCTCGGTCGCTGGTTGGTGCCGATGGGTCCCACGAAGGTGTGGTTCTTGGGACGGACGGGAATGTTTCGGAGTTCAGCCACGGTAGTCAGCGCAGCCTGCCTGGTTCAAGTCGTTGTCCACAGGGTGTGCAAAACCACGTCCGGATGGCGGCGCGTACGGCGGTGACCGGGGCTGGTTTGACCTGACGCCGCGGCCCCGCGTACCGTAACCAGGTCGAGTTGTCGATGGCTGCTGCCGCCTGCCTACCGATGGGCGAGGATCACCGAGGTGATCGTCAAGCGGTGCACACCAGGATGTTCCGCGAGTTCTTCGTGGGCGCACGGTGACAGCCAGGCGACGCCCCGCCAACACACGATTCATCCTGGAGCCCCCGAGTGAGCAAGCGCACCTTCCAGCCGAACAACCGTCGTCGCGCCAAGACCCACGGCTTCCGGCTGCGCATGCGTACGCGTGCCGGCCGCGCCATCCTCGCGACCCGCCGTAGCAAGGGCCGCGCCCGCCTGTCCGCCTGATCGCACCGAAGCGCGAGGTGTGAGTCGTGCTGCCCACCGAGAATCGGCTGAGGCGGCGGCAGGACTTCGCGACCGCGGTACGTCGAGGACGCCGGGCCGGACGGCCACTTCTGGTCGTCCACCTGCGCACCGACAGTGACACAAGGGACCCGCACGCAGCGGGGGGGAGTGCCTCCCCGGCGCGTGCGGGTTTCGTCGTGAGCAAGGCCGTCGGTAACGCGGTGACCCGGAACCTGGTCAAGCGTCGGCTTCGTCACCTTGTCCGCGAACGTCTGTCCGTGCTGCCCCCCGGTAGCCTGGTAGTCGTACGAGCGCTGCCCGGTGCGGGTGACGCAGACCATTCACAGCTGGCCCGAGACCTGGACGCCGCCCTCGGGAGGCTCCTGGGGGTGGCGCTATGAAGTACCCGTTGCTGGCCTTGATCAAGATTTACCAGTGGACCATCAGCCCGTTGCTCGGTCCGGTCTGCAAGTACTACCCCTCGTGTTCGCACTACGGGTATACGGCGATCGATCGGCACGGCGCGATCAAGGGCACTGCCCTGACCGCGTGGCGGATCCTGCGTTGCAACCCGTGGTCGCTGGGCGGCGTGGACCATGTCCCGCCGCGCAAGCGCCCACCGTGGCACGCTCGCCTGCGCGAAGCCCTCCGGGGTGACGCACCGGGCGGGTCCGTTACTCCCGAGCCCGTCGAGACGCCTCATGCCCAAGGAGCCTGACCGTGGGGATCTTGAACCCCCTCTACGATGCCGTTTCGTGGATCATTGTCCAGTTCCACTCGCTGTACGGCCTCGTCTTTGACAAGGACGGCGGCCTGGCCTGGGGCCTGTCGATCGTCTCCCTGGTGGTCCTGATCCGGATCTGCCTGATCCCGCTGTTCGTGAAGCAGATCAAGTCGACCCGGAACATGCAGGCGCTCCAGCCCAAGATGAAGGCGATCCAGGAGCGCTACAAGAACGACAAGCAGCGTCAGTCCGAAGAGATGATGAAGCTGTACAAGGAGACGGGTACCAACCCGCTCTCCTCGTGCCTTCCGATCCTGGCGCAGTCCCCCTTCTTCTTCGCGCTGTACCACGTGCTGAGCTACATCGCTCAGGGCAAGCAGGTCGGCGTGATGAGCCAGGGCCTCGTCGAGAGCGCCCAGCATGCCCACATCTTCGGCGCGCCGATCGCGGCCAAGTTCAGGGACAGCGCGGACAAGCTCGCCTCGCTGGGCGCCTCGGTGACCGACGTCCGCGTGGTCACCGTCATCATGATCGTCCTGATGTCGGCCTCGCAGTTCTACACGCAGCGCCAGCTGATGACGAAGAACGTCGACATGACGGTGAAGACGCCGTTCATGCAGCAGCAGAAGATGCTGATGTACGTCTTCCCGATCATGTTCGCCGTCTTCGGCATCAACTTCCCCGTCGGTGTCCTCATCTACTGGCTGACCACCAACGTGTGGACCATGGGGCAGCAGATGTTCGTCATCCGCCGGAACCCGACCCCCGGAAGCATTGCCTTCAAGCAGCGCGAAGAGCGTCTGAAGGCCAAGGGCAAGCTGAAGGTCGAGCCCGCCGCCGCCCAGGAGCCGCAGGACACGGCGCCGGTGAAGCGCACCCAGCCCAAGCGCCAGAGCAAGTCGCAGCGCCAGACGGGCGGCACCGCGCAGCCGGCCGGTGCCGGCGGCACCAAGCCCAAGCCGGGCGGCGGGGCGGCCGCGGGCACCAAGCCAAAGCCGAGCAGCGGCGCGGACAAGCCGAACCTGTCGAAGAAGAAGTAGCAGAGGAGTCCCGCCGTGACGGACGGCAACACCACCGACGCGCTCACCCGCCTCGAGCAGGAGGGCGAGATCGCGGCCGACTACCTCGAGGGGCTGCTGGACATCGCCGACCTCGACGGTGACATCGACATGGACGTCGAGGGGGACCGGGCCTCGGTCTCCATCGTCGGCGAATCGTCGAGCCGTGACCTCAACAAGCTCGTCGGCCGGGACGGCGAGGTGCTGGAGGCGCTCCAGGAGCTGACCCGGCTCGCGGTCCACCGGGAGACCGGCGACCGCAGCCGGCTGATGCTCGACATCGCCGGCTTCCGGGCCCGCAAGCGGGCCGAGCTGACGGAGCTGGGCGAGAAGGCGGCCGAGGAGGTCAAGGGCTCCGGCCAGCCGGTGAAGCTGAAGCCGATGACGCCCTTCGAGCGCAAGGTCGTGCACGACGCGGTGGCTGCCGCGGGGCTGCGCAGCGAGTCCGAGGGCGAGGAGCCCGAGCGCCGGGTGGTCGTCCTCCCGGCTTCCTGACCTCCACCGGTCTCAGCTCTCAGCGGTACTCACTCGGCCCCGTCTGTTCGCAGGCGGGGCCGAACCTTGTCAGCCTGGTGAAAGCTTGCAACAACGGAAGGACGGTTCTCGTGACGGAGGCAGCGGCGGAGCTTCCCCCGGCGCCGGAAGCGGCACGTGAGGTGTTCGGTGAGCGCTTCGCGGACGCGGTGCGGTACGCGGAACTGCTGGCCGACGCGGGAGTGCGCCGCGGGCTGATCGGCCCGCGCGAGGTGCCCCGGCTCTGGGAGCGCCACCTGCTGAACTGCGCCGTGCTGGCCGAGGTGATCCCCCAGGGCGTCTCGGTGTGCGACGTGGGCTCGGGCGCGGGGCTCCCGGGCATCCCGCTGGCACTGACCCGGCCGGACCTCTGCATCACCCTGCTGGAACCGCTGCTGCGCAGGACCACCTTCCTGGAGGAGGCCGTGCGGCTGCTGGGACTGTCCAACGTCGTGGTGGTGCGTGGCCGTGCCGAGGAGATGGTCGGCAAGGTGCCGCCGGTGGACGTGGTGACCGCCCGTGCCGTGGCCCCACTCGAACGTCTCGCCGGCTGGGGGCTGCCGCTGCTCCGTCCGCACGGGGAGATGACCGTCCTCAAGGGCGACACCGCCGAGGAGGAGCTGAAGGCCGCACGCGCCGCCCTGAGCCGCCTCGGGGCCGTGGAGACCTCCGTGGTCCAGGTCGGCGAGGGGATCGTGGATCCGCTCTCGACGGTGGTGCGGGTGCTGGCGGGCGAGAGCCCCGGCGGTGTGCGGGGAGCGACCCGCAGGGCCAAGGCGGCCCGGGCGAGCCGTCGACAACGGCACTGATCGCGGCCGTGTGCTCCATACAAACGGCCATACGTACATAATCCGGAGTGTCGGGTAGGAAACGGTCGCCGCGCTGCGCATCGTGTTTCACGTGAAACGGCGCTCTCTGCTCCCAGGAATCCTCGGCCGCGCTCGTGCGGCGGCCGAGATGCTCTCGCATCGGCCCTCCGAGATGACCCATTCGGTGACTCAACCGGTGGATTCATCCACAGGAGAACCGCCCTCACTGGTTCGCGACCCCGAAAGCATGGCAGGCTCTGTTCATTGCGAGCTTGTAGTCGAGGAGAGTGAATCCTTGCGGTCCGACGCCAACATCGCGGGACCGATGGCCGATCCGGTCCCCGGTCCCCGCACCGAGCCGTTCGGGGATGATGTTTCACGTGAAACACCGCCCCCGATGGACGACACCCCCATCGGCCGTGCCGCCCAACTGGCCGTGGAGGCACTGGGGCGGGCCGGTGAAGGACTCCCACGCCCACCACAGACCCGAGTGATGGTGGTCGCCAACCAGAAGGGTGGGGTCGGCAAGACCACCACCACGGTCAACATGGCCGCCTCCCTGGCCCTCCACGGGGCCCGGGTGCTGGTCGTCGACCTCGACCCCCAGGGCAACGCCTCCACCGCCCTCGGGATCGACCACCACGCCGAAGTCCCCTCCATCTACGACGTGCTGGTGGAGAGCAAGCCGCTCTCCGACGTCGTCCAGCCGGTGCCGGACGTGGAGGGCCTCTTCTGCGCCCCCGCCACCATCGACCTGGCCGGCGCCGAGATCGAGCTGGTCTCGCTGGTGGCCCGCGAGAGCCGGCTGCAGCGGGCCATCGAGTCCTACGAGCAGCCACTGGACTACATCCTCATCGACTGCCCGCCCTCGCTCGGTCTGCTGACCGTCAACGCCCTGGTGGCCGGCGCCGAGGTCCTCATCCCGATCCAGTGCGAGTACTACGCCCTGGAGGGCCTGGGGCAACTGCTCCGCAACGTGGAGCTGGTGCGGGGCCACCTCAACCCCAAGCTCCATGTCTCCACCATCCTGCTGACCATGTACGACGGCCGGACCCGGCTCGCCTCGCAGGTCGCCGAGGAGGTGCGCACCCACTTCGGCAAGGAGGTGCTCAGCACGAGCATTCCGCGCTCGGTCCGCATCTCGGAAGCGCCCAGCTACGGTCAGACGGTGCTGACCTACGATCCCGGTTCGAGCGGCGCGCTGTCGTACCTCGAGGCGGCACGCGAGATGGCCCTGCGCGGCCTTGGGCGCAGCCAAGACACAGAGCAGAACACGTCGAAGGGGATCCAGTGAGTGAGCGACGCAGAGGACTCGGCCGTGGTCTCGGCGCGCTGATTCCCGCCGCACCGAACGGTGCGGACGCGGCAGCCGCGACCGCGGTGGCGACGGCGACGCCCGCCGCGCCTGTCCTGGCGCCGGAGCGAGGTGTTGCCGTCGCCAAGGTGACGGCCCTGGCGGAACAGCAGGGACATGAGGGGACGGCGTCGATCCCCGTTTCACGTGAAACACCTGAAGCCATCGTGGTTCAGGAGCCTTCCCTGGTGGCGGGGGCGTACTTCGCGGAGCTGCCGCTGGACGCGATCATCCCCAACCCCCGTCAGCCGCGTGAGGTCTTCGACGAGGACGCGCTGGCCGAGCTGGTCACCTCCATCAAGGAGGTCGGCCTCCTGCAGCCGGTCGTCGTCCGTCAGGTCGGACCGGAGCGCTACGAGCTCATCATGGGCGAGCGGCGCTGGCGGGCCAGCCGGGAAGCGGGCCTGGAGGCCATCCCGGCGATCGTGCGCGCCACGGACGACGAGAAGCTCCTCCTGGACGCGCTGCTGGAGAACCTGCACCGTGCCCAGCTGAACCCGCTGGAAGAGGCGGCCGCCTACGACCAGCTCCTCAAGGATTTCGCCTGCACCCACGAGCAGCTCGCCGACCGCATCGGGCGCTCCCGCTCCCAGGTCTCCAACACCCTGCGCCTGCTGAAGCTCTCCGCGCCCGTACAGCGGCGTGTTGCGGCCGGTGTGCTCTCCGCCGGGCACGCCCGCTCCCTGCTCGCCCTGGAGGACGTGGAGGACCAGGACCGGCTCGCCAGCCGGATCGTGGCCGAGGGGCTCTCGGTGCGCGCGGTCGAGGAGATCGTGCATGTGATGAACTCCGAGTCCCAGCCCGCGCGGAAGGCACCGGCGCCCCGGGCAGGCAAGCGGATGTCCCCCGCGCTGACCGACCTCGCGCTGCGGCTCTCGGACCGCTTCGAGACCCGTGTGAAGGTGGACCTCGGGCAGAAGCGCGGGAAGATCGTCGTGGAGTTCGCCTCGATAGAGGACCTGGAGCGCATCCTCGGCTCGATGGCACCGGGCGAGGGAGACGTCCTCGAGCGGTCGCTCACCGAGGAGTCCGACGAGGAGGAGTGAGCCCCGGCGTCCGCACCGCCGCGTGACGGGACGCAACTACCGGGCGGGTCACGTCCCGAGAGGGATGTGACCCGCTTTTTGCTGGGCCGTTAGCGTTGCTCCGGTGTCGGACTTGTCCGCTCACGGATACGATGCGTACGGGATGGAGCACTACCTCCGAGGAGGGGCTCATGCGATCGGTGCGGCGCGTCGGAGTGGAGCACGATTGGCAGAGGGCCGCCCTTCTCGCAGCGGGGCTCGGGCTGGGCGCCGTGGGTGGCTTCGTCGGCAGTTGGGTCCACGACAGAAACGAGGGTCAGACCTCATGGGGCGTCGGATCGTTCCGCTCACGCTGGACAACCTCCCGGATCTCCCCAACCGCTGCCGCGCGTGCGTCTTCTGGGAGCTCGATCCGGTGAGCGGGGAGGCCGCCGTCCAGGCCGGCAAGCCGGAGCTGGAGAAGGAGGCCTGGATCTCGGCGGTGCTGCTGGAGTGGGGGTCGTGCGGCCGGGTCGTATACGTGGACGAGGTGCCCGCCGGCTTCCTGCTCTACGCCCCACCCGCCTACGTGCCGCGCTCGACGGCCTTCCCCACGAGTCCCGTCTCCCCCGACGCCGTCCAGCTGATGACCGCCCGGATCCTCCCGGGCTTCCAGGGACAGGGACTGGGCCGGGTGCTGGTGCAGACGATGGCCAAGGACCTGGTGCGGCGGGGCTTCCGGGCGATCGAGGCCTTCGGTGACGCGCGCTGGGAGGAGCCCGCGTGCGTCCTGCCCGCCGAGCACCTGCTGGCCGTCGGCTTCAAGACGGTGCGGCCGCACCCGCGGTTCCCCCGGCTGAGGCTGGAGCTGCGTACGACGATCTCCTGGAAGGAGGACGTCGAGATGGCGATCGACCGGCTGCTCGGCGCCGTGCAGAAGGAACCGGCGCTGCGGCCCCTGTGAACGGACGAAGGGCCCGCCCCTCACGGGGCGGGCCCTTTCGCGTCCGTCTGCGGTGCTCAGCCGATGAAGTCCGCCAGGTCGCGCTCGATGGCGGCCTTCGGCTTGGCGCCGACGATGGTCTTCACGACCTCGCCGCCCTTGTAGACGTTGAGAGTCGGGATCGACATGACGCCGTACTTGGCGGCGGTGACCGGGTTCTCGTCGATGTTCAGCTTGACGATGGTGATCTGGTCGCCGTGCTCCGCGGCGATCGCCTCGAGCGACGGGGCGATCTGGCGGCACGGACCGCACCACTCGGCCCAGAAGTCGACGAGCACGGGCTTGTCGCTGGACAGGACCTCCTCGTCGAAGGTCGCATCGGTCACGGTCTTGGTGTTGCCGGCCACGCTGTCTCCTCGGTGTGTAGGACGGGTACTTGGTTGTGCTGCGCGGTCAGACGACCGCGGCGGCGGTCTGCTCGGGCTCGCGGGTCTGCTCGTTGCCGGCGTCGCTCAGGGCGGCGAGGTAGCGCTCGGCGTCCAGGGCGGCGGAACAGCCGGTGCCCGCGGCGGTGATCGCCTGGCGGTAGGTGTGGTCCACGACGTCACCCGCGGCGAAGACACCGGGGATCTTCGTACGGGTGGTGGGCGACTCGACCTTGAGGTAGCCCTCCTCGTCCAGGTCGAGGATTCCCTTGAACAGCTCGGTGCGGGGGTCGTGGCCGATCGCGATGAACAGGCCGGTGACCGGCAGTTCGGAGGTCTCGCCGGACTTGGTGTTCCGCAGGACCAGGCCGGAGAGCTTGCCCTCGCCGTTGATCTCGGCGACCTCGTTGTCCCAGACGAACGAGATCTTCGGGTCGGCGAAGGCGCGCTCCTGCATCGCCTTGGAGGCGCGGAGCGTGTCCCGGCGGTGGACCACCTTCACGCTCTTGGCGAAGCGCGAGAGGAAGGTCGCCTCCTCCAGGGCGGTGTCACCGCCGCCGATGACGGCGATCTGGTGGTCCTTGAAGAAGAAGCCGTCACAGGTGGCGCACCAGGAGACACCGCGCCCGGAGAGCTGGTCCTCGTTGGGGAGGCCGAGCTTGCGGTGCTGGGAACCGGTGGCGATGATGACGGCCCTCGCCCGGTGGACGGTGCCCGCGGAGTCGGTGACGGTCTTGATGTCACCCTCGAGGTCGACCTCGACGATGTCGTCCGGGATCAGCTCGGCACCGAAGCGCTCGGCCTGGGCCCGCATGTTGTCCATGAGGTCGGGGCCCATGATGCCGTCGCGGAAGCCGGGGAAGTTCTCGACGTCGGTCGTGGTCATGAGGGCGCCGCCGGCCGTGACCGCACCTTCGAAGACCAGGGGCTTGAGGGAGGCGCGGGCGGTGTAGAGCGCGGCTGTGTATCCCGCCGGCCCGGAACCGATGATGATCACGTTTCGGACGTCGCTCACGGGTTCTTCCTCGTCTCTGCTGTGCCGATTCGCCGGGTGCCTCGGCGGCGGGACCATTGTCATCCCGCCTAACGGATCCTACGGTCCGGGCATTCCCGTCGGCGTGGCTAGCGAGGGTATGTCTCCTCGCGGAGGAGGGTGCCCGTGGCGGGGGGCTGCGCTGTGGTGCACGAGGCGTCCACGACGTAGGCGTCGACCAGTGAGGGGTCGCCCTCGTGCGGGAGCACGACCAGATAGGAGTCCATGCCCTCGTACCTGCCCCGCTGGAGGGCGATCGGAGTCTCCGTGCGGTCGACGGCCCCCAGGACGCAGGGCGGCGCGGCACTGTCCATGCCGACCATCGGGGACTGCGCGGCGGGCTTGCTCTCGGGCTTCCTGCCCGCGCCGCTTGTCAGCAGATCGTGTACCTGCGCGCCGAGCGTGTCGGCGTCAGCCTTGGCGCCGGCGTCGGAGGCCGTCGACGACTCGAGGCCGGCGCTCCCCCCGGTGCTCCAGGTGGACTGCGCGAGGAAGCTTCCGAGGCCGACCACGGCGGCGACGGAGGCGGCGACGAGGACGCCCTTCACCCGGCGCCGACGGGATCCGGTGCCGGCGCGGCCGGGGCCGCTGGGGCCGGAGCCGCGACCGGAGGGCCGTCCACCGACCGGTGCCGATGTTTCACGTGAAACACGAGGCGGCTCCGCGGTCCCTGTTTCACGTGAAACATCGGCGGTGCTGGAGGCGAGCAGCGCCTCGGCGGCGAGCGCGGCGTCGATCCGGCCGGCGATGTCGGCGGGCATCCGGGGCGGTCCCGGGAGCGTGCCCAGCAGTCCGCGAATCTCGTCCAGGGAGGCCCGCACGTCGGCACAGAGCGTGCAGCCGTCGATGTGCCCGCGGACATCGGCCGAGCGCGCCGGCGGGAGGATGCCCTCGGTGAGTGCCGAGATCTCGGCGACCTCGGGGTGCTCGTCCGTACCCGTCGTCGACGTCATGGGTGTCCACCTCCGCCCTGTGTGAAGCCGTGGCCCGGCCGGGCCTCCGTCTCTGGGACGGATGCGTTCTCCGTCCGGTTCCTTGCCCCTGCCTGATCGCCGCTACTCCCCGGCGTGTCCCGCAGGTGGGAGAGCAGAGGCAGCAGCCGTGCCCTGCCCCGGGCGCATCTGCTCTTGACCGTCCCCGCCGGCACGTCGAGGACGGCGGCGGCCTCCGCAACGGGGTAGCCCTGCATGTCGACGAGGACCAGGGCTGCCCGCTGCTCCACGGGGAGCGTCGCGAGCGCCCGCAGCAGTTCCCGGTGCAGCTCGCCCCGCTCGGCGGGGGCCGCGGCGGACTCGTGCGGTTCGAGCAGCTCCTCGAACTGCTTCTCGTCCGTCATCGCGGCGGTGCGGCGCGAGGCCGCCTTGCGCGCCCGGTCCAGGCACGCGTTCACGGTGATGCGGTGCAGCCAGGTCGTGACGGCCGACTGCCCGCGGAAGGTGTGGGCGGCGCGGAAGGCGGAGACGAGTGCGTCCTGCACGGCGTCGGCGGCCTCCTCGCGGTCCCCCAGGGTCCGCAGCGCCACCGCCCAGAGCCGGTCCCGGTGCCGGCGGACGAGTTCCCCGAAGGCGTTCGGGTCCCCCGCGACATGGCGGGCGAGGAGGTCGCTGTCGCTGACCTCCCCGCCCGTACCCTGCGTGGCCACCATCCCCCTCCCCGCGGGGCTACTGCCCCTCGAACCTCACATCGGTGATGGCCTGCTTGAAGCCCGCCCCGCTGAAGTCGTCCGCGGGAGACTGCGGCATGGCCGTCAGCCAGACGAGGACGTACTGCGTCTCCACCGGCTGCTTCGCTGTGAGTTTCGCCGAACGGCCGGACGTCTCGACAGTCGCGATTTTCTTCATGCCCGAGAGGTCGGCGGACGACGACAGTGAATCCGCGGCGTACAGCTCGACCGTGGTGTGGTCGCCGCCGTAGTACAGGCTTATCGTCGCCGCGCTCAGTTTCTTCACGGCACCGAGGTCGTAGACGATGCCGACCCCCTTCTTGTAGGGGGCGAGCACCGGACCAGTGGTGAAGCTCCTGCTGCGCCAGTAGCTTCCGGTGTCCTTGTCGTAAGTGAGGTCCACCTGGTCGGTGTGCTGCGGGGTGCCGTCCGGGTAGTACTCGGCCGCCCCCTTCACGGGCAGCGGCTGCAGCGTCACCTGGTTCGCGCCGCCATTGTCGCTGCCCCCGTCGCTTCCCGTGGTGTGGGAGGTGGAGGTGCCACCGGACTTCGCCTGGTTCTCGCGGTCCATCAGCGTCTCCGCGAGCTGCCAGCTGCCGAGGCCGAGGGCGACGATGAGGAGGGCCGAGACGGACCACTTGAGGGCCTTGCCGGTGCGGCCGGGCAGGGCGGGCGGCGGCGTGGCGGAGAGGGCGCTCGTGGCGCCGGGGGACGCGGGGCCCGCCGGGGTCTGGCGGTAGGAGCCCTGCTGGTAGGTGGTGCGCGAGTAGGGCGTCATCGCCGGCTGCTCGGGCGGCCGGATCTTGGGGATCGCGGTGACCGCCTTGGACAGCTCCTCGGGCGTGGTGCAGGGCTCCGGCTCACGGGAAGCCGTCGCCCCGTCGTTGACCAGGGCGCGCATGGCGAGCTCCGACAGCCCGCGGTGGACGCCCGCCCGCACCTGGTCGGGCGCGACGAGGCCGACGTCCTTGGGGAGGCCGGTGAGCCCGTGGTCGTCCTCCGGGTACGGCCAGCGCTGGGTGAGCGAGGCGTACAGGAGGGCTCCGATGGCCTCGGTGTCCTCGCGCTGCGGACGCTCGGAGGAGATGCCGCGCAGCGCGGCGGCGACCGCCAGACCGCGGATGCGGTACTGCCCCGCCTCGGTGCGCAGGACGGCGTCGGGACCGAGCCGCAGGTGCGCCAGGCCCTCGCGGTGCGCGGCGGCCATGGCCTGGGAGATCTGGTTGACCATCTGGTAGGCCTCGTGCGGCTCCAGCGGGTCGGCGGTGATCAGGGTGGTGAGTTCCCGGGCGTCCGGGAGCCACTCGTGGATCACGTAGACGAGGTCGTCCTCCTCGACGGCGTCGAGGACCTGCACGAAGCGGGGGTCCCCGAGGAGGGCCGCGGAGCGGGCCGCCGCCAGTACGGAACGGGCCCGGTTGTGTTCGGCGGGCAGGATGTGGATACCCACGGCCCGGCGCAGCTTCTCGTCGACGGCCTTCCAGCTGCTGAAGCCGTCGGCACGGGTGAGGCAGTCCTCCAGGCGGTAGCGCGCGGCGAGCTTGTGGCCGCTGTGGAGCTCGGGCGGCTCGGAATTGGTCGGTGCTGTCTCCTCGGGGATGGTCTGCTGTGGCGCGTCCTGCTCTTCGCTCCGGTCCGTCGCCTCGTCGGCCGTGGCACTGTCCGCATGGGCGGCGAGCTGCTCGTCGCCGCTCTCGTTGGCCACTCCGACGGCAGCCGTGCTCCGTTCCGCCACCGTCGTTCCTGCCTCCCCATCCGTTGCAAGATCTGACTACACAGCCGAGGACAATTGTGCCAACAGTCCACCGCTATGCACGACACACGACGGCCCACGAAGGTTGCGCGGTGGGCGCCGTCAGCGGCCCAGCCGGCCCCTGACCATGCCGACCATGGCCGTCATCTCCTCGACGCGCATGCGCTTGGCGGCGACGAAGAAGATCCCGCCCAGCACGACGGCGCCGAGCAGCAGCGACAGCAACGATGCGGCAGCGCCGTGACCCAGCGAGTGCGAGACACCGTAGACGACGGCGCCGCCTCCCGCGGCGGCGGGGATGCACGCACCGAAGAGCCGCGCGTAGGTGCGCACCACGCGCTTGCCGTCGATGTCGCCGCCGAGGCGCCTGCGCAGCCGCTTGACCGCCACTCCGACGCCGATCGCGTAGGCCAGGCCGTAGCCGGCGGCCATGCCCACCACGGCCCAGCGGGCGGGCAGGACGAAGTAGCAGACGGCGGCGGCGACGGCGTTGCACGCGGCGACGATGACCGTGTTGTAGAAGGGGGTGCGGGTGTCCTCGTAGGCGTAGAAGCCGCGCAGGACGATGTACTGCACCGAGAAGGGGATCAGGCCCAGTCCGAAGGCCATCAGGACGAAGCCGATGTTCACCGCGCCGTCACCGGAGCTGCTGTAGAGCAGGGTCGCGATGGGGAGTCCGAGGGCGAGGAAGGCGAAGGCGGCGGGCACGATGGCCACGCCCGAGGTCCGCAGGCCGTAGGAGAGGTCGTCACGGACCGCGGCGGCGTCCCCGTCGGCGGCGGCGCGGGAGATCCGCGGGAGCACGGCCGTCATGACGGAGACGGTGATGATGGCCTGCGGCATCTGCCACAGGAGCAGCGCGTAGTTGAACGCGGTGATGCCGGTGCCCTCGTGGCCCGCCTTCTCGGCCGCCGCACCCGCCGCCGTGGCGAACTGGGTGAGGACGATCAGGCCGATCTGGTTGGCGAGCACGAAGAAGAAGGTCCACTTCGCGAGCTTCGCCGCGTGGCCGAGGCCGTGGCCGCGCCAGTCGAACCGCGGCCTGATCCGGAACCCGGCCTCGCGCAGGTAGGGGATCATCGCCAGGGCCTGCACGGCCAGGCCCAGCAGGGTGCCGAGGCCGAGCAGCCGGGCGCCCTCCGGGGTGATGGTCTGCGAGGTGACGCCGGTGCTGGTGAAGGAGCCGAAGGCCCAGATGAAGGCACCGAAGGTGGCGATGATGACGACGTTGTTGAGGACCGGGGTCCACATCATCGCGCCGAACCGGCCGCGGGCGTTCAGTACCTGCCCGAGCACCACGTGCAGACCCATGAAGAACATCGTCGGGATGCAGTAGCGGGCGAAGGTGACCGCGACCTCGAACCTGACCGGGTCGGAGGCGATGTCGTGGGACATCGCCCGGATGAGCAGCGGCGCGCCGAACACACAGAGGGCCGTGACGGCCGCCAGGCCGACGGCGACGAGGGTCAGCAGGCGGTTGGCGTAGGCCTCGCCGCCGTCCTCGTCGTTCTTCATGGCGCGGACGAGCTGCGGGACGAACACGGCGTTGATCGCGCCGCCGCCGACCAGGATGTAGATCATCGTGGGCAGGGTGTTGGCGACCTGGTAGCCGTCGTTCAGCGTGCCGACGCCGATCGCGGCGGCCATGACCAGGGTGCGCAGGAACCCGGTGACCCGGGAGACCAGGGTGCCGGCCGCCATGAGGGCGCTGGACTTGAGGATGCTGCCGGCCCGTCCCCCGGACTTCCCGGACACGGGCGCCGCGGCGGGCTCGGGCTCCGCGGGGGCCTCCTGGACCGGCTCGTCACGGAAGAGGTGGGCGTACTCGTCCGGCCGCGCGGGCGCACCGTCCTCGTCCGGCGCGTGGGAGACCAGCTCGTCGACGCCGACGTACCGGGTGTCGGCGTCGTCGGCGTACGGCATGCGGTACGGCTCCTGGTGGGCGTACGGCGGGCCGTAGGCGTGCGGCTGGGCCGGCGGGTGCGCGGTGCGGTCGTAGAGGGCCTCGCCCACCGGGTCCTGCACGGTCGGATCCTGCCGGCGGTAGGGATCGCGGGCGTAGGTGTCCTGCAGGTACGGGTCGGGCGCGGCAGGGTGCTGCCCGGGCTGCTCGGGGAACCGCTCCCCGGCTTCCCGTTCGCGCTCACCGTCGTACGGTGCGTTCATCTCTGCCCCACCTCATCGGCCATGGCTCGCTGGCTATCGGTCCACCTTCTCACCCGTCCCGGACGGGTCCGTACTTTCCGGGGAGGTGTCCGGGGCCAGGTCACCCGGCTGCTCCTCACGGTCGTCGTCCCGGCCACCCATGGTGCCCGTTCCGGCGTCGTCCCCGTCCTGCCCCGTCCCGTCGTCGCCGGCGGGCTCCGCGTCGTCCTCGGACGGGTCGCCGTCCTCGTCCTCGTCCCCGGTGGCCGCGCGGCGCTTGCGCTGGTGGTACATCCGGACGCCCGCCAGCACGAGCAGCAGGAGACCGGCGGCGATCACCAGCATGACGGTGGACGTGATGGAGGTGACATCCACCTGGAAGGTGATGGGAGCGCCGAACGTGGCGCCGTCCGGCGTGTAGAGCTGGGCCGTGATCGTGTTGAGGCCGTTGCGGGCCGCGGTGCCCTCGAACTTCAGGGAGCGGGTGTGGCCGCCCTCGACGGTCACGGGCTGCGGGGCGCCCGGGTCGAGGCTGTTGCCCTGGCTGGAGGACAGGCGCAGCTCCAGGCCCTGCACGGTCTGGCCGAGCTCGTTCTTCACGGTGACCGGGATGGTGCCGCTGCGGCCGGACAGCGTGAGCGTGCCCGTCTTGGGGAGCAGGTAGACCAGGCTCATCAGGTCGGAGAGGTAGTCGGAGATGGCCGTGCGGAAGGCTGCCGAGCTCCGGGGGGAGCCGCGCCACTCGGTGGACATCGAGCGCATGAGCGCGTTGCCGAAGGGGGTCCGCACCCGGTCGGGCTTGCTCAGCAGGGCCATGAAGTCGTCGAGCTCTTCCTGGGTCGCCTGGACCTGGCGGAAGGACGCGGTGCTCATCTCCTGCTTGCGCAGGCGCTTGGGATAGACGCCGGCGCCGGGCACCGAGCGGTTCGCCCGGGGGTCGGGGGTGGCCTTCGCCGCCGCGGAGAAGTCCGCGGTCTCGGCCCAGCCGCTGCCCGCGACCTCCGTGATCGCCTGGGCCATGGCCTGGGCCTGGGAGGCCTTGGCCATCCGCTGCGGGGCGACGACGACGCTGCGCTGCCGGTCGGGCGCCTGCATCGTGATCATCAGGGTCTGCGCCAGGTACTTCTGGACGGCGAGGGTCGAGGACCCGGCCGTCGTCATGTCGCCCTGGAAGGCCTTGGAGAGCCCGGAATCGGCGACGACCGCGGTGGTGCCCCCGCCGATGGGCCGCGCCGAGGTGGGGGTGTAGTTGAGGCTGCCGGGCTCGCCGAGGCTGTCGCTGCGGACGATCACCTTGTCCGCGCCGGCCGAGGTGGCCACGTCGACGATGGAGGGGTCGACGGCGCCCTCCACGGGCCAGGAGACGTCCGTGTCGGGGGTGACCATGCCGTTGAGGACGGTCTCGACGGTGGTCGTCGCGAGGTCGGTGGCGGTCTTGAGGTGGTTCAGGGTGCCGGGGACGTTCTTGCCGTGGTGCGCGATGGAGGCGATGTCGGGGTCGGCGAAGGGGAGCGCGACGACCTCGTCCCCGGCGACGGCCTCCTTGAGGCTGTTCAGCCAGCGCTTCGCGTTCTCGGTGCCGGTGCCGGACGTGGTGTGATCGAGATCACGGTCGGGTCCGGCGACCTGGTACCGGCGGGTCATCGCGTCCACGGTGGCGAGCAGGTCCGGATCGATGACCCAGGTGACGGGCAGGTCCCGGCCGAGGGTCACCAGCTGCTGCAGCCGTCCCCCGGGGGCCAGGTCCCCGGCGAGGTCGTCGTCGAGGAAGATCGGGCTCTGCTGGTCGTCGCTCTCGCTGCGCACGGCGAGGTGCGGGCGGTCGATCAGCGGCCACAGGAAGGTGTAGCGGGTGGGCTTGGCGTCCCCGTCCGGGTACCAGGGGAGGAAGGTCCGCTCGATGCCGAGGTACTCGTCGTAGCCGCGGTCCCTGGTCTGCCCGGTCAGCGAGACCCCGAGCTGGTAGACGCCGTCGCGGCCCAGGTCGAGGTCCTTGAGCGGCACCTTCAGCGTGAAGGTGCGGCTGATGCCGGCGGGCAGGTCGTCGACGGGCACGGTGTGCCCGGAGATCTCCACGCCGTCGGCGAGGGTGTGCGGCGCGCTCGTGGACACGCCGTTGATGGCGCTGCGGCTGTCCAGCGGGCCCTGAGGGGCGATCTCCACGCCGACGTGGGCGCCGCTCACGGCGTGCTTGCTCTTGTTGGTCACGGTGCCGGTCACCGTGAGGGTGTCGCCCTTCACAGGGGCGGAGGGGGACAGCGAGGTCAGCGACACGTCCACGGTGCGGCCGTCGGCGGTCTCCGCGTACGCCGCGGGGGCCGTACGGGCCTGGACCAGGCCGGCGAAGAGGGTGGCGCCCACGAGCAGCGCCGTGGCCCGGCGCAGCCTCGAACGGGCCGGAGTTCCTCCGGGGTGCTGTGCCGCCTCGCCCACGCGCTGGCCGTCCCTCGTCGTCTTCGGATGTGCGTCCTGGAATGGTAACGATGCTCGATGACCCAAAGTGCTGTGAGTGGGCCACAAGATCGATACAGTCCGGGGTCACGGAGGCGTCGGCATGATCGCGGGAGCCGGTAAACCGGTCCGCCGCGGGGCGCATGGGCACGTACCCTTTTCTGTTGTGCCGAATGCCAACAACGCCCCCCAGACCCTGAAGACCGCGCCCGTGATCGCGCCGGTTGCCGAGGAGCTCGGTCGCCGCTTCCAGGACGCCGGATTCCGGCTTGCCCTCGTCGGCGGCTCGGTCCGCGACACCCTGCTCGGCAGGCTCGGCAACGACCTCGACTTCACCACGGACGCCCGGCCCGACCAGGTGCTGAAGATCATCCGCGGGTGGGCGGAGGCCGTCTGGGAGGTGGGCATCGCCTTCGGCACGGTCGGGTGCCGCAAGGGCGGCTACCAGATCGAGGTGACCACGTACCGCTCCGAGGCCTACGACCGGACCTCGCGCAAGCCGGAGGTCTCCTACGGGCAGACGCTCGAGGAGGACCTGGTCCGCCGGGACTTCACCGTCAACGCGATGGCGGTCTCCCTGCCGGACGCCGAGTTCGTCGACCCCTACAGCGGGCTCGGCGACCTCGCGCAGCGGGTCCTGCGCACGCCCGGCACCCCTGAGGAGTCCTTCTCCGACGATCCGCTGCGGATGATGCGCGCCGCGCGGTTCGCGGCGCAGCTGGACTTCGAGGTGGCCCCCGAGGTCGTGACGGCGATGACGGAGATGGCGGAGCGCATCGAGATCGTCTCCGCCGAGCGCGTCCGGGACGAGCTCAGCAAGCTGATCCTCTCCGACCACCCCGGCAAGGGCCTGCAGCTGCTGGTGCAGACCGGCCTGGCCGCACGGGTCCTTCCGGAGCTGCCGGCGCTGCGCCTGGAGCGGGACGAGCACCACCGGCACAAGGACGTCTACGACCACACGCTGACCGTCCTGGACCAGGCGATGGCGCTGGAGACCGAGGGGCCGGATCTGGTGCTGCGCCTCGCGGCGCTGCTGCACGACATCGGCAAGCCGCGCACCCGGCGCTTCGAGTCCGACGGGCGGGTCTCCTTCCACCACCACGAGGTGGTCGGCGCCAAGATGACCAAGGGGCGGCTGACCAAGCTCAAGTACCCGAACGACATCGTCAAGGACGTCGCCCGGCTGGTGGAGCTGCACCTGCGCTTCCACGGTTACGGGACCGGCGAGTGGACGGACTCCGCCGTGCGCCGCTACGTCCGCGACGCCGGACCGCTGCTCGAGCGGCTGCACAAGCTGACCCGCTCCGACTGCACGACCCGGAACAAGCGCAAGGCCGCGGCCCTGGCGCGCACCTACGACGGGCTCGAGGAGCGGATCGCGCAGCTCAAGGAGCAGGAGGAGCTGGACGCGATCCGGCCGGACCTGGACGGCAACCGGATCATGGAGATCCTGGGCATCGCCCCGGGGCCCCAGGTCGGCAGGGCGTACGAGCACCTGCTGGAGCTGCGCCTGGAGAACGGCCCGCTGGGCGAGGAGGCGGCGGTGACGGCGCTGAAGGAGTGGTGGGCCGCTCAGGGCTGAGCGTCATCACGTCCGGACGCCGGGCGAACCGAGGGGGTCGTGTTTCACGTGAAACACGACCCCCTCGGTCGTAACGGCGTCCCCGTCACTTGGTGATGCTCTGCAGGCAGAGCACGACGTTGTTGAAGTCGGTGCCGGACTGCGTGTAGTAGACGTCCGACTCGGTGACGGCCTCACACTGCTTCTGGTCGCTCGAGTCGTCGAACTTCTTGACGATCTTGAACTGGGCGTCGCCGGAGGAGCATTCGACGTCCACGAGGTCCGGGCTCGTGTCGGTGCCCTTGTTGTGGAGGCACCCGCCGACCTTCGACGTCTCGGCGTCGGTCTTGTCGAACTGGGAGAACGCGAACCGCACTCCGATGATGACGATGATGGTGACGATCACGCCGAGGACGCGCTTGCCGATGTTCCTGCCGCGCCGCGGCGGGGCGGCCGGCGGCGGGAAGGCGCCGGGCTGGCCCTGTGGGGGCGGAAAGGCGCCGGGCTGGCCCTGCGGCGGCGGGTAGGCGGCGGGCTGACCCTGTGGGTCCGGGTTGTTGAAGTTCTGGGGCGGCGGAGTCGCCATGGTCGTTCCCCTCCCTGGGATGAACCTGTCAGTTGCTTGCGAACGCGCGAACGCTACTGGAGCGGTCGGACAGCCCATCCCCCGGGGCGGCTGTTTCACGTGAAACGGACGGACGCGGGGTGATCGTCGTGTTTCACGTGAAACGACGCGGAGTCCTCGCGGTGCCGATGGCCACCGAGGCGTAGACCGCGGAGAGCGCCAGGAGGAGTCCCGCGGAGCGGCCGTCGGGCGGGAGGACCAGTGCGCAGATGGCGGCCGCGCCGACGAAGGCGACGTTGAACAGCACGTCGTAGAGGGAGAAGATGCGCCCCCGGTAGGCGTCGTCGATCGAGGACTGGACCACCGTGTCGGTGGCGATCTTCGCCCCCTGGGTGGCCAGTCCCAAGACGAAGGCCGCAGCCAGCACCGGGGCCGGCTCGAAGGGGAGGCCCAGTCCGGGGAGCAGGACGGCGGCCGAACCCGCGCAGACGGTGATCCATCCGAAGGTGCCGAAGCGCCCTGTGGCCCACGGCGTGACGACGGCCGCTGTGAAGAAGCCGGCCCCCGACACGGCGACCGCCAAGCCGAGGAGCGCGAGTCCGTCCGCCGTGCCGTCGCCCGTACCGCCGGAGCCCGACCACGCGTAGCGGCAGAGCATCAGCACCGTCACGGTGAGCCCGCCGTAGCAGAAGCGCATCGCGGTCATCGCGGCCAGGGCGCGCGCCGCACGGGGCCGCCGGCGCAGGTGCCCCAGACCGTGCGCGAGGCCGCGGAAGGTGCTCAGCAGCGCCTCTGCCACCCGTGGCTGGACACGCGTCGGATCCGGCCCCAGCCGGTCGCGTCCCAAGGTGAGCGCGGTGAGCCCTGCACAGAGATAGAGGACGGCGCCCAGCACCACGACCAGGACGTCGGAGCGGGTGCCCTCGGCGACGGCCAGGTGCACCAGGAAGGCCGCTCCGCCGCCCACCGTGGCGGCGAGTGTGCCGGCGGTCGGGGAGAGCGCGTTCGCCATGACCAGGCGTTCCCCGTCGACGACGCGGGGCAGGGCGGCCGACAGTCCGGCGAGTACGAAGCGGTTGATGCCGGTGACCGACAGGGCGGACAGGTAGAACAGCCAGTCCGGGACGCGCAGCAGCATCAGCACGGCCGTGCCGACGGAGAGCACCGCCCGCAGCAGGTTGCAGTGGAGGAGGACCTGCCGGCGCCGCCAGCGGTCCAGCAGGACGCCCGTGAAGGGACCCACAAGGGAGTACGGCAGGAGCAGGACCGCCATCGCGGAGGCGATGGCGGCCGGCGAGGTCTGCTTCTCCGGGGAGAAGACGACGTAGGCCGCCAGCGCCACCTGGAAGACCCCGTCGGAGAGCTGGGACAGCAGCCGGACCGCCAGCAGCCGGCGGAAGTCCCGGAAACGCAGCAGCACACGGAGATCACGGACAACGGGCATGCGCACAGCCTCACATGACCGACAGGCCCCCGGGTGCGGTACCCGGGGGCCTGTGCGATCGCGTCGTACGACGAGTGGTGACGGGGGTTAAGCCGCTGCTCAGCGCTCGACCTCGCCGCGGATGAACTTCTCCACGTTCTCGCGGGCCTCGTCGTCGAAGTACTGCACCGGCGGGGACTTCATGAAGTACGAGGACGCCGACAGGATCGGGCCGCCGATGCCGCGGTCCTTGGCGATCTTCGCCGCGCGCAGCGCGTCGATGATGACACCCGCGGAGTTCGGGGAGTCCCAGACCTCGAGCTTGTACTCCAGGTTCAGCGGGACGTCGCCGAAGGCACGGCCCTCGAGGCGGACGTACGCCCACTTGCGGTCGTCCAGCCAGGCCACGTAGTCCGAGGGGCCGATGTGGACGTTCTTCTCACCCAGGTCGCGGTCGGGGATCTGGGAGGTGACGGCCTGCGTCTTGGAGATCTTCTTGGACTCCAGGCGCTCGCGCTCGAGCATGTTCTTGAAGTCCATGTTGCCGCCGACGTTCAGCTGCATGGTGCGCTCGACGACGACACCGCGGTCCTCGAAGAGCTTGGTCAGCACGCGGTGCGTGATGGTGGCGCCGACCTGCGACTTGATGTCGTCACCGACGATCGGCACACCGGCCTCGGTGAACTTGTCCGCCCACTCCTTGGTGCCGGCGATGAAGACCGGGAGGGCGTTGACGAAGGCGACCTTGGCGTCGATGGCGCACTGCGCGTAGAACTTCGCCGCGGCCTCCGAACCCACCGGGAGGTAGCAGACGAGCACGTCGACCTGGCGGTCCTTGAGGACCTGTACGACGTCGACCGGCTCCTCGGCGGACTCCTCGATGGTCTCGCGGTAGTACTTGCCGAGACCGTCCAGGGTGTGGCCGCGCTGGACGGTCACGCCCTTCTGCGGCACGTCGCAGATCTTGATGGTGTTGTTCTCGCTGGCGCCGATGGCGTCCGCGAGGTCGAGGCCGACCTTCTTCGCGTCCACGTCGAAGGCGGCGACGAACTCGACGTCACTCACGTGGTACTCGCCGAACTGCACGTGCATGAGGCCAGGCACCCGGCTGGCCGGGTCGGCGTCCTTGTAGTACTCGACGCCCTGTACCAGCGAAGCGGCGCAGTTTCCCACGCCAACGATGGCTACGCGAACCGAACCCATTCCGGTTGCTCCCTGTGTAATCGTCACGCGGGTCCCCGGCGCGTGCCGGGTCCGCCGTTTTCCTGTTGGTTGTCCTGCTCGGCATCGGCGGACGGAGCGGCCGGGGGCTGCTTGCCGCGCCCCGCCCGCTCGGTCTCGATCAGCTCGTTCAGCCAGCGGACCTCTCGCTCCACCGACTCCATGCCGTGCCGCTGCAGCTCGAGCGTGTAGTCGTCGAGCCGCTCACGGGTACGCGCGAGGGACGCGCGCATCTTCTCCAGGCGTTCCTCGAGGCGGCTGCGCCGCCCCTCGAGGACGCGCATCCGTACGTCCCTGGACGTCTGGCCGAAGAAGGCGAAACGAGCCGCGAAGTGCTCGTCCTCCCACGCGTCAGGCCCGGAGTGGGCGAGGAGCTCTTCGAAGTGCTCCTTGCCGGCCGCCGTCAACCGGTACACGATCTTGGCCCGTCGGCCGGCCAGCGGCGCGGCGAGCGGATCGGGTTCAGGGCCGGTCTCCTCGACCAGATAGCCCTGGGTGACCAGTGTCTTGAGGCAGGGGTAGAGGCTGCCGTAGCTGAACGCGCGGAACACACCGAGCGAGGTGTTGAGCCGCTTGCGCAGCTCGTAACCGTGCATCGGGGATTCGCGCAGCAGGCCCAGGACGGCGAACTCGAGGATGCCGGAGCGCTTGCTCATGCCCGCGTTCCCCTCCCGTCCGTTCTGTCGTCGCCTCTTATCTCGCCGTGATGTATCGGCTCGATACATCGGGACGATAGAACGAGTCCCCGGATACGGCAAGACGGCTCACGGTGACCGACGTCACATCACCAAATCCGTCCACCGTCAACCGTCCTTAATGTGATGAACATCTGGCTAGAACCTCTTTTGACCGTGCGTACTCTGTTCGCCATGCAGAGCACCGGGAACCGTGTGACGCCAGTGAGCGTCCTTGTCCCTGGTGCAGTGCGGCCATCGCACGCCGGGGGGACCGGAAAACCAACTGCCGCTTTCAGGCGATTCCGCCTGTCCTAGGAGTAGCTGTTCATGAGCGAGCACCGTCGCAAGCCGCCGCAGTCGCCCGGCGACGGCCGGGCAGCCGCCCGGCGCGGCGCGCAGCAGCAGCCCCCGCCGCCCGGCGGCCGGCGGGCCGCTGGGCCGCCGAGGCCGCAGCAGCCGTTCGGCGCGCACGGCACCGGTTCGGGGCAGGGCCACGGCCCGCGCCAGGGCACGGGACAGCCCCCCCGTCAGGGTGCGGGCACAGGCGCGGGGGGCCGCGCGAGCACCGGTGGCCGGGCCCGCGGGGCCGAGCCGCCCTACCAGGGGCGTGCCGCGGCACGCAGGGCCGCCCAGGAGGCACAGAAGGGTGGTCGTCGCAGGACGGCCACGGGGGGCGGCCGCGGAGGGGGGCAGCCCCCGAAGAAGCGCATCATCGACTACCCCCGCTGGGGCAGGGACGGATGGCGTCGCTGGATGCCGTCCTGGAAGCTCGCCTCCGGGTTGTGCCTGTTCTTCTTCGGCAGCATCGTCACCGTCGCCGGTGTCGGGTACGCCATGGTGGGCATCCCCAACGAGAACGACGCCGCCAAGTCGCAGAACAACGTCTACTACTGGGCGAACGGCGACCGCATGGTGGCGACCGGCACCGGTGCCAACCGGCAGAACGTGTCGCTCGCCGAGATCCCCAAGGCGATGCAGAACGCGGTCATCTCCGCGGAGAACAAGAGCTTCTACGACGACTCGGGCGTCGACCCCATGGGTGTCGCCCGCGCCCTGTTCAACATGGCGAGGGGCGGCCAGGCGCAGGGTGGTTCGACGATCACCCAGCAGTACGTCAAGAACACGTTCCTGAGCCAGGACCAGACGGTCACCCGTAAGTTCAAGGAACTGTTCATCTCGATAAAGGTGGGGACGAAGCTCGAGAAGGGCGAAATCCTCCAGGGCTACCTGAACACGTCGTACTACGGCCGCAGTGCCTACGGCATCCAGGCCGCGGCGCAGACCTACTACGGCCGTGACGCCTCCGAGCTCACGCCCAGCCAGTGCGCCTTCCTGGCTGCGCTGCTCAAGGGCCCGACGTACTACGACCCGGCCGGTGCCACCAGCATCGACAGCAGCGCGACGGCCAAGGCGAACCGGGAGCGCTCCGAGCGCCGCTGGAAGTGGATCCTCGGCGAGATGTACAAGGACGGTGCGCTCAAGAAGGACGAGTACACCGAGGCCGTCAGCAAGTACCCGGAGCCGCAGGGCCTGAAGGCCACCAAGGGCATGACCGGCCAGATCAGCTACCTGGTCGACACCGCCCAGAACTACGTGCTGGCGCACTCCGACATAAGCCGCGCGGAGCTCGACCGGGGCGGTTACGAGATCCGCACGACCTTCGACAAGAAGAAGGTCGACGCCCTGGAGAAGGCCGTGCGGAAGGTCGAGAAGGCCAACATCAATCCGAAGAAGGAGAAGGACAAGCACGTCCAGTTCGGCGCCGCTTCGGTGAAGCCCAACGACGGGGCGATCGTCGCCCTCTACGGCGGTGCGGGCTTCGAGAACAACCACTTCACGAACAACGCCGACACCAAGGGTGTCCCCGTCGGTTCGACGTGGAAGCCGTTCGTCCTGGCCGCCGCCATGGAGTACGGCACGTACCGCTCCGACGGCGAGGGCGTCTCGCCGCTGAGCGAGTACAACGGCAACGACCACATCAAGATCAAGAACCAGGACGGCACCTACGTCCTGAAGAAGGACAACACGCCCTTCTTCCAGGAGAACGAGAGCCCGTACCCCTGGGGCTACATCAGCCTGCGCAAGGCGATGGAGCAGTCCGTCAACTCGCCGTTCGTGCAGCTCGGCATGGACGTCGGCATGGACAAGGTGGCCGACGTCGCTGAGAAGTCGGGCATCCTGAAGACCACGATGGCCGACCGGAACGCGTCGTTCGCCCTCGGTACGTCCACCCCGAGCGCCATCCGCATGGCCGACGCCTACGCGACCTTCGCCGCCTCCGGCAAGCACGTGGACCCCTACTCGGTCGTGTCGGTGAAGAAGGACGGAGCCGAGGTCCCCGGCTTCGACAAGCCCAAGGTCACCCGGGTCATGCCGGCGGAGGTGGCCGACAACGTCACCGACGTCCTGGAGAACGTGATCCAGAACGGTACGGGTTTCCGCGCCAAGGAACTCGGCCGCAAGGCGGCCGGCAAGACCGGTACGACCGACAGCAACAAGTCGGCCTGGTTCGTGGGCTACACGCAGCAGCTGGCCACGTCCGTCGCGATGTTCCGTGAGGACCCCAAGACCCACGGACTGCTGTCCATGAACGGCACCGCGGGCGTCGAGTCCATCCACGGTGGTGACATCCCGACCGAGATCTGGACCGCCTACATGAAGGGCGCCGTGACGGGGCCCGACACCGGCTTCCCCGACGCCCCGAAGATCGGTGACATCCACGACGGGCCGGGCGCCCCGTCGGCGAGCCCCTCGGTCTCGGCCACCCCGACCGAGTCGGCGACGGCGACGCCGACCCCGACCATCTCGCGGCCGCAGGCCCCGCCGACCCCGACCGAGTCGGAGACGTGCAAGCCCTGGCAGTGGGATTGCCAGCAGGGCGGCGGTGGGAACGACGGCGGAACCTCCGACGGAGGGACCGGCGGGACACCATCGGGGACCCCGTCCTCCAGCAGCACCGGAAAGGGCAACGGGGGCAACGGCAACGGCGGGCTCCTGGGGTCCGGAGGCAACGGGGGCAATTGACCGCCCCGCGTTGCGCAGAGCAGTGGATCCGCGGCCGCGGAGGGTTTGTGCCCTCCGCGGCCGCGGCCGTCCGCGGGCGGACGGGCGGGCGCCGTGGGGATCCGACGCTCCGCACGCGCGGATGTAGGGCAGGATGTGGCCCATGACGATCGTGCGCGAAGACCCCCACCACGAGGCCTCGGAGGCCGAGGCGGTCGTGCCCCCCACCCGCGAGGACCCGGTCGCGGTGGCGGGGAGCGAGGTCATCGGCGGTCCGCTCGGCCGCTTCGCGGCCGTGGGGCGGCGGGGCTGGTGGAACCCCCTGCGTGTGGTCGTGCTCGTGGCGATCGGGATGTTCGCGCTCGGCATGGTCCAGAAGGTGCCGTGCTACGACAGCGGCTGGTTCTTCGGGGCGAACGCCCAGTACAGCCACGCCTGCTACTCCGACATCCCGCACCTGTACTACGGCCGGGGCTTCGCCGACGACCTGGTGCCCTACTTCGACCGCATCCCGGACACGGTCTCCGGCGGCATGGGCTACCTGGAGTACCCGGTCCTGACCGGGCTCTTCATGGAGGTCGCCTCCTGGCTGACCCCGCACGGCGGCACGATCCAGCACCGGGAGCAGGTCTACTGGCTGGTCAACGCCGGGATGCTGATGGTCTGCACGGCCGTCATCGCGGTCTGCGTGGCCCGTACCAACCGGCGCCGCCCCTGGGACGCGCTGCTGGTCGCGCTGGCGCCGGCGTTCGCGCTGACCGCGACCATCAACTGGGACCTCTTCGCGGTCGCCCTCGCGGCGGCCGGGATGATGCTGTGGTCGCGCAACCGTCCGCTGGCCGCGGGCATCCTGATCGGGCTGGCGACGGCCGCCAAGCTCTACCCCCTCCTGTTGCTCGGGCCGCTGTTCCTGCTGTGCCTGAGGGCCGGGAAGCTCAAGGCCTGGAGCGCGGCGCTGGGCGGTGCCGCGGGTGCCTGGGTCGTGGTGAACCTTCCGGTGATGCTGCTCGCCTGGGACGGCTGGGCGAAGTTCTACACCTTCAGCCAGGAGCGGGGCGTCGACTACGGCTCGGTCTGGCTGATCATCTCCCAGCAGACCGGCACGTCCCTCGACGGGGCGAACGCGTACGCGATCGCCCTCATGCTGCTGTTCTGCGCCGGCATGGCCGCGCTCACCCTGTACGCCCCGAGGCGCCCGCGCTTCGCGCAGCTGGCCTTCCTCGTCGTGGCCGCGTTCATCCTGACGAACAAGGTCTACTCGCCGCAGTACGTGCTGTGGCTGGTGCCGCTGGCGGCGCTCGCCCGGCCGCGCTGGCGGGACTTCCTGGTGTGGCAGGCCGCCGAGGTCATGTACTTCCTCGGGATCTGGTCGTACCTGGCGTACACGACGGGCGGCAACAGCAAGGGACTGCCGCAGGACGGCTACCACCTGGCCATCGCGGCGCACCTGATCGGGACGCTGTACCTGTGCGCGGTCGTCGTCCGCGACATCCTCTTCCCCGAGCGCGACGTGGTGCGCCAGGACGGCTCGGACGACCCCTCCGGGGGCGTGCTGGACGGCGCGGAGGACGTGTTCGTGCTGGGGAGGCCCTCGCACCGGCCGCGGCACGCCGCGCCGCTGCAGGGCGGCCCCGAGGACGGCCACGGCTACGGCGAGGCGCGCCCGGTGCAGTGGGGCGTGGACCCGGCGCCGCCGGCGCAGCCCCACTGACCCGGGGAGGGGCTCAGCGGTCGACGACGCGGTCGAACTGGGTCGTCGTGTGCCGCAGGTGCGCGACCAGCTCGTCGCCGACGGCCGGGGGCGCCACGTCGCCCGGCAGGAAGAGGATCGACACCTGCATGTGCGGGGGCTCGGCGAACCAGCGCTGCTTGCCGGCCCACACGAAGGGCGACAGGTTGCGGTTGATGGTGGCCAGACCGGCCCTCGCGACGCCCTTGGCGCGCGGCATGACGCCGTGCATGGCCTTGGGGGCCTCCAGGCCCACCCCGTGCGACGTACCGCCCGCCACGACGACCAGGTGGCCGTCCTCGGAGGCCTTGTTCTGGCGGTAGCCGAAGCGCTCGCCCTTGGCGATGCGGGTGACGTCCAGGACGGCGCCCCGGTACTCGGTCGCCTCGTGGTCGCCCAGCCACAGCCGGGTGCCGATCCGGGCGCGGAAGCGGGTCTGCGGGAACTGGTTGCGCAACTGGGTCAGCTCGCCCGCCTTCAGGTGGCTGACGAACATGGTGTGCAGCGGCAGCCGGGCCGCGCGCAGCCGCTCCATCCAGCCGAAGACCTCCTCCACCGCGTCGGAGCCGTCGGTGCGGTCCAGCGGCAGGTGGATGGCGAAGCCCTCCAGGCGCACGTCGTCTATGGCCGAGTGCAGCTTGACCAGGTCGTCCTCGCTGACGCCGTGGCGCTTCATGCTGCTCATGACCTCGATGACGACCCGGGCCCCGACCAGGCCGCGCACGCCCTCCACGGAGGAGACCGAGCGGATGGCGCGGTCCGGCAGCGGCACCGGCTCCTCGCCCAGCCGGTACGGGGTCAGCACCAGCAGGTCGCCGCCGAACCAGTCCTTGATCCGGGCGGCCTCGTACGTCGTGCCCACCGCGAGGATGTCCGAGCCGAGCCGGATCGCCTCCTCGGCCAGGCGCTCGTGGCCGAAGCCGTACCCGTTGCCCTTGCAGACGGGTACCAGCCCGGGGAACTGCTCCGCCTCGGACTGCTGGTGCGCACGCCAGCGCGCGGTGTCGACGTACAGGGTGAGCGCCATGGCCGGAACGGGGACCTTTCTGCGGTGTCTGCGGTCAGTCGGGCACGCGGGTCAGCGACGGGACATGTAGATGTCGAGCGCCTTGTGCAGCAGCTTGTTGAGCGGGAAGTCCCACTCGCCCAAGTATTCGGCAGCCTGCCCGCCCGTGCCCACCTTGAACTGGATGAGACCGAAGAGGTGGTCGCTCTCGTCCAGCGAGTCGCTGATGCCGCGCAGGTCGTACACGCTCGCGCCGAGGGCGTAGGCGTCCCGCAGCATCCGCCACTGCATGGCGTTGCTCGGCCGGACCTCGCGCTTGTGGTTGGCCGAGGCGCCGTACGAGTACCAGACGTGCCGGCCGACGACGAGCATCGTCGCGGCGGCGACCGCCTCGCCCTCGTGCTGCGCGAAGTACAGCCGCATGCGGTTGGGGTCCTCCGTGTTGAGGACCTGCCACATGCGCTGGAAGTAGGAAAGGGGCCGCGGGCGGAAGTGGTCGCGCTCGGCGGTGACCTCGTAGAGCTGCTGCCACACGGGGAGGTCGTCGTAGCCGCCCTGGACGACCTCGACGCCGGCCTTCTCGGCCTTCTTGATGTTGCGGCGCCACAGCTGGTTGAAGCCCTTCTGGACGTCGTCCAGGCTGCGGTTCTCCAGCGGGACCTGGAAGACGTAGCGGGGCTGCACGTCGCCGAAGCCGGCGCCGCCGTCCTCGCCCTGCTGCCAGCCCATGCGGCGCAGCCGGTCGGCCACCTCGAAGGCGCGGGGCTCGATGAACGTCGCCTCGACGTCGCGCAGGCGCTTGACGTCCGGGTCGGCGATGCCGGACTTGATGGCGGCCGCGTCCCAGCGGCGGATGACCACCGGCGGGCCCATCTTCACGGAGAACGCGCCCTGCTGCTTCAGGTGCGCCAGCATCGGGCGCAGCCACTCGTCCAGGTTGGGGGCGTACCAGTTGATGACCGGGCCCTCGGGGAGGTAGGCGAGGTAGCGCTTCACCTTGGGCAGCTGCCGGTAGAGCACCAGGCCGGCGCCGACCAGCTCACCGGTCTTGTCGTCGAACCAGCCGAGGCTCTCCGAGCGCCACTCGGTCTTGACGTCCGCCCAGGCGGGAACCTGGCAGTGGCTTGCCGAGGGCAGGCTCTGGATGTACGCCAGGTGCTGTTCCCGACTGATGGTCCTCAGGGTCAAGCTCATGCGGGGCGCTCCCCATCGCTGCGGCTACGGCATTGCTGACTGCATTACTGCGCCGAAGCCTACTGCGAACGGCGAACGCCCCCGCGGGGGCTGTGGACAACTCGGTCCGCGGCTTCGCCCGGCGGGTGCCGGGTGGGGACGGCCGGCTACACCACCCCGCCGAAGAGGCCACCGTGGGCCATGCCGATGTAGAAGCCGATCGCGGCCAGCCCCATCCCGATGATGAAGAGGAAGCGCTCGGCCGTGGTGGCGGAGCGGTACTGCCCGAAGGCGCCCACGAGGATGCCCGCCAGCCCCGCCCAGGAGCTGAGCAGGTGGAGGTGGTCCCAGAACGCCGCGATGGCCGCGGCCAGGCCGAGTACGAGCGTCACGACGGCCAGGGTGTTCTCGACCGGGTGGGGCCTGCCGTCGGAGTTGAGGGTGGAGAGGGCTCGCTGGTAGAGACGGCTGCCGGTGGTGGGTCGTACTGCCTGTGCCATGGGGAACCTCCGTGATGGAGAGGTGGCGCATCGTAGCGCCGGACACACCCGATGTGTACAGATTGCGGGCTTCCGGGGGCGGATTTCAACCGGAAGCCACGAGCCGGGTAGTGTGTACCGTCTGCACCGGTGTCTGTGCAGGTCCACACGAAGGTCCCACGGGGCCTGCGGGGAGTGATCCCCGGAACGCCCCGGGCGTTGTCGGTGGGCCGCGATACCGTTGCGACGCGATGCAAACCCTCCTGCCACGGAAACGCCGTGGCCGCTGAGTCCAAAGGAGGTGGGTTCCACATGCGTCACTACGAGGTGATGGTGATCCTCGACCCCGATCTCGAGGAGCGCGCTGTCTCCCCGCTGATCGAGAACTTCCTCGGCGTCGTCCGCAACGCGGGCGGCAAGGTCGAGAAGGTCGACACCTGGGGCCGTCGTCGTCTTTCCTACGAGATCAAGAAGAAGCCCGAGGGCATCTACTCGGTCATCGACCTCAACGCCACTCCTGAGGTCGTCAAGGAGCTCGACCGTCAGATGAACCTGAACGAGTCGGTTCTCCGGACCAAGGTCCTCCGTCCCGAGACCCACTGAGCCTGCGGGCTCAAGGCAGTCGGGAAACCGAGAAGCCAAGCAACGCCGAGAGGTCACTCACCATGGCAGGCGAGACCGTCATCACGGTCGTCGGCAATCTCGTCGACGACCCCGAGCTGCGCTTCACCGCATCTGGTGCGGCGGTCGCGAAGTTCCGTGTCGCGTCCACTCCCCGCACCTTCGACCGGCAGACCAACGAGTGGAAGGACGGCGAGAGCCTCTTCCTCACGTGCTCGGTCTGGCGGCAGGCGGCGGAGAACGTGGCCGAGTCGCTCCAGAAGGGCATGCGCGTCATCGTGCAGGGCCGTCTGAAGCAGCGCTCGTACGACGACCGCGAGGGCGTCAAGCGGACGGTCTACGAGCTGGACGTCGACGAGGTCGGCGCCAGCCTGCGCAGCGCGACCGCCAAGATCACCCGCGCCAGCGGTGGCGGCGGCGCCTCGCGCGGCGGCCAGGGCGGTTACGGCGGCGGTGGCGGCCAGGGCGGCAGCTGGGGCGGTGGCCCCGGTGGCGGTCAGGGCGGCGCGCCCGACGGCGACCCGTGGGCGACCGGCGCTCCGGCCGGTGGCGGCCAGGGCGGCGGTGGCGGCAGCTGGGGCGGTGGCTCCGGCGGCGGCGGCGGTTTCTCGGAAGAGCCGCCCTTCTAAGGGCAGCGCACCAAACTTCTTGATCACACTGGAGAGAGACAATGGCGAAGCCGCCTGCTCGCAAGCCTAAGAAGAAGGTTTGCGTGTTCTGCAAGGACAAGATCACGTACGTCGACTACAAGGACACGAACCTGCTGCGGAAGTTCATCTCCGACCGCGGCAAGATCCGTGCCCGCCGGGTCACCGGCAACTGCACCCAGCACCAGCGCGACGTCGCCACGGCCGTGAAGAACAGCCGTGAGATGGCGCTGCTGCCCTACACCTCGACCGCTCGCTAAGGAAGGGTGACTGAGCAATGGCGAAGATCATCCTCACCAACGAGGTCAGCGGCCTCGGTGCCGCCGGCGATGTCGTCGAGGTCAAGAGCGGCTACGCCCGCAACTACCTGATCCCGCGCGGTTTCGCGATCGCGTGGACCAAGGGTGGCGAGAAGGACGTCGAGCAGATCCGCCGCGCGCGCCGGATCCGTGAGATCGCGACCGTCGAGCAGGCCAACTCCTTCAAGGCCCAGCTCGAGGGCGTCAAGGTCAAGCTGTCGACCCGCGCGGGCGACGCCGGCCGCCTCTTCGGCTCGGTGACCCCGGCCGACATCGCCGCCGCCGTCAAGGCCGCGGGCGGTCCGGACGTGGACAAGCGCCGGATCGAGATCGGCTCCCCGATCAAGACGCTGGGCTCGCACAAGGTGTCGGTGCGTCTGCACCCCGAGGTCGAGGCCGCTCTCGACGTCGAGGTCGTCGCTTCCTGACCCTCGCGCACCGCGTGAACGCCGGGCCCGGAACCGCGAGGTTCCGGGCCCGGCGTCTTGCCGTCCGCAGCGGGGCCGCGGTTCAGGCGCGTACGGCGCCGGTGACGGCCCACTTCCCCGAACGGGCGCGCCAGTGCAGGCCGGCCAGCCGGGTGAGCATCATCAGCCCCATCGCCCACCACAGGGCGGTGAGCCCGCCGCCCAGGGCCGGTACGGCCAGGGCGACGGGGGCGAAGACGGCGAGGGTGACGACCATCGACCAGGCCAGGTAGGTGCCGTCGCCGGCGCCGATGAGGATTCCGTCGAGGACGAAGACCACGCCGCAGACGGGCTGGGAGAGCGCCGCCACCAGCAGGGCGGTCATCAGCGCGGAGCGTACGGCGGGGTCCGAGGTGAACAGCGGGGCGATCAGCGGCCGGGAGACGGCCAGGACGAGGCCGATGACCACGCCCGAGGCGATGCCCCACTGCACCATGCGGCGGCACGCGGCCCGGGCGCCGGCCACGTCGCCGGCGCCGAGGTACCGGCCGATGATGGCCTGGCCCGCGATGGCGATGGCGTCCAGCGCGAAGGCGGCCAGCGACCAGAGGGTGGTGGTGATCTGGTGGGCGGCGATCGAGGCGTCCCCGAGCCCGGCCGCGACCGCGGTGGCGATCAGCAGGACGGCCCGCAGGCTCAGCGTGCGGATCAGCAGCGGCGTCCCGGCCTGGGCGCAGGCGCGGATGCCGGCGAGGTCGGGCCGCAGGGAGGCACCGTGCCGGCGGGCGCCGCGGACCACGACGGCCAGGTAGACGGCGGCCATCGCGTTCTGGGCGATCACGGTGCCCCAGGCGGAGCCGGCGATGCCGAGCCCGGCGCCGTACACCAGCGCGAGGTTGAGCACGCCGTTCACGGCGAAGCCGCCGACGGCGACGTAGAGCGGGGTACGGGTGTCCTGCAGCCCGCGGAGCACACCGGTGGCCGCGAGGACGACGAGCATCGCGGGGATGCCGAGGGCGCTGATCCGCAGGTAGGTGACGGCGTACGGCGCCGCGGTGCCCGAGGCGCCGAACAGTCCGGTGAGGGCGGGTGCCGCGGGGACCGCGACGGCGACCGCCGCGGCGCTGATGAGGAGGGCGAGCCAGATGCCGTCCATGCCCTGGCGGATGGCGGCGGGCAGGTCGCCCGCGCCGACCCGGCGGGCGACGGCCGCGGTGGTGGCGTACGCGAGGAAGACGAAGACGCCGACGAGGGTGGTGAGCAGGGCGCCCGCGACGCCGAGGCCGGCGAGTTGCGAGGTGCCGAGGTGGCCGACGATCGCGCTGTCGGCCATGAGGAAGAGCGGTTCGGCGACGAGGGCGCCGAAGGCGGGCAGCGCGAGGGCGATGATCTCGCGGTCGTGGCGGCGTACGGCCTGCTGGGGGGAGAGTTCGGCGACCTGGGGCACCCGGCCAGGGTAATCATCCACATGTAAGGGACGCAAGGAGATACTGACTCTTACTCGTGGCTGCGTAGGGTGATCTCCTCCGTGCCGTTTGTCGTGATCTTGGGCCGAGCGGGCAAGTTTTTCTTGTCCACAGCGGGTGGATGAAGAAAGCGCAGGTCAGCGGCGTGATCATTGGGTGATTGTGTGCTTGTCCACCGCGCTGTCCCCCGCCCTGTACACAGCTGGAGCACGCTTCTCCACAGGTAGGGGCGGTTCATCAACAGGTCATCCCCAGCCCCTGTGGATAACCGTCTTGGCTGTGAGCCCCGTGGACCCCTACCGTGGGGCGTCGCCCGACGCGCCACAGGTGTGTCCGGGCGGCAGATTGTCAGAGCCGTGGCGTAGGAAAAGGGACACGACGCAGCGGTCAGCGCCGGACGGGGAGGAGGTGGCAGGGGGGTGAGCCAGCCCGAACCCGCGGACGACCACTGGGGGAGCGAACCGCCGTTCCCGCCGGACGGACCCGGTGACCGCCTGCCCGTCTCGCGCTTCCGCCGCAGGGACGAGCGGGACCGCGACCGCGACCGCGACGAGGACCGCGGGGGGTCCGGCTTCGAGCGCGTACCGCCGCAGGACCTGGACGCCGAGATGTCGGTGCTCGGCGGCATGCTGCTGTCCAAGGACGCCATCGCCGACGTCGTCGAGGTGCTCAAGGGCGCCGACTTCTACCGGCCCGCCCACGAGACCGTCTACGCCGCGATCCTCGACCTCTACGCCCGCGGTGAGCCCGCCGACCCCATCACCGTCGCCGCCGAGCTGACCAAGCGTGGTGAGCTCGCCCGTGTCGGCGGGGCCCCCTACCTGCACAGCCTGGTCAACGCGGTGCCCACCGCCGCCAACGCCGAGTACTACGCGGAGATCGTGCACGAGCGCGCGGTCCTGCGCCGGCTCGTCGAGGCCGGCACGCGCATCACGCAGATGGGGTACGCCGCCGACGGCGACGTCGACGAGATCGTCAACTCCGCCCAGGCGGAGATCTACGCCGTCACCGAGCAGCGCACCAGCGAGGACTACCTCCCGCTCTCCGAGATCATGGAGGGCGCCCTCGACGAGATCGAGGCCATCGGCTCGCGCAGCGGCCAGATGTCCGGGGTGCCCACCGGCTTCGCCGACCTGGACTCCCTCACCAACGGCCTGCACCCGGGCCAGATGATCGTCATCGCCGCCCGTCCCGCGATGGGCAAGTCCACGCTCGCGCTGGACTTCGCCCGCGCCTGCTCGGTCACCAACGGCATGCCCAGCGTCTTCTTCTCCCTCGAAATGGGCCGCAACGAGATCGCGATGCGCCTGCTGTCCGCCGAGGCCCGGGTCGCCCTGCACCACATGCGCTCCGGCAACATGACCGACGACGACTGGACGCGGCTGGCCCGCCGCATGCCCGACGTCTCGGCGGCCCCCCTCTACATCGACGACTCCCCGAATCTGTCGATGATGGAGATCCGCGCCAAGTGCCGCCGGCTCAAGCAGCGCAACGACCTCCGCCTGGTCGTCATCGACTACCTCCAGCTGATGCAGGCGGGCGGCTCGCGCCG
Organism: Streptomyces sp. NPDC008238; assembly: GCF_042956445.1. NCBI lineage: Bacteria > Bacillati > Actinomycetota > Actinomycetes > Kitasatosporales > Streptomycetaceae > Streptomyces > Streptomyces sp. NPDC008238. The sequence continues at coordinate 212,699 of NZ_JBIBGK010000003.1, read as the reverse complement.
GCCCGAGAGCCGTCAGCAGGAGGTCTCCGACATGTCCCGGAACCTCAAGCTCCTGGCGAAGGAGCTGGAGGTGCCGGTCATCGCGCTCTCCCAGCTGAACCGTGGTCCCGAGCAGCGCACGGACAAGAAGCCCATGGTCAGCGACCTGCGCGAGTCGGGCTCCATCGAGCAGGACGCGGACATGGTCATCCTGCTGCACCGCGAGGACGCCTACGAGAAGGAGTCCCCCCGCGCGGGCGAGGCCGACCTGATCGTCGCCAAGCACCGCAACGGCCCCACGGCCACCATCACCGTGGCCTTCCAGGGCCACTACTCGCGCTTCGTGGACATGGCCCAGACCTGAGCCATGGGGTGCGCGGGGCCGGCTCGGCCCCGGACGCACCCGGTCGCGTCCTCGTGGCCGTCGTCCGGGACCGACAGCGGTCCGGCGCGGGCCCGTTCCGGGATTCCGCAGGTCGGCCGGCGGCCCCGCGGTCAGCCCAGGGCGACCATCAGGGGTGCGTGGCGGCGGTGTTCGTCGCCGGGGAGGTCGCGGTCGCCCAGCACCATCAGGGTGTTGGGGAAGAAGGGCGCCACGCCGTGCTCCGCGGCCCAGCCGTCGAGGGCGTCGGGGGTGCCGGTGCGCAGGTCGAGGCGGACCGGGGTGCCCGCGTCCCGGGCGACCGCGGTGACCAGCCGCCGGGCCGTGGCGGCGTCCCCGGCGACGACCGGGCCCACGACCAGGGTGTCCGCGTTCAGCCAGGCGGCGGCGTAGCCGGTCAGGACGCCGTCCTCCCCGGCGGCCACCACCACGCGCTCGGCGAACCGGGGCAGGTCGCGCAGCAGGGGTGAGCGGTCGGCGCCGAACGCCTCGGCGTCCAGGGCGAGCAGGGCCGGCAGGTCGGCCTCGGTGAAGGGGCGCGGCTCCGGCGTACCGGCGGGGCCGGAGGGGACGGCGGTCGCGGCGGGCGCCGGCGCGGCGAAGCGGCCGCGGTGCGTGACGACGGTGCCGATCGCCCGGAAGCCGAGCTTCTCGTAGAGCGGGCGGCCGCGTTCGGTGGCGTGCAGGGTGACGGTGTCGTCGCCCGCCTCGGCCAGCACGTGGGTCATGACGCGCCGTCCGAGGCCCCGTCCCTCGTACCGGGCCGCGACCAGGACCATGCTGACCGCCGCCAGGCCGCCCTCGTAGCGGGTGAGGACGGTGGTGGCGGCCATGCCGTCGCCGTCGGGGGCGTCGACGCCGTAGCCGGTGCCGTGGGTGAGCAGGAAGCGCCACTTGTGCTCCTCGGCGCCCCAGCCGCGGCTGACGGCCAGCGCGCTGCAGGCGGGGAGGTCGGCGGGGGTGAGGCGGCGCACGGGGGCCGCGGGGACCGTCGGGGAAGTCATGCGGGCAGCGTGCCGTGGCGGCGGCGGGCGGCGCCCATAGTTTTCCCCTATGGCCATCGGCCGGTGCCTGGCTATCCTCCCGGGGTGACGCTGACCCTGCCCGCCCTGCGGGCGTTCGTGGCCGTGGCGCGTACGGGCTCGTTCTCGGCGGCCGCGCGCCGGCTGGACGTACGGCAGCCGACGGTGAGCGAGTCGGTGCGCCGCCTGGAGGCCGCCGCGGGGCGGCCGTTGCTGGTACGCACCCGTGAACGGGCCGAACTGACCGACCTGGGACGGCGGATCCTGGCCCACGCGGTGGCGGCGGTCGACGCCGCCGACGAGCTCGAGGGGCTGCTGGCCGGGACGTCCAGGCCGTTCACCGTGGGCTTCCTGGGCGAGGCGGCGGCCGGCCGCACCCGGGAGCTGCTGGACCTGGTCCAGGCCCGCGTACCGGGTGAGGTGCGGCTGCGCCGCTACGACTTCGACGACCCCTCCTGCGGGCTGCTGGACGGGCACTCCGACCTGGCCATCGTGTGGCCCCCGCTGGACGCCCCGGGCCTGGGGACGGTGACCGTCTCCAGTGACCGGCGCTGCGTGGCGCTGCCCGCGACGGACCCGCTGGCCCGCCGGAGCGAGGTCGCGCCCGCCGAACTGGGCGGCAGGACCTGGGTGGTGCCGAGGACCGCGGACGCGGCCTACGCCGGTTTCCGGCACCCGTCGGCCGTGGGCGTCGTCCACGTGGCGGGGACGGTGGAGTCCGGCTCGCTGGAGGAGACGCTCGAACTCGTCGCGGCGGGCCGCGGCTGCGCGCTGGCGAGCACGGCGACCGACGAGCACTACGCGCGGTCCAACGTGGTGATCGTGCCGCTGGCCGGGGACGTGCGCTGCACGGTCGCGCTGGCCTGGCGGGCCGCCGACCGCCGGCCCGCCGTCCGGGGGGCGGCGGAGGACGCCGCCCGGCTGTACGGAGGGACGCCGCCGGGCACCGGCCGGGCGGCGGGCGACGAGGGAGGGACCGCGTGGGACGGCTGCACATCTTCGACATGGACGGGACGCTGATGCACGGCTCCTCGGCGAGCATGGAACTCGCCCGGGAACTGGGGCTGGTGGCGGAGTTCCGCGAGCTGGAGCACGCGCTCGGGCGGGGCGTCCTGGACTCGCCGGGCTACGCGGAGCGCGCGTACGACCTGTGGCGGGCGCTCACCCCGGCGCAGGTGGCGGCGGCCTTCGAGGGCGCCCCGTGGCTGGCCGGGATACGGGAGGTGTGGGCGGACATCGCGGACCGCGGGGAGCACTGCGCGGTGGTGTCGCTCTCCCCGGACTTCTTCGTGCGGCGGCTGCTGGGGTGGGGGGCGCACGCGGTCCGGGCGTCGGTCTTCCCTGAGGTCCCGTTCGGCCCGGCAGCGGGGCTGGACGTGGCGGGGATCCTGGTGCCGGAGACGAAGGTGACGGCGGCGGACGAGCTCTGCGCCCGCTACGGCGTCAGCCGCCGGGAGTGCGTGGCCTACGGGGACTCGCTGTCGGACACGGCGCTCTTCGCGGCGGTGCCGGTGTCGGTGGCGGTCAACGGGGACCACCATGTGAGCGGGCTGGCGAGCCACGCGTACACCGGGCGCGATTTGCGTGAAGCGTATGCGCTGGTCGTGGGCTGAATACGTGACGATTGAACGGTGATGATCGTCAGGGAATTGAGTGACGGCTGTGAAAGCGGTGACTCGGGGTAGGGTCGACAGGGTTCCGCGGCAGCGGGGCTCCACATTCGGCTGAGCTTAACGGGATCGGTATCGCCGTTTCCCGTACTTCCGGCTATTTGTCCGGGCGGCGGGAAGCCCTGGCAGGCTTTCCGCGCAGGATGTGTGGCCGACGTACGGACACCGACCGGGAGAAGCTCGAGGCGAAGCTGACCATGGACGCTCTGACCACGAACGCGGCCGAACCGGGCAAGGGAGCGGGGGCTGGGTCCCCCCGATGGTTCACGCCGCACACACCCCCTGACGGGCCGAGACCCCACCACGAGGGCGACGGTGCCGCCGCGCCGAGCCGCCCGGTACGGCCGATAAGGCCGGTGGGCACGGGAGCCGGGCGGACCGCCGACCCGGGACCCGCGCTGCCGAGGCCCGGCCCCGCGCAGGACGCGGCGGGGCCGCGGCACCATCCCGAGCCGCCGGCCCAGCAGTCCCCGCCCAGGGCGGAGGCCCGGCCGCGGTCGGCGCCGCAGAGCGCGGACGCGCAGCTGATCCGGCGCACGATGGAGGAAGTCGCGCCCGTCGCTGACAAGACGACGTCGTATTTCTATGCACTTTTGTTCATACGGCATCCGGAGTTGCGCGAACTTTTTCCCGCCGCGATGGACTCGCAGCGCGACCGTTTGCTGAAAGCGCTCCTGACCGCCGCGGATCACATAGACGACACCGAGATACTCACCGAATACCTGTCCCACCTGGGCCGCGGCCACCGCAAATACGGCACGCGCCCCGAGCACTATCCGGCCGTGGGGGAATGCCTGATCGGGGCGCTGACCCGGTACGCCTCGGCCGTCTGGAACGACCAGGTCGAGGCCGCCTGGGTGCGCGCCTACACGGTGATCTCGCAGATCATGATCGACGCGGCGGCGGCCGACGAGAAGCACGCGCCGCCGTGGTGGCAGGCCGAGATCGTCAGCCACGAACCGCGCACCTCCGACATCGCGGTGGTCAGCGTCCGCCCCGACCAGCCCTACCCCTTCCTCGCGGGCCAGTACACGACGCTGGAGACGCCCTGGTGGCCCCGGGTCTGGCGGCACTACTCCTTCGCCTGCGCCCCCCGCTCGGACGGCCTGCTGGTCTTCCACGTCAAGGCCGTCCCGGCCGGCTGGGTCAGCGGGGCGCTGGTGCACCGCGCCCGGCCGGGCGACGTCCTGCGGCTCGGCCCGCCGGCCGGCTCCATGGTCGTCGACCACAGCACCGACAACGGGCTGCTCTGCCTGGGCGGCGGCACCGGCATCGCCCCCATCAAGGCGCTGGTCGAGGACGTCGCCGAGCACGGCCGCCGCCGGGCCATGGACGTCTTCTACGGCGCCCGCAGCGACCACGACCTGTACGACCTGGACACCCTGCTGCGGCTCGCGCAGCGCCACCCCTGGCTCTCGGTGCGGCCCGTGGTCTCCCACGGCCGCGGCGAAGGGGGGCTGCACGGCCCGCTCCCCGAGATCGTGCAGCAGTACGGCCCCTGGCCCGAGTACGACGCGTACCTGAGCGGGCCGCCCGGGATGATCCGCAGCGGCGTCGACACCCTCGTGCGCGGCGGCATGCCGTCCCGGCGCATCCGGCACGACCTGATCGAGGAACTGGTCGCGGCGGGCCCCTGAGTCCGTCCCCTCACGTCCCCACCCCACCCCACGAGGAGAAACGTTGCCGCAGGAACGTCCCGGCAGTGCGGGCGAGCACCGTGTCCAGGAGGAGATGGGCACGGCCGACCGCGCGGACCGCTTCTACGCCGAGCAGGTGCTGGACCACCTCAACCCGCGGATGCGGGAGTTCACCGAGCGGCAGGAGATGTTCTTCCTGTCCACGGCGGACGGCCGGGGGGAGTGCGACAGCACCTTCAGGGCGGGTCCGCCCGGCTTCCTGACCGTCCTGGACGAGCGGACGCTGGTCTACCCCGAGTACCGGGGGAACGGCGTGATGGCCTCGGTCGGCAACCTGCGCGAGAACCCGCACGTGGGCATCCTGATGGTCGACTTCACCCGCGACCGGATCGGGCTGCACGTCAACGGCCGCGCCCGGCTGGTCCCGGACGGCGCGATGCGGGCCCTGTACCCCTCGCTCCCGGTGGACGCGGTGCCCGGCCGCAGGCCGCAGCTGTGGGTGCGGGTGAGCGTCGTCGAGGCGTACGTGCACTGCTCCAAGCACATCCCGCGGATGGCGAAGGTGCCCCTGCAGGGCGGCCGGGCCTGGGGCACCGACGACGTGCGGCGCAAGGGCGGCGACTACTTCGGGGCCGCGGCCGACGCCGCGCACGCGCGTCCGGCCCGGCCCGGTGGTGGCCACCCTGGCTGGTTCGGGGCCTGAGGGTGCCCGAGGGTGCCCATGGGGGGCCTGGCGGCGTCTGAGGACGTCCGACGCCGCCCGCGCGCCCGCCCGCGGGTCAGCCGAGGTCGGCCGAGAGCAGTCCCAGCACCCCTTCGATGTTGCCGTCAAGGTAGTGCCGCAGGGTCAGCGGCACGATCTCGACGGAGGCGAGCCCGACCCGGCTGAAGGGCACGCGGACCACGTCGTAGGTGCCCGAGGGTTCGTCCACCTCCGGGCCGTGCCGCCGCGAGGGGTCCATGGAGGCCAGCCGGCACACGAAGAAGTGCTGCACCTTCACGCCGTGCGAGCCGTCCTCGCCGATGTGCTCGACGGTGTCGACGAAGGCCGGGACCACATCGGTGACCTTGGCGCCCAGCTCCTCGTCCAGCTCTCTGTGGAGCGCCTCGACGATGGTGGCGTCCTCGGCCTCGACGCCGCCGCCGGGGGTGATCCAGTACGGGTTGAGCCCTGGCTTGGTGCGCTTGATGAGCACCAGGGCGTCGCCGTCGAGCAGGATGGCACGGGCGGTGCGCTTGACCACCGGCCGGGTGGCCGGGGCGGTCGCCGCACCGGGTGTGGCAGGTGCTTCGATGTCCGGGGGCATGCCAGAGATCTGCCGCGGCGCGGGAGGCGGCAAACGCCTCCGGGACGGCGAATCGGAACGTCCCGTTCTCACGGAGGCCACCCGCCGTACGCCGGGCGCGGTCACCAGGCCGCGGAGGAGCGCATCAGCTGCTCGTGCACCCGCGCGATGTGCGGCAGCGCGAGCGTCCCGGCGCGCACCGAGACGAAGTACGTGCGCAGGGGCGGCACCGGCGGCTCCAGGAGCGCACGCGCGGCGCCCGCCGTGATCGCCTCGCAGCACAGGTAGCGCGGCAGGACGGCCATGCCGACCCCGGCGACCACGCACTCCAGGACGGCCCTCAGGTCGGGCACGACCACGGCGGGGACGATGGCGGGGGTGGCGTCGAAGACCGCCGACCAGTAGTGGTCGATCAGCGGCATGCCCTCGTCGTAGGAGATCACGGGGACGTCGTCGAGGACCCGTGCCCCGTGGGTGCGCACCGCGAGCGGGCCGCCGATCCGCTCCTGCCAGGCGGGGGCGGCCACGAGAATCTGCTCCTCGTCCCACAGGGCGGTGGCGGTCAGCAGCCGGTCGCGCGGCCGGACGGTGCCGATGGACAGGTCGTGGTGGCCCGCGGCGAGGCCGGCCAGCGCCTCGTCCTCGCCGGCCAGCGCGATGCGCAGCTGCAGGCCCTCGGCGATCAGCGGGGCGAGGGCGGGGAGGGCGCGCAGGGAGGTGAAGGTGGGCGGCCCGGCGAGGTGCAGGGTGCGGTTGCCGGACTCCTCGTCGAGGTCCGCCTCGGTTATCTCCAGCAGGGCGTCGAGGTGCGGGGCCACCCGGTGGGCCAGGTCGTCGCCGACGGGGGTCGGGGCGACGCCGCGCGGCAGGCGCAGGAAGAGGGGGCGGCCGACCTGCCGCTCCAGGCTGCGGATCTGGCTGGTGACGGCGGGCTGCGACAGTCCCAGCAGCTGGGCGGCCCGGGTGAAGGAACCGGCTCGGTGCACGGTGACGAACGTGCGCAGCAGAGCCAGATCCATGGAACCGCTCCCTCCCAGCCACCGGTACGACCGCAACATATAAATATATCGATAGGTCTGTACCGCAACTGTGATTGGACACTGACGCAGAGTCAACTAGCCTTGTTCGGGCGGATCTCCGCGCGTAAAGCCAGGGTGGTCCGAGCCACGAGGGGGGAGGCTCGGACCACCCATTCTGCGTAGGGCCCTCTACGTAGATATATCTGTTCGAAATGAACGGACGGGGTCAGCGCGCCGCGGCGTCCAGCGCCTGTGTCACGTCCCGCACGATGTCGGCCGCGTCCTCGACGCCGACCGAGAAGCGGACGAAGCCCTCGGGAACGGCGTCGCCGCCCCACCTGGCCCTGCGCTCGGCGGTGCTGGTCACGCTGCCGAAACTGGTGGCCTCGGTGGTCAGCAGCAGCGCCGACAGGAAGCGCTCGGCGTGCTCCTTGTCGGGCAGCGTGAAGGACACCACACTGCCGAACCGGCCCATCTGCGCGGTCGCGACGGAGTGCGCCGGGTCGTCCACCAGGCCGGGGTGACGTACATCGGTCACCTCGGCACGCCGGAGCAGCGCGGCGGCCAGTTCCAGGGCGTTGGCGGCCTGCCGGTCCACCCGCAGCGCGAGCGTGGACAGCGAACGGTGCGCCAGCCAGGCCTCCATGGGGCCGGGGATCGCACCGACGGTCTTGCGCCACAGCCGCACCCCGGCGGCGAGCTCGGGCCGACGGGTGGTCACGTAGCCCAGCAGCAGGTCGCCGTGGCCGGACAGCGCCTTGGTGCCGCTCGCCACCGAGAAGTCCGCGCCCAGCTCCAGCGGGCGCTGGCCGAGCGGGGTGGCGAGGGTGTTGTCGACCGCGACGAGCGCGCCCGCGGCGTGCGCGGCGTCGGCGAGCCGGCGGATGTCGCACACGTCCAGGCCCGGGTTGGACGGCGTCTCGATCCACAGCAGCTGTGCGCCCTCCAGCGCCTCCAGTTGGCCGTCGCCCGCGGTGGGCGCCAGCCGCACCGCGATCCCGTAGTCCTCCAGGCGGCTCTGGAGCGAGCGGGTGGCCTGGTAGCTGTCGGAGGGCAGCACCACGGTGTCGCCGGAGCGCACCTGGGAGAACAGCACGGAGGAGATGGCGCCCATGCCGGAGGAGAAGACCAGCGTCTCGGCGGGGACGTCCGGGGACTCCAGCGCCGAGATCGCCTCCTCCAGCCGGGTCCAGGTGGGGTTCTCGTCACGGCCGTAGGTGTACGGGCCGGTGACGTCGCCCGGCAGGTGGAAGTGCGCGGCGAACACCGGGCCGGGCAGCGCCGGCTCGTGGGGCCGGGCCGGCGGGCGGCCCGCGTGCACGCTGCGGGTGCTGTCCCCCGGCCTGCTCTCGTACTCCGTCATCGCCCTCTCCTCGTTCTCCCCGTCGTCGCGAACGTACAGGCGGAAGATACCGGTGTACGGGCCAACGAACACGGGTGTCCGCTAGGCGGACGCCAGCACCGCCCGCGCGGCACGACCCGCGGCGGCCCCGTAGCCCGCGCCGAACAGGACGGCGTGCACCAGCAGGGGGTGCAACTGGTGCAGGGGCACGCGTTCCCGGCGGCCGGGCAGCGGCCGGACCTCCTCGTACGCGGCGAGCACCCGCTCCAGGTGCGGACAGCCGAACAGCTCCAGCATCGCCAGGTCGGCCTCGGGGTGCCCGCCCTGCGCCGCCGGGTCGACGACCCGGGCGCGGCCGTCGGCGGCGAACAGGACGTTGCCGGACCACAGATCGCCGTGGATCAGCGCGGGCGGCCGGGCTGGGCCGCCGATCCGCGGCAGCAGTTCGCAGACCCGCTCCACCGCGCGGACGTCCGCCGGCGCCATGGCGCCGCCGTCGGCGGCCCGCCGCAGGAAGGGCAGCAGCCGGCCGGCGGCGTGGAAGGCCGCCCAGTCCCCCGGAGCCGGGCGACGGCGACGGCGACGGCAGGGGGAGCGGCCCGATGAAGGCGGGGTACGCCGTCCCGAACCCCGGGGCGGGGACCCGGTGGAGCGCGGCGAGTTCACGGCCGAGGCGCTCGGCCGCCGCAGGAGTGGCAGGACCCGGCTCGACCCACTCCAGCACGAGCGTGCGGTCGTCGGCGGCCAGCACCTCCGGTACGGCCACCGTCCCCGTGCCGCCCAGCAGCCGCAGCCCCGCGGCCTCGGCGGCGAAGAAGCCCGGCGGCGCGTCCGGGAGGGTCTTGGCGAAGACCGTGCCGCCCGAGCGGCGCAGCAACCGGACGGAGCGGCAGACGGAACCGCCGCCCACCGGGCCGGCCTCGGTCACCGGCTCCCCCAGCAGGGCGGCGACCCGGTCCGCGAGCCGGGCCGGAGCGGTCACGGCGCGGGCGCGGGCTCGCTGCCGAGGGCGTCGCGCACGGCGTCCACGAGGCCGTCGGCGGCGGCCTCGCACATCTCCAGGCACTCCTCGAAGCCGCTCAGGTCCCCGTAGTACGGGTCGGGGACGTCCAGGCCCCCGCCGTCCGCGCCGCCGTCCGCGGCGGGGTCGTAGGAACGCAGCAGCCGCACCTTGGCGGCGTCCTGCGGGGTGGGCGCCAGCCGGCGCAGGTCCCGCAGGTGGCCCGAGTCGAGGGCGATCACCAGGTCGAGCCCGGCGAACCACTCGGGCTGGAACTGGCGCGCGATGTGCTCGTACCCGTAACCGGCCGCGCGGAGCACGGCCACCGTACGGTGGTCGGCGCCGTCGCCCTCGTGCCAGGAGCCGGTGCCCGCGCTGTCGGCGACGACCAGGCCGCCGAGCCCGGCGTCCTCGGCACGGGCGCGGAAGACGGACTCGGCCATCGGCGAACGGCAGATGTTGCCGGTGCAGACGAAGCACACCCGCAGCGGGGTGGTGCGGGAGGACGGAGCGCTCATGGGCTCCATGATGCAGCCCCCGGGTCAGTCCTCGTCGGGGAGGATCATGTTCAGGGCCCACGAGACGATGCTGATGACCAGGCCACCGAGGAACGCCGCCCAGAAGCCCTCGACGTGGAAGTCCAGGTCGAGCTTGCCGGAGATCCAGGAGGTCAGCAGCAGCATCAGGGCGTTGACGACCAGCGTGAACAAGCCGAGCGTCAACACGAGCAGCGGCAGCGACAGCAGCTTCACCAGCGGCTTCACCAGCCAGTTCACCACGCCGAAGACCAGGGCGACGAGGATCAGGGTGAGGGCCCTGTGGCCGGTGTCGTCACCGGTGAGCGTGATGTTGCCCACGAGCCAGATGGCCACCAGCAGGGCTCCGGCGTTCGCGAGCGTCTTGACGACGAAGTTCATCATGGCTGAGATCGTCGCAGAAGTGATCCCGCAGGCACAGTGGTGAGAGGGAGCGGCCAAGTGAAGGTGTTCCGGCTGGACGACCTGGAGGCCGAGCGGGCCGCCAACGAGGGCGCGTACCTCAGCTTCCTGCGCGAGCGGAACATGTCCGCCGGGCTCTACGCCCTCCGGGCCGGCGAGCTCGACCCGCAGAAACCGCACGCCCAGGACGAGATCTACCTGGTCGTGAGCGGCCGGGCGCTGATCACCGTGGGGGAGGAGACGACCCACGTCGCGCGCGGCAGCGTGGTCTACGTCCCGGCCGGGGCGCCGCACCGCTTCCACCACGTCACCGAGGACCTGAAGGTGCTGGTGGTCTTCTCGCCCCCCGAGGCCTGAGCGCCGCCGCCCCCGGTTTCCCGTAGGGGAAGGGTCAGGGACGGATGGGGACCGCGGGGCCTCCGCACGGGGCCGTCGCGGCCCTAGCCTGGGAGCGGAAGGACGACAAGGAGGAGGAAACGGTGAAGCTCTTCGAGGGCCTGCCCTGGTGGGTCAAGTGGGTCGCGGTGCCGGTGATCGCGATCGTGGTCTTCGGCGGCATGATCGCCAGCGCGATCGGGTTCCTGTTCTGGCTGCTGTTCAAGGTGCTGGTGTTCGTGGCGCTGGTCGGCGGCCTGGTGTACGTGGTCAAGAAGTTCACCTCGTCCTCGTCCGACTCCCGCGACAAGTGGTGACCCCATGGGGCCCGGTGGCCGGGCCCCACGGGAGGCGCGCCGCTCAGTCCTGGAGCCGGACGCGCTCGGGGCCCCGCGGCGCCGTACCGTTCGATGGGGCGTCGCCGCCGGCGCCGGTCGCGCCGTTCATCTGGGCGAGCAGCTGACGGGCCAGGCCCAGGCCCGTCCCGCCCATGGTGAGCGCCTTGGCGAACATCTCCGACATCCCGTCGGCGCCGTTGAGCAGCACCATGTGGTCGACGTTGCCGAAGGCCTCGGCGCCCGCCCGGACGATCTCCGGCCAGTTCTCGGCCAGCTGCTGGGCGACGACCGCCTCCTGGTTCTCCGCCAGGGCCGCGGCCCGCGCCTTGATCGCCTCGGCCTCCGCCAGGCCCCTGGCCTTCGCGGACTCGGCCTCCGCCAGACCCCGCGCCTGCGTCGCGGCGGCCTCCGCCTCACCCGTGGCCCGGGTGGCCGCGGCGGTCGCCTCACCGCTGACCCGCGTCTGCTCCGCCTGCGCGGCAGCGGCCGTCTTGACCCGGTTCGCCTCGGCGGCGGCGGCCAGTTCGGTCTCGCGGGCCTTCGCCTCGGCCGCCGAGATGCGGGCGTCGCGCTCGGCCTCGGCCAGCGTCCGCTTCTCGTACGCGGAGGCGTCCGCCGGCTTGCGGACGTCCGCCTGCAACTGCTGCTCGCGCCGCTGCGCCTCCAGCTCCGCGACCCGGGTCTCCTGCACGACGACCTCCTGCCGGGCCGCCGCCTCCGCGAGCGGGCCCGCCTGCCGGGAGGACGCGGTGGCCTTGTCCCGCTCGGCCATGTAACCGGCTTGCAGGATCTGGCTGTCCCGGGTCGCCTCGGCCATGCGGGCGGCGGCCTGCTGCTCGGCCTCGGTCGCCAGCCGGTCCGCCTCCGCCTGCGCGATGCGGGCGTCGCGCTGGACGGCCGCGGCGTGCGGCGCGGCCAGGTTGTTGATGTAGCCGGTCGGGTCGACGATCTCGTGGATCTGCAGCGAGTCGATGATCAGGCCGAGCTTCTCCATCTCCGAGCCCGACGCGGCCCGGGTCTCGGCGGTGAGCCGCTCCCGGTCCCGGATCATCTGCTCCACCGTCAGCCCGCCCACGATGGACCGCAGATGACCCGCGAAGACGTTGTGCACCCGCTCGGGCATGAACTTCTGCTGGTCCAGGAAACGCCGCGCGGCGTTGGCGATCGACACCATGTCGTCGCCGACCTTGAAGATGACCACGCCGTGCACCTTCAGCGGGATGCCCTGCTGGGTGACGCAGTCCACGTTCAGCTCGGCCTCGTTGAGGTCGAGCGAGAGCCTGCGCACCGCCTGGACGCCGGGCAGGACCAGGGTCCCGCGTCCCGTGACGATGCGGAACCCCATCCCCTCCCCCACCCCGTCCGTACGGTGCTTGGAACCGGAGATCACCAGTGCCTCGTTGGGCTCGGCGACCCGCCACATGAGCCGGAACAGGCCGACCAGAATGATGATCGCGACGAGCGCCCCGCCCGCCGCAACGCCGATCAGCATCGGCATACGCCCCCTTACGGATGGCCCCGGTCGGGGCCGCGTACGGGAGTGTGCGCCTGTGGTTGACGGCACGGTAGGTCCTGGCGGATCCTTGTCGCTTTCTTGACGTGGAGCGGAGCGCTCCGCTCAGCCGTACGCGGGCGCCACGTACACGGTGCGCGGCGGCAGGTGTTCCACGACCACCACGACCGTGCCCTTCTCGATGCGCTCCCCCTCCGTCGCCGGGTAGGCCAGGAACGCCTCCGCACCACCCCGGACGGGCACGATCACCTCACCGACCAGCCCCGGCCCGACCGTTCCGGTCACCCGGCCCTGCAGTCCCACCACGTCCCCCGCCCCCCTGCCATCACTTGGCGCGGCGCCGGTGCCCGCGACCGGAGCCCACGGGAACAGTGTCGCCGCTGCCGCGGTCCGCCGACACCACCAGGACGGCCAGCGCGGTCGTCAGCGGCACCGCCACCACCAGGCCGATGCTGCCCACCAGGGTCCGCACGATCTCCTCGGCGACCAGCTCGCTGCCCGCCACCGCCAGCACCCCGCGCTCCGCGATGGAGAAGAGCAGCAGCAACGGCAGCGCCGCGCCCGCGTAGGCCAGCACCAGGGTGTTGACGACCGAGGCGATGTGGTCCCGCCCGATCCGCATCGCCGCCGAGTACAGCCGCCGCCGGCTCGCCGCCGGGTCGGCCTCGCGCAGCTCCCACACCGCCGAGGTCTGGGTGACCGTCACGTCGTCCAGGACGCCCAGCGAACCGATGATGATGCCGGCCAGCAGCAGGCCGCGGATCTCGATGTCCGGGTACAGGGAGTGGATCAGCCCCGTCTCGTCGGAGGTGTTGCCGCTGAGCAGCGCCCAGTCGATGAACACCGAACCCAGGACGCCGATCAGCAGCAGCGAGCAGAGCGTGCCCAGGACCGCCACCGAGGTGCGGGCGTTGAGGCCGTGGCACATGTAGAGCGCGATCAGCATGATGGCGCTGCCGCCGATCACCGCCACCAGCAGCGGATTGCTGCCGTGCAGGATCGCCGGGAGGATGAACTGCGTCAGCACCGCGAAGCTGATGACCAGCGCCACCAGCGCCAGTACCCCGCGCAGCCGGCCGACCACGACCACCACCAGGGCGAAGATCCCGGCAAGCAGCCACAACGGGAAGGCCCGGTCGACGTCGGTCACCGAGTACTGCAGTTCGCGCGGCGCCTGCGGCGCGTACGCCAGCAGCACCTTCTGGCCCTCGGTGTAGTGCCGCGTCTGGGTCGGCTGCACGATCTCGGTGAAGGTACGGCCCGCGTCCTTGCCCGAGGTGACCTCGATGGTCGCGCGTTCGCAGATCGCCGGACCGGACGGCGCCTGCGCCGGCCCGGGGGAGGGCTCGGCGCCGGCGCCCGGTTCCGCGTTGACGTCGGCGCACTTGACGTCCTCGACCTTCACCACCCGCCCGGACTGCGTCTGCTGGTCGAAGCCGACACCGGTGCGCGCGTGCTCCGGCACACCGCCCGGCCACAGGACGACCAGACCGGCCACGACGGCGGCGACGAACGGGATCAGCACCGCGGCGATGATCTTGCGCAGGTGCCGGGAGACCGGCGGTACCGGGCCGTGGGCGTGGCCGTGACCGTGGGCGTGTGCGTGCGGCTGTTGGGAGTCCACGACCCGATCATCGCAACACCCTCTGGTGTGCGTCAGCGAGGACCCGCTAGCGTTGAGGCACCTTTGCAAACGCGGGAGCTCGGAGCACCGGGCTGAGAGGGCGCTGACCGGCCGAAGGGCCGCAGCTGCGCCGACCGCTGAACCTGTTACCGGGTAATGCCGGCGTAGGGAGTGGGTCTCATGACCATGCAGGATGCACGCGCGCGCGAAATCGGCTGGCACAAGGGCTACGTGACCGGGTCCCGCCCGGACATCGCGGTCCCCGTCCGCCGGGTGCACCTGACCAACGGCCGGGACGTGACGCTGTACGACACGTCCGGCCCGTACACCGACCCGAACGTGACCACCGACGTCCGCCGCGGCCTCCCGCCGCTGCGGGAGAACTGGATCGTCGCCCGCGGCGACACCGAGGAGTACCCCGGCCGCCCCGTCCGCCCCGAGGACGACGGCCTCAAGCACACCTCACCGCGCGGCGGCCTGCGCAACCTGGACGCCGTCTTCCCCGGCCGCCCCCGCCTGCCCCGGCGCGGCCGTCCCGGAGAACCGGTCACCCAGCTCGCGTACGCGCGGCGGGGCGAGATCACCCCGGAGATGGAGTACGTCGCCCTCCGCGAGGGCGTCTCCCCCGAGGTCGTCCGCGAGGAGATCGCGGCGGGACGCGCCGTCCTGCCGGCGAACGTCAACCACCCGGAGATCGAGCCGATGGTCATCGGCAAGCGGTTCCTGGTGAAGGTCAACGCCAACATCGGCAACTCGGCCGTCACCTCCTCCATCGAGGAGGAGGTCGACAAGATGACCTGGGCCACCCGCTGGGGCGCCGACACGGTCATGGACCTGTCCACCGGCCGCAACATCCACACCACGCGCGAATGGGTGCTGCGCAACTCCCCCGTGCCGATCGGGACCGTCCCCCTCTACCAGGCCCTGGAGAAGGTGGACGGCAAGGCCGAGGAGCTGACCTGGGAGATCTACAAGGACACCGTCATCGAGCAGGCCGAGCAGGGCGTCGACTACATGACGGTCCACGCCGGCGTGCTGCTGCGCTACGTCCCGCTGACCGCCCGCCGCAAGACGGGCATCGTCTCCCGCGGCGGGTCGATCATGGCGGCCTGGTGCCTGGCCCACCACAAGGAGAGTTTCCTCTACGAGAACTTCGAGGAGCTCTGCGAGATCCTCGCCGCCTACGACGTCACCTACTCCCTGGGCGACGGCCTGCGCCCCGGGTCCATCGCGGACGCCAACGACGAGGCCCAGTTCGCCGAGTTGCGCACGCTCGGCGAACTCAACTCCGTGGCCAAGCGGCACGGCGTGCAGACCATGATCGAGGGGCCGGGGCACGTCCCCATGCACAAGATCAAGGAGAACATCGACCTCCAGCAGGAGATCTGCGAGGAGGCGCCGTTCTACACCCTCGGCCCGCTCACCACCGACATCGCGCCCGCGTACGACCACATCACCTCCGGCATCGGCGCCGCGATGATCGCCTGGTGGGGCACGGCCATGCTCTGCTACGTCACCCCCAAGGAGCACCTGGGCCTGCCCGACCGCGACGACGTCAAGACCGGCGTCATCACCTACAAGATCGCCGCCCACGCCGCCGACCTGGCCAAGGGCCACCCCGGCGCCCAGGACTGGGACGACGCGCTCTCCGACGCCCGCTTCGAGTTCCGCTGGGAGGACCAGTTCAACCTGGCCCTCGACCCGGACACCGCACGGGCCTTCCACGACGAGACGCTCCCGGCGGAACCGGCCAAGACCGCGCACTTCTGCTCCATGTGCGGGCCGAAGTTCTGTTCGATGAAGATCTCCCAGGACATCCGCCGCCAACACGGCGGCACCGCGGAGGAGATCGAGGCGGGCATGGCGGAGAAGTCCCGCGAGTTCGCGGCCTCCGGCAACCGGGTGTACCTGCCGCTGGCGGACTGAGCCGGGGTGTTCCGGCGGCCCGCCCATCACGGGCCGCCGGAGCCACCGGTACGCCGGTCACCCATGGGCGGTGTCCGGGCCCAGGAACAGGCGTGCCAGGCGGGGCAGGCGGCGGTGCATCTCGGCGGCGTCGTCGAAGTCGAAGTCCTCGCCCATGTCGGGCTCGGAGGGCGTGCCCGTACCGGCGGGGCGGTGGGCGGCCCAGGCGGTCCAGAAGGAGTCCCGGTCGCCCGTGAGCCGCTCGAACGCCTGGGCGGCCACGTAGTTCATGTCCTCGTCGAAGAGGGCGTGGTCGTCCCCGTTCCGGGCGGCCGCGACCACGGTGGGGTGACCGGCCAGGCTGTCCGGCTGGGCGGCGACGCGGTCGTACCACTCACGGCCCTGGGCGATGACCCCGGCGCGGAAGTCGATGAAGGAGTCGTCGGAGCAACCGCCGCCCACCAGGTAGGCGGCGGCCCAGACGTCCCAGCGGTACAGGGCGTCGTGCACTGCGTCGAAGCGTTCCGCGTAGCCGAGGACCTCCCGGGCCGGGAACTCGGTGAGCAGGCCGGCCAGCACCTCGTCGACGGGCTCGCCGCCTGTCGCCGCGGTGGAGCGGGCGGATTCGATCAGGGACCAGAACCGGTCGATGTCCATGGTCCGTACTGTGGCACCGGGGTACGACAGCGCCTCGGCGCGGCGGGTCAGTCCGGGCCGTGGTCCGGGCCGCCGAAGTCGGGGCTGGAGAAGTCGGGGCTGGTGAAGTCGGGGCTGGTGAAGCGGTCGCCGGGTTCGGGGGAGGACTCGTGGCCGGGGCTGGAGAAGTCCGGGCGGGAGTAACCGAGCCGCGGCATCCGGGGGTTGGCGCCGCCGGTGGTCGCGGTGGGGGCGGTGGGGGCCGCGTCGGCCGCCTTGGCGAGGGCGTCGTCGAGGAAGGGCTGCAGCCCCCGCTCCACCAGCGCCCGGCGCCACACCTCGCGGGCGAGCGCGACGTCGCGGGGCTCGTCGCCCGGAGGGTCGTGGAGGGCGGTCGAGCCGTTGCGCAGCGCGGTGAGCAGCAGCCCGACCATCCCGATGACGATGCCGCAGACGGCGACGGCCGCGAAGAGCCAGCCGGCCTGCCGCAGCGGCGAGGCGATCGCCGGCTCGGGGTGCCCGAAGCGCAGGGCGTACCCGAGCACGAGGAAGATGACGGCGGCCGTGCCCGCCAGGATCGGTGTGAGCACGGCGACGACGGCGAACAGCCCGGCGCCGGATCCGTCCGCGGCGACCGGGGCCGCCGCGGCGGCGTAGCCGAGGCCCGGCACGGCCGCGGTGCGTGCCTCGCGGCGTTGTTCCGCGAAGGCCTCGCGGACCTTGACGAACTGCTCGTACTCGGGCGCGGCGCAGCCCGAGATGGACTCGGCCGCGTTGAGCGCCATGGTGCGCAACTGCTCGGCGTTCAGGCGGTTCCGCGTGCCGGCGAGGGCGGCCCGCGTTCCCTCCGAGTGCAGAGCCGTGTCGAGGGCTCGCTCGAACTCCGGGCGGTCCTCGGTCAGCAGGTGTGGAGCGCTGTTCATGTGCATCCCCCGATGCTCCGTCTCCGGTTCCTCCCGGGGTTCACGAAGGACGAAGGTCCGGTCCGGCTGGGCGGAAGCGGAGGAGAAGCTGCCTACGGATATCCCGATGGTAGAGCGCGGAGGTGACGCGGTGACAGAGTGTTTCCGGAAAATGGGGGTTTCGGGGTCTACAACGGCAGCTGTGCGACCAGGAGTTTGCCGTCCATGGTCACCCCGCCGTCCATGGCCACCGCCAGGTCCTCCGCGTACACGTGCGGTCCCTCGACGACCGCGGAGCGGTCCGGCTGTTCGGTGCCGGGCTCGGCCCCCGGTTCGCCGAGCAGGTACGGGATGGGGCTGTGGCCGTGGACGACGCGGTGGCCGCCGTAGGTGTCCAGCAGTTCGCGGGCGGCCTGCGGCCCTGCGTCGCCGCGGAAGGCGAAGCGCCGGGTGAACTTGCGGAACAGCTCCCAGCACTCGTCGGCGTCGCCGCGCTGCAGGATGCCGGTGACGGCGTCGTTCATCGCGTCGATGGTGGTGCCGTACTCCAGGTACGCGGTCGTGTCGGAGTGCAGCAGCAGGTGGCCGTCGGTGAGGGCGGCGGCGTCCAGCCGGGACATCCAGGCGACGTGGTGGTCCTGCAGCCGCTCCATGTCGGTGGTCTGGCCGCCGTTGAGGCGCCAGGCGGCCAGGAAGGAGGCGGTGCCCGCGACGGAGTTCACGGGGGTGTCGCCGAAGCGGTGGGCGCCGAGCAGCAGCAGCTCGTGGTTGCCCATGAGGGCCCTGGCGTAGCCGCCGGCCGCGGCGGCCTCCGCGGACAGCTGCATGACCAGCTCGATCACGCCGATGCCGTCGGGGCCGCGGTCGGTGAAGTCGCCGAGGAACCACAGGCGGGCGTTGCCGGCCGCCCAGTGGCCCTCGGAGTCGATCAGCCCGGTCGCGTACAGGGCCTCGCACAGCCGGTCCAGGTAGCCGTGGACGTCGCCGACCACGTAGAGCGGGCCCAGCGCCTGCGTGTCGGCCACCGTGACCACCGGGAGGTCGCGCTGCGTGGGCGTGTACTCCGGCGGCATCATCTGCTCGTCGATCATGGTCGGTTCGTGCCCGGCCGGATGTCCCGGTGGGGCCCCGACGGCATCGGCGGGGTGCGCCGACGGCGTCATGGGCGCACCGTGCGCCACTGCCTCCGCGGGGTCCTGAGACCAGCCGTACGAGGTACCGGGCATGGGTCCCTGACCTGCCCCCTGAGTCATCGACCCCTCCACCGTCGCGCCACCATCCGCCCATCATAGGAATGACGATGTCGTGGCGTGACACACCTGCTGATAGCGATTTCATCCGGTGCGGACAAATCCCCCCGGGGCGGGCCGTTCTCGCCCCGGAAGCGTCCGTTCCTATTCTCCCGCGGGCCCGCGGGGCGGGCTGACGGTGGTGCGCGGCGAGCGTCGCTGCGAGGAGGTGCGGACGATCAGGTCGGTCGGCATGACCTGCTGCACGGGGCGTCCCGCGTCCACCCCCTCGATGGCGTCGATGAGCAGCTGGACGACGGCGGTGCCGATCCGGCCCGGTTTGAGGGAGAGCGTGGTGATCGGGGGCTCGGTCGTCGCGTAGACCGTGCTCTCGCTGCAGCAGACCAGCAGGAGGTCGTCGGGTACGCGCAGCCCGTAGCGGCGGGCGGCGGCGAGCAGGTCGGTGCCGTTGGGGTCGAAGAGGCCGTAGACCGCGTCGGGGCGGTCGGGCCGGGCGAGCAGGCGGTCCGCGGCGACGGCGCCCGCGCACGGGTCGTGGGCGGGGTAGGCCTCGACGACGGGTTCCTGGCCGATCCGCTCGCACCAGTCGAGGTAGGCGGTGGTGGACAGCCGGGTGTAGGTGTCGGTGCTGGTGCCGGTGAGCAGGCCGATCCTGCGGGCGCCGGCCTCGGCGAGGTGTTCCAGGATGCCGAGCACGGCGGCCTCGTGGTCGTTGTCGACCCAGGCCTGGACGGGCAGGCTGCCGGTCGGGCGGCCGTCGCTGACCACGGGGATGCCCTGCCGCACCAGTTCGGTGACCATCGGGTCGTGGTCGGAGGGGTCGATCACGACCGTGCCGTCCAGTGCGACGTTGCTCCACACGTCGTGCCGGGAGGAGGCCGGCAGGATGACCAGGGCGTAGCCGCGGGCGAGCGCGGCGGAGGTGGCGGCCCGGGCCATCTCGGCGAAGTAGGCGAACTCCGTGAAGGTGAAGGGCTCTTCCCCGTACGTCGTGACGGTCAGGCCGATCAGCCCCGAGCGCCCGGTGCGCAGCGTGCGGGCGGCGGCGGAGGGGCGGTACCCCAGCCGGTCGGCGACCTCACGGACGTGACGGCGGGTGGCGTCGGGCAGTCGGCCCTTGCCGTTGAGCGCGTCGGAGACGGTGGTGATCGATACCCCGGCCGCGGCGGCCACGTCCCTGATGCCGGCCCGCTCCAGCCGGCGTCCGACGGGCCGGCTCGCCTGGTGCTTCCCTGCTGCTGTCATGGCGTGGTGATAGTAGGGGTCGGGTGGTCCGTTCGCGGGGTGCCGGACAGGGCGTTGACAGATACGTTTCCCCGCCCGCGGTCCCGGGTGCGGCAGGGAAAGCGCAGGTGACGGTGGGTGTCTACCGCGGGTTACGGCTCCGTCGCGGAGCGGGGCCGGGTCCGTGCCCCGCGCTGCGCGCGGCCATCAACTCACCCCTACGAGGGATGCGCGCCACCGCGTGCGCCACCGGCGCGCAGGGTGCGGCACCACCTGCTCCGTTCGCCGTGAGCCCCTGCCTCACGCCCGTGTGCCGCAAGGCCTCCCCCGGCCGGGCGGGCGCTCGTATGGTGTGGGGCATGAGCCCCAAACTGCGCCGCGAACTGGACGGCATCCCCACGTACAAGCCGGGCAGACCCCCGGCCGTGGAAGAGGGAGTGACGGCTTACAAGCTGTCCTCCAACGAGAACCCCTACGCGCCGCTGCCGGGTGTCCTGGAGGCGGCCACCGCCGCCGCGGAGAACTTCAACCGCTACCCGGACATGGCGTGCACGGCCCTCCACGCCGAGCTGGCGCACCGCTTCGGCGTGCCGGTGGAGCACATCGCGACGGGCACCGGCTCGGTCGGTGTCGCGCAGCAGTTGCTGCAGTCGACCGCGGGACCGGGCGACGAGGTCGTCTACGCCTGGCGGTCCTTCGAGGCCTATCCGATCATCACGCAGATCAGCGGGGCGGCCTCGGTGCGGGTGCCGCTGGACGCGGACGACGTCCACGACCTGGACGCGATGGCCGAGGCGATCACCGACCGGACGCGGCTGGTCTTCGTCTGCAACCCCAACAACCCCACCGGCACGGTGGTGCGCCGGGCCGCGCTGGAGCGCTTCCTGGACCGGGTCCCGCAGGACGTGCTGGTCGTGCTGGACGAGGCGTACAAGGAGTTCATCCGCGACCCCGAGGTCCCGGACGGCGTCGAGGTCTACCGCGACCGCCCCAACGTGGCGGTGCTGCGCACCTTCTCCAAGGCGTACGGGCTCGCCGGACTGCGCGTGGGGTTCGGGATCGCGCACGAGCCGGTCGCCGCGGCGCTGCGCAAGACGGCCGTCCCCTTCGGCGTGAGCCAGCTCGCCCAGGACGCGGCGGTGGCCTCGCTGCGCGCGGAGGCGGCGCTGCTGGAGCGGGTGGAGGCGCTGGTCACCGAGCGGACCCGGGTGTTCGACGGGCTGACCGCGCAGGGCTGGACGGTGCCGGAGACGCACGCCAACTTCGTGTGGCTGCGGCTGGGGGAGCGCACGACCGACTTCGCCGCGGCCTGCGAGCGGGCCGGCGTCACCGTCCGTCCGTTCGCGGGGGAGGGCGTGCGGATCACGGTCGGCGAGGAGCCCGCCAACGACGTCCTGCTCCGTACCGCGGAGGCCTTCCGGAAGGAGCTGTGACCGTCCCGGCGCAGTGTTCCGGGTGCCGCCGGGTGTCGTAGGACGCCCCTTTTCGCCCCCTCCCACCCCCCGGTGTGAGGGGGCGAAAACGTGTGCGGCATACTGAGCTTGTGAATGCGTTCACTTTCACAAGCTCGATGTAAGGAGGCGTGACGTGGACCTGGCACTGGACTCCGTGGCCGTCGCGCGATGGCAATTCGGCATCACGACCGTCTACCACTACCTCTTCGTCCCCCTCACGATCTCCCTCGCCGCGCTGACCGCGGGCCTCCAGACGGCCTGGGTGCGCACGGGCAAGGAGAAGTACCTCCGGGCGACCAAGTTCTGGGGCAAGCTCTTCCTGATCAACATCGCCATGGGCGTGGCCACCGGCCTGGTCCAGGAGTTCCAGTTCGGCATGAACTGGTCGGACTACTCGCGCTTCGTCGGCGACGTGTTCGGCGCCCCGCTCGCCTTCGAGTCGCTGATCGCCTTCTTCTTCGAGTCCACCTTCATCGGCCTGTGGATCTTCGGCTGGGACAAGCTCCCGCAGAAGCTCCACCTGGCCTGCATCTGGCTGGTCTCGCTGGGCACGATCCTGTCCGCGTACTTCATCCTCGCCGCGAACTCCTGGATGCAGCACCCGGTCGGCTACCGCTACAACAAGGTCACCGGCCGCGCGGAGCTCACCGACTTCTGGGCGGTGCTCAGCCAGAACACCACCCTCGTCGTGGTCTTCCACACGCTCGCCGCGGCCTTCCTGACCGGCGCCGCGTTCATGATCGGCATATCGGCCTACCACCTGGCCCGCCGCAAGCACGTCGCCGTCATGCGGACCTCGCTGCGCCTCGCCCTGGTCACCGCCGTCGTCGCCGGCCTGCTCACCGCGATCAGCGGCGACCGGCTGGGCAAGGTCATGTACGAGCAGCAGCCCATGAAGATGGCCGCCGCCGAGGCCCTGTGGGACGGCGAGTCCCCGGCCCCCTTCTCGATCTTCGCCTACGGCGACGTCGAGGAGGGCCACAACACCGTGGCCGTCGAGGTCCCCGGCCTGCTGTCCTTCCTCGCCCACGACGACTTCGACTCGTACGTCCCCGGCATCAACGACGTCAACAAGGCCGAACAGGAGAAGTACGGCCCCGGCGACTACCGGCCCAACATCCCGGTCGCCTACTGGGGCTTCCGCTGGATGATCGGCTTCGGCATGACCTCCTTCGCGGTCGGCCTGGCGGGACTGTGGCTCACCCGCCGCAGGTTCTGGCTCGCCGAGGACCGGCGCACCGCCGACGACGAGCCGCCGCACCTGATGCTCACCAGGAACGCCGCCCTCTCCCCGGCGCTGTCCCGCTGGTACTGGCGGATCGGGCTGCTCACCATGGGCTTCCCGCTGATCGCCAACTCCTGGGGCTGGATCTTCACCGAGAACGGCCGCCAGCCGTGGGTGGTGTACGGGCTGCTGCGCACCGAGGACGCGGTCTCCCCCGGTGTCTCCACCGCCGAGATGCTGACCTCGCTGATCGTCCTCACCACGCTCTACGCCGTCCTCGCCGTCGTCGAGGTGAAGCTGCTGGTCAAGTACGCCAAGGCCGGGCCACCCGAGCTCACCGAGGCGGACCTGAACCCCCCCACGAAGATCGGCGGCGACGCCGACGCCGACCGCCCGATGGCCTTCTCGTACTAGGGAGAGACGGCATGCACCTCCACGACGTCTGGTTCGTCCTCATCGCGGTCCTGTGGACCGGCTACTTCTTCCTCGAGGGCTTCGACTTCGGCATCGGCGTCCTCACCCGGCTGCTCGCCCGCGACCGGCCCGAGCGGCGGGTGCTGATCAACACCATCGGCCCGGTCTGGGACGGCAACGAGGTCTGGCTGATCACCGCCGGCGGCGCCACCTTCGCTGCCTTCCCCGAGTGGTACGCCACCCTCTTCTCCGGCTTCTACCTGCCGCTGCTGGTGATCCTGCTCTGCCTGATCATCCGGGTCGTCGCCTTCGAGTACCGCGCCAAGCGCCCGTCCGAACGCTGGCAGACGGCCTGGGAGCAGGCCATCTTCTGGACCTCCCTGCTCCCCGCGTTCCTCTGGGGCGTGGCGTTCGCCAACATCGTGCACGGGGTGGAGATCGACGCCTCCGGCGAGTACACCGGCGGGGTCCGGGAGCTGTTCGGCCCCTACGCCCTGCTCGGCGGGCTCGTGACGCTCAGCCTCTTCACCTTCCACGGCGCGGTCTTCGCGGCACTGAAGACCCTCGGCGACATCCGCGCCCGCGCCCGCCGCTTCGCCACCCGGGCCGGAGCGCTCACCGCGGTGCTCGCACTCGCCTTCCTGGCCTGGACGCAGGGGCACGGCGGCGACGCCTGGAGCCTGGCGGCCGCGGCGGTCGCCGTCCTCGCGCTGCTCGCCGCGGTGGGAGCCAACCTGCGGGGCCGCGAGGGCTGGGCCTTCGCCTTCTCCGGGGTCACCGTCGTCGCCGCGGTGGCGATGCTCTTCCTGGTGCTCTTCCCGGACGTCATGCCCTCCACGCTCGACCCGGCGTGGAGCCTGACGGTGGAGAACGCCTCCTCGACCCCGTACACGCTGAAGATCATGACCTGGTGCGCCGCGATCGCGGCCCCGCTGGTCGTGCTCTACCAGGCCTGGACGTACTGGGTGTTCCGCAAGCGGATCGGCACCCAGCACATCGCCGAAGCGCACTGAGGAGCTGTTTCACGTGAAACCCGTCGACCCCCGGCTGCTGAGGTACGCCCGCGCGACCCGTGTGTTCCTCGCCGTCTCCGTCCTGCTCGGGCTGGCCGGCGCGGGCCTGGTCATCGCGCAGGCGATGATCGTCGCGGAGATCGTCGTCGGGGGCTTCGAGGACGGTCTCGACGCCGGGGCGCTGCGCACCCCGCTGCTGCTGCTCGCCGGCGTCGCGGCCGGCCGGGCGGCCGTCTCCTGGCTCACCGAGCTGTGCGCGCACCGCGCCTCCGCCGCAGTCAAGTCCCAGCTGCGCACACGCCTGCTGGAGCACGTCACCGCCCTGGGCCCGGCGGGGCTCACCGAGCGGCGGACCGGCGAGCTCACCACGCTCGCCACCCGGGGCGTCGACGCCCTCGACGGCTACTTCGCCCGCTACCTGCCCCAACTGGGCCTGGCCGTCGTGGTGCCCGCCGCGGTCCTCGCCCGCATCGTCACCGAGGACTGGATCTCGGCGCTCACCATCGCCCTGACCCTCCCCCTCATCCCGGTCTTCATGGTCCTCATCGGCTGGGCCACCCAGGCCCGCATGGACCGTCAGTGGCAGCTGCTCGCCCGGCTGTCCGGCCACTTCCTCGACGTCGTCGCGGGCCTGCCCACCCTCAAGGTCTTCGGCCGGGCCAAGGCCCAGGCCGAGTCCATCCGCGCCATCACCGCCGACCACCGGCGCGCCACGATGCGGACGCTGCGCATCACCTTCCTCTCCTCCTTCGCCCTGGAACTGCTCTCCACCATCTCCGTCGCCCTGGTCGCCGTCGGCGTCGGCATGCGGCTGGTCCACGGCGAACTCGACCTCTACACCGGGCTGGTCATCCTCGTCCTGGCACCCGAGGCGTACCTCCCGCTGCGCCAGGTGGGAGCGCACTACCACGCGGCCGCCGAGGGGCTCTCCGCCGCCGACGAGGTCTTCGCCGTTCTGGAGACCGCGCCGCCCCGCCGCGGCACGACCCCGGCCCCCGACCTGCGGACCGCCGTCCTCGAACTGGACGGGGTCGCGGTCGAGGGCCGCCTCGGCCCGGTCTCCCTGCGGGTCTCCCCCGGCGAGACGATCGCCCTCACCGGCCCCAGCGGGATCGGCAAGAGCACCCTGCTCTCCGTGCTGCTGGGCTTCACCGAGCCGACCGCGGGACGGGTGCTGGCCGACGGCACCGACCTCGCCGCCCACGACCCGGCCGGCTGGCACCGGCAGATCGCCTGGGTCCCCCAGCGGCCGCACCTGTTCGCCGGCACCATCGCCGACAACGTACGGCTGGCCCGGCCGGACGCGTGCCCGGCCGAAGTCCGCGCCGCGCTCCTGGACGCCGGCGCCCCCGACCTCGACCCGGCGACGGCCGTCGGCGAGGGCGGGGCCGGGCTCTCCGCCGGGCAGCGCCAACGCGTCGCCCTGGCCCGGGCGTTCCTCGCCGACCGCCCGCTGCTGCTGCTCGACGAGCCCACCGCGGCCCTGGACGGCGAGACCGAGGCGGCCGTCGTCGACGCCGTCCGGCGGCTCGCGGCCGGCCGCACGGTGCTCCTCGTCGTCCACCGCCCCGCGCTGCTCGCCGTGGCGGACCGCACGCTACGGTTCGACGGCCCCCCGCAGCGTGCAGTACCGGCCGTCGCGGAGCGCCCCGTCCGGGCCGCGGCACCCGCGCCCGAACCCCTCGGCGCAGGCCTCGCCGTCGCCCCCGCCGCGTCCGTCCCCTCCGCCGCCCCGCTGACCCGGGTGCGCCGGACCGCCTCGCCCCTGCGGCCGCGGTTCGCGCTCGCGCTGCTGCTCGGCGCCCTCGCCCTGCTGAGCGCCGTCGGCCTGATGGCGACCTCGGCCTGGCTGATATCCCGGGCCTCCCAGCAACCGCCGGTGCTGTACCTGATGGTCGCGGTCACCGCGACCCGGGCCTTCGGCATCGGCCGGGCGGTCTTCCGCTACGCCGAGCGCCTGGTCTCGCACGACGCCGTCTTCCGCGCCCTCGCCGACCTCAGGGTCGCGGTGTACGGCCGGCTGGAGCGGCTCGCCCCCGCCGCGCTGCGCGACGCCCGGCGTGGCGACCTGCTCTCCCGCCTGGTCGCCGACGTGGACGGCCTCCAGGACTACTTCCTGCGCTGGCTGCTCCCGGCCGGTGCCGCCGCGCTCACCGGAACCGCGACGGCCGGGTTCACCGCGTGGCTGCTGCCCGGGGCCGGAGCGGCCCTGGCGGTGGGCCTGCTCACGGCCGGCGTGGCCGTACCGGCCGCCTCCGCGGCGCTCGCCCGGCGTGCCGAGCGCGCCCTCGCCCCCGCCCGCGGCGAACTCGCGGCCCAGGTGGCCGAGGTGCTCACCGGCACCGCGGAGCTGACGGTCACCGGGGCACTGCCCGGACGCCGCGCCCGGGCGGCCGGGGCGGACCGCGTGCTCACCCGGATCGCGGCCCGCTCCGCGTCCGGCGCGGCCCTCGGCGCCGGACTCGGCGCCCTGGTCAGCGGACTCACCGTCACCGTCTGCGCCTGGGCGGGCGTACGGGCGGTGGCCGCCGGCGAACTGTCCGGGGTGGCGCTCGCGGTCGTGGTGCTGACCCCGCTCGCGGCCTTCGAGGCGGTGGCGGCCCTGCCGCTCGCGGCGCAGTACCGGCAGCGCAGCGGGCAGGCGGCGCGGCGCGTGTACGACGTGCTCGACACCCCCGCGCCCGTACGGGAGCCCGAGCACCCGGCCCCCGCGCCGGCCGGGCCCCACCCCCTGGTGCTGCGCGGGCTCACCGCCCGCCACCCGGGGCAGCCCCGGCCCGCGCTGGACGGCGTCGGCCTGGAACTGACGCCCGGACGGCGGATCGCCGTCGTCGGTCCCTCCGGATCGGGCAAGACGACTCTCGCCCATGTGCTGCTGCGCTTCCTGGACGTCGAGGAGGGCACGTACACCCTCGCGGGCACCGACGCCACGGCCCTCGACGGCGACGCCGTGCGCCGTATGGTCGGCCTGTGCGCCCAGGACGCGCACGCCTTCGACAGCACGGTCCGGGAGAACCTGCGCCTGGCCCGCCCCGGAGCGGACGACGCGCGGCTGCGCGAGGCGCTCGCCGCCGCCCGGCTCGACCTGGACCTCGACCTCCCGGTCGGCGAGCACGGCACGCGCCTGTCCGGCGGCCAGCGCCAGCGGCTGGCGCTGGCCCGCGCGCTGCTCGCCGACTTCCCCGTGCTGGTGCTCGACGAGCCCGCCGAACACCTCGACCTGGCCACCGCCGACGCCCTGACCGCCGATCTGCTGGCCGCGACCACGGGCCGGACGACCGTGCTGATCACCCATCGCCTCACCGGTCTGGAGGAGGTCGACGAGATCCTCGTCCTCGACCGCGGCCGGATCGTCCAGCGCGGGACGCACCGTGCGCTGGCCGCGGCCGACGGCCCGTTCCGCCGGGGCCTGGAGCGCGAGCGCGCGGCCGACGCACTGGGCGCGCCGGAGCCGGAGTCGATCACGGCGTAGGACGCGGCACCGTCCTAGGCTCGCCGTATGGCAGAACCACTGGCCAGACTGCTGGACGCCGTCGGCTCGGTCACCACCGCGCTGCTGGCCGACGAACAACCGGGCGACGAGCAACCGGGCGACGACGCGCTCGACGTCGTCGCCGAGCAGGCCCGCGCGCTCGTGGGGGCCGACGCGGGGCTGCTTCTGCTGCCGACCGTCGAGGGCGGCCTCGAGGTGGTCGCGGTCTCGGCCGAACAGCCCGCGGGCCTGGTCGGCACGGTGCTCGAGGCGAACAGCCCGCCCGTGGTGCCGCTGATGGCGGGCGAGCCGGTGTTCGTGGAGGACGCGTCGACCGACGAACGGATGGCCTCGGCGATCGCCCCCCGCTTCGGCGCCTGCATGATGCTGCCGCTGCAGAGCAGCGGCCACGTGATGGGCGCGCTCGCGCTGCCCAGGACCCACGGCGCGCCGGGCTTCACCGAGGACGAGCGCTTCGTGGCCACCCAGTTCGCCGCGCAGGCGGCGCTGGCCCTGCTGATCGCCGACGCCCAGCGCGACCGCAACCGGCTGGCCGTCTACGAGGAGCGTGACCGGATCGCCCGCGACCTGCACGACCTGGTCATCCAGCGGCTCTTCGCGACGGGCCTGATGCTCCAGGGGGCCCGGCGCAAGGCGCTGCCGCCCGACGCCGAGGAGGGCATCGCGCACGCGGTCGAGGAGCTGGACGCCACCATCCAGGAGGTACGGACGGCGATCTTCGCGCTGCAGCAGGAGCCGCGGGACGACGCACCGTCGGGACTGCGCGCCCAGGTGCTCCGCGAGACCGGCTCCGCCGCCCGCGGCCTGGGCTTCCCGCCCTCCGTCCGCTTCGTCGGTCCCGTCGACCACCGGGTCGGCGCGCTCAGCGCCCGCAACCTCGTGGCGGCGCTGCGCGAGGCGCTGTCCAACGTGCAGCGGCACGCCGACGCCACCTGGGTGGAGGTGGTGCTCGACGCCACCGCCGTCCTCGCCGACGGCCGCGAGGGGGTGCGGCTCATCGTCTCCGACGACGGCGTCGGCATCCCCGAGACCGGGCGACGCAGCGGCCTGCGCAACCTCGCCCGCCGCGCGGAGTCGCTGGGCGGCGAGTCCACCTTCGGGCCGGGGCCGGACGGCAAGGGCACCACGCTGGCCTGGGAGGCGCCGTTGTGAGCCGTACGGCCGGCGTCAGCGGGCGGCGAGGATCCGCTCGATGACGCGGGCCACGCCGTCCTCCTCGTTCGCCCCGGTGCGGTGCGTCGTGGCGGCCAGCACGTCGGGGTGGGCGTTGGCGACGGCGTAGGAGGTGCCCGCCCACGACAGCATGGCGAGGTCGTTGGGCATGTCCCCGAAGGCCACCACCTCCTCGGCGGAGATGCCGAGGTCCGCGCAGCAGCGCGCGAGCGTCGTCGCCTTGCTGACGCCCGTGCCGCTGATCTCCAGCAGCGCCGAGGCGCTGGACCGGGTGATCTCGGCGTGCTCCCCGGCCACCGCCCGTGCGGTGCGCAGGAAGACGTCCGGGTCGATGGAGGGGTGCTTGGCCAGCAGCTTCAGCACGGGCTGGCCCTGCCGCGCGGTGTCCAGCAGCTCCTCCACGGGGGCGACCACCGCGTCGGGGGCGGGCGCGTACGGCGGGTACTCCGGCTCGTACGCGAAACCGCCGGTCAGCTCGACGGCGAAGGTCGTGCCGGGGACGGCGGTGCGCAGGGCCGCGACGACCGCGAGGGCGTCCCGCGGGTCGAGGGGGTAGGCCGCCAGCAGCCGCCTGCCGCGGTGCAGGTCGTAGACGGCGGCGCCGTTGGCGCAGATCGCCATGCCGTGGCCGGCGGTGTGCGCGGCGACGACGTCCATCCACCGCGCGGGACGCCCGGTGACGAAGAAGACCTCGATGCCCGCGGCCTCCGCGTCCGCCAGCGCGGCGATCGTCCGGGCCGAGACGGTCTTGTCGTCGCGCAGCAGCGTGCCGTCCAGGTCGGTGGCGATCAGCCGCGGCGCGGGGGCCGCGAGGGTGGCGTCCGGGGTCCGGGGATGCTGGGTGGCTGAGGTCACCGACCCATGGTCCCCCATGTGCCTGCATATGACAGCAGGCGGGTGCGGAGTGCGAGCACCGCCACACTCTGCGCAGCCGGTTGTCAGTGCCGGGTGCCACGATCTCGCCATGGCCCTTGTGCGTTGTGAAGAACGGCCCGACCGGGAACCGGTGCTCCTGGCCGACGCTCTGCCGACCGTCGTGGACGGCATCCGCCTGGCCGCGCGCACCGCGATACCCGTCGCCGACCCGTCGGCCGGCACCCCCACGACCTGCGGCCGGTGCGCCTGCGCCGCCTACCGCCACCGCACCGCGGGCGGTCACTGGATCCTGGTGGAGCCCGGTGAGTGGCCGCCGGCCGCCGTCCCGGCCGGCCGCCGCTGGCGCGTCGCGGGCGACGGCACGGCGGTCAACCTGCGTGCCAGCGTGCCTTCCGACACCTGCCGGATCAGCCACGTCGACGTCTGCCCGGCGGGCCCGCCGCCCGTGGCGTCGCCCGCGCTGCTCGTCCAGTGGCGGCGCAACGCCCGCCGCCGGCTCAACTGAGCTGGGCCGGCGCCTCGGTCGCGATGCGCTCGAAGACCTTCTCGTCCGCCGCGTAGACGGAGTCCGGCACCGGCCAGTGGAGCACGATCTCCGTGATGCCGGCCTCCGCGTAGCGGCCCGCGAAGTCGACGAACGCGTCGAGCGACTCCAGCGGGCGCTCGGCCGTCGAGCCGGTCAGCAGGACGCGGTCGAGCTCGCCCGGGTCGCGGTCGATCTCGGCGCAGGCGATCTCCAGTTGGTCGTACTGGCGCGAGACGACCTCGTGGCACTTGTCCACCGGCACGTCCGCCGGGCCCTTCGGGTCGCCGTAGGTCACCCAGGCCTGGCCGTAGCGTGCCGCCAGCCGCAGCCCGCGCGGGCCCGTCGCCGCCACCGCGAAGGGCAGCCGCGGCCGCTGCAGGCAGCCGGGGATGTTCCGCACCTCGTGCGCCGAGTAGAACTCGCCCTCGTAGCTCACCACCGGCTCCGTCAGCAGCCGGTCCAGTACGTCGACGAACTCGCCGAAGCGGTCGGCCCGTTCGCGCGGCGACCACGCCACCTGGCCCAGTGCCGTCGCGTCGAAGCCCACCCCGCCGGCGCCGATGCCGAGCGTCAGCCGTCCGTCGCTGACGTCGTCGAGGGTGATCAGCTCCTTGGCGAGCGTCACCGGGTGCCGGAAGTTCGGCGAGGTCACGAGCGTGCCCAGCCGGATCCGCTCCGTCGTCGCGGCCGCCGCCGTCAGCGTCGGCACCGCCCCGAACCACGGGAGGTCCCGGAAGCTCCGCCACGACAGGTGGTCGTAGGTGTAGGCGGTGTGGAAGCCGAGCTCCTCGGCCCGGTGCCAGACCTTCCGCCCCTGCTCGTGCCAGCGGTAGATCGGCAGAATCACAGTGCTCAGGCGCATGTTCCCCACCCTACGGGGTGGCCCCGCGCCGCCCGGCCCGGTGCGGTCCGATGATCGGGACGGCAGCCGCCGTCCGGTGGAAACCGTTCGGCGAGCCGTGCCCGTCCGGCCGGTGGCCCCGCACACCGCGGGAACCTGGGAGCGCCCCGCAGGGCGCCCCGGCCGGTTCACAGGGCTGGTACCCCAGGAGGGGGAGGGCCGCAACTCGGGGCGGCGCGGGCCGGAAGACCGGCGCCGGAGGGGCCGGCCGGGGCACGGCTGGGCCACCCGGGTGGTGTTGATCGGAATATCGGCACCCTCGGGGTGCGGCACCGAGGATTTCGTGCTCACTTCCGCATCATCGGATTAGTCGCTCCCGACTCACCGAAGGAAGTGAGAGGTCATGGCTGCCAACAACCGCGTCAGGACGTTCTGGGACGTCTTCGTGACGCTCCTGCTCAAGATGGTCGCGTACTTCGGGTTCGCCGTCCCGGTCTCGCGTAGCACGGCTCCGGCCGCGCCGCGACCGGAGACCGTCCCCGGCACCCGGTTCCTCCCGACCGCCGAGGCGGTGCGCCACTGGGCGCCGGCTCCGCGTACGGAACCGGCACCACAACCGGTGCCCGTGGGAGCCGCCGCGTCGGGACCGGGACTCCGTGCCGAACCGGGCGGCCGCACACCCGAGGTCCCGTCGTCGCGCAGTTCGTCCCGCCGGTCGTCGCTCACACCCACGCGCAGTTCGTCCCGCCGGTCGTCCCTCGCGCCCTCGCGCGGCTCGTCCAGCGGGTCGTCCCTCAGGCCGTACCGCGACGAGCCCGCCGTGGCCGAGCCGTCCGTTCCGTTCGAGTCCGCGCCCTGCCTCGCCGCCGCGACCGGTTCCGGTGGAATGTCCCTGCCACCGACGATGAAGCAGCGCATCCGCGCTGAGGCCCACGGCGCCTCGCCCGTGACCCGTGTGCGCACCCGTCCGATCGGCGACGCGGGTCTCGACCCTGTGCTGAGCGACGCGACCGCCGCCCCGGCCCGTACCCCCCGCCGCGAGTGGGCGCTCTGCGCATGACCGCCGCGGACGCGCGTGACCAGCCCGTACGGCGTGCCGCACGGCCCCCGTTGACGGAACGTCAAGCCGCCCCGACCCCGCAGGCCGCGGAGGACCGCGACGAGCGGAACCCCCGAGGCGCAGCGCACCGGCACCACCACGGCGCCGGACACGGCACCCGCTCCAGCGGAACCGTCCGGACCCCCCGGACGACGGGCGTGCACGAGGGCCCGGGCCGGAGCACGGCGCAGAGCACGACCCCGAGCAGGAACCCGAGCACGACCGCGAGGACGAGGACGACGATGCCGGAGACGACCCGCACCCCCGAGGCCGTGCCGGTCACCGCCGGCTCGAACCGGCCCCACCCGTGGGCCACGTACCCTCCGGTCGCCGGCCCGCCCGCGCACGACGGCGGCCGACACCGCCGCATCCGCGCGTACGGCGGAGCAGGCGCGCCCCCGCCCGAGCACCGCACAGCCGAACACCGCAACGCCGAACACCGCACAGCCCAACACCGCACACCCACGAACCCCCCAAGCGGGCCCCGCACACGTGCATCCGCACGCCCGCACCCGTATCCCCACCCGCACCCGCACGCACACCCCACGACCCGGCGCAGCGCCACGCGGCACCCCCGCGGGGTCCGGCCCGTCGGGGTCGACCGGTGGAGCCGACCGTGCTCCCGGACGACGCCCCGGCACGGCTGAACCGTGCGACCCGCAGGAGGAACCCCGGCAAGACGGACGCACCGCACCGCCTCCCCTACGGGAAGGTCAACCGCAAGGACTACGCACAACCGCCCCCCAGACTGACGACGGGGTGTGGCCCGCGCCACTAGGTTCGTGGCGTGACTGTGATCGCTACCGAAAGCCTGACGAAGCGGTACCCGAGGGTGACCGCTCTGGACCGGCTCACCGTCGACATCGCACCCGGCGTGACCGGGTTGGTCGGTGCCAACGGAGCCGGCAAGTCGACCCTGATCAAGATCCTCCTCGGGTTGGCGCCGGCCACGGAAGGCCGGGCCGCCGTCCTGGGCATGGATGTGGCGACAGAGGGCGCGGCGATCCGCGCCCATGTGGGCTACATGCCGGAGCACGACTGCCTGCCCCCGGACGTGTCGGCGACGGAGTTCGTCGTCCACATGGCCCGTATCTCGGGGCTGCCGCCGGCCGCCGCGCGTGAGCGCACCGCGGACACGCTCCGCCACGTCGGCCTGTACGAGGAGCGGTACCGCCCCATGGGCGGGTACTCCACGGGCATGAAGCAGCGGGTGAAGCTGGCCCAGGCACTGGTCCACGACCCACGGCTGGTGCTGCTCGACGAGCCGACGAACGGGCTGGACCCCGTCGGCCGCGACGACATGCTCGAGCTGATCCGGCGCGTCCACACCGAGTTCGGCATCTCCGTGCTGGTCACCTCCCACCTGCTGGGTGAACTGGAGCGCACCAGCGACCACATCGTCGTCATCGACGGCGGCTCCCTCCTGCGCTCCTCCTCGACCAGCGACTTCACGCAGGCGACCGCCTCGCTCACCGTCGAGGTCACCGAGCACGAGGACGAACTGGTGGAGAAGCTGACCGCCGCCGGGCTCAACGCGCACGCGGACGGCCGGCTGATCATGGTCGACATCGACGGGGACGAGACGTACGACGCGGTCCGCGACGCGGTCGCGGAGCTCGGCACGGGCCTGGTGCGCATGGAGCAGCACCGGCACCGCATCGCCGAGATCTTCCGGGGAGGGGACGAGCATGACGCAGCTTGAGGGCAGGCCGCCCGCCGCCGACGTCATCCACGACATCGGCTACCGGCACTACGACGGCCCGCGGCTGGGCCGGGGCTACGCGCGCACGTCGCTGTACGTCCAGAGCCTGCGCAGCGCGTACGGGCTCGGCCGCTCGGCGAAGTCCAAGGTGCTGCCGATGATCCTGCTGGCCGTGATGTGCGTGCCGGCCGGGATCATGGTCGCGGTGGCGATCGGCACCAAGGCGACCAAGCTGCCGATCGAGTACACCCAGTACGCGATCATCATGCAGGCGGTCATCGGCCTCTACCTGGCGGCGCAGGCCCCGCAGTCCGTCTCGCTGGACCTGCGGTTCAAGACGACGCCGCTGTACTTCTCCCGCCCGATCGAGGCGGTCGACTACGTCGCGTCGAAGTTCGCGGCGCTGACCACCGCGCTGTTCATCCTCACCGCGACGCCGCTGCTGATCATGTACGTCGGGGCGCTGCTGGCCAAGTTCGACGTGGGCGACCAGAGCGCGGGCTTCGCCAAGGCGATGCTGGCCGCCCTGCTGCTGTCGCTGCTGTTCTCGGGCATCGGCCTGGTGATCGCGGCGCTGACGCCGCGCCGGGGCTTCGGCGTCGCCGCGGTCATCGCGGTGTTCACGCTCTCGTACGGTGCGGTGACCAGCGTGCAGGGCGTGGCCTCGATCAACGGCAACGCCGACGTGATCGGCTGGCTGGGCCTGTTCTCGCCGATCACGCTGATCGACGGCGCGCAGACCTGGTGGCTGGGCGCGACCTCCAGCTTCCCCGAGGGCGCGGGTCCGAAGGACGCGGTCGTCGGCACGGTCTACCTCCTCGTCCTCCTCGCCGTGATCGCCGGCTCCTTCGGCCTGCTGATGCGCCGCTACCGAAAGGCCGTACTGTCGTGACCACCCTGTCCATCGACCACGTGTCCCGCTGGTTCGGCAACGTCGTCGCCGTCAACGACGTGACGATGACGATCGGCCCCGGCGTCACCGGCCTGCTCGGCCCCAACGGCGCGGGCAAGTCCACCCTGATCAACATGATGGGCGGCTTCCTGGCCCCCTCGGCCGGCACCGTCACCCTCGACGGCGCCACGGTCTGGCGCAACGAGCAGGTGTACCGGCACATCGGCATCGTCCCCGAGCGCGAGGCGATGTACGACTTCCTGACGGCCCGCGAGTTCGTGGTCGCCAACGCCGAGCTGCACGGCCTGCCGGACGCGGGGGCGGCGGCGCAGCGCGCCCTGGCCACGGTCGAGATGGAGTTCGCGCAGGACCGACCGGTCTCCACGTACAGCAAGGGCATGCGGCAGCGCGCCAAGATGGCCTCCGCGCTGGTGCACGAGCCGTCGGTGCTGCTGCTGGACGAGCCGTTCAACGGCATGGACCCCCGGCAGCGGCTGCACCTGATGGAGCTGCTGCGGCGGATGGGGGCCGAGGGCCGCACGGTGCTGTTCTCCTCGCACATCCTGGAGGAGGTCGAGCAGCTGGCGAGCCACATCGAGGTGGTCGTCGCCGGCCGGCACGCCGCCTCGGGCGACTTCCGCAAGATCCGCCGGCTCATGACGGACCGGCCGCACCGCTACCTGGTGCGCTCCAGCGACGACCGGGCGCTCGCCGCCGCGCTGATCGCGGACGGCTCGACGGCCGCCATCGAACTGGACTGGAAGGAGCGGGCGCTGCGCGTCCAGGCGATCGACTTCGCCGGCTTCACCGAGCTGCTGCCGCGCGTCGCGCGGGAGCGGGGCATCCGGCTCTACACGGTCTCGCCGTCCGACGAGTCCCTGGAGAGCGTCTTCTCCTACCTGGTCACGGCGTAGGCAACGGCTGCAAGGAGTTCCGATGTTCAATCCCACCGTGGCCAGGCTGACCTACCGGGGGCTGCTGGGCCGCCGCCGGGCCCTGGTCCTGTTCGCCCTTCCCGCGCTGCTGATCCTGATCTCCGTGGCGGTGCGGGTGCTGGTCGGCGCCGACGACTCCATCGCGAGTTCGGTGCTCGGCGGCTTCGCGCTGGCGACGATGGTGCCGCTGGTCGGCGTGATCGCCGGCACCGGCGCCATCGGCCCGGAGATCGACGACGGCTCGATCATCTACCTGCTGGCCAAGCCGGTGCGGCGGCCGACGATCATCGTCACGAAACTGCTGGTCGCCATCGCGGTGTCGGCGGTCTTCTCGGCCGTGCCGACGCTGATCGCCGGGTTCATCCTCAACGGCAACAGCCAGGGCATCGCGGTCGCGTTCACCGTCGCGGCGGCGGTCGCCTCCGTCACGTACGCGGCGATCTTCCTGCTGCTGGGCGTGGTGACCCGGCAGGCCGTGGTGTTCGGCCTGGTCTACGCGCTGATCTGGGAGTCGCTGATCGGCAGCCTGGTGCCGGGGGCGCGCACGCTGAGCGTGCAGCAGTGGGCCCTGGCGCTCGCCCAGAGGATCGCCGGCGAGGGCATGGTGACCTCCGACGTGGGCCTGCCGCTCGCGGTGGTGCTGCTGGTCGGTGTCACCCTCGCCGCGACGGCGTTCGCGGGGCAGCGGATGCGGTCGCTGACGCTGGCCGGCGAGGAGTGATCGTTCCGGCCTAGGCCCCGTTGCCTCGTAAGCCGCCCGGGTGGTCTTCTGCCGCCCGGGCGGCCCTGCTCCCCCGACGTTCGCACATCGGATTGTCAGATTTGCGGCGTGATGTCCGAGACTCCGCTGCTCTTCGCCGTGGGCGTGTTCCTGGCCGCCCTCGGCCTGCTCATCGCGCTGTTCAGCCCGGAGCTGGCCCACCACATCGACGCGCTCGCCGCGCTCTCCGTCGCCGGGCTCCGCCGCCTGTGGTCCCTCGACAGGGGTCCCCGGCGCTTCGTCCCCGTCCCTCGGAAGTGGGCTACGTCACAGGACTCATTGAAAATTCAAGGGAATGCGGTTACGGTGCATGAGGTTGAATCGTAAACCAACACGTCCCCAAGGAGTTCATCATGGGCCTCTTCAACCGTAAGAGCGACGCCGCCGAGACCGCTGCCGTCACCACCGCGGCGTCCGCCGACCTGGCGCACCTGACCGGTGAGTACACCATCGACCCGACCCACAGCGAGGTCGGCTTCGCCGTGCGCCACGCGATGGTCACGACCGTGCGCGGCCAGTTCGCGGAGTACGAGGGCAAGCTGCGGCTGGACGGCGGCAAGCCCGCCAACTCCTCCGCCGAGGTCACCATCAAGGTCGTCAGCATCGACACCAACCAGGCCCAGCGCGACGAGCACCTGCGCACCGGCGACTTCTTCGACGCCGCCACCTACCCGGAGATCAGCTTCCGCAGCACCTCCGCCGAGCAGGTCGACGACGAGACCTACCGCATGCACGGTGACCTCACGATCAAGGACACCACCAAGCCGGTCTCCATCGACTTCACCTACAACGGCTCCGCCACCGACCCGTACGGCAACCTCCGTGTCGGCTTCGAGGGTGCCACGACCGTCAACCGCGGCGACTGGGGCCTGACCTACAACGCGGCCCTCGAGGGCGGCGGCGTCCTGATCAGCGACAAGGTCAAGCTGACCTTCGACATCTCCGCGATCAAGGCGGCCTGAACCCGCTGAACACGCCGTCCCCTGCCGCACGACGGAGGGGAGGGCAGCGGACGAGACGGCCGGCACCGCCGGCACCGGGCGCCGCCGCTCCGCACCACGCGGCGCGGCGGCCCGGGTCGTCCTCCCCGGCGTGGGCGCCTGGGTGCGCTCCACCCCCGGGACCACCTCTGGCTGCTGGTCCTCGCCGTGACCAGCTGCGTCATGGCGGCCGCCCCGCCGGACAGCACCAACCTGGCGGAGCCGGGCTCCCGGCCGGTGCGCGCTGCTCGGCAGCGCGCTGTGGACCGAGTCCCCGGCGGCCTTCGGGCTGTACGTGCTCTGCTTCGAGGCTGTCCACGCCCCCGCCGAACGCCGGCTGGGTACCCGCCGCCGGCTCGGCGTCGCCGCCCTGGCCCACGTCGGGGCGAGCGTCCGGCGTGCTCACCCACCGCGTAGACCGCCCTGGCGGTTGCCCTGCCTGCTCGCGGCGCCGGGCTTCCTCGGCTACCCCTGGTGGCCCAGGGTCGTACGTACACCGACCTCGGGCACGTCATCGCCCTGCTGACCGGCCTCGCCTGTCGCGGGCTCACGCCCCGGGGAAGAGCCGCTCCAGGACCAGTGCGATCCCGTCCTCGCCGTTGGAGGCCGTGACCTCGTCGGCGGCCGCCTTCAGCAGCGGGTGGGCGTTGCCCATCGCGACGCCGTGCGCCGCCCACTCGAACATCGGCAGGTCGTTGGGCATGTCGCCGAAGGCGATGGTCTGCGCGGCCGTCACGCCCAGCCGGCGCGCGGCAAGCGACAGCCCCCGGGCCTTGGACAGGCCCAGCGGCAGCAGCTCCACGATGCCCTCACCGGACATGACGGCGCTGACCAGGCCGCCGGCGGCCGTGGTCGCGGCCTGCGCGAGCTCGTCGTCCCCCATCCCCGGGCGCTGGATGTAGAGCTTGCTGACGGGCGACGCCCACAGCCCCTCGACCTCGTCCACCGTGCCGCCCACCGGCAGCTCGGAGTCGAACAGCCGGTAGCCGGGGCCGAGCACGATGTCGCCGTCCACGCCGTCGAGCGCCGCCGCCACGGCCAGCCGGCCGGTCTCCGCCTCGATCGCGGCCAGCGCCGCCCGGGCGGTCTGCCGGTCCAGGGTGACCGAGGTCAGCAGCCGCCGCTCGCCCGCGTGGTAGACCTGCGCGCCCTGCATGCAGACGGCCAGGCCCTCGTAGCCGAGGTCGTCCAGGACGTGCACCGTACGGGCCACCGGGCGCCCGGTGACGACGATGTGGCCGGCACCCGCCGCGGTGGCCGCGGCGAGCGCCTTGCGGGAGCGTTCGGAGACGGTGTGGTCGGGGCCGAGCAGCGTGCCGTCGAGATCCGTCGCGACGAGGCGGTAGGGGAGCGGAGGGGTCACTTGGCGACCGGCTCCAGCACCTCACGGCCGCCCAGGTACGGGCGCAGCGCCTCGGGGACGCGGACCGAGCCGTCGGCCTGCTGGTGGTTCTCCAGGATGGCGACGATGGTGCGCGGGATGGCGCACAGCGTGCCGTTGAGGGTGGCCAGCGGGCGGGTGCCGTTCTCGTCCCGCAGGCGCACCGAGAGCCGGCGGGCCTGGAACTCGGTGGTGTTCGAGGTCGAGGTCAGCTCGCGGTACTTGCCCTGGGTGGGGATCCACGCCTCGCAGTCGAACTTGCGCGCGGCCGAGGAGCCGAGGTCGCCGGAGGCCAGCTCGATCACCCGGAAGGGCAGCTCGAGCGAGGTCAGCCACTGCTTCTCCCACTCGACCAGCCGCGCGTGCTCGGCCTCGGCGTCCTCGGGGCGGGTGAAGACGAACATCTCCACCTTGTCGAACTGGTGGACGCGGATGATGCCGCGGGTGTCCTTGCCGTACGAGCCCGCCTCGCGCCGGTAGCAGGGCGAGAAGCCCGCGTAGCGCAGCGGCAGCTTCGACGCCTCGATGATCTCGTCCATGTGGTACGCGGCGAGCGGGACCTCGGAGGTGCCGACCAGGTAGAGGCCGTCCTTCTCCAGGTAGTACACGTCGTCCTCGACCTGGCCGAGGTAGCCGGTGCCGGCCATGGCCTCCGGCTTGACCAACGTCGGGGTCAGCATCGGGGTGAAGCCGGCCGCGGTGGCCTGCGCGATGGCCGCGTTGACCAGGGCCAGCTCCAGCAGGGCGCCGACGCCGGTCAGGTAGTAGAAGCGCGAGCCGGAGACCTTGGCGCCGCGGTCGACGTCGATGGCGCCGAGCAGCTCGCCGAGGTCGATGTGGTCCCGGGGCTCGAAGCCCTCGGCGGCGAAGTCGCGCGGGCTGCCGACGACCTCCTTGACGACGAAGTCCTCCTCGCCGCCGACGGGGGCGTCGGGGTGGACGATGTTGCCGAGCTGCAGCAGCAGGCGCTGCGCCTCCTCGGCCGCCTCGTGCTGCTCGGCGTCCGCGGCCTTGACGGCGGCGGAGAGCTCGCCGGCCCTCTTGAGCAGCCCGGCCTTCTCGTCGCCCTGCGCCTTGCCGATGAGCTTGCCCATCGCCCTCTGCTCCGCGCGCAGCTCGTCGAAGCGGGTACTGGACGACCTGCGCCGCTCGTCGGCGGAGAGGAGGGCGTCGACGAGCGCGACGTCCTCTCCACGGGCGCGCTGGGACGCGCGCACACGGTCGGGGTCCTCACGAAGCAGGCGAAGGTCAATCACGGGAACAGGCTACCGGTGCGCCGGGTGCCGACGCGACAAGTTAAGTGCTTTATGAGGTGTTATGTCCGCTTCGAAAGGAGGGTGCGGGAAATGCCGCGCCGCCGATAATGGCGGGTCGGTTACCGTCAACCGAATTCTTCGCGTCCCTCCGGGGAGGGCATGTGCCCTGTGGACAACGGCAGTTGGGGCAGGTCCGGAGCGGAGAGTTATCCACAGGGGGAGGGGTTCCCCCCTCGCTTGTCCACAGCCCGTGTGGATGGGCTGTGGAAGATGGACTTGATCATTCCGTGGGGTGGGTGCCGGGGCATGGATTCCCGCTCCAAACCCTCCTAACACTCCCTTTCGAGTGAGAACTCTTCCCTCTATCGAGTTGTTCGAAGGTATTGGGATGACGAATGATGACCTGTGGGCCTGCGGGCCCACTTGGTGCGAGTGTGCCGATTTGTCGATCTGGCGGTTCCTTGGGCGACTTGTTCTGTCGACTTATCCCCAGCCCTCGGCAATGGCCTGTGGATAACGCGGTGGACAACCGAAGGGGCCACCGGTTGTTCACCGGAGGCCCCGTGAAGCGGTGCGCGAACCGCTCAGACCCGCCCGTCCAGGGCGCGGCCCAGCCAGTCCGCCGCGGCCGTGAACTCCTCGTCGGTCGTCCCCTTGCGCTGCTGCGGCGGCACCTCGTCCGCGCGCGGGTACGAGCCCAGGAACCGCACCTGCGGGCAGATCCGCTTCAGGCCCATCAGCGCCTCGCCGACCCTGCGCTCGGTGATGTGCCCCTCGCAGTCCACCGAGAAGCAGTACCGGCCGATCCCCTCACCCGTCGGCCGCGACTCGATGCGGATCAGGTTCACCCCGCGCACCGCGTACTCCTG
Organism: Streptomyces sp. NPDC008238; assembly: GCF_042956445.1. NCBI lineage: Bacteria > Bacillati > Actinomycetota > Actinomycetes > Kitasatosporales > Streptomycetaceae > Streptomyces > Streptomyces sp. NPDC008238. The sequence goes on along the minus strand of NZ_JBIBGK010000003.1, from coordinate 171,768 downwards.
CAGCAGTTCCAGCAGCGCACCGGGGTGGTCGTCGCCCAGCCAGAACACCGCGGAGGTCTTGTCGGCGCCGGTCGGCGCGACCGGCCGGGCCGGACGGCCGACCAGGACGAAGCGCGTCTCGGCGTTCGCCGCGTCGTGGATCTCGGTGGCCAGCGGCTCCAGCCCGTACGTCGGCGCCGCGAACTCGCCCGCGAACGCCGCGTCGTGGCGGCCCTCCGCCACCAGCCGGGCGCCGTCGGCGTTCGACGCGGCCGACTCCCACGCGGCGTCGGGCAGGTGCGCCGACAGCCAGTTGCGGACCTGCACCTGGGCCGCCGGGTGACCGGTCACGGTCTTGACGTCCCCGAGCCCCGTGCCCGGGCGCGCCAGCAGCGCGAACGCGATGGGGAGCAGCACCTCGCGGTAGATCATCAGCGGGGAGCCCGCCGCCAGTTCGTCCAGGGTCGCGGTGATGCCGCCCTCCATCGAGTTCTCGATGGGGACCAGGGCGGCCGCGGCCTCCCCGCAGCGCACCGCGTCGAGCGCGGCCTGCACCGAGACCATCGGCACCAGCTCGCGGGTGGCGGCCTCCGGCAGCGTCCGGAGCGCGGCCTCGGTGAACGTGCCCTCAGGGCCGAGGTAGGTGTAACGGCTCGCCGGCGACATGCCAGCAGCCTAGGCCCTGACGCGGCGCCCTTCCTCAGGACTCCAGCAGCCGCTGGCCGACGTACTCGCCCGGTGCCGCCCCGCCCGGGACCGCGAAGAGCCCGCTCGCCTCGTGGCGCAGGAAGCGCGACAGGCCGTCGCCCCGGTCGAGCTTGCGCTGCACCGGCACGAACCCCTTGAGCGGATCGGCCTGCCAGGCCACGAAGAGCAGCCCGGCGTCCGGCGCGCCGTCCTCGCGGTAGCCGTCGTGGTACGAGTAGCCGCGCCGCAGCATCGCCGCGCCGCCGTTGGAGGCCGGGGCGGCGACGCGGACGTGCGCGTCGGCGGCGATCGCGAACGCACGGCCGTCCGGGCCGATCCTGTCGAGGTCGGGCTTGCTCGACTCGGTGCCGCCGGACAGCGGGGCGCCGTCGGACTTGCGGCGCCCGATCACCTTCTCCTGACGCTCCAGGGGGAGGTTGTCCCAGGTGTCCAGCAGCATGCGGATGCGCCGGACGACCGCGTAGGAGCCGTTCGCCATCCACTGCGGCGAGCCGCCGGCGGGGACGAAGACGCGCGCGTCGAAGTCGGGGTCGGTGGGCCGGGGGTTGTTGGAGCCGTCGACCTGGCCCATCAGGTTGCGGGCGGTACGCGGCTCGGCCGTCGTGCCCGGGGTGCGGTTGAAGCCGTTCATCTGCCAGCGCAGGGAGGCCGTGCCCGCGGCCTCCTTCTGCAGCACGCGCAGCGCGTGGAAGGCGACCAGGGCGTCGTCCGCGCCGATCTGGATCCACAGGTCGCCCTCGCTGCGCCCCCGGTCGAGCGCGTCGGAGGCGAAGTCCGGCAGCGGGGCGAGTGCCTCCGGTATCCGTCCGCCCAGCCCCGTCCTGGCGAAGAAGCCGCGGCCGAAGCCGAAGGTGACGGTGAGCGAGGACGGCCCGGCGTCCAGGGCGACCTGGTTGTCGCCCGCGGGCGCCCGGCCCTCCGTCATCGCCTCGGCCGCCGCCGACCAGCGGCGCAGCAGGGCCGCGGCGCCCTTGCGGCCCGCCCCCGCGGCCAGGTCGAAGGCGGCCAGGTGGCCGCGGGCCTGCAGCGGGGTGGTGATGCCCGCCTGATGGGTGCTGTGGAAGGGGACGGCCGTCGCGCCGACCGAGGTCAGCGCGGTGGCCTCGTCGCGGGTCGCGTGCGCGGTGACGGCGCCCGAGGCGCCGCCCACGAGCAGTCCGGCGGCGCCCGCCGCGCCCGCGGCGCCGAGCAGACGGCGCCGCGAGAGGTCCTGGGGACGGTCGTTCATGAGCCGATCTTCACTACCTTGGTGCGGGTGACCTGGTCGATGTCCGAGGTCCGGACGGTGACGGAGACCGTCCACTCCCCGGGGACGGGGATCTGGACGTTCTCGGCGCTCCAGTGACCGGTGTCGATCTTCCCGAGCGTCACCGGGATGGGCCCGATCTTCTTGGCCTTCAGCGTGAAGGAGACCTGCACCTCGGGGACGTCGAAGGCGCGGCCGTCGGGGGCGGTGACCAGCAGGTGGAGCTCGTTCTCGGCGATGCCGCCCGGGTCCAGGGTCACCTCCGCCTCGCCCTTGCCGTCGCGGCCGCCGGTGTCGAAGGGGATCCTCACGTCCAGCGGCTCGGGCACCTCGGACACCGGCGCCGTCGCCTGCTGGGCGGCGCCCTCCTCGGCGGCCCTGCCCGGCTGGGTGCCGGTCAGCAGCGTCGTGACGGCCAGCACCACGATCGCGACGGCCACCTCCGCCAGCACCGACTTGCGCAGGCCCGTGCGCTCGGCGTCGGCGTCGCGCTCCTTGCGGGCGCGCTCCTTGGCGAGCGCCGCCTCCTGCCGGGCCAGCTGCCCGGCGCGCTCGGAGGCGTCACCGCCGCCGCCCGCGCCCCCCCGTCCCACCGCGACCGGCTGGGCGACGGCGGTCCGGCCGCGTACGACGGCCGCCTCGCCGAGCCGCCCCGTCCAGCGGCGGGACAGCCAGGCCAGCTCCACCAGCACGATGACCAGGCCGACCTTGACCAGCAGCAGCTGCCCGTAGCCGGTGGACACCAGCGCGTCCCAGGAGCCGAGCTGACGCCAGGACTGGTAGACGCCGGTGACGACCAGGGTCACCACGGCCCCGAAGGCGATCTTCGAGAAGCGCTGCACCGTGGCCCGCTCCACGCGCTGCCCGCTCCACAGGGCGACCAGCAGCGCGGTGAGGCCGCCGAGCCAGACGGCCATGGCCAGCAGGTGCACGATGTCGACGGGCATCGCCACCGACGCCTGGATGCCGACCGAGGCGTGCTCGGCCATGGCCCACGTCGCGGCGAGGCCGACCGATACGACCGTGCCGCCGATCGCCAGCCCCCAGGCCAGGTCCTGGCGTTCGACCGGGTCCTCGCGCTTGGCCCAGCTGCCGAAGAGGACGGCGATGAACACCGCGCCCGCGGCGAGCAGCAGCAGCCGGGACAGGAGCGCCGCGCCGGGCCGGGTGTCCAGGACGTCGCGTACGCCGCCGAGGTCGAAGGCGTCGCCGAGGCCGCCGCCGTTCGCGTAGGGGGCGCGCAGCATCAGCAGCAGTATTGTCGCGGCGACCATCGCCGCCCAGCCGGTGGCCACCAGCCGCCGCATCGAGCGGGTGCGGGCGCCGTCCGGCCAGCACACGCCGATGAAGAAGGCGGCGCCGACCAGCAGCGCGAAGCCGAGGTAGGCGGCGTAGCGGGCGATGTCGTACAGGGTGCCGACGACACCGCCGCCCACCTCCTCGGTGGGCAGCGCGACCGAGGTCTTCGAGGGCGCGCCGATGGAGAAGGTGAAGGCGCCCGCCACCGGGTGGCTGTCGGCCGAGACGGCCTTCCAGGCGACGGTGTACGTGCCGTCGCCGAGTCCCGGGCGCAGGGCGACGGCCGCGGTGGTGTTCCCCCGGCCGCCGTCGTTCGCGTCACCGGTCTCGGCGCGTCTGCCGTCCGGGCCGAGGACGCGGATGGCGTCCCTGGACAGCAGCACGCCCTCGGAGAAGGTCAGCCGCACCTGCGCCGGCGCGGTCTTCACCACCGACCCCTGGGCCGGGTCGGAGCCGATCAGCGCGGCGTGCGCGGACGCCGGCACGGCGGTGCCGAGCAGCAGGCCCAGCACCGCGAGCGGCAGGGCCAGCAGGCGCAGCACGGACTTCGTCATCACCCTCATGGCGCTCTCCTCAGTCCCCCGGACGGTAGCCCGCGGGCTCGACCGGGACGCGTACGTCGATGGTTCCGGCGTCGTCGAAGTGCAGCCGCAGCGCTATCCGCTCGCCGGCCACGGGCTTGTGCTCGAGGTCCGTCAGCATCAGGTGGTTGCCGCCGAGCGCGAGCGTGAGCCGCCCGCCCGCGGGCACGGTGAGGGAGGTCACCCGGCGCATCCGGTTGTCGTCGGTGCTGTGCAGGGTGATGTCGCCGGACAGGTCGCTGGTGACGGAGGTCAGCCGGGCGTCCCGGTCCCCGCTGTTGGTGACGGTGAAGTACCCGGCCGCCATGTCCGCCAGCGCGGGCTGGGGGATGTAGGCGCCGCTCACCTCCAGTTCGGGGCCGTCCGGCGCTCCGGAGCAGGCCGTGGCGCCGAGCAGCACCAGGGCGGCCGCCGCCGTGACGCGCCGCAGGGAGCGGCGGGTCACGGCGTCCGTCCAGCGATGATCTTCGGCAGGTCGGCGCCGAACTCCTCGGACGTGGTGCCCGACATGTACAGCGCGTGCGCCTTGTCGTCCTTCGGCGAGTACGCGATCACCTGGGCGCCGTGCGTCACGGTGATGCTGCCGTCCTTCTCCTTCACCGGCTTCTCCACGTCCACGCCGAGCGTGCGCGCGCCCGCCTGGATGGTGGCGAAGTCACCGGTGAGGCCGACGAACGCCTTGTCCTGCGCGCCCAGCCACTCGCCGAGTCGCTGCGGTGTGTCCCGCTCGGGGTCGGTCGTCACGAAGACCACGACGAGCTTGTCCTGCTCCGCCTTCGGCAGCTTCGACTTGGCGATGGCGATGTCGCTCATCGTCGTCGGGCAGACGTCCGGGCAGTGCGTGTAGCCGAAGAAGAGCAGGGTCGGCCGGCCCTTGGTCCGCTCGACGAAGTCGTACCTCGCGCCGTGCGTGTCCTTGAGGATCATGTCCGGCTTCTCGAACGGCGTGTCGAGGACGGTGGCCGCCTTGGGCGTCGCGTCGATGGAGACGGCCGGCTCGGCGCCGGAGGCGTCGGCCCCGCCGTCCGGGCCGCCGCAGGCGGCGAGGGTCAGGGCGAGTGCGGCGACGGCGGCGGCCGAGGCTGCCGCCCTGAGGGTGGTACGCATCAGGGGTTCCCCAGGAATTCGTTGCGGCGCCGGGGCGGCCGCGGTGCGTGCGCGGCGCGGCCGCCCCGGCGATGGTGCGTCAGGCGGACGGCGTGCCCGTGCCGCGGCGACGGCCGGCCAGCACACCGAAGGCGACACCGGCCACGCCCACGACGATGCCGACGATGCCCAGCGCGCGTGCGGTGGTGTCACTGGCGTCGGCGGAGGCGGCCTTCTCCGTGGCGGCGTCGCCGTTCGCCGAGACGGGCTCGGCCTTGGCGTCGTCCTTCTTGTCGTCCGCGGTGGAGGCGTCGTGGTGGCCGTCGTCCGCCGCGTCGGCGAGGGTCAGCACGGGAGCCGGGTGCTCCGGCTCCTCCTCGCCCTTCTGCTGCTCCTCGATCCAGCGCACGACCTGCTTGTCGTCGTACGTCTGGAGGGCCTTGAAGACCAGCTGGTCGGTGTCCTCGGGCAGCGGGCCCAGGGAGACCGGGAACTGCTGGAACTCGCCGGGCTTGATCTCGCCGCCGCTCCAGGTGATCTTCGTGACGGCCTCGGTGATGTCACCGTGCCCGGTCTTCAGCGGGGTCGGGAGCTTGCTCTTGGTGATCTTCACCGTCCAGCCGGGCACCGGCTGGGTGGAGACGGAGGCGATGGGGTGGTCGATCGGCAGGTTGACCTCGACCTTGATCGTCGCAGCCTTGTCGTCCTCGTTGGGGACCTTGAACGCGACCGTGCTGTAGCCGCCCTTGGCGGCGTTGCCGGGCTGGACGCTCACGTGCGCGAAGGCGGGGACGGCGGTGGCGAGCACGGCCGCCCCGGTGACGGCGGCGAGGGCGGTGGCGCGGCGCATGACGGTGTTCATGATGCGGAGACTCCACGGTGACGGAGGGAAGGTGTCGGATGGCACGCGTGCGGCGCGCGCGATTCCGCCCTCATACGTCGGTTGAGCGGATCGCGTTCAGGCCGCGGGGGCGTACGCCGGCGGCCCCCGCCGGGCCAGGCTGTGCCGCAGCAGCACCGTGCGCGGTGCGCGGTCGGGGCCGTCGGCGCGGCCCGCGCCGGGGACGGCGCAGGGCGCCGCCGGGTTCCCGGACAGCAGCAGGCGCACCAGCGCGACGGCGTGGCGCAGGGCGGCGCCGGACAGCTCGGACAGCCCGCGGGCCGACAGCGCGAGCAGCCGCCACAGCGCGGCCTCGCCGCGGCGCAGCAGCCAGCCGGCGGTCACCGCGGCGACCACGTGCGCGAGCAGCATGGGAAGGCTGTAGGAGAGCATCGTGCTCTCGGTGACCGCGGGGGACATCCCGGGCATTCCCGTCATCCCGGGCATGTCCGCCATGTGGCCCGTCCCGGTGACGGCGTGCGCGTGGGCGGGCAGCGCCGCCGCCCGCTCGTCGCAGAGCAACCGCCCGGCGATCGCGGCCACGCCGCCGCCACCGCAGATCCCGCCCACGTTGAACAGCACGTGCAGGACGAGCTGTCCGCCCGCGAGACCCGTCGAGATGGCGGGCATCGAGCGCTCCCGCCCGGCGAGCGGGGCGACGAACGCGAAGACGGCGAGCCAGCCCGCCGCCAGCGTCCAGCCGGGCACCCCGTGCCCCGACGCCAGCATGTGCGCGCCCGCGGACAACACGACGCAGACCGCGGTGAACACCGCGGCCCGCAGCAGTCGCAGATCGGCGCCGGCGCGCACGGGGGAAGACATGACGGGCGTCATCCTCTCACCGAGTGCCCCTCCTGCGAACGGCGGGGCCCGGAACACGCCGGTCTGTGCTATGGCGTCCGGTGCCGTTCCTACACCCGCCTACGGACCGATGGCATCCGCCGTATGGCTGGCATCACGTCAACGCCACGCTTACCGACCGTGTTTCGGGGCAATACGTATCGGTATGTCGAGCCGCAGCCAGGAGGCTGAGCATGAGCATCTGGTGGTCCCTCCACTTGCGGCGCGAGGCTGCGAGCGTTCCGCTCGCCCGCCGGCTCCTGCTGGGGACGATGGAGACGGCCGGGGTGGACCCGGACATCTCCTACGACCTGTCCGTCGCCCTCACCGAGGCCTGTGCCAACGCCGTTGAGCACGCCGCCCACGGCGAGTACCGGGTCACGGCCCGCATCGAGGGCGACCGCTGCCGCATCGAGGTGGCGGACTCCGGCCCGGGTTTCGCCCCGGACCTGCGCCGCACGCACCACTCCGTACGCCCGCTGGCGAAGAAGGACCAGCACGCCGAGCACGGGCGCGGGCTCTTCCTGATCGAGGCGCTCGTGGACCACGTCCACTTCCACAACCGTCCCGGGCACGGGGCGGTGGTCAGTTTCGACAAGATCCTCAAGTGGCGGGACGACTCGCTGCTCAAGGTCTCCTGACGCACGCGGTCCCCTGACGCACGGAGGCCGGGGCCCACGGAGGTCCGTGCGGCCCCGGCCGTCCGTCCGGGTGGCGGGGGGTCAGCCCTTGAGCTCCGCCATCCAGCGCTCGACCTCGTCGGAGCGGCGCGGCAGGCCGCCGCTGAGGTTCCGGTTGCCGTCCTCGGTGACGAGGATGTCGTCCTCGATGCGGACGCCGACGCCCCGGTACTCCTCCGGCACGGTCAGGTCGTCGGCCTGGAAGTACAGGCCCGGCTCGACGGTGAGGACCACGCCCGGCTCCAGCGTGCCGTCGACGTAGGTCTCCGTGCGGGCGGCGGCGCAGTCGTGGACGTCCAGGCCCAGCATGTGGCCGGTGCCGTGGAGGGTCCAGCGGCGCTGCAGGCCGAGCTCGAGGACGCGCTCGACCGGGCCCTCGACCAGGCCCCACTCGACGAGCTTCTCGGTGAGCACCCGCTGGGCGGCGTCGTGGAAGTCGCGGTAGGCCGCGCCGGGGCGGACGGCGGCGATGCCGGCCTCCTGGGCCTCGTACACGGCGTCGTAGACCTTCCGCTGGACGTCGCTGTACGTGCCGTTGACGGGCAGCGTGCGCGTGACGTCGGCGGTGTAGAGGGTGTGGGTCTCCACGCCGGCGTCGAGCAGCAGCAGGTCGCCGGAGCGGACCGGGCCGTCGTTGCGGACCCAGTGCAGGGTGCAGGCGTGCGGGCCCGCCGCGCAGATGGAGCCGTAGCCGACGTCGTTGCCCTCGACGCGGGCGCGCAGGAAGAACGTTCCCTCGATGTAGCGCTCGGAGGTCGCCTCGGCCTTGTCCAGCACCCGGACGACGTCCTCGAAGCCCCGCGCGGTGGAGTCGCAGGCCTTCTGCAGCTCGCCGATCTCCCACTCGTCCTTGACCAGCCGCAGCTCGGACAGGAACTCCTTCAGCTCGGCGTCGCGCTCCGCGGTGACCTTGTCGGTCAGCGCGGCCTCGACGCCGGCGTCGTAGCCGCGGACGACCCGGACCGGGCCGGTGGCCTCGCGGAGCACGTCGGCGACCTTGCGGACGTCGGCGCACGGCAGGCCCAGCACGACCTCGGCCTCGGCCAGGCTGTGGCGGCGGCCGGTCCACAGCTCGCCCTGGCCGTCCAGCCAGAACTCGCCGTTCTCCCGGGAGGAGCGGGGGAGCAGGTATGCGGTGGCGTCGTGAGATCCGTCACCGTTGGGCTCCAGGACCAGGACGGCGTCCTGGGTCTGGTCGCCCGTGAGGTGCACGTACTCGCTGGCGGCACGGAACGGGTAGTCCGTGTCGTTGGCGCGGGTGCGCAGGTTGCCGGCCGGGACCACCAGCCGCTCGCCGGGGAACCGCGCGGACAGCGCGGCACGCCGCTTGGCCGCGTACGGTGCCTGCTCGACCGGCTGCAGGTCGTGCAGTTCGGTGTCCGCCCAGCCGGACTTCATCACCTCGGTGAGCTCGTCGGAGACGGCCGGATACAGGCCGTTCTTCCGCTGCTTGATGGGCTCGTCGCCTTCCGGGGTCTCCGGAGCGCGGTCCTCGACCACGTCGTGCCTCCTCGCTGTAGACCACCCCATCGTAAGTGGGCGCGGAAGACGGCCGGCGGCGGTCCCCGCCCGGGCTCAGTCGAAGCGGGCGGCGAGCAGGACGACGTCCTCGGTCGGGTGGGCGTCCTCCCGGTCGCCGGGGAGCATGGCGTGCAGGACGTGCTCCACCAGCTGCGCCGGGTCGTCCCGGGCGGTCCGCGGGGCGGACGCCGCGGCCGCGTGCAGGCGGGCGGAGGCGCGGTCGACGGGATCGCCGGTGCGGTGCAGCAGGCCGTCGGTGTAGAGCAGCACGGTCTCCCCGGCCAGCGGCCGGAACTCGACGCTGGGCGCCTCCCAGCAGCTGAGCATGCCCAGCGGCGCGGACAGCGAGGTCTCCACGTACTCGACCCGGTGCCCGCCCACGACCAGCGGCGGGCAGTGCCCCGCCCCGGCGACCACGACCTTCCGGGAGGCCGGCTCGGCGTACGCGAACAGGGCCGTGGCCGACCTGGCGGGCTCGGTCAGCCGCAGCAGCAGCTCCAGGTCGGACAGGACGGCGACCGGGTCCTCGCCCTCCATCACCGCGTACGCCCGCAGCGAGGCCCGCATCCGGCCCATCGCGGCGACCGCGCTCATGCCGCCGCCGCTCACCCCGCCGACCGACAGCCCCAGCGCCCCCTCGGGCAGCGGGAGGGCGTCGTACCAGTCGCCCCCGCCGCCGGCGGCCGGGAGGTGCCGCACGGCCAGCCGGACCCCGGGGACCCGCGGCAGCCGGGTCGGCAGCAGCTCCTGGCGGAGCGTGGCGACGGTGGCGCGGCTGCGGTCCAGTTCCAGCAGCCGGGCCAGGTGCTCTGCGGCGTGGCGGCAGTACAGGCCGATGAGGTGGCGCCGGCGCTCGGTGGGTTCGGCCGGCTCGTCGTAGAACCACAGGGCGGAGCCCAGCCGGCCGGTGGACTCCGCGGACAGCCGCAGGGCGTAGCTGGCGCCGAAACCGAGCCGCAGGGCGACCTCGCGGTGGCGCGGGTCGATCCCGGGCTCGCGGCACAGGTCGGTGTGGATCTCCTCCGCGGGCACCGCCTCCGGTGCCGCGGGCAGCGGAATGGTCTCCAGCGCGCCGAGCTCGGCCGGGCCGAGGCCGAGGCCGACGACGGTGGCCGGACCCAGCCGGTCGGCGGGGGAGACGGCGGCCAGGCCGCGCCGGGCGCCGACCAAGGCGCCGCCGGCGCGCAGCAGTTCGCGCAGCGCGTCCTGCAGGGTCGCGGTCCCGGCCAGCCGCTCGGTGAGTTCGTGCAGGGTGGTCAGGTCGGAGACCCAGGAGGCCAGCCTGTCCTGGGTGGCGGTGAGCCGGCCGACCGGATCCGCCGTCCCGGGACGTGCGTCCGGATCGTCCGGATGGGGTTCCGGATGGGATTGCTGTTCGACCACGGGGGAGGAAGTGTGCGCCGGTGGCGGAATGGGTGGGTCGATTCCGGCCACTTTCGGAAGGCGCGCGGCGCTCATGGCCGCCGGCTTTCACGATCTTCGTCGTGCCGCGGCGACGGCTCCGCAGAGCAGCGCATTTCCGTCAATAGCATCGCAAACCCCCAAGCTCGTGCTGCGCCGCTATCAATGGTTTCCCTTCTACCGCCTACTCGTGGGTGTGTCCAGGATTGCCCAGGTGGAAGGGCTGGTGTCGGCGGGTCCGCGGAGATGCAGGACTATGGCCGAAAAAGGGCACCGCGTGCCACAATTAGTTGTCGACTGAAGGGGTTCGACAGCGCGTCATATCCATCGCAGTGGGTACGTACCGGATGGGAGTTGGCGGCCTCAGGAACCCGGCGCCCTGCCGGGGCGTCATAGACCGAGACGGCCGACCCTCCCCCATGGCGGGGTTCTTGCACAGCCGGCGGGACCGCACACAGCAGCACACGCAAGCACACGCAGCAGTTCCCAGCACTCCGCAGGACGAACAAGCGCCAGTGTGCGCCACCCCCCGCCATGTTCCACGCTCGGCTCGAGACGTGATGCGCTGACTCGTAAGCGGTGTGCTCCAGATTACGTTGTGTCATGGGCAGATCCCTGAGCGCTAACGGAAAGGAACGAGCGCAGATGCGCGAGATCCTCGGAAGGCGACGCAAGAGCAGTCCCGAGCTGCTGCGTGCGGCGCTCACCTGCGCCGAGCGGTGGCACTGGCCCGTGGTACCCGGAGCCGGTACGGACGCACGCGGCGGATGCGCCTGTCTGCGGCCCGACTGTCCGGTGCCGGGCGCCCATCCGCACGACCCGGGCCTCCTCGCGGCGACCTGCGATCCACGGATGGTCCGCTGGTGGTGGACGCGGCGGCCGGACCAGCCGCTCGTGCTCGCCACCGGCGACCGGGTCTCGGCGGTGAGCCTGCCGGCCGTCGCGGGGGCGCGGGCGCTGGGCGTCTTCGACAAGCTGGGGGTGCGCACCGGCCCGGTCGTGGCCACCCCCACGCGCTTCGCCCTCCTGGTGGAGCCGTACTCCCTCGAGGAACTGGGCGAGTTGCTCGTCCGGCACGAGTGGGTGCCGACCTCGCTGCGGTACCACGGCCAGGGCGGCTACCTCCTGCTGCCGCCCTCCCCGGTCGGATCCGGCGGCACCGCGGGGGCGCGCTGGGTCAGGCCGCCGGTGGTGGACCGGGGCGACCGGGCGCCGTGGCTGCCCAGTGTGCGGGTGATCGTCGACACCCTCGTGCAGGCCGGGCGTACGGCACCGGACGGCAGCCGGCTCTCGTACTGACGCCGGCTCCCCGGCGGGGCCCGTGGGAGGCGTGTGAGGGCGGCAGTCGCCCTCGGCCGTCACTCGTTCGGGTAGGAGCGGGGGGGGGGGGGGGGGGCGGCGCCGCCCCCCCCCCCCCCCCCGGCGCGGGGGCCCCCACCGCGTGTTGTTGGTGGGTTGGGGGCACAAAACGACGGGGGCCCCCCCCCCCCCCC
>NZ_JBIBGK010000003.1:91833-160046 GCF_042956445.1 Streptomyces sp. NPDC008238 | reverse complement strand
GTGGGGGGGGTGTGTGGGGGCCAGGCCCCCGCGCCCTACCCTGTTGGGGTTGGGGGGGGGGGCGGGGGCGGGGCGCCCGGCCCCCGCCCCCCGCTCCATGTCCGTTTCTCCCGCTATGTTCTGTGCATGATGCGTGCGCCAAACCTGCGGATGGCCGCCCTCGCCACGGTCGTGGCGGTCGCCGCGATGCTGCCCCTGACCGGTGCCACCGCCGGGCCCGTGCTCCCCGCCGTACCCGTGGACGTGACGACCGCGCTCACTGACGACAAGCCGCTGTCAAGCGGGTCCGGTGTCTTCGACAGCCTGCCGAAGCTGGCCGGATCCAAGCCCCAGACCGCCTCCTGCGGTCCTCAACTCACCTCGCCCGAAGGCCTGCGGGCGCAGACCTGCACCATCGGCGAGGACGGCGACACCTGGGCGCGCACGTACTACAGCAACACCACGGGCCGGCCGCTGGACGGCGTGCTGACCCTCATGGGGCCCGACGGCCGGACGGTGCAGACGCGGTGCGCCATCACCGCGGACGGCGGGAGCGGGAGCTGTGAGACGCCGCGCGAGCCGACGGTGGCCGGGGCGGCGGAACCGTACATGGCGGTGGCGGAGATCGCCGAGCGGGACGGGGAACGCCCGTTGCTGCGCAGCGGATCCGCGCTCTGACCCGGACATGGAAACGTCCGGTCGCTGGCGACGGGGGATGCACCAGCGACCGGACTGTTTAAACGGTAACAAGACTTCGCCCGTACGCAAATCCGGGGTACGGGTTCAGGCCCGGGTTCCGGGCCCGGCCGGCAGCGGCTGTGACCAGGATCACCCGGAGGCGATCATGGCCCGAACTGCGGCCGCCCGGCGCGGGACACCGGTCAGCTCAGGGTGATCTGCCGGTTGGTGAAGCCGCTGCGCGCCCGCCGCTCCTCCGCGGTCAGCGGGGACGTGCGCTCCAGCGCCTCGGCCAGCCGCTCGCCGAACGCCGCCGCCGGCTTCTCCACCTCGTCCGCGGTGACGCCGCTCGGCAGGTCCCACACCGGGACGACCAGCCCGTGCGCCCGGAAGGAGCCCACCAGCCGGGTGTCGTCGCCCAGCGACGAGGCGCCCGCGGCGTGCAGCCGGGCCAGCGCGTCCAGCAACTGCTCCTCGGGGTGCGGCATGACCCAGCGCAGGTGGTTCTTCTCCGGCGTCTCGCACCAGTACGCCGCGTCGACACCGGTCAGCCGCACGGTCGGGATCACGGCCGCGTTCGCCCGCTCCAGGGAGGCGGCGACCTCGCCGGTGGCGGACTCCGCGTCCTCCAGCCAGAACTCGAAGCCGGTGTGGACCACGGGCTCGAACGCGGCACCCAGGTCCAGCAGGTCCTGCAGCCGGGGGCCGTCGGGCGCCGGGCGCTCCCCGGCCACCGGGTTCCCGGGCTCCGCCCGCAGCGCGCGCAGCAGGGTGTCGGCCAGGTCCCGGCTGATGTCCCCGGACGCGGTGTCGTTCTGCAGGCCCAGCAGCACCGCGCCGGTGTCCCGGCGCAGCCCCGGCCACGCCATCGGCAGCACCGTCGCCAGCGTGACGGACGGCACGCCCTCCGGCAGCGGGTCCTTGAGCGTCAACTCGGCGGTGGCGGCGGGCACCAGCTCGCGCAGCGCCACCCAGTCGCACTCGCCCGGCAGGCCCTCGAACGGCCGCCGCACCAGCTCCGTCACCGCGTGCGCCGCCTCACGGCCGTGGCACGCCTTGTAACGCCGTCCAGAGCCGCACGGGCAGGGTTCCCGGGCGCCGACGGCGGGGATCTCCCCGTCGGTGATCTGCGGGCGGGCGGGGGCCTTCGTCTTCGTCGGGCGCTTCTTCGCCATGGCTCGATCTCTCCCGGTAACGGCGGTGTTCCGGCCGTGAGCCTAGCGCCACGCCGTCCGCCCCCAACGGAGGTCGCGCCCGTCGAGGCCGGGCAACCGCCCCGCGGGGCCTACGCGAGCTCGTCGAAGGGGTCCGCGAAGTCGATCGGGACGTCGAGCCCGGGCACGAGGTCGTCGCGCCGCGCGTGCCGGCTGCGCACCGCGAGCACGGCCCACACCGTGACCTCGCCGGGGGCGTCGCGCACGCCCCAGCGCAGCGACAGGTTCCGTACGATGCCCAGCCCGCGGCCGCCGCGGGCGGTGAGGGAGGGACTGGCCGGGAGCGGCCGGGTGGGCCCGCCGCCGTCGGTGACCTCCACCGTGAGCAGCCCGTCCTCGTCGATCCGCCAGGCGGCCCTGATGCCGCTGCCGCCCGAGCACGGCGCGTCCTCGCCCAGCGGCCGGGCGTGCCGGCAGGAGTTGCTGAGCAGTTCCGACAGGATGAGCACCGCGTCGTCGACGACCGGCTCGGCGACCCCGTACGCGTACAGTTCCTTGCGCAGCCTGCGCCGCGCCTCGGCCACGCCCGCCGGACCATGAGGCAGGGCCATGGTCGAGGACGTCGGCACCTCCTGGGCCACCACCAACGCCACCCCCGAGACCTCCTTCACCCCACGCCACGGGATGGATGCCCTCTCGTTCTGGGCCGGAAACCGGCCAACTGCGATCTCTTGGGGCACACACAACGATCGAACAGGTTCCGAACGCGCCGGTGCACACCGCCCGTGGAGGACGATCGTCCGTATTCCCTTCAGGAGCGCCCGAGTTGGGCGAGCACCTGCCGCGGACGGTTGGTGATGACGGCGTCGACGCCCAGCCGCACGCAGAGTTCGACGTCCTCGGGTTCGTTCACCGTCCACACGTGGACCCGGTGCCCCGCCTCGTGCAGCCGCTCCACGTAACCCGGGTTGGCGCGCAGGATGCGGATGCCGGGACCGGCGATCCCCACCCCGGCCGGCAACCGGCCGTCGCGGTGCCGGGGCAGTACGTACTGCATCAGGAAGACCGTCGGCAGGTGGCGCGAGGCCATCCGGATCCGGCGCAGGGAACGGGAGGAGAAGCTCATGACGCGGACCCGGGACGGCTCGCCGGGCTCGGGCCACAGCATCCCGAACCGGTCCAGCAGCTCCACCAGCCGCTCCTCGACCTGGCCCGCCCAGCGCGTGGGGTGCTTGGTCTCGATCGCCAGCTCCACCCGGCGCCCGGTGTCCGCGACCAGTTCCAGCAGCCGTTCCAGGGTCAGCACCCGGCTGAGCTCGTCCGGGTCGCCGTCGAAGCGGTCGGGGGCCTCGGCGTCCGCGTCGAGCAGGGAGCGCAGCTCCGCGGAGGGGTGCCGCCGCGTCCCGCCGGCCCGTCCGTTGCCGGCGTCCGCCTTCCAGCTGCCGAAGTCCAGCGTCCTGAGGTCGGCCAGCTCCAGGGCGGAGACCGCGCCCCGTCCGTTGGAGGTGCGGTTCACCCGGCGGTCGTGCACGCAGACCAGCGTGCCGTCCGCGGTGAGGCGCACGTCGCACTCCAGGGCGTCCGCGCCGTCCTCGATGGCCTTCTTGTAGGCGGCGAGCGTGTGCTCCGGGGCGTCCTCGGACGCTCCCCGGTGAGCCACGACCTGGATCGCGCGGAGATCGGTCACCGGGCTATCGTGCCATCCGCCGGGCCGGGAACGGCCGCTGCTTACGGTGGTCTGACACCCGGTGGGAAAAGCTGTGTCCATCAAGACGGTCGTCGTACGTACCGTAGCCGTAACCGTACGCACGGCATACAACGCATATCCGAGGAGAACAGCCGTGAGCACCGAGAACGAGGCCGGTCCGGTCCCGGCGGCGCTGCCGACGCAGCCGCCCGCTGACGCTGGGTCCGCCGCTCCCGCTGCGCCTCCCGCGCCCGCCGCCGCGTCCTCTACTCCCCCGGCCGAGGCGCAGGTGCCGTCACCGGGTCCGGCCGCCCCCGCGGCCGCGGAGGCTCCCGCGGCGCCCGTCGCGGCGGAGTCCCCGGCCCCGGCGGCGCCCGCCGCCGCCACGCCTCCGGCCGGTCCTCCGTCCGGCCCTCCGGCGGGTCCCCCCGCCGGGCCGTCCGCCGCGCCGCAGGCCGCTCCCCCGGCCGCCCCCGTGGCACCGCCCGCCGAGGTGCACACCACGCCCCTGCCGCCGTTCGCGCCGCCGCCCACCCAGCCGTACGGCGGTCCTGCCGGGCCCGGCGGCCCGATGGGCCCGTCCGGTCCCGTGGGCCCGGTCTGGGGGACGCCGGTGCCGGCCGCCCCCGCGCCCAAGAAGCGCGGCAACGGCGGGCTGGTGGCGGCCGTCCTCGTCGCCGCGCTCGTCGCGGGCGGCATCGGCGGCGGGGTCGGCTTCTGGGCCGCGGACCGCAACGACAACTCCTCCTCGACCACCGTCTCCTCGGTCGGCAACCCCAAGGACCTCAGCCGCGCCACCGACTCGGTCGCGGGCATCGCCAAGCAGGCCCTCCCCAGCGTCGTCACGATCGAGGCCAGCGGCCGCCAGGAGAGCGGCACCGGCACCGGCTTCGTGTACGACAAGGAAGGCCACATCCTCACCAACAACCACGTCGTCGCCCCCGCCGCCGACGGCGGCAAGCTCACCGCCACGTTCTCCGACGGCAAGAAGTACGAGGCCGAGGTCATTGGCCGCGCCCAGGGCTACGACGTCGCCGTCATCAAGCTCAAGGGGGTCACCCCCGACAAGCTCACCCCGCTCGCCCTCGGCGACTCCGAAAAGGTGGCCGTCGGCGACTCCACCATCGCCATCGGCGCCCCCTTCGGGCTCTCCGGCACCGTCACCACCGGCATCGTCAGCGCTCTGCACCGTCCCATCGCCTCCAGCGACGGCGAGGGTTCCAACGCCTCCTACATGAGCGCCATACAGACCGACGCCTCGATCAACCCCGGCAACTCCGGCGGTCCCCTCCTCAACTCCGAGGGCGCGGTCATCGGCATCAACTCCGCCATCCAGTCCACCGGCGGGAACGACGGGGCCGCCCAGTCCGGCAGCGTGGGCCTGGGCTTCGCCATCCCCATCGACCAGGCCCGCCGCGTCGCCGAGACGCTGATCAAGACCGGCGAGCCCGTGTACGCCGTCATCGGCGTCCACGTCGACTCCAGCTACAGCGGCGAGGGCGCGAAGATCGCCACGGGCGCCGACGCGGTCACCGCGGGAGGCCCCGCCGACCAGGCGGGCCTGCGCTCCGGCGACGTCATCACCAAGTTCGACGACACCGTGGTCGACTCCAGCCCCACCCTCATCGGCGAGATCTGGCAGCACCAGCCCGGCGAGAAGGTGGACCTCACCTACACCCGCGGCGGCCAGACCCGCACCGCCACCGTCACCCTCGGCGAACGCAAGGGCGACAGCACCAGCTGAGCCGACCCGTTAGGCTGTCCCCCGCGCCGCCCGGCCCACCCACCGGACCCCGCGGCGCGGGGAGAGTTGCCCGAGCGGCCTAAGGGAACGGTCTTGAAAACCGTCGTGGCAGCGATGTCACCGTGGGTTCAAATCCCACACTCTCCGCAATGGCCGGCGAAGGCGCTGGACAGAAGGGGTGCCTCAAGACACGGGGGCACCCCTTCTTCGTGTTCTTCGTGCCCGGACGGCACCCGTCGTTCCCCTGGGTTCCTCGTCCGGACGGGCGCGCCGGGTGCACGGTGGCCTCGAGTGTCAGCCGGCCGCGGTGGTCCGCCAGGCGTCCGTGACGCAGCCTTCCTCCATGTCCCACCACTCCTGATCGACGCCGTGTCGAAGGAGACGCTTGATCCTGCCGAGATTCGCCTCCGGCGGGATGTCGAGGGCGACCATGCGGAACTGCTCGATGCCCTCGCCGCCGGCGCCCAACTCATGGAAGGCGTTGATCACGCTCTGCCGGGCCGCCGCCGAGCCGCTGTCGCGGAACACGATCAAGCGGATGGTGCAGCAGTCCGAGGGCCGGACCACTCTGCCTGCCCACCTGCGACCCTCGTCGTCCACGGACGTCTCGACGACGTCCCCGTTGGCGACTCCCCGGACGAAGAAGGGCGTGTTCGCCAGTTCGACCCTTCCGTCGCCGCGGTCGACGGCCCAGAGACTCTCCACCCCGGCCGGGGGCCAGTCGTCTTCGATCTCCAGACGAAAGTGCACCTTCACGTGCTCGGGACCGGGTCCAGTCATGCCCGACAGTGTGCACGAACGCGGCGGCTGCCTGGACGTCGGCGGCGTGAACTCCGGCGCCGGGCGCGGAAGCGCGGCGGGCTGCTCGGCGACGGGCGGCGGTCTTATCGGTCGCCTACACGCCGGGGGAAGGTATGGAGAGCCGCCACGACAGCGATGCCACCACGGGTTCACATCCAAGGCGCTGGACGGAAGGGGTGCCTCAAGACACGGGGGCACCCCTTCTTCATGCCTCCCCGGTTCCACGGGGGATGTCAGTACCCCCTGCGATGCTTCTGTGGTCACCTTGGCGGGAGGGATCATGGGCTTCGGTTACAAGACGTCATGGCTCGCTGTGCGGTCCGCCACGCCGGAGGAGGTGGCCGACGCCCTCGACCTGCGTCACCGGCGGATCGCGGGATGGACGGACGGCACCGAAGCCGCCTACCGGCAGGGGGTCTTCGTGGCCCGGCCCGTCGCCGACTGGACGGTTGCCCACGGCCGGATCCATCTGACTCCCGAGGCCACGGAGCCGGGCTTCACCGCCTGGCTCGAGACGCTCGGCAAGCGGCTCGGGGACCTGCAGTTCTTCGCCACCGACCGGATCGGCGAGTACCACGCCTGGGCCAAGGTCGAGTCCGGTGAGCTGACCCGCGCCTACTGCTACGTCGGTATGCGCGGTGAAGTGCCCCTGCACGTCGGTGAACCCACGGCCATCGAACGGGAACTCGGTGTCGGGCAGCGCCGGCTGGAAGACGGCTGGCGGGACTGGCAGGAAGCCGAGTGGGACGCCTGGCACGCCGCCATGCCGGTGGAGTTCGACGTCATGCGCATCGCGCGGAACTGGGGCCTGTGCCCCCTCGACATACCCGACGACGCCGTCGCCCCGGGCATCCACGGCTTCCCCTCCGGCGTCGAGCCCCGCGACCAGCCCTGATGCGGCGTCGGCCGGACGGAGGGGGTACCCCAAGACACGGGGGCACCCCTTCCTCGTGTTCCGGACGGTTGCGGTCAGAAGAGGATCTTGTAGCCGCTCCAGCCGGTGCCGATCTTCACGCGGCCGCCGAAGCCGCCCTTGCCGTTGCCCGCCCAGCGGTACAGGTTGCCGTGGGCGTCACGGGTGATCAGGTCGTCGCGGCCGTCCTGGGTGAGGTCGCCGATGCCGACCATGGAGTTGTACGCGTTGAAGCCCGAGGCGATCTTCACGCGGCCGCCGAAGCCGCCCTTGCCGTTGCCGAACCAGCGCCACAGGACGCCGGCCTTGTCGCGGCCCAGCAGGTCGCCGTTCCCGTCGCCGTTGAGGTCGCCCGCGCCCACCAGGGCGGTGTAGCCGGACAGGCCGGTGGCGACGCGGACCCGCTTCTTGTACGCGCCCTTGCCGTCCGCCGAGTACCGCCAGAGCGAACCCGACTTGTCGCGTCCCAACAGGTCGGGCCGTCCGTCGCGGGTGAGGTCCCCGGGTGACGTCAGGACGTTGTAGATGTTCCAGCCCTTGCCGATGAGCGAGGACTTGTTGGTGCCGCGGGCGAAGTAGACCTGGCCGATGCCCCAGTACGCGCGCAGCTCGCCGGCGGAGTTGCGGACCAGCATGTCCGCGTTGCCGTCGCCGTTGAGGTCGCCCGCCGGCACCAGGGTCGAGGAGACGGGCCAGTCCGCGGTGTAGCTACGGTTGTAGAAGTACCCCTTGGAGTGGCCCTCCCAGGAGTCGGTCCTGCCGTCCTTCCGGACGGCGACCATGTCGGGGAATCCGTCGCAGTCGTAGACATGGGTCGGCAGGACGCCGCACAGCACCTGGAGGTTGCCGCTCCCCACGGGCACCGCCGCGGTGCCACCGCCGAACCGGGCGGTCAGCTGCCAGGTGTAGACGCCGCTGCGGGTGAGGGCCCCGTTGGACTCCCTGCCCTTCCAGAAGGCCCGCAGGCCGTCGAGACCGCGTTCGGCCCCACCCTGCACCACGGCCACCCGGCGCCCTGTCGTCTTCTGGACGATGGCCAGCTCCCAGGAGTCCACAGGGCGGCTCAGTAGCAACGAGGACGACCAGGTCGAGTAGATCGACGTGGTGGTCCGCGGCGCGACGGCGTCGGAGGTGTGCTGCTCGCCGATGACCGGTGCGGAGTCAGGTACGCCGTCCGCCGCCACGTGCACGCGGCGGTCCGCGTCCACGTAGGCGACGTGTCCGCTGTACTTGTCCACGGTCCAGGTGATCCTGCGGTCGTCCGTGAGGGTTCCGGCCGGGAGGGTGGCGAAGGTGCGCTCCGCGAGCGGGGTCCCGGTGTGGAAGTCGGTCACCTTGAGTTCGCCGGCGCTCCGGTCGTGCCGCACCACATAGCCGTCGCCGAGCATGGCCGGGCCCGACGGCACCGCGAAACCGCGGTTGTTCGTGAGGTCGTACACCCCGGCCTGCTTGTCGGGACCGCAGGACCAGTACAGCCACCGCGCGGTCGCCTGGAGCTCGGTGGGCACGCAGGAGGCACCGGTCCGCACGGTCCTGCCCGCGGTGACGCCGTTCCCGTCGAGCAGTTCCGCGGTCAGCGTGCCGGGGCTGCCGGGGTTCGCGCTCCACAGGGTGGAGTACCAGAGCGCCGCGGCCTGCACGGGACGGCTGCGGATCACCTTGGCGGAGCCGGGGTCGACCAGGTACTGGGTCCTCGGGGAACCGCCGTCCACCACCACGTACGAGGGGGACGCGTCCCTGACCTCGCCGCCGTTGCCGGGCACGGGCAGCCGCGCGTACGAGGTGTCGGCGTTCACCCGCGTCTCCAGGTACGTCCGCCCGTCCGCCTGGGACAGGAAGGACAGCCCGTACCAGTTGCCCTCGACGATCCGTACGCATTCCTGGTCCGTCGCGCAGCGCACGACGGAGGAGGGGATGCCCGCGGGCCGCGGCCGGGCCGCTCCCGCGACGGGGACCGGTCCGGTACCGACGTCCTGCTGGTGGAGGGAGAGCCTGCCCTCGGTGCTGTCCACCCGGTTGAGGGTGCCCCGGTACAGGCTGAGCCCGAGCACCTTGGCGATCACGGGGGGCAGCGGCTGGACGACCTGTCGCGCGGGGGTCCCCTCGGAGCCGGCGGTGAAGCGGTGCACCGCCCAGTCGCCGGTGCCGGAGCCGCCGACGACCAGGGCGCTGCCGTCCGCGGCCTGCGGCGGTTGGTCCCCGACGACCGCGATGTGGTCGAGCGCGGTGCCGGGCTCGCCGCCGTCGAGCGGCCGGGCCGTGAGCCGCCGGCCGAGCGTGGTGCCCGAGGTGGTGTCCGGACCCGAGGTGAGGAGGGTGTCGCCGACGAGGGCCACGGCGGCCGCGTCGTCGGGCAGCGGGAACTCCCGTACCCCGGAGGAGACGTCGGCGCGGGGCAGCCAGCGCAGACCGGCGAAGCCGTGCCCCCACCAGGCGACGCGGTCCGCAGTGAGCAGGATGCGCAGGCCCTCACCGCTCATCGTGTCGGGAAGCGGGGTGAGCACGCCGGTTGCGGCGTCCAACAGCCCGTAGCGGTACGCGCCGTCCTGCCGGTACGGGATCACCGCCGTGCCGCCGTCCACGGCCTTCGGCTGCAGCGAGAGGCTGCTCAGCTGGGCGCCGGCCGGCAGCCCGGTGACGGGCAGCGGCTGGGCGGGATCGGAGCCGGTGTCGAGGAGCACACCGGCGGAACTGGTCGTGCTGGTCGCGGACTCCAGGGCGAGCACCTTGCCCCCGACGGTGCCCCGGAAGGTGTGACCGGCCGGGAGCTGCACCTCCCGGCCCTGGCCGGTGTGCGGGTCGAGCAGGGTGAACCAGGTGGCGCCCCGGACCGGGCTGGGCGACACGGCGAGCAGGTCGCCGCCGGCGCCGACGGGGCTCACGACCGCGTTGGCCGGAAGCGACTGGAGGCCGGGCACCCGCGTCGAGGTGCCGCTCGCGAAGTCGGTCCAGGTGTAGCCGTCCCGGCCTTCCTGCTGGTGCAGGAAACCAGTGGTGCCGCCGGCCAGCGGGGTGTCCACGCGCGGGGTGGCCCGGTCGGCGGGCGGGATCACGACCTCCTGGGTCGCGTTCGTCGCGGTCACCTCCTGGGCGGCCCGCGCGCTTGGTGCGTCGACGGCGAGCGGGACGGCCGTCCCCGCGACCGCCAGGACCGTGGCGGCCGCTCGCGCCGCGAGGCCGGTCCCGCGTCTGTGGCGGCCGGTGGACAGTGGATCAGGCGACGTCCGGGTCGGTGCCCTCACGTCTCCCCCCTCAAGGATGTGTCGGTGCGCCGCCGCGCGGCGGTGCCGGACCGTTGCCGTCGCGTCGGCCGCGCCGCCCCCGACGGTCGCGGCCCGCCATGCCGGCCGCCGGTGCGTAGACGCTAGCCGATCGGTCGACCGCCGCCGCGGGCAGGTGGGGTCAACGAGAGGCGGGTTGCCGGGGCTTCGGTGCAGCTCGTCGTGGGCGTCGGCCGGACGGGGCGCGGCCCCATGGGTGGAACCCCGGTGTCGGTGACCGGGGGGCGGGGGTGGGGCTGGGAGAATACGCTTAACGGTCAAACCGGTCATGGGATGTGCTCGCGTGCCGCGGGCGGTCGCCGGGCCGGTGCCGGCCGCCGTCCCGAACGGCAAGGGCTGATCACCATGACGGGTGTCGCGCTCCTGGGTGTGCTGCTGGCCGCCGCCGGTGGTCTGGCCTATGCCCGCGAACGGTTCCCGGTCGCGTTCTGGCTGCTGTTCGGGATGCCGCTGGTCTGGGGGCGGTTCCTGTCGACCTACGGCTCCACCATGGCGGCCTGCGGGCTGGCCGTACCGCCGTCGCGGGTGCGGGTGTTGGCGGGGTGGGCGATGGGGCGCCGGGAGGCGCGGCCGGTGCCGCCGAAGATCCGCCGGCTGGGCGGCTCGCTGACCGGGATGCGGGTGCGGCTGCGGCTGCCGGGCGGGCTGGAGCCCGCCGACGTCGTCGCCGCGTCCAGCCGGCTGCGCCACGCCTGGGGCGTGCACGCGGTGCACGTGGCCGAGCTCGGGCCCGGGGTGGTGGAGTTGCGGATGACCGGCTACGACGTGCTCCGCGAGGTGCGGATGCCGCGTCGTCTGCCGTCCGGGCCGATGGTGGTGCCGGTGGCGCTGCGGGACGACGGGACCGCCTTTGTGCGCGACTACCGGGAGGTCCCGCACGCGCTCACCCTCGGGGCCAACCAGTCGGGCAAGTCGACGTACCAGCGCAACCTGATCATGAACCTGGCCAGGCTGCCGGTGGCCCTGGTGGGGATCGACTGCAAGGGCGGGGTGGAGCAGACCCCGTACGCGGCGCGGCTGTCGGCCCTGGCGACGGACCGGGCGCAGGCGGCGGAGCTGCTGGACGCGCTGGTGGCGGAGATGGAGCACCGGTTCGCGCTCCTCAAGGAGTGCCAGCGGACGGCCCTGGACAGCCCGGACGAGGAGGTGGCCTCCGACATCTGGGGGCTGCCCGCGTACGTGCGGCCGGTGCCGGTCGTCGTGCTGGTCGACGAGGTCGCCGAACTCTTCCTCAGCGCGACGAAGAAGGACGAGGAACGCCGGGACCGCACGGTGGCGAACCTGATCCGGCTGGCCCAGCGGGCCCGCGCGGTCGGCATCTATCTGGAGATCTGCGGGCAGCGCTTCGGGGTGGAGCTCGGCAAGGGCGCGGCCACGCTGCGGTCACAGCTCTCCGGGCGCGTCGTGCACCGCGTCAACAAGCAGACCGCCGAGGTGGGCCTAGGCGACATCTCGTCCGAGGCGATGGCCGCCGCGACCGCCATCGCCCGGGACCGGGTGGGCGTCGCGGTGGCGGGCGACGCCTCCGGCGGCTGGTCCCACATCCGCAGCCCGCGGGTGTCGATCGCCGAGACCGCTGCCGTCTGCCGGGCCCACGCCCACCTGGTGCCCGAGCTGCCGGCCCTGGACCGCTACCGTCCCTCCGCCCGCGGCGAGGACGACGGGCCGCAGGAGCCCGGCCCCTTCCCCCGGCCCCGCTCGGGCCCGGAGTGACGGCGGGGCCACGGCCGGGCGGGTGAACGGCTAGCCTCGCGGGGTCGTTCGCCGGGGCATGGGCGTCGGTGTGGAGGAGGGGATCGTGATGGCGGGGTTTCCGTCGACCGAGCCGTACGCGTCGGGGCTGCTCGACGTCGGGGACGGGCAGCGCGTCTACTGGGAGACCAGCGGGAACCCGGAGGGCAAGCCGGTCCTGTGCGTGCACGGCGGCCCGGGCTCCGGGGGCAAGCGGGGCAGCCGGAAGACCTTCGACCCGGAGGTGTACCGGATCGTGCTCTTCGACCAGCGGGGGTCCGGGCAGAGCCTGCCGCACGCCTCGGACCCGGCGGTGTCGCTCGAGCACAACACCACCGGGCACCTGATCGCCGACATGGAGCGGCTGCGCGAACACCTGGGCGTCGAGCGGTGGATGCTGTACGGCGGCTCGTGGGGCTCGACGCTGATCCTGGCGTACGCGCAGCGGTACCCGGAGCGGGTGTCGGAGATCGTGATCGTCGGGGTGACCACGACCCGGCGGGAGGAGATCGACTGGCTCTACCGCGGTGTGGCCCGGCTGGTGCCCGGGCCATGGGAGGCGTTCCGGGACGGGGTGCCGCCCGCGGAACGGGACGGGAACCTCCCCGCCGCCTACGACCGGCTGCTGAACAGCCCGGACGCCGCCGTGCGGGAGAAGGCCGTACGCGACTGGGTCACCTGGGAGGACGCGGTCATCGCCCACGAGACCAACGGCAAGCCGGGGGCGTACGGCGACCGGCCGGACGCCGACCTGGTCGCCTTCGTGCGGATCTGCGCGCACTACTTCGCCAACGGCGCCTGGCTGGAGGAGGGGCAGTTGCTGCGGGACGCGCACCGCCTCGCCGGCATCCCGGGCGTGCTGATCCACGGGCGGCTGGACCTGGGCGGCCCGCTGACCACGGCGTGGGAGCTGGCCAAGGCGTGGCCGGGGGCGGAGCTCCAGGTGATCGACGACTCCGGCCACACGGGCAGCCCCACCATGGGGAAGGCGGTCGTGGCCGCGGCGCGGCGCTTCGGAACGCGCTGACGCGGCAAGCCGTGCCGGGGGCGTGCCCCGGCACGGTCACTTGCCGCGGGGGCGGGGCGGGACGATGTCCAGGATCGCCATCATGCCCATGTCCTCGTGGTTGAGGATGTGGCAGTGCAGCACGGTCCGGCCGGTGAAGTCCGTGAAGGGGACGCGGATGACGACGTTGCCGCGGGCGGGCACGTTGACCGTGTCGAACCACCGGTGATCCGGGTCGGTGGCCTTCCCGTCGGTGCTCATCAGCTGGAACTGGTTGGTGTGGACGTGGAAGGAGTGCTCCTCGTCGGAGTCGTTGCGGACCGTCCACTCCTCGACGGTGTCGAGCACGGAGGTGAAGTCCACCCGGCCCGGTGCGTACGTGCGGCCGTTGACGTAGAACACGTCGCCCGCCGCGTTCTCGGTGAACACCACCGTCTTGCGGTGCGCGACCGTGACGTGTGCCAGGTCCTGGTTGGGCGCGAAGTCCGTCGGGATCCGCGCGGGGGTCACCGGGGCGCCGGCGGTCACGACGGTCGCCAGGTCGGTGCGCGGGAAGCGGTTGCCGGCCTTGCCGGTGTCGTAGGCGAGGGTCTCCAACGTGGTGGTGCCGGGCCGGGGGGCGCCCTGCACCAGGACGTCGAAGCGCGCGCCGGCGGCGATGACCAGGGTCTGCGCCGCGTAGACCCGCCGGACCGGGTAGCCGTCCTGGGCGATCACGTGGAAGCGGCCGCCCTTCAGGTGCAGCCGGTAGTAGATGTTGGCGCCGATGTTGGCCGGCCGCCACAGCTGGGTCTCGCCGGGCCGCAGGGAGATCACCGGGTTCTGCCGGCCGTTGACCGTGCGGTTGGTGCGTGCGCCGATCTTCAGCCCGTGGGTCCTGATCGCGTCCCCGTGGACCTGGAAGTCCTTGAGCGCGACGACGTGTTCGGTGATGCCGCGCAGCGCCGCGGGCAGGTACCGCCGCAGGCCGTCGACGACGATGACGGTCGACTCCCCGCCCGCGACCTGGGCGGCGGACATCATGTCGGCGTGCGAGTGGTACCAGTACGTGCCGGGCGTGACGGTGCGCGGCAGCCGGTAGGTGTAGTGGTGGCTCCTGCCGTACTTGATGGCGACGAAGATGTCGTCGGCGGGGCCGCGCGGTGAGACGTGGAGTCCGTGCACGTGGACGTTGGTGTCCTGGCGCACCCGGTTGGTCATGGCGAGGTCGATGCGGTCGCCGGGCCGCACGCGCAACGTCGGCGGCATGTACCTCCCGTTGTAGGTGAGGGCGTACAGCCGGTGGTCGCCGACCCGCACCTTGCGGCGTTCGACGACGACGCGGGCCTTGAGGACGCCGTCGCGGCTGACCAGTTCCGGGGGCTCCTGCAGCCGCGGGCCGGCGGGTTCCACCGGGGGTGCCCGGCGGTCCTGCGGGGCGGGCCGGTCGGCGCCGTGAGGGTGCCCGGACGGGGCGTGACCCCCGCAGCCGGCGAGCCAGGCCGCGGCCAGGAGCAGCAGGGCGACCAGCCGCGCCGGCGCGGTTCGGGTACGGGACCGGGTCACATCTCTCCCCAGGGGAAGCGGCACGGCCGGGCGGTGGGCGTCCGGGTGCGGGGGCGCGACGGGCGGCGGGGTCCGTCAGCCGGAGCGTAGGAAGCGGACGGCTGCCTTCCGCTGCGCCACGCACCACCGGGGGGCGGCATCCGCTCGAACGGCAGCACGGTGGCAGTCGCAGGTGGTGCCCGGTCCGGGGAGAGGGCGCGCCCCGGAGGGCGGGCACCCGGGAAGGCGGGTCACCGGGATTGGCCGAAAGTCGTGCCGTAACGATTCCCCGCCCGTGGGGCCCGGGTCGTGGCGCCCGGGGCGGGGGCGGCCGGGTCAGTCGCGGCGGTTGTGCAGGTTTGTCGACAGATCGTCACGCTTGCGAGCGAAAGGGATCAAGGTCCGGCTTGTCCGCCGCGGTGCTGGGCAACTCTGGTTGCGGCGACGTCGCAGAGCCGGCGGAGCGGTCGGCCGGCCGCGCCGCGCACCTCGTATCCACTCCTCGGAGGGAAACACATGGCAAGCATCCGTACCGCCCGAGTCATGGCCACCCTGGCCGCACTGCCGCTGGCGGCGGCCCTGTTCGCCGGCACGGCGGTGGCCGACAACGGCGCCGTGGCGGGTGGCACCTCCAACGCGACCGTGGTGAGCAACAGCGGTGGCAACGTGGGCCGCGACAACTTCGGGACGGTGACGACCACGCAGCAGGCGGCGACCGGGGCGGGGGCCTCCAACCAGAACAGCACCGCCAGCGTGGTCGGTTCGGCCTTCACCACCATCAACCAGCCCACGCTGAACATCCACTTCGGTCCCATGTGGTGAGCGGACCGGCCCGCCGCCGGGGCGGGCCGGGGGGCTGAAGGGTCGACTGCGCGACGGCAACTCACTGCCGTCGCGCAGTCACGTCCGGAGCTGTCCACAGCCTGTGGACAGCGTCTTCCGTCCGGGCGTCTTGACAGCGGCGCCATCCCCTGGCCAACCTGACGATCAGTCAGAAAACAGGGGCGGTGACGGCGACCATGACGACCGACGACGACCTGTACGAGCGGCTGCGGACGTACGAGGGGCGCCCCGCCGCCATTGCGGGCGAGGGCAGGGACCCCGTCAACACGCCGATGATCAGGCACTGGTGCGAGGCGATGGGCCATCCCCTCCCGCCGGACGGAACGGCACCCGCCCCCATGCTCCAGGTATGGACCATGCGCGGCCTGCCCGCGCTCCCCGGCGACCCGGCCGCCGCCGGGGGCGGCTCCCGCGCCGGCGCCTACGACGAACTCCTCGCGCTGCTCGACGGCGCCGGCTGCACCGCGGTCGTCGCCACCGACTGCGAGCAGGAGTACCTGCGGCCGCTGCGCCCGGGCGACCGGATCACCTTCGACGCGGTGATCGAGTCCGTCTCCCCGCGCAAGACCACCCGGCTCGGCAGCGGCCACTTCGTCACCACGCGCACGGACGTACGGGCGGACGGCGAACCCGCCGGCCGCCACCGCTTCCGCATCCTCAAGTACGCCCCCGCGCGGGCGCCGGGCGAACGGCCGCGGCGGCCCCGCCCCGTCGTCAACCGCGACAACGCCGGTTACTGGGAGGGCGTCGAGCGGCACGAGTTGCTCATCCAACGCTGCTCCTCCTGCGGCACCCTGAGGTTGCCGTGGCTCCCCGGCTGCAACAGCTGCGGCTCCGGCGCCTGGGACACGCTACCGGCCTGCGGGCGTGGCACGGTCTACAGCCGCGTCGTCGTGCACCACCCGCCGTTCCCCGCCTTCGACCCGCCGTACGCGGTCGCCCTGGTCGAACTGGCCGAAGGCGTCCGCCTGCTGGGCGGCGTCGTCGGTGTGCCGTACGAGAAGGTGCGCATCGGCATGCCGGTGACGCTCGCGTTCCGGCACGCCGACGGGGAGCCGGCCGTGCCCGTCTTCCGCGCGGAGGTGTGAGGTGACCGGACCGACGCAGGTGCGGGCCGGCGACGTCCTGCCGGAGCTGCGGATCCCCGTCACACGGACGCTGGTCGTCGCCGGGGCGATCGCCACCCGCGACTTCCAGGACGTCCACCACGACCCCGACGCGGCCCGGGCCAAGGGCTCGCCGGACGTCTTCCTGAACATCCTGACCACGGGCGGGCTCGTCGGCCGTTACCTCGCCGGGCACTTCGGCCCCTCGGCGGTGCTCCGCTCGCTGCGCGTGCGCCTGGGCACGCCGGCCCACCCCGGCGACGAGCTGGTGTTCACCGGCAGCGTCACGACGGTGCGCGGCACGGCGGCGACCGTGGAGGTCGTCGGCGCGGTCGGGCGGGGGAACCACGTCACGGGCACCGCGGTGGTGGAGGTGGGCGGCGGATGAGCGTACGGCGGCGCGACGGACTGGGCGGCCGGGCCGCGATCGTGGGGATCGGCGCCACGGAGTTCTCCAAGGACTCCGGCCGCAGCGAACTGCAACTGGCCGTGGAGGCCGTGCGGGCGGCGGTCGAGGACGCCGGGCTGACGCCGTCCGACGTCGACGGCATGGTCACCTTCACGATGGACACCAGCCCGGAGATCACCGTCGCCCAGGCCGCAGGCATCGGCGAACTCGGCTTCTTCTCCCGGATCCACTACGGGGGCGGTGCCGCCTGCGCCACCGTGCAGCAGGCCGCGATGGCCGTCGCGACCGGCGTCGCGGACGTCGTCGTCTGCTACCGGGCGTTCAACGAGCGCTCGGGCCGCCGCTTCGGCTCCGGCGTCCGGCGGCGCGAACCCTCGGCGGAGGGTGCGGCGCTCGGCGTCAACCTTCCGTCCGGGCTGCTCACCCCCGCATCATGGGTCGCCATGTCGGCAGAGCGCTATCTCCACACGTACGGGCTCGAACCGGAGGTTTTCGGCCATGTCGCCGTCGCCGGGCGCCGGCACGCCGCGACCAACCCGGCCGCCTGGTTCCACGGCCGGCCCATCACCCTGGCCGACCACGCCGCCTCGCGGTGGATCGTCGAGCCGCTGCGGCTGCTCGACTGCTGCCAGGAGACCGACGGCGGCCAGGCGCTGGTCGTCACCTCCGCCGAACGCGCCCGCGACCTGCGGCATCCGCCGGCGGTGGTCAGGGCCGCGGCGCAGGGCGCGGGGCGCGGCCAGGAGCAGATGACCGGCTACTACCGGCCGGACCGGGACCTGTGCGGGCTGCCCGAGTCGGCCGTCGTGGCCCGCCAGCTGTGGCGCACCTCCGGCCTCGGGCCGGCGGACGTCGACACCGCCGTCCTCTACGACCATTTCACCCCCTTCGTCCTGATGCAGCTGGAGGAGTACGGGTTCTGCGCACGCGGAGAGGCGGCCGCCTTCGCCGCCGACGGCGGCCTGGAACGGGGCGGGAGGCTGCCCGTCAACACCCACGGCGGCCAGCTCGGCGAGGCGTACCTGCACGGCATGAACGGCATCGCCGAGGGGGTACGGCAGTTGCGCGGCACCAGCGTCAACCAGGTCCCGGGCGCGGCCCACGTCCTCGTCACGGCCGGTACGGGAGTCCCCACCTCGGGACTGCTGCTGGGCGCGGCGGACTGAGTGTTCCCGCCGCTCGCCGCCTGCCGCTCGCCGCCCGGCGGCCCATACGGGGCCGGGTGTTGCTGCGTACGGCTGACAAGGGGGCGTGGCTCCGCCGTCAGCGGGAAGGCGCCTGCGTTCACTCGACGCATGCGCGAACACAAGCCGATCATCCGACACGGGGCGGTCGTGGCGATGGTGCTTGCCTGCCTCCTGGCCGGGCCCACCGCGGCCGAGGCCGTCGCGCCGCGTCCCGCCGCGTCGGTCGCCGAGCGGGCCCAGGCGGCGGCTTCCGCGCCGGACACGGCCCCCGCCGGAGGACCGGCCCGAACACCCGGTGACGGCGGTGACGACGGCCCGTTCGGCTTCGCCGACACCGGCCTCCTCGACGGCCTGGACCTCCCCTACGGCCTCGGCGGCGGGGGCGCCCCCGAGAGCGCCCCGGCGCGGGTCTACCGCGGCTACGGCTTCGACACCTGCCGCACACCGCCGCTGTCCACGATGCGCGCCTGGCTGCGCTCCAAGTACCGCGCCATCGGCGTCTACTACGGCGGCCGCGCCCGCGCCTGCACCACGCAGCGCCACCTGAACCGCAACTGGGTGCGCTCGGTGCACCGGATGGGCTGGCGCATCCTGCCGATCTACGTGGGCTCGCAGTCGCCCTGCGTACGCGGCAGGCACCTGCGCGGCCACCGGATGAGCACCGACGACCCCTGGGGCCAGGGCGCGAGCGAGGGCTGGGACGCCGTGCGCAGGGCCGCCGCCCTCGGCTTCGAGCCCGGCAGCGCGCTCTACCTCGACATGGAGGCGTACAACGTCAAACGGTCCCGCTGCGCCGACCAGACGCTCGACTTCATCCGGGGCTGGGACCGCGAGGTCGACGACGCCGGCTACCTGCCGGGCCTCTACAGCAGTTCGGAGTCCGGCATCCGGCACATCGAACGGGCCCGCCGTGAGGGCTACGACGACCTGCCGCGCGCCGTCTGGTTCGCCCGCTGGCAGGGGAAGCCCGCGGTGGGCAGCGAACCGGTCCTCGAAAGGGACGCCTGGCATCCGCACGGCCGCATCCACCAGTACTCGGGCAGCGTGCGCGAGAAGCACGGCGGACGGCGGCTGGCGATCGACCGCAACCGGCTGGACGGGCCGGTGGCCGTCGTCGGATGACGCGGCGGGCGACCGCCGGGACGCGGCCCCTGCGGGGTGACCCGTAGGGGCGGCGGGTCCGGCCTCAGCCCTCCGGAGGTGGGGCGGGCCCCCGCCCTACGACTTCAGGGTGACCCCGCTTCGGCACCTGCGGCGGATCCCCGGCGGCCGGACCGGCTCCTAGCGTGGAGCCATGACCACGCCCGTGTGCACAAGCGCCGCGCAGGCCCAGTTCACCCGCTACGTCCGGGCCAAGGGCCCGGCGCTGCTGCGGACCGCGCGCTCGCTCACCGCCAACCCCTGCGACGCCGAGGACCTGCTGCAGACCGCCCTCACCAAGACCTACCTGGCGTGGGACCGGATAGACGACCACCGGGCGCTGGACGGCTACGTGCGCCGCACGCTGGTCAACACCCGTACCTCGCAGTGGCGCAGGCGCCGCGTCGAGGAGTACGCCACCGAAGAGATCCCCGAGCCGCACGGCCACGCCGTGACCGGCCCCGACGCGGCCGAGCAGCAGGCCCAGCGCGACGCGCTGCTGCGCGCGATTTCCCGGCTCCCCGCCCGCCAGCGGGCGATGGTCGTCCTCAGGTACTACGAGGACATGAGCGAGGTGCAGACCGCCGAGGTGCTCGGGGTGTCCGTGGGCACGGTCAAGAGCGCGGTGTCGCGCGCCCTCGGCAAACTCCGCGAGGACCCCGAATTGCGCCTGGGGTAGTGACATACCGCTCGGTATGCCAGCAGAATCTCAGCACCCACCTACCCACGCGTAGCCGCTTCAACGAGGAGGCGACCGGTGCTGAGCACAATGCAGGACGTTCCCCTGCTGGTGTCCCGGATCCTGACCCACGGCTCGACGGTGCACGGCCGGTCGCAGGTCACGACCTGGACCGGCGAAGGCGAGCCGCACCGCCGGTCGTTCGCCGAGATCGGGGCCCGCGCCGCCCGCCTCGCGCACGCGCTGCGCGACGGACTCGGCGTCGAGCGCGACGACCGCGTCGCCACGCTGATGTGGAACAACGCGGAGCACGTCGAGGCGTACTTCGCGATCCCCTCCATGGGGGCCGTCCTCCACACGCTCAACCTCCGGCTCCCCGCCGAGCAGTTGGTCTTCATCGCCAACCACGCCGCCGACCGCGTGGTCCTTGTCAACGGCACCCTGATCCCGCTGCTCGCACCGCTGCTGCCCGCCATGGAGTCGGTCGAGCACGTGGTCGTCGTCGGCCCCGGCGACACCTCGCCGCTGGAGGGCTGCCGCCCCACGCTGCACGCCTACGAGTCCCTGATCGAGGGCCGCCCCGAGAGCTACGACTGGCCCGAGTTGGACGAGCGTTCGGCGGCCGCCATGTGCTACACCTCGGGCACCACCGGCGACCCCAAGGGCGTGCTGTTCTCGCACCGTTCCATCTACCTGCACTCCCTGCAGGTCAACATGGCCGAGTCGATGGGCCTGACCGACTCCGACACCACCCTGGTCGTCGTGCCCCAGTTCCACGTCAACGCCTGGGGCCTGCCGCACGCCACCTTCATGACCGGCATCAACATGCTGATGCCGGACCGCTTCCTGCAGCCCGGCCCGCTCGCCGCGATGATCGAGGCCGAGCGCCCCACGCACGCCGCGGCCGTCCCCACCATCTGGCAGGGCCTGCTCGCCGAACTCGCCGCCAATCCGCGGGACATCGGCAGCATGCGCCACGTCACCATCGGCGGCTCCGCCTGCCCGCCCTCCCTGATGGAGGCGTACGACAAGCTCGGCGTCCGCCTCCTGCACGCGTGGGGCATGACCGAGACCTCCCCGCTGGGCACCATGGCCCACCCGCCGGCCGGCCTCACCGAGGAGGAGGAGTGGCCGTACCGGATCACCCAGGGCCGCTTCCCCGCCTCCGTGGAGGCCCGCCTGGTCGGCCCCGCCGGCGAGGTGCTGCCCTGGGACGGTGAGTCCGCGGGCGAACTGGAGGTCCGCGGCGCGTGGATCGCCGCGGCCTACTACGGCGGAGCCGACGCCGAACCGCTGCGCCCCGAGGACAAGTTCAGCCCCGACGGCTGGCTGCGCACCGGGGACGTCGGCACCATCACCCGCGACGGCTACCTGACGCTGACCGACCGCGCCAAGGACGTCATCAAGTCCGGCGGCGAGTGGATCTCCTCCGTGGAGCTGGAGAACGCCATCATGGCCCACCCGGCCGTCGCCGAGGCCGCGGTCGTGGCCGTGCCCGACGACCGCTGGGGCGAACGGCCGCTCGCCACGGTCGTCCTCAAGGACGGCAGCACGGTCGGCTACGAGGAGCTGCGGACCTTCCTCGGCGAGAGCATCGCGCGCTGGCAGCTGCCCGAGCGCTGGGCGGTCATTCCGGCGGTGCCGAAGACCTCGGTCGGCAAGTTCGACAAGAAGGTGATCCGGCGCCAGTACGCGGAGGGGGAGCTGGAGGTCACCAAGCTCGTCTGACGGCACGGCACGGCACGGCACGGCACGGCACGCGTGCGCCGGGCTCCGGGGGACGTGCCCCCGGGGCCCGGCGCACGTCGTGCGGAGGGCCCTCAGGAGCCGATCTTGCCGAGCATGTCGACGATGCGGCCCTGG
Organism: Streptomyces sp. NPDC008238; assembly: GCF_042956445.1. Taxonomy (NCBI): domain Bacteria; kingdom Bacillati; phylum Actinomycetota; class Actinomycetes; order Kitasatosporales; family Streptomycetaceae; genus Streptomyces; species Streptomyces sp. NPDC008238. The sequence goes on along the minus strand of NZ_JBIBGK010000003.1, from coordinate 138,321 downwards.
ACGTCCGCGCTGGTCGAGCGCTCCGCGAGGAAGAGCACCGTCTCGCCGGACGCCAGCCGCGGCAGCTCCGCCGGGTCGATGTCGACCGCGGTGTAGACGACCATCGGCGTGCGCTCCAGCCGGCCGTTCGACCGCAGCCAGTCGACGATCCCCTGCCGCCTGCGGCGGATGAGCATCAGGTCCATCACCACGAGGTTCGGGTGCACCTGCGCGGCCAGCGTCATCGCGTCCGCCTCGGACTGGGCGTGCGCGACGTGCATCCCGCGCCGCTCCAGCGTCGCGGCGAAGGCCTGGGCGATCGGCGCGTGGGCCTCGATCAGCAGCACCCGCGGCGGGTGCTGCTCGCTGTCCCGCGGCGCCAGGGCCTTGAGGAGCACGGCGGGGTCGGCCCCGTACGCGGCCTCCCGCGTCGCCTGACCGAGGCCGGCCGTGACGAGCACCGGCACCTCGGCCTGCGCCGCCGCCTGACGGAGCGACTGCAGGGCGGTCCGGGTGATGGGCCCGGTGAGCGGGTCCACGAAGAGCGCGGCGGGCGGATCGGCGACCTGCGCGTCGACCTCCTCGCGGGAGCGGACGATGACCGGGCGGTAGCCGCGGTCGGTGAGTGCCTGACGGGTGGCGACGTCCGGCTCGGGCCAGACCAGCAGTCTGCGCGGCTCGTCCAGGACGGCCCCGGGCTCCTGGGCGTTCTCCTCCGTGACGTCGACGGCGCCGTTGGGGCCGTCGAGCGGCTCGGGGCCCTCGGTGTCCTCCGTGGGGGCGCCTATGGCGTACGCCCGGCCGGGGGTCTCCGTGCCGTTGACGACGGCGGGCGCGGCGGGTGCGATGGGCGTCGCGGGGGGCGCGGTCTGCGCCGGCTCGGGCTCCGCGGGGGTGGCCAGCTTGCGGCGCCGCCCTGAGCCGCTGGACGGCTGCGCGATCTGCTCGTTGATCTGCTGGGCGAAGGCGACGCCCTGGCCGAGGGTCCGCACGCTGATGGCCCGGCCGTGCGTACCGCCGCCGTTCTGCGCGGCCTGCGCCTCGGGTTGTGCCTGCGGCTGCGCGGGCGCGGGGGCGGGGGCCAGTGCCTGGGGCGGGACCATGGGCTGCGGCTGTGCCGGCGGCTGCGGCGGGGCGACGGGTTGAGGCTGCGCCACGGGCTGCGGTTCCGGGCTGCGCTGCGTCTGCTCGGGGATCATCGGCGGCTCGAGGGCCAGGGGTTCCGGCCGTGCCGCGGGGGTGGGCGGCGGGAGCCGCCGCGGGTCGACGATCGCCGACGGGCGCGGGGTGTTCTCGACGATGCCGCGCGGACGGCGGGCCGACCCCTGGGCCTCCGGCCACTCTGTCGCCGGCGTGGCGGGGACGGAGGGGGCCGACGGGGCGGGCGGCAGCGCGGGCAGCTCCGGCTGGGCCGGTGCCTCCGCGACGGCGGCCCGGCGCGCGCGGCGGCCGTTGCCCGGTGCGCTCTGCTCCGGCGCGGGTGCCTCCGGCAGCGCGGGCAGCAACCCGGGCTGCGGCTCCTGTGGGGTGGCACGGCGGGCCCGGCGGCCGGTGGGCTGCTCCTCCGCATCGGCCGGAGCCGGCGGGAGCGCGGGCTGTGCCTGGGGTTGCGCCTGGGACTGCGGTTCCCCGGGGCGGCGCAGGGCACGGCGCCGTCCGGTGGGGGTCGGGGCGTCGGTGGTGGGCGCGGCGGGCAGCGCGAGCGCGGCACCGGGCGCCGGCGCCGGAGTCGCCACCGGCGTGGCCGGCCGGGCCGGCTGCGGGACCGGGACGGCCAGGGGCGCCGGGGACGGCGCCGGCGGCAGGGCCGCGGGGGCCGTACCGCGCACCGGCTCGGCCGGCACCGGCATCACGGTCGTCTCCGACTCCCGCCGGGCCTCCTTGACCGCCGTCTTCGCCCCGCCCTTGCCGACCGGCACCTCCATCACGTAGGCGCTGCCCTGCCCGGGCACCTCGTGCGTCTGGAGCACACCGCCGTGCTTCTCGACGATGCCGCGCGCGAGCGGCACGTGCACCGGGTTGTCGCCCGCGTGCGGGCCGCGCACCTCGATGCGGACGGAGTCGCCGCGCTGCGCCGCCGCCACCACGATCGTGGAGTCGACGCCGCCGACCACGACCGGCACGTTGCCGGCCGCGTCGACGCCCGCCACGTCCGCGATCAGGTGGGACAGCGCCTGCGACATCCGCTCCGGGTCCACGGTCGCCTCTATCGGCGGGGCGTGCACCGCGTACTGGGCCCGCCCGGGACCGATCAGCTCGACGGCCGCCTCGACACCGGACGCCACGACCTTGTCCATCGAGGTCGTCTCGCGCTGCAGCTTCTCCTCGCCCCGGTCGAGCCGCTGGAAGGAGAGCACGCTGTCGATGAGCGTGGTGATCCGCGCGTAGCCCGCGGTGAGGTGGTGCAGGATCTGGTTGGCCTCCGGCCACAGCTGCCCGGCCGGGTCGTTGGCCAGCCCGGCGAGCTCGGCCCGCAGTTCGTCCAGCGGCCCGCGCAGGGCGTCGCCGAGCAGCGACTGCAGTTGCGCGTTGCGCGCCGCGAGCGCGTCGAAGCGCGTGCGGTCGGTGAAGGTCATCACCGCGCCGACCAGCTGGTCGCCCTCCCGCACCGGCGCCGTGATCAGGTCGACCGGCACCGAACGCCCGTCCTTGCGCCACAGCACCTGGCCGCGGACCCGGTGCTTCAGCCCGGAGCGCAGCGTCTCGGACAGCGGCGTCTCCTCGACGGGCAGCGGGGTGCCGTCCGGACGGGAGTGGTGCACCAGCGGGTGCAGCTCCTGACCGCCGAGGTCGGTGGCCCGGAAGCCCAGGATCTGCGCGGCCGAAGGGTTGACCAGGACGATCTTGCCGTCGGTGTCGACGCCGATCACGCCCTCGCTGGCGGCGCGCAGGATCATCTCGGTCTGGCGCTGCTGGCGGGCGAGTTCGGCCTCGGTGTCCAGCGTCCCGGTCAGGTCCCGGACGACCAGCATCAGCAGCTCGTCGCCGGTGTAGCTGTAGGTCTCGGCGAAGGGTGTGCGGGCGTCGTCGAGGTTCGCGCTCGTGACCTCCACCGGAATTTCACTGCCGTCGGTCCGCCGGGCGACCATCCGGGTCGGTTTGGTACGGCCCTCGTCGTCGTCGGGGCGGCGCATCGAACCGGGGATGCGACGCGCGTCGAACGACGGCAGGAGGTCGAGCAGCCCGCGGCCCACGAGGGCGGTGCCCGGCGACTCGAAGGTCTCCAGGGCGATGGAATTGGCGTTGACGACGGTCCCGTTGGCGTTCACCAGCAGCAGGGCGTCGGGCAGCGCGTCGAGTATTGCCGCGAGGCGAGCAGCGCCTCGGGATGGCCTGCTGCTCACGAGACGCGTCCTCCCTGAAAACCGCACTTGCTGCCGCGCCACCACCCGCGAAGGGGGCTTCCACCGGTGGTGGCCCATCTTGCCGCCGACCGGGGGGCATGTCACTAGAGCGAGTGTACGGGCAGAGGTTGGCGGCGAGGCTCTGGATGCCCATGTCCCGTACGCGTGAGTAGCGTTCGTGGCCGGGCCGTGCGGATGTGGTGTCGGTCACCCTCGCAGGTCACGCACCCCGGCCGGCGGGCCCGTCGTGGGCCGGGGGTGCGGGCAGCACGGGGGCCATCCGCCGCCAGCGGGCCGTCTCGCAGCCGTTGCTGCGGTCGTAGCGGGCGTCCACGGGCCGGCCGCGCCAGCTGCCGCGTACGGTCGCGCGCTGCGGGCCGCTGTAGATCATCGTGCACATCGTGCCCGCGGGCGAGGGCCCCACGGGACCGCCCAGCCGCTCCAGGTGGGCGCACGCCTCCGACGCCTCGGGGTGGGTCCCGCCGGCGGGGCCGCAGCGCAGGTCGTACTCCGTCACGTGGCCGCCCCCGTCGTCCACGGTCACCCGCAGCACGTCGGGCGGCCCACCCGGCGGCCCACCCGGCAGCCCCGGAGGGCAGGCCAGGGCCGGTGCGGCCACCGTCAGTGGCAGGCCGAGCGCGAGCGCGGCGGTCATGGGCACACGAGCCAATCGCATGCTCCGTCCCTACCTCCCCGCCGCCGCCCGCGCCCGCCAATCCACCCGATCGTGGGCGCGTCGCCCCGGCGCCCGCCGCAACGCCTTTGCCCTGGCCGCACGCGGCCTAGTAATCTGGTCAGCGATTGGTCCCAGCCCGGTGGGCTGTGCCATCATCTGCACACACCCGCTCGCGCGGGCGCACCAGGAGGCGTCGCCTAGTCCGGTCTATGGCGCCGCACTGCTAATGCGGTTTGGGCTTTACCGTCCATCGAGGGTTCAAATCCCTCCGCCTCCGCTCCACGGAAGCCCCGGCCAACCGGCCGGGGCTTCTGCCGTTCCCGGGACCCCTGCTGGGCCGCCGTTGAGTTGTTTCCGCAGGTCAGAACGGGTGTGGCTAATGGATTTCACCTCACGGCGCGGGTCATGTAATGTTGTTCCCGCAACGCCGACCGGCAAGAAAACGCCGGGAAGCACAAGCACTCGTAGCTCAACGGATAGAGCATCTGACTACGGATCAGAAGGTTGCAGGTTCGAATCCTGCCGAGTGCACAGCACACCAGAGGCCCCCGGGATCACCCGGGGGCCTCTGGCGTTGTGATGGCGTAGATGGGTCCGCCCGCCCGTTATGAGGGGTGCCGCGGCGGCTAGGGTGTGCGCAGTCAGGACCGGGTTCACACAAGGAGGGGTGGTCGCGATGGCGGACATCGAGGCGGCCAAGAAGGCGTTCACGCGATTCGATGTCGACGGGGACGGGCTCATCACGGCGAACGAGTACAAGAGCGTGATGGCGCAGCTCGGGGACTTCAACGTGACCGAGACGGTGGCGCAGAGCGTGATCAGGGCCGTCGACGCCAACGGCGACGGCAAGATCTCGTGGGACGAGTTCTGGGCGGCCCAGCAGGCCTGACGCCGGGCCGGGGGCTCAGGCCCGGGTCTCCTCGAGGAGGAGCTGGGGGACCTCGGTCGCGCCGCACAGCCGCAGGGTGCGCGCGTGCAGTCGCGGGCAGCGGATGGTGACGCGGTCGGCGGGGCCGAGGGACGCCACGTGGCGGATCAGGACGACCGCGCAGCGGGCGTCGATGAAGGAGATCCGGGTGAGGTCGACCCGGGACGGCGGTCCGCCGGGCGCCGCGAAGGCGTGACGGACGGCCAGTTCGAAGTCGTTGCGGGTGGCGAGGTCGGCGTCGCCGCGCAGGGCGAGGGTGCCCCCGGAGCGCTCCGCGCGCAGGGGGTCCTGGCGCGGGCGTACGCAGACCGGGTGGGCGGCCCGGAGCCGGTCGAGGAGCGGGGCGGCGAAGCGCCGCTGGTCGTACTCGCAGATGGCGGTGAGACCGAGGCCCGCGAGGATCGCGGTCATGGCGGTCTCGTGGCCGAGCAGGCGGTCGCGGTCGAGGCCGGGACCCAGCGCCCAGGACATGTCGCCGGCGACGCGGAGCCCGGAGAAGCCCTGCCGGTGTGCGGTGTTCGTCAGCGCGGCCCAGGCCCCGGCGGCGTCGTAGCCGGGGACCTCGGGGGTGATGACGAGCGCGCTGTGGCACACCGCCTCGGCGGCGCCTACCCCGTGGGCGGTGAGGCGGCCGAGTGCTTCGGCCGGAGACGTCCCCGGGCCGGTGGAGAGCAGGACGCGTTCGCCGCGGGCCAGGCCGATCGCGGTGAAGGCGGCGCGGATCTCCCAGCGGTCGTCCTCGTCCTGGAAGCCGAGGCAGGCGTGGTCGCCGGACGCCATGCGGTCGACCGGGACGGTGCGGGGGACGGTGCCGCTGTCCATGGGGCCGAACATACGCCCGGCCCCGCGGCGAGGCCGGGCGCTGAACGCCTTTGAGCGGAGGGTTCCGTTCCTGTTCGGCGGATTGCCCCGACTGATCCCCAGCCGACCTTCAGTGATCGCCGGGCCGGAGTACGGCGGCCAGCCGGCGCCACTGCTCGCGCGGCAGCCCGGACCCGCCCCCGCCCGGGACCAGCACCTGGACGGCGACGTGGTCGGCGCCCGCGTCGAGGTGGGCGTCGATCCGCCGCCGCACCCGTTCCTCGTCGCCCCAGCCGAAGAGCGCGTCGACCAGGCGGTCGCTGCCCCCGCCGGCGAGGTCCTCCTCGCCGAAGCCCAGGCGCAGCCAGTTGCCCGTGTAGTTGGGGAGCGTCAGGTAGAACGCCAGCATCTCCCGGGCGGTCTCCCGGGCCCGGGCCGGGTCGGTCTCCAGGACGACGGTGAACTCCGGGGCCAGCAGCGGCCCTTCGCCCAGCGTGGCGCGCGCCTGCGCGGTGTGCTCGACGGTGCCCAGGTACGGGTGGGCGCCCGCCGAGCGGTCGCGGGCGAGCTCCAGCATCCTCGGGCCCAGCGCGGCGAGCACCCGGTTCGCGGCCGGTGCGCCGGCGGCGTCCAGTTCGTCGAGGTAGCGGGTCATCGCCGCGTAGGGGCGCCTGTACTGTGCGGCGAGGCGGGCGTGGCTGACGCCCAGGCCCAGCAGGAACCGCCCGGGGTGGGCGGCCTCCAGCGTGGCCTGGCGGGCGGCGGTGTCCTCGGCGCCGTACTGCCAGATGCTGAGGATGCCGGTCGCCACGGTGATCGAGGAGGTGGCCGCGATCAGGGGGGCCGCGTGCTCGACGCCGCTGCTGCCGCCGAGCCACAGCGCCCCGTACCCCAGTTCCTCCAGTTCGGCCGCGGTCTCGGCGAGTTCGGCCGCGCGGGCCGGGTGGGGGTCGCGCAGGCCGCCGTTCCACAGGCCGTAGCGTCCGATCGCCGGCGTCCGGCTGTCGCTCATGGGTCTTCTCCCGCCACCAAGTCCGTGTGAAGCCGATGGAATGCCGTCCTTCGTACCAAAACGGGGTCCTCGGCCCGGGCATTCCCCGCCCGGCGGCGCGTCCGGGCGCGGGGCCGCCCGCGCGGTGGGGCCGCGGCCGGCGATTCTCAGGGAAATCACAGACAGCGGAAAGGGTCTTCTCAGGGGCGGCTCACAGGATGCGGCCATGACCGCGTCTCCTTCACCCGCCGTCGGTTTCACGCGCCCCGACGGCTCACCCGTCCGGGTACTCGTCGTGGACGACGAGAACGCCCTCGCCGACCTGCTCTCCATGGCCCTGCGCTACGAGGGCTGGGTCGTCCGCACCGAGGGCACCGGCTCCGACGCGCTGCGCACCGCGCGCGAGCAGCGCCCGGACGCCGTGGTCCTCGACGTGATGCTCCCCGACATGGACGGGCTGGAGGTGCTGGCCCGGCTGCGCCGCGAACTGCCCGACGTGCCGGTGCTGTTCCTCACCGCCAAGGACGCCGTCGAGGACCGCATCGCGGGACTCACCGCGGGCGGCGACGACTACGTCACCAAGCCGTTCAGCCTGGAGGAGGTCGTGGCCCGGCTGCGCGGGCTGCTGCGTAGGGCCGGGGCGGCCGCCGTGCGCCAGGACTCGCTGCTGGTCGTGGGCGACCTGGTGCTCAACGAGGACAGCCACGAGGTCAGCCGCGACGGCCAGGGCATCCACCTCACGGCCACCGAGTTCGAACTGCTGCGGTACCTGATGCGCAATCCGCGCCGGGTGCTGAGCAAGGCGCAGATCCTCGACCGCGTCTGGTCCTACGACTTCGGCGGCCAGGCCAACGTCGTCGAGCTGTACATCTCCTACCTGCGCAAGAAGATCGACGCGGGCCGCACACCGATGATCCACACCCGCCGCGGCGCCGGCTACCTGATCAAACCGGGCGAGGCGGCGTAGGCCCGGTGGGTGGGTGGGTTGGTGGGCTGATCGGTCGGCTTTCCCGGCGTCTCGCGCCCTGCGGGCGCACAGCGGCTGGCTGCGGAGGGGAGGGTGGGGGGCCTGCCTTGAGTGCAGTGAGCGGCCCGGTGGGCGGCTGGGGTTCAGGCGCAGGAGCGGGGTCGGTTGTTCGTCCGGCTCGGGTCTCGTTGCCGTCCGCGGGTATAGATGGCCGGTGACCACGCCCACTGTTCGTGGGTGGCGCGCCCGCCGTGACCGGCGTCTGCGGGTGCTTCCCCGATCCGACATCGGGCTCTGTTCCGACGGCTATACCGATGAAAGCGGGCCCGATCTCGGCCGATCCGCAGATCGGGCCCTCTTCCGACGGCTATACCGCTGAAAGAGAGCCCGATCCCCATCAGCCCGAAGATCGGGCTCTGTTCCGACGTCCATACCGTCGAAAGCGAGCCCGATCCCCCGCCGACCGCCCGACAGAACCTCGAAGCACCCGCAGTCGCGGGTTACGGCGGGCGCGCCCAGCACCGGGAGTAGGCGTGGCAACCGGCCATCCATACCCGCGGACGGCAACGAGACCTCCGCCACCGGAACGGCATCCCGCTCAGGCGCCTGAACCCCAGCCACGCACCGACCCGCACACTGCAGAGCGGGCGGGCCCCCCACCCTCCCATCCGCAGCCAGCGCTGTGCGCCCGCAGGGCGCGAGACGGTGCGACAGGCGAAGGACCCACCGGCACCACGGCGCCCGCACGCCCCCCTACGGTTACGGCGCCAGCCGTGCCGGGAAGCCGCCCGTGGCGATCGGGCCCCAGCGCTCGGGGGTCACGCGCACCAGGGACTTGCCCTGCCGGACCATGGCGGCGCGGTACTCGTCCCAGTTCGGGTGCTCGCCCGCGATGTTGCGGTAGTACTCCACGAGCGGCTCGACCGAGTCGGGGGTGTCGATGACCTCGGCGGTGCCGTCGACCTGCACCCAGGGGCCGTCCCAGTCGTCCGACAGGACGATCACCGAGACCCGCGTGTCCCGGCGGGCGTTGCGGGCCTTGGCCCGCTCGGGGTAGGTGGAGACGACCAGGCGCCCCGCGTCGTCGACCCCGCAGGTGACGGGGGAGCCCTGGGGGCGGCCGTCGGCGCGGGTGGTCAGCAGCAGGGCGCGGTGGCGCGGTCGTACGAACTCCAGCAACTGGTCGAGCTCGACGTCGGTGTTGGTCGCGATGTTGGCAGCCATGGACGGCAGCCTATGCGGCCCGCGGTCACCCGGCGGGGAGGGCCGTCCCCTGGACCGCCTGCATGTCGAGGGTGATCCTCAGCGTCGTCCCCATCGTGGCGATGCCGGCCCGGACGACCTGGTTCCAGTTCATCGCGAAGTCCTCGCGGCGCAGTTCGGCCGTCGCGCGGAAGGCGGCGCGCACGCCGCCCCAGGGGTCCGGTCCGGTGCCCAGGTAGGCGAGGTCCAGGCCGACGGGACGGGTGATCCCGCGCATCGTCAGCTCGCCGTGGACGGTCCACCGGTCGCCGGCGGCCGGCTCCAGCGAGGTGCTGCGGTAGGTGACGGTCGGGTGCTCGGCGACGTGGAGGAAGTCGGCGGAGCGCAGGTGCTCGTCACGGGTGCCGTTGCCCGTGTCGATCGACGCGGCGTCGATCACCGCCTCGACGGACGACGCGAGCGGCTGCTCCGCGACGTCGATCCGGCCGGCGAACGCCGTGAAGCGGCCGTGCACGCTGGACAGGCCCAGGTGCTGGGCGACCGCGCCCACCTCGGAGTGCGCCGGGTCGATCGTCCACGGCCCGGGCGGCGGCAGTTCGAGGCCGCCCGCACGGGCCAGCAGCAGGTTCCCCAGGTCGGCCGAGCCGGAGGCGGTCACCAGTGCCGTCGCGGCGGCCGGGCGGTAGCCCACGGCGGTCACGATCACGGTGTACGCCCCGGGGGCCAGCGCCGCGGTGCGCACGGCGCCCTCGGCGTCCGCGGCCTCCCGCGCGATCTGCTGCCCGGTCATGTCGGTGACGGTGACGACCGCGTGCGGTACCGCCCAACCGTCCTTCGTCCGGATCCGCCCGCGCAGTCCGGCTCCTGCCGTCGTGTCCATGTCCCTCGCTCGCCTTCGGTGTGTTCCCCCGGCCGGGTCCGGTCCTGACGGCCACGGCCGTCCCCTGCCCGGCCGTCAGGACCGGACCCGCTTTCCCCCGTCCGCCGGTCCGTGCGTCTCCGCGGCGCACGGACCGGCCGTGGTTCACCCCTCGGGGTGGTTGAGCTGGACGTCGAAGCCGTCCTCGTGGCCGGCCGCGGCGCCGTTGCCGACGGTGACCTGGGTGGCGACCGGCGGGTAGCCGCTCGCGACCAGCGAGTACTCGCCGGCGTCCAGGTCGCCGAAGGCGTACGCCCCGTCGGTGCCGGTGGTGGCGGTCGCCACCACGTTCCCGGCCGCGTCGATCAGCGTGACGCGGGCCTCCGGGAGCGGCGTCCGCGCGCTGCCGCCGAGCACGGAGCCCTGCAGGCGCGCTCCGGGGCGGAGCGGGACCTCGACGTGGGTGGGCCCGTTGCCCGCCACCTCGACCGGCAGCGCGGCCGGCCGGTAGCCGGCGGCGTTGACGGCCAGGGTGAAGTCGCCGGCGGGCAGGTCCTCGAAGTCGAAGGCGCCGTCGGCTCCCGTGCCGCCGCTGGCCAGCACCTCGCCGCGGACGTCGGTCACCACGACCATGGCGCCCGCGACGGGGATGCCGGTCGTCTCGGCGACGACCGTGCCGGTGAGCCCGCTGGTGCCGGCCAGGACCACGTCGTACGGGAGGGGCTCCTCGCCGGCCACCACGGTCGACGCCTGCGGCTGGTGGCCGTCGGCGGCGGCGATGAGCACGTACGAGCCGGCGCCGGGCGCCGTCAGTTCGTAGCCGCCGTCCGCGCGGGTCGAGGCGCGGCCGAGCTGCCGGCCGGTGAGCGAGATCAGGGTGAGGGTCGCCCGCTCGACGCCCGTGCCGTCGGAGTTGCGCACCTGGCCGTGGATCGTGGTGCCCTCGGCCGGCGGGGGTGTCCCGGGCGCGGTCACGGCGGCCACCTCGGCGGCCGTCGCGGCGACGGCCTGGACGGCGGAGGCCTGGGCCGGTACGACCGGGGTCTGCTCGGCGTCGCCGGTGACACCGGCGGCCTGCTGCAGACCGCTCGCGGTCTTCAGCGGCACCTCCTTGATGAAGAGCACCAGCAGCAGTGCGAGGAACGCCACCGGTGCCGCGACCAGGAAGACGTCCCCGGCGCCGTGCCCGTACGCGCCCTCCACGACGTGGCGGATCGGTGCGGGCAGCGTGGCCAGGTCCGGGATGGCGCCGTCGGACTGGCCGGTGGACTTCACGCCCAGCGCGGTCAGGCCGTCCTTGACGTAGTGGGTCACGCGGTTGCCGAGCACCGCGCCCAGCGCGGAGACGCCGATCGCGCCGCCGAGCGTGCGGAAGAAGGTGACGACGGAACTGGCGGCACCGAGGTCGGCCGCGCCCACCTGGTTCTGCACGGCGAGGACCAGGTTCTGCATCATCATGCCGACGCCGAGGCCCAGCAGCGCCATGAAGAGCGCCAGGTGCCAGTACGTGGTGTCGGCGCGCAGCGAGCCCAGCAGGGCGAGGCCGCCGGTGAGCAGCACGCCGCCGGAGACCAGGAACGCCTTCCAGCGCCCGGTGCGGGTGATGATGAGCCCGGAGGCGGTGGAGGAGACGAACAGACCGGCGATCAGCGGGATGGTCATGACGCCGGACATGGTCGGCGACTCGCCGCGGGCCAGCTGGAAGTACTGGCTGAGGAAGACCGTGGCGCCGAACATCGCGGTACCGACGAAGAGCGAGGCGACCGAGGTCAGGCTGATGGTCTTGTTGCGGAACAGCCGCAGCGGCATGATCGGCTCGCTCGCCCGGGACTCGACCAGGACGAAGACCAGGACCAGCAGCAGCGCGCCCGCGACCATCGCGTAGGTCTGCCAGGAGATCCAGTCGTACTTGTCGCCGGCGAAGGTGACCCAGACCAGCAGCAGGCTGACGGCGGCGGTGACGAAGAAGGCACCCGCCCAGTCGACCTTGACCCGGCGCTTGACGACCGGCAGGTGCAGGGTCTTCTGCAGCACGATCAGCGCGAGGACCGCGAAGGGCACGCCGACGTAGAAGCACCAGCGCCAGCCGAGCCAGTCGGTGTCGACGATGACGCCGCCGAGCAGCGGGCCGCCGACGGTGCCGAGGGCGAAGGCCGCGCCGAGGTAGCCGCTGTAGCGGCCGCGCTCGCGCGGGGAGATCATCGCGGCCATGATGACCTGGGTCAGCGCGGTCAGGCCGCCGGCGCCGATGCCCTGGACGACGCGGCAGGCGATGAGCATCCCGGCGTTCTGCGACAGGCCCGCGACCAGCGAGCCCACCACGTAGATCACCAGCGCCAGCTGGACCAGCAGCTTCTTGCTGAACAGGTCCGAGAGCTTGCCCCACAGCGGGGTCGTGGCGGTGGTGGAGAGCAGTGCGGCGGTGACGACCCAGGTGTAGGCGCTCTGCCCGCCGTGCAGATCGGAGATGATCTTCGGCAGGGCGTTGGAGACGATCGTGGACGACAGGATCGCCACGAACAAGCCGAGTATCAGGCCGGTCAGGGCCTCCATGATCTGCCGGTGCGACATGGGGGCCGCGTGTCCTGCGTGGGCGTCGGTCCCCCGCACACCGGCCGGTGATGCGGTTGTTGCCATCGTCATCCTCTTCACGTCGTGGAATGCGTACGGGGGCGGCAGTCGGCCGCGAAGTCCCTGCGCAGCCGGTCCAGCAGCCGGGAGAACTCGCTGACGTCCTCGTCCGGCCAGTCCCGCATGTGGTGGGCCAGCGCCTCGGCGACCCGGTCCTGGGCGGCGCGCAGCATGTCCGCGCCGCCGGGGGTCAGGCGCAGCAACCGTGACCGCTTGTCGTGGGGGTCGGGCAGCCGGTCGATCCAGCCGCGCTCGGCGAGGTGGGCCACGTGTCTGCTGGTGACGGACATGTCGACCTCCAGCAGCTCGGCCAGCCGGCTCATCCGCGTCTCGCCGTGGCGGCTGATCACCGAGAGCACGCCGAGTGACGACGGCGGGCACTCCGGGGGACAGGCCCGGCTGAGTTCGCGGGCGACCACCGGGATCGCGCGCAGTTGGCTCGCGAGTTCCGCGAACTGCTCCTGCGTCGCCATGGCGCCTCGCCTCCGACTCTTGTTGGTTGCCTCAAGCAACCTTAGGAAACGTTGGTTGCTGCAGGCAAATTCTTTCGGGTAAAAACCTCCAAAAGGAACGGCCCGCCTCCGGTCAAGGAGACGGGCCGTGGGACGGGAGTCGCAGGTCAGGCGGATGCGTCCGTGAGCCGCTGCAGCTCCGCCGGGGTCAGCTCCAGGGGCACGGAGGCGAGCAGCGCGGTCAGCTGCTGCGGCGTACGGGCGCTGGCGATCGGCGCCACGACGGTCGGCCGGGAGCGCAGCCAGGCCAGCGCGACGCTCGCCGGCTCCGCGCCGTGCGCCGCCGCGACCTCGTCCAGCGCCGCAAGTACCCGCGGTCCGCGCTCGGAGTCCAGATAGGCGCCCGCACCTGCCGCCCGGGCGCTGTCCACCGTGACGCCGGGCCGGTACTTGCCGGTGAGGAAGCCCCGCGCCAGACCGAAGTAGGGCACGGAGGCGAGGCCGTGCGCCTCGACGACCTCGCGCAGCGGGACCGCGCCGCCCTCGTACTGCTCCCGCTCCACCAGGTTGTAGTGCTGCTGCAGTGCCACGTACTTCGTCAGGCCCTCGCGCTCGGCGAACTCCAGCGAGGCCGCCAGCCGCTCGGGACTGATGTTGGAGGCCGCGACGTGGCGGACCTTGCCCTCGCGGACCAGCGCGTCCAGGGCGGTGACGATCTCCTCGACCGGGGTCTCAGGGTCGTCGTAGTGCGTGTAGTAGAGGTCGATCCGGTCGGTGCCCAGCCGGCGCAGCGACTCCTCCGCGGCGGCCTTGACCGTGCCGGCCTTCAGGCCCTTGAAGTCGGGGTGGGAGCCGACCTTGGTCGCGACGACGACGTCGTCGCGGCGGCCGCGCTTGGCGAGCCAGGAGCCGATCACGGTCTCGGACTCCCCTCCGGTGTGGCCGGGGACCCACGCCGAGTAGACGTCCGCGGTGTCGACGAAGTTTCCGCCCGCCTCCGCGTAGGCGTCCAGGACCTCGAACGAGGTCGCCTCGTCCGCGGTCCAGCCGAAGACGTTGCCGCCGAGGCAGAGAGGGAAGACGTCCAGATCGGAGTTGCCGATGAGTGCCATGTGGTCTTGGACGCGGCGGGGACGAGCGGTATTCCCCGGCTGTTCCCCTCGTCAACGGCGGACCGGGGGTGACCCTCGCCGTGGGACTTCGCTAGGGTCCTGCCCCATGACTACCCCTGACAACAACAACTACGACCCGGCCGGCAACACCCAGATGTTCCGCGCCTTCGTCGACGAGGAGCCCGCCCAGGTCCAGGCCTCGGGCGGCAACAAGACCGGGCTGATCGTCGGCGTCATCGCGGCCGTCGTCGTGATCGCCGCCGTGGTGTGGTTCGCGGTCGCCTGACCGGCGCGCCCCACCACCCCCACCGGCACAGGACGCCGGCGGTCGCCGGCCGTCCGGCGGCCGTCGCGCGCCCGTGTCCGGCGCCTCCGTCCCGCTCAGCGGAACAGCGACGCCAGTTCGACGCGTGAGCGCACCCCGAGCCGGCTGAAGATGTTCCGCAGGTGGTACTCGACCGTCCGCGTGCTGAGCAGCAGCAGGTCGGCGATCTCGCGGTTCGTGGCGCCCTGCGCCACCAGCTCGGAGATCCTCGTCTGCTGCGCCGTCAGCTCCCGGCGGCCACCGGGCTCCCGGTCCACCGGGCCCACCCGGTCCCCGGCGGCGCGCAGTTCGGCCGCGGCCCGTTCCGCCCAGGGACGGGCGTCGAACTGCCGGAACACCGCCACCGCCTCCCGCAGCAGGCCGCGGGCCTCGCCGGGCCGGCGGGTGCGCCGCAGCCGGGAGGCGTAGAACAGTTCCGTCTTGGCCAGTTCCAGGACGGTGCCGTCGTCCTGGTGCAGCCGCACCGCCTCCCGGAAGTGGTCCACGGCGCTCGCGTCGTCCTCCGCCAGCAGCCCGTGGCAGCGGTGCGCCAGCGCCAGCCGTACGCTGCTGCGGCTCGCCGCCGCCCACTTCTCGTACGCGCGCAGCGCCCCCGCCGCCTTCGCCCGCTGACCGCAGCGCACCGCCGCCTCGACGAAGTGGGGCGCGGCCATCCCCCGGACCGCCAGGTTCACCTGGCCCGCGCCGCCGCGCATCCGGGCGAAGCGGGAGAGCGCGTCGGCGGGCCGGTCCGCGGCGAGGTCCGCGCAGGCGGACACCCAGCAGTTGAACGCCCCGGGACGGCCCAGTCCCCGTACGGCGACGGCGCGTTCGGCGGCCGCCATCCGCAGCCCGGCGGTGGCGCTGTCGCCCTGCAGCGCCGCGAGCAGCGCCAGCACCGCGAGGTGGTCGACGGCGAGGTTGCGCTGTCCGGTCGCCGCCGCGAGCCGCAGTCCCTCCTCGGCGGCGGCCCCGGCCGCGGGGTACCGGTCGAGCGCCAGCGCGCACAGCGCCTCGTAGACCAGCGCCGCCGGTACCAGCGCCCCCGCCCCCTGCCGCCGCGCCCGGTGCACGGCCGAGGTCGCCAGGGCGTGCGCCCTCGGTGCGTCCCCCAGGGTGTACGCGGCCTGGGCGGCCCAGATCGCGGACTCGGGGTCCGTCAGCGTCTCGGCGAGCCGGACCACCCGGCGCAGCGCCCACTGCGCGCGGTCGTGCCGGCCCCGGAAGGTCGCCGCGAGGCCCGCGAAGTGGTCGAAGACCAGGCGCTGTTCCGGCGGGTCGTCGCTGCGGCGCAGCGCGTCGGCGCGGTCGGCGAGGGCGAAGAAGGCGGCGAAGTCGCCCGCCACGCAGCCCGCTTCGCCGGCCAGTATCAGAGCCCGTACGGCCGGTGCGCGCAGGCCGGCGGGGAAACGTGCCGCCGCGGCGGCCAGATCGCGGCAGGCCACGGCGGGCACCCCGTCGCGCAGTTCGATCTCGCCCCGGACCAGTGCGCCCGGCGCCCCGCCGGGTGCCGGGCCGCCCTGTGCCCCGGCCCGGCGCAGCAGGCCGCGCGCCCGCCGGGTGTCCCCGGCGGCCTGTGCGTCGGCGGCGGCCGCGACCAGCCAGCGGACCCGGGTGTGCGGGTGGGCGGCCGCCTCGGCGCCCCGCTCCCACGCGGCGGCGGCCGCGGCGTGGCCGGCGGAGCGGCGGGTGGCGCCGGCGGCGTCCTCCAGTTCCCGTTCCGTCCCCGGCGCCGGGTCCGCCGAGCGGCCGAGCCGGTGGAGCGCCCGGAACAGCAGGGCGGCCGGGGGGTCCAGCACCGAGGCGAGCGTCCCGTGCGCGGCCAGCCGGTCGGCGGGGGAGAGCAGTCCGGCCAGCGAGGCGCGCAGCAGCCGCCCCGGCACGGTCGCCGTCCCGTCGCGCACGTCGACCAGCCCGCAGGCAAGGGCCTCCTCGACGCCGCCGCCCGGCCCGCCGCGGCGGGCCGCGGACTCCAGCACCGGTACGGCCAGCGGCCCGCCGCAGAGCAGCAGCGCCACCACGGCCCGGGCGCCGGGGGTGAGCGCCCGGAAGCGTTCCCGGTGCCGTTCGCGCAGCCTGCTCCCCTCGGGCAGCGCGGGCGGTTCCGGCAGCCGCTCCTCCAGGGCCGCCGCGGCGAGTTCGAGCAGGGCCAGCGGGTTGCCCGCGGCCAGGTCGAGCACCGCGACCGCGTCCGCGCCGTGCGTCGGCATCCCGGGGAAGCGCTCGGCGAGCGTGCGGCGCGCGGCGTCCGGCGGCAGCGGCCCCAGGCGCAGCACGTCCAGGCCCTCCAGCACGGAGGTGGCGGGGCAGCCGTCGTCGGCGGCGAACAGCACGGCGGCCGGGAGGCCGTCGAGGCGGCGCGCCGCCATGCCGAGCGCGCGCAGCGTCGCGGGGTCCAGCCGGTGCGCGTCGTCCACGCACCACAACAGCGGGGCCGGGCGGGCGAGTTCGGCGACGAGGCCGGACAGCGCGGCGCCCAGGGCGAGTTCGCCCCCGGCGGGCCGCCGTCCGGCGAGGACCTCGGCCAGGGCCGCGCCGTGCGGTCCGGGCAGGGCCCGTACGCGCGGGGCGAGCGGCAGGAGGGTGCGGTGCAGTCCCGCGAGCGGGACCCGCGCCTCGGCCCGTACGCCGTCGGTGCGCAGCACGGTCGCGCCGGCCGCCGCCGCGTCGTGCGCCGCGGCCGCGAGCAGCGAGGTGCGTCCGGTGCCCGGTGCGCCGAGCAGCAGCAGCGCCCGTCCCCCGCCCTGCCGGGCCCGGGCCGACAGGGCGTCCAGGAGGGCGCGTTCGCGGTCCCGGCCGTGCAGCGCCGGCGGCCACGCGGCGGGTTCGCTCCGTCCGGCCTCCATGACGCCAGTGTCTGCTGGCGCCCATCGGGAGGGAAGGGCCGTGCGTCATGTTCCGTTCATGACAGGAACGACACTGGTGATTCCACCGGTCCGTCACCCGCGTACCGCTCGCAGACTCCTGTCGACCCCCACGACAAGGAGTTCAGATGCGACGAATATGGGCGATCCTGCTCACCGTGGCGGCCGCGGTCGGCCTCGGCACCTTCGTGGCGCCGGGCACCGCGAACGCCGCCACCCACACCCCGGTGGTCTTCGTGCACGGCTACACCGGCAGCGCGAGCAACTGGGACTACGCGGAGTCGGTCTTCGTGGCCGGCGGCTACAGCCGCAGCGAGCTCTTCGCGTACGAGTACAACTGGGCCCAGTCGAACAAGACCAGCGCCGCGGGACTGGCGAGCTACGTGCGCCAGGTGCTGGCCCGCACCGGCGCGACCAAGGTCGACGTCGTCAACCACTCGATGGGCGGCCTGGTCACCCAGTGGTACCTCACGCAGCTCGGCGGCACCTCGTCCGTCCGCCGGGTCGCCTCGGTCGCGGGCGCGAACCACGGCACCACCTACGCCTCGGCCTGCGTGATCTACGCGTCCTGCGTCGAGATGCTCCCGGGCTCGTCCTTCGTCCGCACTATCAGCAGCGGTGACGAGACGCCGGGCAGCACGGTCTACGCGACCTGGTACTCGCCGTGCGACGGGATCATCATCCCCTACACCAGCACCCCGCTGAGCGGCGCGAACAACCACCTGGTGGCGTGCACGACCCACATCGGGTTCCTCAGCGACACCGGCACCCTCGGCCAGATCCGCTCCTACCTGGCCGGCTGAGCGCACCGCCACGCCTTCCCGGGGAGGCGGGGACCGGTCCGGGGACGGGCCGGTCCCCGCCTCCGCGTGCGCGGGACGGGCCGGGTCAGGAGTCCGCGACGGACACGTCCCAGGTCTCGACGTGCATGCCCGGCGGCACCCGCCAGGCCTCGACGCAGACCTCCCAGCCCTCCTTCACGCTGCCGCCGCCGGGCACCGGCACCGGCGCGGCACGGCTGCTGCGCACCGTGGCCCAGTCGACGCCCAGCAGGCCGATGACGTGCGTGCCGAAGGTGACGGTGCCCGCCGTCGCGGCACGGCCGCCGGTGTTGGTGAGGGTGACGGTGACCTTCTCGCACCAGCGGTCGGCGGCCGCCGCGCGCTCGACCGCGCTCACCACCAGGCGGGCCGGCGCGCCGGGCGCGGACGTCCCGGGCGTCGGATCTGCGGGAGCGGAACCGCCGGGAGCCGGGCGCCCCGTGGGGTCCCCGGAGGAGGTCGCGGTGGCGGGCGGTGCGGTGCCGTCCTGCCGTGGCGGGCCGCTCGTGGCGCCGGGCCCCGCCGGGGTGTCCGCCGGGGGCGGGGAGCCGGTGCCGCCCCCGCCCGGGGCACCCGGTGCGGCGGGCGAGGTGCGGCCGGGACCGGAGGGCGCGGCCGTACGGCCGTCCAGCGGCACGAGGTCCACGTCACCCGAGGGCGCGGCGTTGACCGCGGGGCCGCCGGGCGGGCCGGGTGCACCGGCCGCCACGTACCCCGCGCCGTTGCTCTCGCAGTCCGGGCCCAGCGCGGCGAAGGCACCCAGGCAGACGACGGCCGCCGAGGCTGCGGCGAGCGCGCCCCGGCGGCCCCGTGGTATGTGCACCATCACGCCAGTGTACTGACGAACCGTCAGAGAGTAACCGGCCGGTCCCGCCGGCCGCCCCGCCCCGCCCCTACTGCTCGGCGGTCAGGCCCTCGCGCAGCTGCGCCAGGGTCCGGGTCAGCAGCCGGGAGACGTGCATCTGGGAGATGCCGACCTCCTCGCCGATCTGCGACTGCGTCATGTTGGCGAAGAAGCGGAGCATGATGATCCGCCGCTCCCGCGCGGGCAGCTGGGCGAGCAGCGGCTTGAGCGACTCGCGGTACTCCACGCCCTCCAGCGCGGTGTCCTCGTAGCCCAGCCGGTCGGCCAGCGAGCCCTCGCCGCCGTCGTCCTCCGGGGGCGGGGAGTCCAGCGAGCTGGCGGTGTACGCGTTGCCGACCGCCAGGCCGTCGACCACGTCCTCCTCGGAGACGCCGAGCGCCGCCGCGAGTTCGGAGACGGTGGGCGAGCGGTCCAGCCGCTGGGCGAGCTCGTCGCTGGTCTTGGTCAGCGCCAGCCGCAGTTCCTGCAGGCGTCGCGGCACCCGCACCGACCACGAGGTGTCGCGGAAGAAGCGCTTCACCTCGCCGACGATCGTGGGCATCGCGAAGGTGGGGAACTCCACGCCGCGGTTGCAGTCGAAGCGGTCGATCGCCTTGATCAGCCCGATCGTGCCGACCTGGACGATGTCCTCCATCGGCTCGTTGCGGCTGCGGAAGCGGGCCGCCGCGTAGCGCACGAGCGGCAGGTTCAGCTCGATGAGCGTGTCCCGCACGTACGCCCGCTCCGGGCTGTCGTCCGGCAGCTCGGCGAGCCGCAGGAACAGCGAGCGGGACAGCGTGCGGGTGTCGACGCTGGTGTCGATGGCCTCGATCGTGCTGTCGACGGCGGTGGTGTCGGCGACGGCGGTGCCGGCGGTGTCGATGGCCTTGCCGTCAGGAGCATCGTGCGGCGCGTCGGTGTTCAGCACCTTCGGACTGCCCACTTCTACGGACATGCCACCCCCTTGAGGTCGCGGACGGGTGTCGCGGGCGACGGTTCGTTCCTCCACTGGAATACCGGAGGCCGGACCGCGACAAACGCGGTTCCCGCAGAATGTCACATGTCGGCAACGCGCTGTAGCGCCATGTCGACTTATTTCTCAGGGGGTGGGTAGTCCTCAAGGGTTACGATTCGAGCTGGTTTGCGGATCGGAGCCGGGCGAAGCTACGCGACAGCAGCCGGGACACGTGCATCTGCGAAACCCCGAGTTCGGCACTGATCTGGGATTGCGTCAGATTGCCGAAGTAGCGCAGCAGCAGGATCCGCCGTTCCCGTTCGGGCAGCTGTACGAGGAGGTGCCGCACCAGGTCCCGGTGCTCCACGCCGGTCAGGGCCGGGTCCTCGTAGCCGAGCCGGTCCAGCAGCCCGGGGGCCCCGTCGCCGCCCTCCTGGGCCGCCTCCAGGGACGTGGCGTGGTACGCCCGGCCGGCCTCCAGGCAGGCCAGCACCTCGTCCTCGGAGAGCTTCAGCCGCTCGGCGATCTCCGCGGTGGTGGGGGTGCGTCCGTGGGCCACCGTCAGGTCCTCGATGGCGCCGCTGACCTGGACCCACAGCTCGTGCAGCCGGCGCGGGACGTGGACGGTGCGCACGTTGTCCCTGAAGTAACGTTTGATCTCCCCCACGACCGTCGGCATCGCGAAGGTCGGGAACTGCACCCCGCGTTCCGGGTCGAACCGGTCGATGGCGTTGATCAGCCCGATCGTGCCGACCTGGACGACGTCCTCCATCGGCTCGTTGCGGCTGCGGAAGCGGGCCGCCGCGTAGCGCACCAGCGGCAGGTTCACCTCGATGAGCGCGGCCCTGACCCGGCCGTGCTCCGGAGTGCCCGGTTCCAGCCCCGACAACTGCTCGAACAGCACCTGCGTCAGCGCCCGCGCCTCCACCGCGTTGCTGTTGGTGCTCCTCTCGCGCGTGCCGCCGCCGGTCGTCGTGCCGGTCCCGCTGCTGCCGCCGGTCGTCGTGCCGGTCCCGCTGCTGCCGCCGGTGGTCGTGCCGGTCCCGCTGCTGCCGCCGGTGGTCGTGCCGGTCCCGCTGCCGTCTCCGGAGGTCGTGCCGGTCCCGCTGCCGTCTCCGGAGGTCGATGGTGACGCGGGTCGGGCCGACACGGACATGCCACTCCTCATCGGTCCACTCATCCGGCAAAAGCGGTCATAGCATCACAATTCATGTGGACTGTGTGCAAGTGAGGCGCGGCCCTCAATGAAAAAGCCCTCCGCCCGGCGGGCGGAGGGCTGAGCCTCTGGAGCGGGGCCCGAGGGGCCGCCGCGGGGTGTCACTCGAACACGTAGTCGGCGACCACCCAGGTGGCGAACTCGCGCCACAGCGCCACCCCGGCCTGGTGCGCGGGGTGCTCCAGGTACGTCTTGAGCGCGTCGGCGTCCGCCACGGAGGAGTTGATGGCGAAGTCGTGGGCGATCGGGCGGTCCGAGATGTTCCAGCCCAGTTCCCAGGAGGCCAGCTCGGCGATCTGCCCGCCGAGCCGCTCGAAGGCGTCGACACCCGCCACGACCCGCGGGTCGTCGCGCTCGACGCCGGCGTTGAGCTTGAAAAGGACCAGGTGGCGTATCACGGTGCTGTGCTCCTCGCCGGCTCCCGGCCGGTCAGTTGACCAGCGCGGTCATGAACTCCCCGACGCCCTTTGCGGCGTCCGATATGCCCTGGAAGCCTATCTGCACGAGATCGGCTGCGCGGGCCGGCGACGTCACGATCGTATACAGCACGAAAGCCACGATGACGTACATGGTGATTTTCTTCGCCTGCGCCATGGCTGGAGTGTATCCACCGGATGGCCGTATCAGACCGGGTGACGGAGGGCCTCCTCGCGGGTGATCCACGGCCCGCCCCGCTCGCCGTGTGACCTTCGGCACAGCGCGTCCGGAAGGCCGGAAAACGCCGAATCGCCCGGTCCGTGGGGACCGGGCGATTCGGTTTCGTCACTCGCAGCGGTAGCGGTGGGATTTGAACCCACGGAGGAGTTGCCCCCTCACACGCTTTCGAGGCGTGCTCCTTAGGCCGCTCGGACACGCTACCGAGAGAGAGCTTAGCGGACGTCCGGGGGTGCTCCGAAATCCTTTGAGCGGAAGAAAGCGGTGAGCAGCTCACCGCACTCCCCGGCCAGCACGCCCTGGATCACTTCCGGACGGTGGTTGAGCCGGCGGTCGCGGACGAGGTCCCACAGGGAGCCCGCCGCACCGGCCTTCTCGTCGAGCGCGCCGTAGACGACGCGCTCCAGGCGCGAGGCGACGACCGCCCCCGCGCACATCGTGCAGGGCTCCAGGGTCACCACCAGCGTGCAGCCGGTCAGCCGCCACTCCCCGAGCGCCTTCGCGGCCTCGCGGACGGCGAGCACCTCCGCGTGGGCGGTCGGGTCGCCGACCGCCTCGCGTTCGTTGCGGCCGCGGCCGATGACCGTGCCCTGCGGGGACAGCACGACCGCGCCCACCGGTACGTCACCGGTGCGCGGGGCGAGGCGGGCCTCCGCCAGGGCGAGGCGCATCGCGGGGACCCAGGGGTCGCGCAGCGGGTCGGGATCGTTCAGCGGACCGCCTCCAGGACGTCGGCGCAGCCCAGCGAGTCGGCGATCTCCCCGAGCGCCTCCCCGGTCAGCGCGCCGTCGCCGCTAAGGGCCAGCAGCTCCTTGTCGCTCATCCCGAAGTCCGCGAGGAGCTCGGCGTCCCCGAGCGGGCCCATCGG
The DNA here is from genome assembly GCF_042956445.1 of Streptomyces sp. NPDC008238. Lineage (NCBI taxonomy): Bacteria > Bacillati > Actinomycetota > Actinomycetes > Kitasatosporales > Streptomycetaceae > Streptomyces > Streptomyces sp. NPDC008238. The sequence goes on along the minus strand of NZ_JBIBGK010000003.1, from coordinate 115,852 downwards.
GACGTGCTCCTCCGTCGGGCCGGGCACCACGTCGTCGTCGAGCTCGTCGGCGTCACCTTCCTCGGTGCCGTCGAGGTCGACGATGTCGTCCAGGTCCTCCGGGTCCCGTCCCAGCAGTTCGTCGGTGAGCAGGATCTCCCCGTACGAGCTGCGCGCCGCGGTGGCGGCGTCGGACACGTAGATCCGCGGGTCCTCCTCACCGTCGACGCGGACGACGCCGAACCAGGCGTCCTCCTGTTCGATGAAGACCAGGACCGTATCCTCCCCGGCTGAAGCAGCCCGGGCCAAGTCGGTCAGGTCGGCGAGGGTTTCCACATCGTCGAGATCGGTCTCGCGCGCTTCCCAACCGTCCTCGGTGCGCGCGAGCAGTGCGGCGAAGTACACCGTGACTCTCCCACAGGTCTCAGGCCGTCCGGACTTACGGGCGGGGGCCGAATGTTCCGGCGCAGGTCCCCGCCCACACTCGGCATCGTGGCAGAAACCTCGGCTTTGCGAAGGGTCTTCCGCGCGTGCCGCGTGCCAGGCCTTGCGGCTTTTTTCCGCGCGGCGGGCCGCGCCGACCCCGACGGTGCCCGCCAGGTGGGGGCATTGTGCCGACCTGGGCACTACCAGCGGAACGTCCGCATCCGCATCTGCTGGCGCGCGCGTGCCGCGCGCGCCCGGCGTGGCTGGACGCGGTCACGGAGTTCCTTCGCCTCGTTCAGCTCGCGCAGGAACATGGCACGTCGCCGACGGCGTTCGGCGTCGCGCTCCTGCTGCGTGCGGGCGTCGCCCGCGTCGTCCGCGCCGGCGCCGTCGCTGCCGCGCTCCGCCATGGGGCACCACCCCTAGAGATCCACGTGCCCGGCCGGGACAGTCCAGGCGTAAGTGCACGCATTCCCCCTACCGGGTGGTTCAAAGCCTGAGCGGCCGTACGGACCGGGCAGGCCGGGGCGCGGCCGAACGTTAGAGTCGTGGACATGCGGATCCACGTCGTCGACCACCCCCTGGTGGCGCACAAACTGACCACCCTGCGCGACGAGCGCACCGACTCGCCGACCTTCCGTCGGCTGGCCGACGAGCTGGTCACCCTGCTCGCCTACGAGGCGACCCGTGACGTGCGCACCGAACAGGTGGACATCAGCACCCCCGTCGCGGACACCACGGGTGTGCGGCTGTCCCACCCGCGTCCGCTGGTCGTGCCGATCCTGCGGGCCGGACTCGGGATGCTGGAGGGCCTGGTGCGCCTCCTGCCGACCGCTGAGGTCGGCTTCCTCGGCATGATCCGCGACGAGGAGACCCTGGAGGCCAAGACCTACGCCACCCGCATGCCGGAGGACCTGTCCGGCCGGCAGGTGTACGTCCTGGACCCGATGCTGGCCACCGGCGGCACGCTGATCGCCGCCATCGACCTGCTGATCGAGCGGGGCGCCGACGACGTGACGGCCGTGGTGCTGCTGGCCTCCCCGGAGGGCGTCGAGGCGATGGAGCGCGCGCTCGCCGGCAAGCCGGTCACCGTGGTCACCGCGGCGGTCGACGACCACCTCAACGAGAGCGGCTACATCGTCCCGGGCCTGGGTGACGCGGGCGACCGCCTCTACGGCACGGCCGGCTGACGCCCGGCGTCCCACGACGCACGGAACCGGCCGCCGGGGCGCCACGCCCCGGCGGCCGTTCCGTCGTTCCGTCGTACCGCCGGTACCGCGGTGTCAGCAGGTGCCGGCGCTCGGCGCCGCGCTCGGGCGGGCCAGGGCGGCGAGGGCCTTCTCGACGGCCTTGTCACCGGAGAGCTTGGTGAAGCCCTTGCCGAGCATCACGTCCACCGTGCCGGTGGCGCGCTTGGAGCCGGCGGCCGCGGGCTTGAGTGTGCTGGTGCCCTTGATCTGGGCGCTGACCAGCTTCATCGCGGCCTCGGCCTTGGGCCCGTGGCCGCCGATCAGGAGCGCGGCCTCCTTCACCTTGCGGTCGTACTGGGGGTCGGCGTTGCCGAAGGTGCCCACCTTGAACCCGCGTGCGGCGAACTCGTCCGCGGTGTCCTTGGCCAGACCGCCCTTGGCGGTGGCGTTGTAGATGTTGACCGTGAGTTCCCCGGGATCCGGGAAGGCGGTGGGGGCGGCCCCGGCGGACCCCTTGGGGGCCGCGGTCTTGCAGGCGCGCTCCCCGGCGGTGGTCCCGGCCTTGACGGCGGCGGCCTTCGCCGGCGTGGACTTGCCGCCGAAGACGTCGACCAGTTGGAGCGTGCCCCAGCCGGCGAGGCCGACCACGGCGACGGTCGTCACGACGACCGCCACGATGCGTACCCGGCTCCGGGGGCGGCGCATCCGCGGGTACTGGTTCCCGGTCACCCGGTACTTCCCGCCCATGCCAGGGGGCGTCAGCATGCTCATGTGCGCAGCGTAGTGCGATCGGGCGTCCGGGCGTACTAAACGATCAACCAATCGGGGCCATTCAGGGGGACTTGAACCCGAAAGGGCGAAGCGCTCCGCCCGCCCGGACGGGCCCGCGGAGCGGTCCGGAGGTCAGTCCATCTCCAGCACCCGGGCGTGCAGCACCTGGCGCTGCTGCAGCGCCGCGCGCACGGCCCGGTGGAGCCCGTCCTCCAGGTAGAGGTCGCCCTGCCACTTCACGACGTGCGCGAACAGGTCCCCGTAGAAGGTCGAGTCCTCGGCGAGGAGGGTCTCCAGGTCGAGGTTGCCCTTGGTGGTGACCAACTGGTCGAGGCGGACCGGACGTGGGGCGACGTCCGCCCATTCACGGGTGCTTTTCCGGCCGTGGTCGGGGTACGGCCGCCCGCTTCCGATGCGCTTGAAGATCACACGGAAAGCCTACCGGGCAAGGGCGTACGGGCGCAGCAACGGCGCAGGAGTGCGATGGTGGGCAAATACGGTGATAGCGGGAGCAGCGGAGCAGCCGATGACCACGCCGAGCCTGCCCGGCGCCGCCCGGGCCATCGCCGAGGGGTACGCCTTCACCGGTCCGGCCCTCGAACTCGGCGCCCTGCTCTGGGAGGACCGGGCCCTGCCCGGGGCACCCGTCCGCATCCCGCTGGCGGTCCTCAACCGGCACGGCCTCGTCGCGGGCGCCACCGGCACCGGCAAGACCAAGACGCTGCAACTCGTCGCGGAACAGCTGTCCGCGCAGGGCGTGCCGGTCTTCCTGGCCGACGTCAAGGGCGACGTCTGCGGCATCTCGGCCCCGGGCGCGCCCGGCGACCGCGTCGCCCGGCGGGCCGCCGAGGTCGGGCAGGACTGGACCCCGGCCGGCTGCCCCGCCGAGTTCTACGCCCTCGGCGGCACGGGTCGCGGCATCCCGCTGCGCGCCACGGTGACGAGCTTCGGGCCCGTGCTGCTCTCCAAGGTGCTGGGGCTCAACACCACGCAGGAGCAGTCGCTCGGCCTGATCTTCCACTACGCCGACACCAAGGGCCTGGAACTGCTGGACCTGAAGGACCTGCGGGCCGTGGTCACCTTCCTCACCTCCGACGAGGGCAAGCCGGAGCTGAAGGGGATCGGCGGGGTCTCCACCGCGACGGCGGGAGTCATCCTGCGGTCGCTGACGACCTTCGAGGCCCAGGGGGCGGGGGCCTTCTTCGGGGAGCCGGAGTTCGACACCGCCGAACTGCTGCGGACGGACGGCGACGGGCGGGGCGTCGTCTCCGTGCTGGAACTGCCCGCCGTGCAGGACCGGCCGCAGCTGTTCTCCACCTTCCTGATGTGGCTGCTGGCCGACCTCTTCGAGGACCTGCCGGAGGTCGGCGACCTGGACCGGCCCAAGCTGGTCTTCTTCTTCGACGAGGCACACCTGCTCTTCACCGGGGCGAGCAAGGCGTTCCTGGAGGCCATCACGCAGACCGTGCGGCTGATCCGGTCCAAGGGCGTCGGCATCTTCTTCGTGACGCAGACCCCCAAGGACGTGCCCTCCGAGGTGCTCGGCCAGCTCGGCAACCGGGTGCAGCACGCGCTGCGCGCCTTCACCCCGGAGGACGCCAAGGCGCTCAAGGCGACCGTGCGCACCTTCCCCACCTCGCCGTACGACCTGGAGGAACTGCTCACCGGGCTCGGCACCGGCGAGGCCGTGGTCACCGTCCTCGACGAGGACGGCGCCCCCACCCCGGTCGCCGCGGTACGGCTGCGGGCACCGCGGTCGCTGATGGGCCCCGCCGACCCCGCGGCGATGGACGCCGCGATCGCAGGCTCGGCGCTGTACGGGCGCTACGCGCAGGCGGTGGACCGGGAGTCGGCGTACGAGCGGCTCGCCGGACGGCCGGAGCCGGCCCCCGTACGGCCCTCCCCGCCGGGCCCCGCCGGCAGCGGGCGCGGGCGCGGCGAGCGGCCGCGGGAGGAGACGGGGGTGGTCGAACAGGTGATGGGCAGCGGCGTCTTCCAGTCGCTGGCCCGCTCCGTCGGCACCCAGATCGGGCGGGAGATCACCCGGTCGCTCTTCGGCACGTCCAAGCGCCGCCGTCGCTAGGCCGTGTCGTCACATGCCCTCCCCCAACCTTCGGTCGGGGGTGCCCCCACCCCACGGCTCCCCCAGCTGCGCTGGGAGGTGCCCCCAGGCACGGCGCTCCCCCAGCTCCGCTGGGAGGTGCCCCCACGCTGCGTTGTCGAATCGTCCGAGTAGCCCACTACGAGGACGACTCTCCGCCTTGCGATGCACCGCACCAGACGCCGTGGGGCCCGCCCTCCGGGCGGTGGGGGCACCTCCCAGCGGTAGCTGGGGGAGCTCGTTTGACGACACGACCTAGGGGCAGGGCCCTCAGGACTCCTTCGCGGCCTTTGCTTCCTTCGCGGCCCGCTTCTGCTCCTGCTTGAAGGCCCGCACCTTGTCCAGGGACTCCGGGCCGGTGATGTCGGCGACCGACCGGTGGGAGCCCCGGTCCCCGTACGCGCCCGCCGCCTCGCGCCAGCCCTCGGGTGCCACGCCGAGCTGCTTGCCGAGCAGCGCCAGGAAGATCTGCGCCTTCTGCTTCCCGAAGCCGGGCAGCTCGTTGAGCCGGGTCAGCAGTTCGCGGCCGGTGGGGACGTCGCGCCAGACGGCTCCGGCGTCGCCGTCGTAGTGCTCCACCAGGTACTGGCACAGTTGCTGGACCCGCTTGGCCATCGACCCCGGGTAGCGGTGGACGGCGGGCTTCTGCGAGAGCAGCTCGGAGAAGGCCTCCGGGTCGCAGGCCGCGATCTCACCGGCGTCGAGGTCCTCGCGGCCCATGCGCTGCGCGATGGTCCACGGGCCGGAGAACGCCCATTCCATCGGGATCTGCTGGTCGAGCAGCATGCCGACCAGGGCCGCCAGCGGACTGCGGGAGAGCAGGGCGTCGGCCTCGGGCTGCTGGGCGAGGCGGAGTGTGGTTGCCATGCACCGATGATCCCGCGACCCGGGATCAGAGGCACGCCGCCCGCGGGTCACCCGGACGGCGCAGCGCGGATGGCCGTACCCACCGGCCGGGCGGACCGTGTGGAGTGTCCGGGCAGCGAGCCCGGGCAGCGAGTGGACGGGAGCCGTCACATGAGCCAGCAGACACAGCCGGTCACGGAGCGCACGCACTCGGGGTGGGCGACGGGCGGTACCACCTTCGCCGGGGTGCTGCTCATCGTCTCCGGTGTCGTGATGATCCTCGAGGGCATCTCGGCCATCGCCCAGGACGACATCTGGGTCCGGCTCGGCGACTACGTCTTCAAGTTCAACCTGACGGCGTGGGGCTGGATCCACCTCGTGCTCGGCGTGCTGGTCATCGTGGTGGGCGCCGCCCTGCTGCAGAACGCCCCCGACTGGGCCCGGGTCGCCGGTGTCGCCCTGGCGGCGTTCAACATCGTCGTGAACTTCGCGTGGATGCCGTACACGCCGGTGTGGGCGATCATCGTCATCGCCGTGGACGTCTTCGTCATCTGGGCGCTGTGCAGGAGCTGGGGGGAGCACCGGGAGCACCGGGCGCACCCGAAGCGGGTCTGACCGTCGTCGCCGACGCCCGGGGCCGGTCCGGAGCACGGGCCGGCCCCGGGCGTTCCCGCGGTGTTTTCACCCGTTCGTATGGCTTGCCCGTGATGCCGGATAGGGGACGTGGCCCCGGGTAGCGCTGAACGAGTGACGCAGCCATTTGAACTGCCCGACTTCTACCTCCCGTACCCCGCGCGGCTCAACCCCCACGTGGAGGAGGCCAGGGAGCACTCCCGTGGCTGGGCGCGGGAGATGGGGATGCTCGAGGGCTCGGGCATCTGGGACACCGACGACCTCGACGCGCACGACTACGCGCTGCTGTGCGCGTACACGCACCCGGACTGCTCCGGGCCGGCCCTGTCCCTGGTGACGGACTGGTACGTGTGGGTCTTCTTCTTCGACGACCACTTCCTGGAGGCGTTCAAGCGCACGCAGGACCGCGAGGGCGGCAAGGCGTACCTGGACCGGCTGCCCGCCTTCATGCCGATGGACCTCGCGCAGGGCACGCCCGAGCCGCGGAACCCGGTGGAGGCGGGCCTCGCCGACCTGTGGGCGCGCACGGTGCCGGCGATGTCCATGGACTGGCGCGGGCGCTTCGCCGAGAGCACCGAGCACCTGCTCAACGAGTCCCTGTGGGAGCTGTCCAACATCAACGCGGGCCGGGTGCCCAACCCGGTGGAGTACATCGAGATGCGGCGCAAGGTCGGCGGCGCGCCCTGGTCGGCGGGGCTGGTGGAGTACGCCGCCGCGGCCGAGGTGCCGGCCGCCGTCGCCGGGGCGCGGCCGCTGCTCGTGCTGCGGGACGCCTTCTCCGACGCGGTGCACCTGCGCAACGACCTCTTCTCGTACCAGCGCGAGACGGAGGAGGAGGGCGAGTTCAGCAACGGGGTGCTGGTCCTGGAGACCTTCCTCGGCTGCTCGACGCAAGAGGCCGCTGAGTCGGTCAACGACCTGCTGACCTCCCGGCTGCACCAGTTCGAGAACACCGCGCTCACCGAACTGCCCCCGCTCTTCGCCGAGCACGCTCTCGACCCGGAGCAGTGCGCGCGGGTGCTGGCGTACGTCAAGGGCCTGCAGGACTGGCAGTCCGGCGGCCACGAGTGGCACATGCGCTCCAGCCGCTACATGAACGGCGGCGGGGCGGGCGCCGCCGCGGGCCCCCGGTGGTCGGCGTTCGCACTGCCCGGCGGGCTCGGGGTGTCGGCGGGCACCGTACGGACCACCGGCCGCGCCGAGACGGCCCGCGTCCGGTCGTTCACCCATGGGCCGCGGCACACCGGGCCGACCCCGCTGCCCGACTTCCTCATGCCGTTCCCGGCCCGGCTCAGCCCGCACCTGGACGCCGCGCGGCGCCACGTCGTCGACTGGGCGCACCGGACGGGACTGCTGCTGCCGCAGCCCGGCGTCCCGCACTCCCACGTCTGGGACGAGCACAAGCTGGCCGCCTTCGACTTCCCGCTGTGCGCCGCCGGCATCCACCCCGACGCGTCACCCGAGGCGCTGGACCTCACCTCGGGCTGGCTCACCTGGGGCACCTACGCCGACGACTACTTCCCCGCCGTCTACGGCCGCACCCGCGACCTGGCCGGCGCCCGCGCGGCCAACGAGCGCCTGTCGGCCCTCATGCCGGTGGACGGCTCCGCCGCCCCGGCCCCGGCCACCGCCCTGGAACGGAGCCTGGCCGACCTGTGGACGCGGACGGCCGCGACCATGGAACCGCAGGCGCTACGCCGCTTCCGCACGGCCGTCGAGAACATGACGGACAGCTGGCTGTGGGAACTGGCCAACCAGGCGCAGAACCGCGTCCCCGACCCCGTCGACTACCTGGAGATGCGCCGTCACACCTTCGGCTCCGACCTGACGATGAGCCTGTGCCGGCTGGGGCACGGCCGGCGGGTGCCCGAGGAGGTCTACCGCAGCGGTCCGATGCGCTCGCTGGAGAACGCCGCCGCCGACTACGCCTGCCTGATGAACGACGTCTTCTCGTACCAGAAGGAGATCGAGTTCGAGGGCGAGATCCACAACGCGCTGCTGGTCGTGCGGAACTTCTTCGACTGCGACGAAAAGGCCTCGCTCGCCGTCGTCCACGACCTGATGACCGGGCGGATGCGGCAGTTCCAGCACGTGGCCGAGCACGAACTCCCGATCCTGTACGACGACTTCGCCCTCGACCAGGAGGCCCGGGCAGTGCTGGACGGCTATGTGCGCGAGCTGCAGGACTGGCTCTCGGGCATCCTCGCCTGGCACCGCGGCTGCCACCGCTACGACGAGGCCGAACTGCGCCGCCCGGTCGGCGGGTTCCGGCCCCCCACCGGCCCGACCGGCCTCGGCACGTCCGCGGCCCGCCTGGTCGTCCTGGCCGCACGCTGACCCGCGCGGTGGGGGCGGGGGCGCCGCGCCCGCCCCCCACCGCGGGGTGGTTCGGGGGCGGGCGGCGGGCCGCCGGTCAGTCCATCCAGGCCTGGTAGGACATGACGTCGCCGGCCTTCACCCGGTACTCGGGCTGGTCCTTGGTGAAGGTCTCCTCGACGCCGAGGACGCGCCCGTCGGCCGGGTCGAGGACGAGCATGCGGCGCAGGCCGGCGGTGTCGTGGACGTAGGCCTGGCCGCGCCTGCCCAGGCGGTCGGTGACGGCGCCGGCCGGGCGGAGGCCCGGGGCGGCGGCGAGGAGCTCGTCGACGGCGGCGGTGCCGGCGGGCCCCGGCGTCCAGTCCTGCAGCAGCGAGGCCAGCGCGTCCACCAGTTCCGGGGTATCGGCGCAGGCGCAGCCGTACACCTGCGACAGGTAGCCCCGCAGTTCCTCGGCCGAGTCCGGGGGCTCGGTCCCGGACCGGCCGTACGGGGGCAGGGTGCCCGGGGGGAACGCGGCGCGGTGCAGGACCTCGCCGTCGGCGACGGTGTGCGGGGCGCCGCCGGAGTCGCTGATCACCGGTTCGCCGGGGTGCCGGGGGTCGGTGGCGACGACCAGTTCGGTGCCGCTGCCGTCGGCGTTCCAGCGGGTGAGGTGCTCCTCGGGCAGGGTGACGGGCGGCCGGGCGCCCGGGCCCGACTCCATGGCCATGCTCCACGTCATCACGTGGCTCCCCCGCCGGGTGCCCGTGCCGCCGCCCCGTGCCGCCGCCTCGCGGGCCGCGCCGGCCACGTCGGCCAGCGGGACCTCCCGTGAGCCGGCCAGCGGACGCAGCGCGACGGGGGCGGCGACCGCCGGGGTGACGCCGGCCCCGGAGAGCACGACGACCAGGGCGGCCACCACGGCCGCCGCCACCGCGGCCAGGCCCGTGGCGAGGCCGCCCACCCGGCGGCCGGTCCGGCGGGGCGCGGACGCGGCGGCCCCTCCGGACGCCGCTCCGGCGGCCAGCAGCCGCAGCAGCGTGTGCTCGGCCCGCGCGTCCAGCGGGCGGTCGCGCCAGCGCGGATCCCCGGCCGGCACGGGGTCGGCCCGGCGCAGCAGCTCCAGTTCCGGCTCGTCGGTCATGGCCCCTCCTGGGTCACGGTCATCCCCATGCGGTCGATCTGCTCGCGCAGCCTGCGGCGCGCCCGGTGCAGGCGCATGGCGGCGGCGGAACGCCCGCAGCCGAGCGCCACCGCCAGTTCCCCGACGTCCAGCTCCTCCCAGGCGGTCAGCCGCAGCACCTCCTGGTCGGGCGCCGCCAGCCGGCCCAGCGCCTCGTGCACCCAGGAGCCGGGTGCCTCGGTGCCGGGGCTCGGCACGAGGTGCGCGCCGTGCGCCGTCTCGTGGTTCCCGATCCGGTCCAGCAGCCTGCGCCGCCGCCCCTGCCCGCGCACGCTGTTCGCCATGCAGTTGCGGGCGACGCCGTACAGCCAGGGCAGCGAGTACGAGGGGTGCTCGGCGCGGCGCCGCCAGGCGACGGCGAACACCTCCGCCACCACTTCCTCCACCTCGTCGTACGCCTGCCGCCCGGCCGTCCGCCGGGCGACGTAGCGGCTGACCGCCCAGTAGTGCTCGCGGTAGGCAGCGGCGAACGCCTGGGAATGCGTCTCGTCCGTGCTCATGACCGCTTGGTGTCCGCCATGGGTCCGATCATCACACCCCGCCGCTGTGACGTTCTCCGCGTGACGCCGGGGTCCGGCCCGGACACCTACCGGGCATGAGTCTCACGTTCCCGCGACGCGCGGCGTCCGCCGTGGCCTGGCTGACCACGACCGACCACAAGGCCATCGGCACGCTCTACCTCGGCACGGCGTTCGCCTTCTTCTGCGGGGGCGGGGTGATGGCCCTGCTGATGCGTGCCGAACTCGCCCGGCCCGGGCTGCAGGTCATGTCGAACGAGCAGTTCAACCAGCTGTTCACGATGCACGGCACCGTGATGCTGCTGATGTTCGCGACCCCGTTGTTCTCCGGCTTCGCGAACTGGATCATGCCGCTGCAGATCGGCGCCCCGGACGTCGCGTTCCCCCGGCTCAACATGCTCGCGTACTGGCTCTACCTCTTCGGCTCGCTGATCGCGGTGGGCGGCTTCCTCACCCCGCAGGGCGCGGCGGACTTCGGCTGGTTCGCCTACGCGCCGCTGTCGAGCGCGGTGCACTCGCCCGGGGTGGGCGGCGACCTGTGGATCACGGGGCTGGCGCTGTCCGGCTTCGGGACCATCCTGGGCGCGGTCAACCTGATCACCACGATCATCTGCATGCGCGCCCCCGGCATGACGATGTTCCGGATGCCGATCTTCACCTGGAACGTGCTGCTCACCGGTGTGCTGGTGGTGATGGCCTTCCCGGTGCTGGCCGCGGCCCTGCTCGCGCTGGAGGCGGACCGGAAGTTCGGGGCGCACGTCTTCGACCCGGCGAACGGCGGGGCGCTGCTGTGGCAGCACCTGTTCTGGTTCTTCGGCCACCCCGAGGTCTACATCATCGCGCTGCCCTTCTTCGGGATCGTGAGCGAGGTCATACCGGTCTTCTCGCGCAAGCCGATGTTCGGGTACACCGGCCTCATCGCGGCGACGATCTCCATCGCCGGGCTGTCGGCGACGGTCTGGGCGCACCACATGTACGTCACCGGCGGGGTGCTGCTGCCCTTCTTCTCCTTCATGACGCTGCTCATCGCCGTGCCGACCGGGGTGAAGGTCTTCAACTGGATCGGCACGATGTGGAAGGGCTCAATGAGCTTCGAGACGCCGATGCTCTGGGCGACCGGTTTCCTCGTGACCTTCGTCTTCGGCGGGCTCACCGGCGTGATCCTGGCGTCGGCGCCGCTGGACTTCGCGGTCTCCGACTCCTACTTCGTCGTGGCGCACTTCCACTACGTCGTCTTCGGCACCGTCGTCTTCGCCATGTTCTCCGGGCTGCACTTCTGGTGGCCGAAGTTCACCGGCAAGATGCTCGACGAACGCCTCGGCAAGATCACCTTCTGGACGCTCTTCGCCGGCTTCCACGGCACCTTCCTCGTCCAGCACTGGCTGGGCACGCAGGGCATGCTGCGGCGCGTCCCGGACTACCTGGCGGCGGACGGCTTCACCACGCTGAACACCGTCTCGACGGTCAGCTCCTTCCTGCTGGGGCTGTCGATCCTGCCGTTCCTCTACAACGTGTGGCGGACGGCCAAGTACGGCGAGCCGGTCGGCACCGACGACCCCTGGGGCTGGGGCCGTTCCCTGGAGTGGGCGACGAGCTGCCCGCCGCCGCGCCACAACTTCCGCTCCCTGCCGCGCATCCGTTCCGAGTCGCCCGCCTTCGACCTGCGCCACGCCGCAGCCATGGTGCCGGGAGGGGTGCCCACCCGGCCGGACACGCCGCTCCCGGCGGCCCGTTCCGACGCCTGACGCGGGCACGCCGACCCCTCAGCCGGCCGCCCGTACCGCGCCCTCGGCGACGGCCAGGGCCAGCGCCATGATGCTGAGCTGGGGGTTCACCTCGGGGCAGCTGGGCAGCGCCGAGGCGTCGGCGATCAGCACCCCGTGGACGCCGCGCAGCCGTCCCGTGGGGTCGGCGGGCGCCACCCGCGGGTCCGCGCCCAGCGCCACCGTCCCCGTGGGGTGGAAGGCCGACAGGTGCAACCGCCGCGCCGTCACGCCCTCCAGGGCCGCCGAGAACTCCCGCGGCGTACGCGCCCGCGGGGCGGTGGGGACACCGGTGAGCACCTCCTCCGCCCCGGCGGCGAAGAGCAGGCCGCCCATCGCACGGACGGCGCGCAGCAGACGGCGGCCGTCGCGGGGGTCGAGGTCGTAGCGGAGCAGGGCGCCCTCGCGGCCGAGGACGCGTCCGCCGGGCCGGTCCGCGATCATCGCGCCGAAGGTGGCCAGCCGTCCGGAGTCCTCCAGTTCCGCGCGCAGTTCGCGGCCGACGCCCGGCAGCACGAACGAGCTCATGCCGGGCGGCGGGGCGGTGGCCTCGACGAGGATGCCGTCCCCGTGCAGCTCCTCCACGCCGACGCTCTGCAGCACCGCCGGTCCGCCGTCCGCGACCGGCTCGGCGAACCGCCCGGCGACGCTGGTGGCGGGGTGCACGGCCAGGTTGCGGCCGGTCCGCGGGTGCCCGCCGAGGCCGGAGCGGCGCAGCAGCGGGGGAGTGCGCAGCGCGCCCGCGGCCACCACGACCAGGGGGCTGAGGATCTCCAGTTCGCTGCCGTCGGGCCGCCGTACCGCCACACCGCAGGCGCGCGGGCCGCCGGGACGGTCGGGCTCGGTCAGCACCCGCCGCACCTCGGCCCCGGTGACGATCCGGGCCCCGGCGGCGCATGCCTGCGGCAGCACCGACAGCTGGACGCTCTGCTTCGCCCCGGACGGGCAGCCCACCACGCACTGGCACGAGCCCCGGCAGCCGGACGCGTTGCGCCGCAGGGGCGCGGCCCGCCAGCCGAGCGCGCCCGCGCCGAGCAGCGCAAGGTCGCCGTTGCGGCCCAGTACGTCGTGCGGCTGGGGCGCCACCCGCAGGGTGCGCTCCACCTCGTCCAAGTACGCGCCGAAGGCCACCGGGTCCGCGAGGTCCCCGAGCCCGTGCTCCTCCCGCCACCGGGCCAGCACACGGTCCGGAGTGCGGTAGCAGGTGCCGGAGTTGACGACCGTCGTACCGCCGACGGCGCGCCCGGTCGGCACGATCAGCGGGGGGTTCCCGAGGGCCACGGTGGCGCCGCCGTCCCGGTACAGCTCGGCGAACCGGTCGAGCGGGGCCCGCCGTCCGAACTCCGCCGTGGTGTGCCGCCGGCCCTCCTCCAGGACGACCACCCGCAGGCCGGCCCGGGCCAGGGTGCGCGCCGCCATCGCCCCGCCGGCGCCCGAGCCGACGACGACGGCGTCCGCGCGCGAGCGGTCCGGCCACTCGCCGGCGGGCACGCAGTCCAGCGGCGGGTCCTGCGGGGCCGCGGGCACCGCGCCGCGGGGCGCTCCCGCCAGCAGCCGTTCGGTGCCCGCCGCCAGCAGCACCGGCACCTTGACCACGTCGAGCAGGGGCAGCAGCGCGGGCCGCGCGGCGAGCCCCGCCAGCACCCGTTCCCGCTCCGCCGGGCCCAGCCGCTCCAGCCGCCGCCCGGTGCGCGCCGCCGCGTAGGCGTCGACCGCGGCCGCCGCGGCACGGAAGCCGTGCCGGGTCCGCGCGGGCATCGCCGCCAGCAGGCCGTCCAGCCGGCGCGGTACGCCCGCGGGCCAGCCGCCGTCGCCCGCGTCGGCGAGCAGCGCGGCGACCAGGCCGCGGACGGCGGCGCTCACCGGCCGCCCACTTCGGCATGGGCGGTGCCGGCGAGTGTCCACCGCGCCTCGGTGCGCCAGCCGCCGCGGCCCCGGCGCTCCAGCACGACGTGGGCGTCGGCGGTCTCGCTGTTGCGGCACACGGCGGGGGAGCCGTCGGGGTCGGCGTAGTCGAGGGCGAGGGTGCGCTCCGGCGGCTGCTCGACCCGTACGGTGATCCGCCGCCCGCCCGCGCGCCCGGTGACCGTCCACCGCGGCAGGCCGAGGTCGGCGGTGAAGCGGCCGAGGCCGGCCCGCCCGAGTGCCGGACGCAGGCCGCCGCGCGGCCAGTCGCGGCCGTCCTTGCGCAGCCGCAGGAAGACCAGCGGCGGCAGCCGGTCCAGACCCGGGCGGGTGGAGACCGCCGCGACGACCTCCAGCACGTCCCCGTCGCCGAGGTCGGCGTGCAGCCAGGCCCAGCGGCGGGCGTTGCCGTGGCCGTAGATGCGGGCCGAGGCCCCGGGGGCGCCGCGCAGGGCGAGTTCGGACGTCCCGTGGCGGACGGTGCCCGTGTACCGGGCGCGGGGCGACGGGACGATCTGCGCGGCGGGCAGCAGAGGGTGCCGCCACGACCAGCGCGGGAAGGTGTACAGCGGCGGCTCGGTGCCGGGGTCCTCGGTGAGGTCCCAGGTCAGCTCGCCCGCCGTGCCGCGCAGCCGGCCGGGCACCGCCTCGACGCCGTCCGCCGTGAAGCCCTCGGCGCCCGTCGCGGGCTCCCAGGGCAGCGGCCCGAACCGGGCGTGCTCCACGGGGCCCCCGCCGTCCGGGGGGAAGACGGCGGCCCAGCCGTGGGCGAAGATGGGGGAGCCGTCGGCGGGGGCGACGAGTTCGTGGTGGAGCCACAGTCCGGTGCCGGTCGCCGGGTCGGTGGCCGTGGTGTACCAGACCTCGGTGCGGCCCGCGGCGCCGTGCCAGCGCGGTGCCCACTGCGCCCGGGGGTCGTCCCGGCGCGGGAAGCGGAAGCTCGCCAGGAACGGCACGAGCGAGGTCGCCGTACGGAAGCGCAGGGTGCCGGTGCCGGCCGGTTCCGGGTCGTCCCCGGCGGTGAGGGTGAAGGGCAGCGTGGTCATCGAGGCCAGCGGCCGCCGCGGGGTGACGGACTTCCAGCCCTCCAGGAGGCAGCGCTCGCCGTCGAGTTCGTACTCCAGCCGGTAGTGGACGCGCCGCCGGGCCAGCGGCGAGACCTCCAGCGTGCCGGTGACGGCGGTGTCGGCGCGGCCCGCGACGCGCAGCCGTCCGCCGACGCGGGCCGCGGTCGTGCGGTGCGGCAGCAGCAGGCCGTCGCTGCGCGCCGTCAGTTCCAGCCGCACCGGCCGTTCCCGGTCCTCGCCGCGCAGCCGTACGGTGCCCGACATGCGCTCGGCGAAGACCGTCCCCCGTGCCGCGCTCACCGGGACTTCAGCCCCTCGCGCATGATCTCCTCGGTCGCCGTCAGATAGGCCTCCGCCGCCGCGCGGGCGGCCGCGCCGTCGCCCTCCTCCACGGCGGCGACCACGGGCGCCAGCCGCGCGTACGCCTCCTGGGGGTCCTGGAAGGGGCCCGCGAGGTGCCGGCGCATCGGCAGGTAGGCGTTGAAGAGGGTGTTGGTGAGGAGCACGTAGACGCGGTTGCCGGTGGCGCGGGCCAGTGCCCGGTGCACCTCGGCGTCCGCCAGCTGCACCGCGTCCGGGTCGCCGGCCGTGCGCACGGCCTCCACCAGCTCCCGCAGCCGGGTCCGCGCGGCGCCGCTCGCGCGGGCCGCGGCCGCCCCGGCGATCAGGGCGCCCACCCCGCGCCGTGCCTCGAAGATCTCGCCGAGCCAGCGGGCGTCGTGCTGGACGAGCATGGGCAGCAGGTCGGCGCCGCCCAGGCGTTCGTAGTCCCGGACCCGGGTGCCGACACCGTGCCGCGTCTCCAGCAATCCGGCCTGCACCAGCCGGCCGAAGGCGTGCTTGAGGGTGGTCCGGGTGACGCCGTACCCCTCGGCCAGCGTGCGTTCGGGCGGCAGCAGACTCCCCGCGGGGTGGCGGCCGGTGAGGATCTCCTCGCGGATGCGGTCCTCCAGGACGTCCACGATCGACGTGCGCGGCAGCGCTTCCATCACACCTCCATGGTTCAGTGGATGAGCCACTCAACCAATGAGCCGACACACCGTCAAGACCTGCCCCCGCGGCGGCCGTCGCTCACCCGACCGGCGGCGCGTCACCCGCCGTCCGGTCGCCGCACCGCGACGGTCGGCTTACGTTCGCGATGGCATGCCCTCGCCCCGCCCGTCCCCACGGCCGAAAGGCACCGACATGACGCAGCCGTGCGCCCGTCCGTCCGGGCTCCGCAGGACCGTGCGGAGGGCCGTCGCGACGGCCCTCGCCGCCGCCGCGCTCCCCACGGCCCTGGCGTGCGGCGGGCCCGCGGAGAGCACCCGCTCCCCCGGGGGCACCAGGACGGCGACGTCCGCGCCGGCCTCGCCGCTCGCGCGGGCCGAGGAGGACCGGACGGCGGCCCCGGCCTCCGCCTCCCCCGCGCAGGCCTCCCCCGGCGGTTCGCCGACCAGTTCGCCGAGCGGTTCGCCGGGAGCGGGCGACGACTTCCCGGCGCTCACCGGCGAGGTCGTCAAGAAGCTCGACGACGCGCTGAAGGCCACACTGAAGAGGACCGCGGTGCCCGGCGTGAGCGTCGGGTTGTGGGCCGCGGGCAAGGGCTCCTGGGTCCGCGCCCTCGGCGTGGCCGACAAGAGGTCGAAGGCGCGCATGTCGCCCGACCTCTACGTGCGGATCGGCAGCGAGACCAAGACCTTCACCGTGACGGCGCTGCTGAAGCTGGTCGACCAGGGGAAGGTCGCGCTCGACGACCCCGTCGCCCGCTACGTGGACGGCGTGCCCGGCGGCGACCGCATCACGCTGCGGCACCTCGCCGAGATGCGCAGCGGGCTCTACAACTACACGGACGACCCGGCCTTCCAGAAGACCCTCAAGGCCGACCCGCACCGGGAGTTCGTCCCCGCCGAACTGCTCGCCTACGCCTTCCAGCACCCCTCGCCGTCCGGTCCCGGCGCCCGCTTCCAGTACTGCAACACCAACACCGTCCTGCTGGGCCTGGTGATCGAGAAGGCGAGCGGCCAGTCGTTCGGCGACTACCTGCAGCGCAACGTGCTGGCCCCGGCCAAGCTGAAGCACACCGTCCTCCCGGCGGGGCGCGCCTTCCCGAGCCCGCACGCCCGCGGCTACACCCGGCAGACCAAGGACGGCAAGGAGGCCGACGCCACCGACTGGAACCCCTCCTGGGCCTGGGCGGCCGGCGCGATGATCTCCGACCAGCAGGACCTGCGGGCCTGGGCCCGCATCGTGGCCGAGGGCACCCTGCTGGCCAGGGCGACGCAGACGCAGCGCACGACCTTCCTCCCCACCCCCTACCCGGGCATCGGCTACGGCCTCGGCCTCTTCGACAACCACGGCTGGATCGGCCACAACGGCTCCCTGCCCGGCTACCAGAGCACGGCCGTCCACCTGCCCGGGGCCGGGGCCACCCTGGTCGTGCTGCTCAACACCGACACCCCCGTGGGCGGCAACGAGCCCAGCAGCCTCTTCGCCGAGGCCATCACCAAGATCGTCACCCCGCAGCACGTCTACGCGTTCCCGCCCACCAACGGCACCGGCACCAGCCCGAGCAGCAGCTGAGCGCGGGCCGCCCCGGAGGCGTGGAGGGGCTCAGCCCACCGCGAAGGGCGGCCTGCGGTCCCGCCACGGGACGGCCTGCTCCAACTGCGCGGCGACCGCGAGCAGCAGGTCCTCCCGGCCGTGGGCGGCGACCAGTTGCACCCCGACCGGCAGCCCCTCGCGGCTCTGGCCGAGCGGCAGGCTGACCGCCGGGTGCCCCGAGACGTTGAAGGCCGCCGTGAACGGCCCGTACGCGAACAGCTCGCGCAGCCAGGAGCGCACGGTGTGCCGGGGGTCGTCGTGGTCGAGGGTGCCGTGCGGCGCGGGGAGCGCGCCCAGCGTCGGCGTGACGAGCAGGTCGTGACCGGCGAAGAAGCGGTCCACCGCGCGGGTCACGCGGTGCTGCGCCTCCATCGACGCCATCAGTTCCAGCGCCGTGCACGCCTCGGTCTCGGCGAGCACCGCCCGCGACACCGCCTCCAGCAGGGAGCGGTCGATGCGCGGGGCCGCCCGCAGCAGCGCGCCGCCACTGGCGAACGCGCCCAGCGCGGCGGCCTCCACGAGGTCGTCCCCGTCGAGGCGCGGCGCGTCCTCGCCGACGCGGTGCCCGATCCACTCCAGCACCTTGGCCGCGTCGACGGCGACCGCGGCGACCTGCGGGTCCACCGGCGTCCCCGTCCACGCGGCGGTGGTCACGGCGACCCGCAGCCGCCCCGGGTCGGAGCGCACCGCCCGCGCGTACGGCGCCGGGGGCGCCGGGAGCGGGTACTTGGCGCCGTCACCGGGCCCGGACACGGCGTCGAGCAGCGCCGCCGCGTCCCGTACCGTCCTGGTCACGGCGAACTCCACCTGCAGCCCGAACGCCGCCTCGCCCGTGAGCGGCCCGCACGGGGTGCGCCCCCGGCCCGGCTTGAGCCCGACCAGCCCGCAGCAGGACGCCGGGATGCGGATCGAACCGCCCGCGTCGTTGGCGTGCGCCACGGGCACCGCGCCCGCCGCGACCAGCGCGGCCGAGCCGCCGCTCGACCCGCCCACCCCGCGCGCCGGGTCCCAGGGGTTGCGCGTCGGCCCGTACCGCACCGGCTCCGTGGCGAAGTTCAGGCCGAACTCCGGCGCGGTGCTCTGGCCGAGCGCCACCAGCCCGGCCTCCCGGAACCGGGCCATCAGATCGTGGTCGGCGTCCGCCACGGCGCCCCGCAGGGCGCGGCTGCCCAGGGTGAAGGGCACACCCCGCACGAACGGCCCGCCGTCCTTGACGACGAAGGGCACCCCGCCCAGCGGCCCGTCCGCCCGGTGGGCGGGCGCGGGGTCGAACAGCGGCAGCGTCAGCGCGTTGAGCTCCGCACCCGCCGTCTCCAGGGCCGTACGCGCGACGGCCTCCACCTCGCCCGCCGTCACCTCGCCGGCGCGGATCAGCTCCCGCAGCCCGGTCGCGTCCCGCTCCGCGTACTCGTGCAGTTCCAGCGTTCCGCCCTCCCGCGCCCTGTCCCGCGGTCAGCGTGGCACGCGCCGCCGGGCCGCCACCACGGGGTTTTCGCCGGCGAGGGCGCGGGTCAGACGACCTTGCGGCGCACCAGCGCGCCCAGCACCAGGGCGCCGGGGACGAGGGGCAGCCAGACCGTCACGATGCGGTAGCCGAGGACCGCCGAGGTGGCCGCCGCGAGGGAGGCGCCGGTGGCGACGAGGGCCACCACGAGCGCCGCGTCGACCGAGCCGACACCGCCGGGGGTCGGCAGCGCCGCCGCCGCGACACTGGCCACCAGGTAGGCGACGGCGACGTGGGTGAACGGCACCGGGACACCCAGGGCCATGGTGACGGCCACGAGGCCGGCGGCCTGCAGCGCGGGGAAGGCGAGCGAGCCGCCCCACAGCGCGAGGGCCCGCGACGGCCGGGCGTGCAGCGTGCGCGCGTCGGTGAACGCCGTGGCCAGGAACGTACGGACCACCTGCCGCAGCCGGGGCATCGCGACCAGCACGACCGTCACGACCACGCACACCCCGGCCGCCACCCCCGCCGTGGGGCCGACCGGTACGGAGATGCCGTCGGGCAGCAGCCCGTCGAGCCGCAGCGCGTGCGGGAACACGGCGAGCAGCACCACCAGCAGGGTCCCGCGGCCCACGCACTCGGCCAGGAAGTACAGCGCGATGGCCGCCGCCGACCGGGCGGGCGGCAGCCCGCACGCCCGCATGAAGCGCAGGTTGACCGCGCTCGCCCCGATGCCCGCGGGCAGCAGGTGGTTCGCGGCGCCCGCGGCGAACTGCGTGGCCAGCAGCCGTCCCGCCGGGAGCCGTTCCAGGACCGTGCCCTGCCGCATGAAGGACACGGCGACCCAGGCCAGCCCGGTCGCCGCCACGGCGGCCAGCAGCCAGCCCCGGTTGGCGTCGAGCAACCCGCGGCCCCCGTCGGCGATCAGGTGCCAGTGCCGGGCCACCCACCACCCGACGAGCACGATCGGGGCCAGGCACGCGATCCGGCGCAGCGTGGCGCCGCTCAGGAGACGTGGAGTCGTCGTGGTGGTGATGCCCATGGTCGGTCGCCCCCGCGCGTCGTGCGCCTGTCCGCAGGTGTTGTCGCCCCTTCATGCCCTGTCCGCGCGACCTGCGGGTGTCCTGCGGCTGACGTCCGGCACGTCCCCGGATGGCGGAACGGCGTCGGTCCGGTGCGGGCCGCCCCGGGCGGGGCACCGTACGCGCCCCGGCCGCCGTTCGCGCCCCGCCCCGCCGGCGGGCCGCGTAGGGGCGCCGGACCGCAGGCACGGACGGACGGCGGTGCCCGCCTGAGGGGGCCGGCCACCGGGTCGCGGGCTTCTGACGGGCACTCAGTGTCGATGTCCGGAGGGGGGTTTGGGCGCTGCGCGCCGGGGCAGGCGATCCCCGTGCTTCGGAACGGAGGCACGCACGCGCGGGGCGTCCCGGCAGGGCGCCCGGAGCGCGGGCGTGCCCTTCCGCACGGCACGCCCCTGCGCGGCGCGGCTCCCGTCCCCGGCAGGAAGGCACAGGTCCGCCATGGCCGCCCGAGAGCCCCGTACCAGGAATCCGCATCCGTCCCCGGGTGCCCGTCCGCGTCCGCACGACGACGCCCCGGACACCGCCGAGGTCCTGCGGCGGATCGCCGCCCTCCCCGACGGCGCGGAGAAGGACGCCCTGCGCGAGCAGGTCGTCGTCGCCTGGATCCCCATGTCGGAACGGCTCGCGCGCCGCTTCCGGCACCGCGGCGAGTCCACCGAGGACCTCGCACAGGTCGCCGCGCTGGGCCTGGTGAATGCCGTGCTGCGCTACGACCCCGCCCGCGGCAGCGCCTTCGAGAGCTTCGCCGTCCCCACCATCGTCGGCGAGGTGAAACGCCACTTCCGCGACCACCTGTGGGGCGTCCACGTCCCCCGCAGGGTCCAGGAACTGCGCAGCCGGGTCCGCGCCGTCCGCCACGAACTCGCCGGGACGAAGGGCGGCGCCCCCACCGTCGCCGAGATCGCCGCGCACGCCCGGATGAGCGAGGAGGACGTGGCCACCGCCATGGAGGCCCTCGACAGCTTCGCCCCCGCCTCCCTCGACTCCGCCACCCCCGGCGCGGAGGGGCGCACCTTCCTCGACACCCTGGGGTCCGAGGACCCCTGCCTCGACTTCGTCGTGGACCGCGTGGCCGTCGCACCGCGGCTGCGCGAACTCCCCTCGCGCGAGCGGCAGATCCTCTACCTGCGGTTCTTCCGCGACATGACGCAGACCCAGATAGCCGACCAGCTCGGCCTGTCCCAGATGCACGTCTCCCGGCTGATCAGCCGCACCTGCCGGCGCCTCCGCGAGGAGGTCGAGGCGTCCGAGGTGGCCGAGGTGGCCGAGGTGGCCGAGGCTGCCGGACGGGCCGGGGACGCCGGGCCCGCAGGAGCGCGCGGTGGACGTCCGCCGGCAGGGGCCGGCCGCCCGCGCTCGCCACGAGCGCGGCCGCGACCTCACGGAGCTTGACGTTGCCGTACTGGGAGGCCCGCACGAGGACCGCCCAGGCCACGTCACCGGGGCAGGGCGTCGCCGCCATCACCATGCCGACGGCCTGGTCGATGACCGACCGGCTGCCCAGCGCGCGGCGCAACTGCTCGTTCTCCGCGCGCAGCCGTCCCACCTCGCTCGCCGCGTCGTCCTCGGGGCCGGCCGGCAGGGGAACCATCGTCAGCACCTCCTGACGTTTCGGATGCCCCGAATGCCCGTTCCCATACGGGTGTGGGAGGTGACGGGTCGCCGGGCCGGGTTCAGCCGCGCAGCGCGATCCGGGCGGAGGGCGCGACGAGGGTGCCCATGTTGCGCTCCATCATCCGCAGCGCGGCGTCCGCCAGGTCCCGGTGGATGTGCGCCACCGCGTCCGGCGCGACGACGGTGGTCACGTGACGGATGTGCGCGTCCAGCGCCGAGTAGAGCACGCACTGCTCGGTGACCTGCCCGCACAGCACCAGGCGGTCCACCCCCAACTCCCCCAGCAGGTACTCCAGCGGCGTCTGGAAGAAGACCGAGTGCCGGGCCTTCACGACGAACAGCGAGTCCGCGTCGGGACGCACCGGCTCCACCAGGCCGGCGTGCGGGCCGTCGAGCGCGATGCCGAGGATCTCGTCGTGGTGGGAGCGCCAGCGGCCGAAGTTGTCGTTGACGTAGATGACGTCGACGTCCTCCTCCCGGGCCCGGGAGATCAGCCGGCGCACCCCGGGCAGCGCCTCGCGCACCGAGGGGAGCAGCAGCTCCGCGTCCTCGTGCTCGTAGGTGTTGATCATGTCGATGACCACGAGCGCGGTGGCGCCGCCGGTGTCGGGCATGTCGGGACGTCCTCAGGTGGGGGAGGGGCCGCCGGGCAGCGTACGCCCGCGCCCGGGTCGCACCGTGGAGCCCGCGCCGGGCGCGGAGCCGAGGTCAGGCGGGCGGCGGGGGCCGCCCGCGGACGGCGTCCGGGGCCCGTTGGGCCGCACGGGCGGCACGGCACGGCGCGCGCGGCGTCGCGGCCCGGGGGGCCGGGGCCCGGCTGGTAGCTTCGCCAGCCTCGCGGGTCCGCCCAGTGCCGTGTCCCGCGCGCCATTCTTCTCGGGGACGGAGACGTGGGTGACGGAACCGGTGGACGACCAGGACAACGGGCGCGGGGGCGACGAGGTCCCGCCGGCCGCCCTCGACCGCCGGGGCTTCGTCAAGTCGGCCGCGGCGGCCGCCGTCAGCCCCGCCGTCCTCGGCACCGCCGCCCACGCGGCCCCGCTCGCGGCGACGTTGCCGGTGGCGGTCCAGACCGCCGCGGCGGCGGTACCGGCGGTCGCCCCCGCGGTCGCCGCGGCCGCCGCTCACGGCATGGTCGCCCGGCTGCTCGCCGTCCCCGCGGCCTCCCGCCGTACCGACTGGCTGCACCAGGCGCTGCAGGTGGCCGTGGAGCTGGAACTCGCCACCATCCCGCCCTACCTGTGCGCGTGGTGGTCGGTACGGGACCGCTCCGACACCGTCGCCCGCCTGATCCGCGGCATCGTCACCGACGAGATGTTCCACATGGGCCTGGCCTGCAACATGCTGGTCGCCGTCGGCGGCCGGCCGCGGATCGCCGGCGTCACCCCGGACTACCCCTGCCGCCTGCCCGGCGGCGTGCGCAGCGAGCTGACGGTCTCCCTCTCCGGGCTGACCCGCGCGTACGTACGGGACGTCCTCATGGCCATCGAGACCCCGGAGTCCACGTTCCCCGAGCCGTCCGCCGGGCCGCCGACCATCGGCGACTTCTACAACGGCGTCGTCACCGCCTTCCTCGACCACCGTCCCGAGCTCAGCGTCCGCGGCCAGATCGGCCAGCGCATCGGCCCCGACGAACTGCGGCCGATGCGGACCCTGGACGACGTCGTCGCCGCCGTGGAGATCATCAAGGAGCAGGGCGAGGGCAGCTCGGACTCCCCGGAGGCACCGACCGGCGAGGCCGTCGGGGGCCACCGCGACCTGGCCCACTACTTCGCCTTCGCGGAGATCTACCACGGCCGGGCCCTGCAGGAGACCGACGGCCTGTGGGAGTTCAGCGGCCCGCCCATCCCGTTCCCGGACGTCCACCCCATGGGCGTGGTCCCCCGGGGCGGCTGGCCCCACCCGCCCCGCGAGGCCGCGACCCTGCTGCGCCGCTTCGACACCGCGTACGGGGACCTGCTGCGCGGCCTGGAGTCCGCCTGGCAGTCGGCCGACCACGGCGCGCTCAACCGCGCGATCCGGACGATGGAGGAACTGGAGGAGCCCGCCCTCGCCCTCATGGAGATCCCGCTCGGCGACGGACGCCACACGTACGGCCCCCAGTTCCGCCCGCCCGCCCCGGGAGCCGACCACCCGCCCGCCCCCGCGACGACCGGCTCCCCCGGCGGCCGCGCGTAGCGGACCCTCGCCGATGCGGCCGGTTCCGCACCCACCTCGACGCCCCGGCAGCCGACCGCATCGCAGTGCCCGCCGCGCGTCCGCGGGTGCCGGACGTGGGGAGCGCGTCGCACCGTCGCCGGGAGTCGGGGTCGCCGGCTCCCGCGACGGGCATACCGCCGTGGGCGGCGGTGCGGCATCGACGCCTCGGCCGCGTGGGCGCGGCCGACCACCCTCGTGCGGGCCCTCGCCGATGCGGACCCGGGCCTGGTCGGGTTCGCCCACCGCGACGCCCCGGCCCGGTGCCTGATCGCATCGCGTTGCATGGGCCGTGTCCGCCGTCCGTGTGCCGGGAGGGGCGACGCGGGTGCCGGACGTGGGGAGCGCGTCGCACCGTCGCCGGGAGTCGGGGTCGCCGGCTCCCGCGACGGGCATACCGCCGTGGGCGGCGGTGCGGCA
>NZ_JBIBGK010000003.1:0-91735 GCF_042956445.1 Streptomyces sp. NPDC008238 | reverse complement strand
CATCGACGCCTCGGCCGCGCGGGCGCGGCCGACCACCCTCGTGCGGGCCCTCGCCGGTGCGGGACCCGACCGGCCCGGATTCCGCGTGCACCTCGACGTCCGCCACAGGGGAGCGCCGCGCCGTCCGCACCTTCTCGGCGCCAGGCGTGGGATTTTTTGCGACGCGCGGGTGAGCCCGGCCTGTCATATGCCGGACGCGCAGTCCCGCGGGGCACCCATACGAGGCGGCGGCGCCACTGGGCGCCGCCCCGTCGCGGCCGTACCGGGCCGCCCGTACGAGGGAGTCCCCCGCCTCATGATCCGCCCGATAGCGCTTGCCGCCGCCGCCGTCCTGGCGGCGGGCGCCTCCGTGATATCCGCAGCACCCAGTTCCTCCGGCCCCCGCGTCGAACAGGTCCGGGCCGCCGACCTCGGGCCGGGTGGGCCCTGGTTCCGGCTCCAGGACCAGCCGGGCAACGGCGACCGCACCCCCGGGATCCAGGAGGTCTCGCCCTTCGCGGACCCCGTCCGCTTCAACGGCAGCCTGCACCTCGCCATCACCGGCGACCAGCAGTCCCAGGCCGCGCACCCCTTCCCCGCGCGGGTCCCGCTCGCCACGATCGCGGCCTCGGAGCTGTCGTACGACTCCTTCGTCACCACCGGCAGCGTCACCGGCACCGCCGCCAACCTCCAGCTCCCCATGATCTGCGCGGGCAGCTTCACCACGCTCAGCTTCCAGCCCCAGCTCGCCACCGACAGCCAGGGCCGCCAGGGCGTCGTCCAGGGCGTCTGGCAGCACTTCGTCAACGGCCCCGCCTCGCTGTGGCGGACCTCGCGGCAGGCCGGGACGATCCCCGCCCAGGCCGACCGCACCCTCGCCGAGTACATCGCCGCCTGCACCGCGGCCGGCGACGGCGTCGACGGGGTCATCGCCAACGCGGGCCGGCTGGGCCAGCCCAACGCGGGGCTCACGCTCGACACGTACGTCGACAACCTGACCGTCAACGGCACCACGTACGACTTCCTCGTCGACGGCCGTACCAACGCCCGCATCACCCTCGGCAACAGCACGCCGGGGCGGCCCTGCCACGCGGCCTCCGGGCAGATCGTCTTCACCGACCCGGCCGACGGTCCCGCGTACCGTTCCGTGGGCATCCGGCTGATCCTCGCCCGTACCCGCGGCGTCGACCCGGGCGACCTGACCGTCACCGTGGGCGGCGTCCCGGTCGTCCTGACCCCGGGGCCGGGCGGCACCCTCGTCGGCACCTACGCCCCGTCGCCCGCCGTCGACCTCGGTCCCGGCGGCACCTTCAGCGTCCCGATCACGGTGGCCTTCAACGACGGTCCCTACACCGTCGACGGCGCGGACACCGCCGAGACGGCGGGCGGCCCGGGTGGTCAGGGCGGCCCGGGCGGTCACGGTCACCGGGGCGGCACGCTGACGCTCACGGCCCAACTGCTCGCCCTCGGCTACGAACCCCTGCAGTTCACCGGGGTCGCGGCCGTCACCACGCTCCGCGTCTGACGCCCCCCGGCCGGGACCAGGGCCCCCGCGGGCCCGGGTCCCGGCCGCGGCACCCCTACGCGGCCCGGAACTCGTGGACGACCTCGATCCGGCCCACGATGTGCCGGTTGAACTCAGGCAGTTCCTCCGCCGGCACCCACAGTTCGAGGATCGTCCGGCCGCCCACCTGGCGC
This sequence comes from Streptomyces sp. NPDC008238, assembly GCF_042956445.1. Lineage (NCBI taxonomy): Bacteria > Bacillati > Actinomycetota > Actinomycetes > Kitasatosporales > Streptomycetaceae > Streptomyces > Streptomyces sp. NPDC008238. The sequence continues at coordinate 90,058 of NZ_JBIBGK010000003.1, read as the reverse complement.
ACCGGGTAGCGGGCGGCGAACCCGGCCTCGACCTCGAAGCGCGTCACGTAACCGGCGCCGGAGGCGGGGACGTTCCAGTCTCGGGCGATGCGTACCGCGTAGTCCTCGTCGAGCACCGGGTAGAAGATCGGCTGCTCGGGCAGCCGCGGCGGCCACTCCCGCCACCCCGACGCCTCGACCAGGGCGAGTTCCTCCGGCCCGGTGGGGCGCCAGAGCGTCACGGTGTCCGTCATCGTCGTCCTCCTCGGTCGGTCCGGTCGTCCACCGTAGGGGCCGCCGGCGGCCCCGTCCCACCGGATTACGGCCGGGCATAGGATCGAAGGCACGGCATCGCGTGCCGGTCACCGGCCGGGTGAGGCATGGAGGTGCCCGTGAGAATGCCTTACGGAGGCATCCCACCGTGTCAGTCGAGTTGAACCACACCATCGTGCACGCCCCGGACAACCGGGAATCCGCCGACTTCCTCGCGCACATCCTCGGTCTGCGGGCCGGCGAGGAATGGGGCCCGTTCGTCCCGCTCCAGCTGAGCAACGGCGTCACCCTCGACTTCGCCACCGTCCCGGCGGAGACGATCGTCATGCAGCACTACGCCTTCCTGGTCCCCGAGACCGCCTTCGACGGCATCCTGAGCAGGATCCAGGAGGCCGGACTCACCTACTGGGCCGATCCGCACGGCAAGCGGCCCGGGGAGATCAACCACAACGACGGCGGCCGCGGCGTCTACTTCACGGACCCGGCGGGCCACGGCATGGAGGTCATCACCCGCCCCTACGGCAGCGGCGGCACCACCACCGGCGAGAGCTGAGCCGGCCGCGGGGAGGGTCCGCAAGGGCCCTCCCCGCCCCCGATCTTGATGGATCGTCAGGTACGCCCTTACCCTGCCGACAGCGCGCCTCGCGCCCGTCGAGGGGAGTGGTCGTCATGGCCGAGGACCCGTCCGGTACACCGTCCGACGACGAGATGCTCCAAGCCCTGGCGCGGCACCTCTCCGCGGCCGGCGGCGCGGTCCGGCCCGAAGCCTCCGCCGGGGCGGACCTCTCCTGGCACTCCGTGCTCGACTGCCGCATCCGCCGCACCACCGAGACCCGCAAGGAGACCGCCAGGACGGAGAAGGGCCGCAAGGACCTCTCCGCGCTCGCCACCTACACCCACCTCGCCGGCCACCGGCCCGGCCCGCCCGCCGAGCACGGCTCCCTGCGCCGGATCGAGCTGGTGCGCGAGGGGTCCGTACGCCACAACACCTGCGAGTGCGGCAACGGCGCATGGGTCTGCAAGCGGTGCGAGGGCCGCGGCCGGCTCCCCTGCGACCCGACGACGGCCTGCCCCGACTGCCGCGGACTGGAGTCCTGCGCCGAGTGCGACGGCACCGGCAGGCCGCGGCCGCGCACGAAGGACCGCGACCAGGGACGCGCCGCGCAGGCGACCGCGTCCCGCACCGTGCCCCGGCGCGTCCGCTGCGCCAAGTGCCGTCGTCCCGACGCCGCGTGCCCCACCTGCGCCGGGCGGGCCCGCACGAAGTGCCCGCAGTGCTCGGGGTCGGGCCTGGTCGACTGCCCGACGTGCAAGGGGGACGGCACCGTCGCGCACGAGGCGTGCGGGGGGAGCGGGGTCGTCACCACCTGGGTGGGCGGCGTCATCGAGCAGCGCAGCCACGAGGAGCTGGTGCGCCGGCCCCGCAGACGGCCGCCGTTCCCGGTCCGCCGGCGTACCGCCCGCCTGGGCCGGTGGCGCAAGGCCGTGCTGACCGGCGACGACCCGCTGCCCGGCGACCTCGACGCCGCGCACGCCGAGGCGCTCGCCCCGCACCTCGCCGTCCGCGCCGGAGAGGCCCACCGCAGGATCGTGCTGCGCCACTTGCCCCTCGCGCGCATCACCGTCCCCACCGACCCCGACCGCGTCCACTACGCGTTCCCGGGCGCCGACGGCATCGAGGTGCTGACGCTGCCCTCCCGTCGCCGGGTCGCGTACGGGCTCGTGGTCGCGGCGGCGGTCCTGGTGGTGGCCGTGCTGCTGCTGCTCGTCCTGCTGGTGTAGCCGGTCGCCCGGGGTACACGGGGGTACGACGAGGGCCCCGGCCTCGTCGGAGGCCGGGGCCCTCGTGCCGCCCGGGAGCGGCCGCGGAGCGCGGTGGATCAGGCGAGCACGGGCTCGCCGCCGATCTGGCAGGCCTGGCAGGGCGGCCGGCCGCAGGTGCACTGGGTGATCGCCTCGAGCACGCCGCGGTCGTGGTACAGGCACTCGTCGCGGCAGGTGTGGCGGGGGATGAACCCGCCCTCGATCTCGCCGGGCCAGGGCTCGTGGCCGTCACGGCAACGAGCGAAGCGCTCCGGGTCGGTCGCGTGCAGCTCGTGCATCGCGGACCGGGCCTCGTCCTCCAGCTCCCGTATGCGGGTCACCAGGGCCTTGAGCTCGGTGGCGAGGCCCTGGTAGCGCTCGGCACCGGTCCGCACGTGTGCGGCCCGCAGGGCCATGGCTGCGTTGCCCAGGAACCTTCCGGCGTCCTGGAGGTCGGTGACGTGGTGCATCTGAAGGCCGTTCACGCCACGGACCCACACGGCGTCCATGCTCACTTGTCCACCTCTCCGGCGTTCGCCTTGTTCCGTGCGAAGCGTTGTGTGCCGTCCGATGAGCGGGGCTTCATTGCCACTGCATTCACGGAAAAGGCCGATGCATATGAACGCTAAAGCCGCGAGTGGTGTCCGTCCAGGAAAAGAGCAGTGAACCGCCTCACAGCGGTCATACCGCCCGCATCGCCCCCGGCCCGTCGCGCACCCCCGTCCAACCCCTCGTCCCGGCGTCCGCGGGGCGGGAGGAGGGGCCCGGAGGCGTGCCCGGTCCCGGAATGCGGTCGCGCCCGCGATGCGGTATATACGCGCTCCGGACCCGGGCGACAAGGCGAGGCAAATGGAAATCCGGTGTTTCCCGGAGCACCGGAAAGGGAACTCCCGAACTGCCTTCCGGGGCACTCCGGGTGCCTTCGGCCTACCTTGACAACCACCTTGCGGAGGCGTCTCCTTGATATAGGGAATGTTCCCCCGGCGTGCGCTCAACGGGGTGTGCCGCAGACGTCGAGGTTGACGCGGGTGCGCCGATGACCGGAGGCGACTTCATGGCGACCTACGAATACCTTTGCAACGACTGCGGGCCTTTCGACGTCAGGCTGACGATCGGTTCCGCACCCGCGACGCACGACTGCCCCGCCTGCGCGGGCGAGTCCCGGCGGGTGTTCTCCTCGCCCTCCCTGGCCGTCACGCCGCACGGGCTCGCCGTCTCCCGGGAACGGGAGGAGAAGTCCCGTGAGATGCCGGAGGTCGTGTCCGCCCTGCCGCCGCGCGAGCGGCCGCAGCCGCGGCCCCATCCGGCGCTGGCCAGGCTGCCCAAGCCCTAGCGCGAGGGCGGTGATCGGCGAGTCGTAGCTGCTCAGGGGGGTCGAAGCCGGAGTACGGACCCCGCTCCCGCCGATGCGGGACGAGGTGGCGTGCCGGCGGCAATCCGTCCCCACGCGGACTTAGGAGGTGCGTCCCCGTGGCCAACGTGGGACTGCTCTTCGTCGGTGCGGTGCTGTTCATGAACGGCCTGCTGCTGCTGCAGAAGGTCGACCCCAAGTCGGCGGCGGTGTTCAACCTCTTCGTGGGTGCACTGCAGGTGCTGACCCCGACGTACCTCATCTTCACGGCCAACGGTGACCAGGACAAGATCCTGGCGGCGTCCGGGCTCTACCTCTTCGGATTCACCTACCTCTACGTGGGTATCGTCCTCCTCGCGGACATCGACAACATCTGCGTCGGCTGGTACTCCCTGTTCGTGGCGATTGTCGCCCTCGGGTACTCGTTCGTGAATTTCCATCTCTTCAAGGACTACCCGTTCGGTGTCATCTGGCTGTACTGGGCGTTCCTTTGGGCTTTGTTCTTCCTGGTGCTCGGTCTCGGGAAAACGGAGCTGAGCACTTATGTCGGCTGGGTGACGGCGATCGAGGGCTGGGTCACCGGTGTGATCCCCGCGGCGCTGCTGCTGTCCGGCTACTGGAAGCACACCACCGAGATCGCCATCGCCCTGGGTGCCTTCGGCGTGGTCGTGTTCGCGGCGTTGTGGCCGCTCACCAGGAAATCGCGGGAACAGGCCCGGGCCGCCGCGTCGTCCGGCTCGCCGGGTTAGGCGCGGGTCCGGCCGGCCCCGGCGCCCCCGAGGCACGGGACCACCGTCCTGACCGGATCAGAAAAGAGAGGCTGTCATGCCCGAAGTAGTTTTCAGCGTGGACCAGACCAAGTCGATGCGCGATCAGGACACCCCAGGACACAACAGGTGGCACCCTGACGTTCCCGTCGCCGCCATGGTGAAGCCCGGAGCCGAGTTCCGGATGGAGTGCCGGGACTGGACCGACTGCCAGATCGGCAACAACGACTCCGCCGACGACGTCCGCGACATCGACCTCACCATCCCCCACATGCTCAGCGGCCCGATCGGCGTGGAGGGCGCGGAACCCGGCGACCTGCTGGTCGTCGACATCCTCGACCTCGGCCCCGTACCCCAGCAGGCCGGGGACGCCGCGGGTCAGGGCTGGGGCTACACCGGCATCTTCGCCAAGGCCAACGGCGGAGGCTTCCTGACCGACTACTTCCCCGACGCCTACAAGGCGGTGTGGGACTTCCACGGCCAGCAGGCGGTCTCCCGCCACCTGCCCGGGATCCGCTTCACCGGCATCACCCACCCGGGACTGTTCGGGACCGCCCCCTCCGCCGAGCTGCTGGGCCGGTGGAACGCCCGTGAGAAGGCGCTCATCGACACCGACCCCGACCGCGTCCCGCCGCTGGCCGTCCCCCCGGACTCCGCCAACGCGCTGGCCGGCACGGCCACCGGTGACCTCGCCGCGCGCATCGCGGCCGAGGGCGCCCGCACGGTGCCGGCCCGTGAGAACGGCGGCAACCACGACATCAAGAACTTCACGCGCGGCTCCCGGGTCTTCTACCCGGTGCTCGTGAAGGACGCCAAGCTCTCCGGCGGCGACCTGCACTTCAGCCAGGGCGACGGGGAGATCACCTTCTGCGGCGCCATCGAGATGGGCGGCTTCATCGACTTCCACGTCGACCTGATCAAGGGCGGCATGGAGAAGTACGGCATCTCGACCAACCCGGTGTTCATGCCCGGCAACGTGGAGCCGCGCTACTCGGACTTCCTCACCTTCATCGGGATCTCCGTCGACCACGACACGGACACCAACTACTACCTCGACGCCACGCTCGCCTACCGCCGCGCGTGCCTCAACGCCGTCGAGTACTTCAAGAAGTTCGGCTACAGCGGCGAGCAGGCGTACCTGCTGCTCGGGTCCTCCCCGATAGAGGGGCGCATCAGCGGCATCGTCGACATCCCCAACGCGTGCTGCTCCCTGTACGTGCCGACCGCCATGTTCGACTTCGACGTGCGGCCGTCGTCCGCCGGACCGACGCGGGCGGACCGCGGCCAGGCCGCGCTGACCTCCTGACCCTCCCGGTCGCCCGGCGCACCCGGGTCCCGGCCCGTCCCCGGGCCCGGGACCCGTCCGCGCCCGTCCGCGCCCGTGCCGTCGCGGCGGTCAGGCGCGGTAGATCGACTGGAGCCTGACCACCTCGCCGTCGCGGTCGAAGCTGACGTCGTAGCCCAGCCAGCCCCGCTCGTCGACGGGCTGGGCCCACCACCGGCGGATGAACTGGTCCTGGGAGTAGGCGTGGGGAAGGGCCACGTCACCCAGCGGGACCGACAGCAGGACCCGGCCCGCCGGAGCCATGCGCACCGTCGTGTAGGGGCCCTTGCCGGGGATCAGCTGCCACCCTTCGATCGGTCCGGTGAGGACTTCCCTGCGTGCGGCGCGCACGGAGAGGTACGTGTGCCCGCCTTCGATCCAGGCCCTCTCGACCTGCACGAACTGCTTGCTGCCCGCCCAGCGCGCGGGCGCCTGCGGCGACGGGGTGCCCGTGGGGCCGTCCGCCGGGCGCTCCGCCACGCCGGTCGTCCCGCCGTCCGCCGCCGGGGCCCCGGTGGAGCGCACGGGGGAGGGCGTGCCGGAGTCCTCGGCCCGGGGCGTCGCCGGGGGCGAGGCGGGGGCCGAACTCGGCGCCGGGACGGGCGAGGCGGAGGCTGCGGCGTCGGTGCGTCCGGTCGGCCCGCCGTCCGTCCCCTCCCCCGAACAGGCGCCGAGGGCGAGGGTGGTGAGGGTGGTGAGGGCGAGGGCGGCGAGCCGGGCGGTGGCGGCGCGGCGGTGCGCGAAGGGCGAGGCGAACACGGTGGGTCCCATCGGGTCGGGGTCGGGTACGGGCGGCGTGCACAGGCTCTACGCACCGGCCCGCCCCGCGGGTTACACCGGGAATGTCATGGACCGGTAACAACCTTCCGCCGCGCTAACCGGCCTCCCGCAGGGACGCCACCCGCCCCTCCGCGTCGTAGTCGATCTCGAACGTCCACCGCGGGCCGCCCGCGAGCCGGCCGACCAGCTGGCCCAGTTCGCGGTCGGCGGGGCGGCCGTCCGACAGGCGCAGCGTCTCGACCGGCGTGGTGCGCGGCAGCGTCAGCGTGTGCACGACGCCGGTGGGCACCGGCGGCCCGTCCCCGGTCGCCCGCAACTGCCGCACGGTGACCCGCACCATGTCGCCCTGGGCCACCGCGTCGTGGACCAGGCCCAGTTCGCCGGCGTACTCCTCGCCCGGCGCGGGGATCGGGCGGACGAAGGGGGAGGGCGGCGGCGACGGCGAGACCGCCGCCGGCCCGGGCACCCCGGTGGTCCCGGCCAGCGCGATGCCGCCGCCCAGCAGCGCGCAGGCGAGCACCGCCACGGCGCACGCCCGCACCGTACGGGCGCGGCGGCGGCGCCGTTCGCCACGGGCCCGCACCTGCTCCGCGGTCACCGGTACGGTCCGTCCCCGGCCGGATTCCGCGAGTTGGGCGAGGAGCCTGCCCAGTTCGGTCCCGTCAGCCACGCCTGCCCTCCGGAAGTCGTTCCGCCCCGGGGTCCGCCTCCGTGTGCGCCAGCAGCCGCGCGAGCGTCGCCCGCCCACGGCTGAGGTGCACCTTCACGGTGCCGACCGGGGAGCCGGTCTCGGCCGCCACCTGGTCCACCGGCAGATCGCACAGGTGGTGCAGGACCACGGCCCGCCGCTGCGCCTCCGGGAGCTGCCGCAACGCCTCGACGAGCACCACGTGGTGCGGCTCCGGCGGCGGCACGGCCGGGGGCGGTCCCTGCCGGCGGGCCAGCGTCAGCGCCGTGCGCACGCGTCGCCACCGGCTGACGGCCAGGCGCCACGCCACGGTGCGCACCCAGGCCTCGGGCGCACCGTGCAGGTCGAGTTCGGCCCGGTGCTCCCAGGCCCGGGCGAACGCCTCCTGCACCACGTCCTGGGACTCCGCGAGGTCGCCGGTCATCGCGTACAGCTGACCGACGAGGCGGCCGACGCTCGCGGCGTAGAACGCGTCGAACTCGGCCTCCCCCACCACACGCCCCACGGGCTCCTCGGGCAGTCGCATTCCTCATCCCCCGCCGGACGCGTGCGCCCGGCACACACGTGGTCAATGCCGCGGGACCATTCTGTGGCCCGGGGCGACCACGTCAAGCGGCCGGTCAGGCCGTCGTCGCGGCGCCCGCGGTGTGCCGGTCCACGTTGGCCGTGAGCCGGCGCAGCAGGTCCTGGGCGGTCGCGATCTCCTCGTGGGTCAGCCCCACGGCTTCGCCGATCGCCGGTGGGACATTGCGGATCCGCTCCCGCAGCGCGGTCCCCTCCGGGGTCAGCGCCACCTCCACCACCCGCTCGTCGTCCGCCCGGCGCTGCCGCTTGAGCAGGCCGTGCGCCTCCAGGCGCTTGATCAGCGGCGTGAGGGTCCCGTAGTCGAGGTGCAGCGCGGCCACCAGCTCCTTCACCGTCACGGTGCGGTGCTCCCAGAGCACGACCATGACCAGGTACTGGGGGTAGGTCAGGCCGACCGCGTCCAGCAGGGGGCGGTAGACGCCGGTGACGGCGCGCGAGGCGGCGTACAGCGTGAAGCAGAAGTGGTTGTCCAGCAGGAGCGAGGGCTCCGCCAGGTCGTCGTTCCCGGGTGCGCGGGTGTCGTCGTTCACGATTCCCTCCCCCTCCGTCGGTCGGTTGGTCGGTCGGTCCTCCGGCCCACATTGTCGCACCTTCCCCGTGAGCTATGTGCTCGCACCCGATTAGCTTGCGCACAACTTAAATGGACGCTAGGTTTCTCGTCATCGGCCGGAGCGGACGCCCCGGGACCGACCACCTGTCCGGCGCGCCTGCCGGGCGCCGTACGCCAAGGAGCCACCGTGAACCTCAAGTCCGTCCTCCGCCCCACCCGCAAGAGCGCCGCCGTCCTGGGCGCCGCCGCAGGTGTCGCGGCGCTCACGCTGGCGGCCACGGCACCGGCCAACGCCGCCAAGGCCGCGCACCACCCGCAGGAGAAGAAGCCCACGGTCGTCCTGGTGCACGGCGCCTTCGCGGACTCCTCCAGCTGGAACGGCGTGGTGACCCGCCTGAAGCACGCGGGCTACCCCGTCGTGGCCCCGGCCAACCCGCTGCGCGGCCTGGCGAGCGACGCGGCGTACGTCCACAGCTTCCTGGACAGCGTCAAGGGCCCGGTCGTGCTGGTCGGCCACTCCTACGGCGGCTCGGTGATCAGCGAGGCCGCCGCGGACTCCCCCAACGTCAAGGCGCTCGTCTACATAGCCGCCTTCGCCCCGGACAAGGGCGAGACCGTCACGCAGATCTCCGACAAGTTCCCCGGTGGCACCCTCGGCGAGACCCTCAACCCCGTGCCCTTCCCGCTCCCCGGCGGCGGCACCGGCACCGACCTCTACATCAAGGCCGACAAGTTCCGTGCCCAGTTCGCGGCCGACGTGCCGAAGACCGTCGCCGAGCAGATGGCCGCCACCCAGCGCCCCGTGGCCGCCTCGGTCTTCGACGAGAAGGCCGCCGGCGCCGCCTGGCGGACCATCCCGTCCTGGGACCTCGTCACCACCCAGGACAGGAACATCACCCTCGCCGCCCAGCGCTTCATGGCCAAGCGGGCGCACGCCCACACCGTGGAGATCAAGGCCTCCCACGCCGTCTCGGTCTCCCGCCCCGACGCGGTCACCCGCATCATCGAGCAGGCCGCCCGCTCCACCGTCCGCTGACCCTCCCCGCACGCCCCTTGCCCCGGCCCCTCACGGGCCGGGGCGTGCGGGCCTCCCGCCCGGTGCCGGATGATCACGCACACGACCGGACCACGCACCGAAGCGCTCGAGGCCCACGGGATCCCGAGGCCCCTCTGATCCGTGGCAGGCCCGGTTCCTACGCGTCGAAGTGCCAGTCGAGCACGTCTTCGAGCTGTTCGAGCCACGCGTCGACATCGGCCTTGCGGTGGGCGCCGACCTCACAGGTATAGGCGCCGTCGCGCAGGTAGACCTTCACCACGAGTTGCCTGCCGCGTCGGTGTGCCCCGTACTCGACGGCGGTGATCTCGGACCAGTTGAACTCGGCCGTGGTGTGGTCGAGCTGGAACGCGATCCCGTCGCTGTCCGCGGCGATGCTCGCCGCCCGGTCGGCGGCGACCATCGACGGCGCGTCGTCCTCCGGACCGGAGGGATCCGGGACGGGAGGCCGCCCCGTCGCCTCCGGTGGCCGCGGCGCGGAGACCGTTGCCGCGTAGGCCGTGGGGACACGGTCCGCCGAGGGCACGGCGGGCGGTACCGGGGGAACGGTCAGGAGGTCCAGGAACGCGGAGGGCGTCGGGCGCGCCGAGGGGGACTTGGCCAAACACGACGTCACGGCCTCGCGCAGGTCCGGTGGGATCACGGCGACGTCCGGGGGTTCGTGGACCGCGCGGTACATCAAGGACATCGGCGTTCCCTCGCCCCACGCGCTCCCGCCCGCCGCCGCGACCAGGACCACGCCGAGCGCGAACATGTCGGCGGCGCCCGTGACGTCCTCGCCCAGCGCCTGTTCGGGAGCCAGGTACCCGGGGGTGCCGAAGGCCGCTCCCGTCGCGGTCAGCCGGGTGGACTCCACGGCGCGGGCGATGCCGAAGTCCAGCACGCGGGGGCCGTCCTCGGCCATGACGATGTTCCCGGGCTTGAGGTCCCGGTGGACAAGACCGCAGGAATGGATGGCCTCGAGCGCCTCCGCGAGCGCGGCACCCAGGCTCCGCAGGTGCGGCTCGTCCAACGGGCCCCCGGTGGCGAGGAGTTCGGCGAGCGTGGGTCCGGGCACGTACGCGGTCGCCAGCCAGGGCGTCGCGCAGTCGGGGTCGGCGTCCACGACCGGGGCCGTGTGGAATCCGCCCACCGTACGGGCCGCCGCCACCTCCGCGCGGAACCGCTCACGGAAGGCGGGGTCGGATGCCAGTTCCGGCCTGGCGACCTTTACCGCCACCGCACGGCCACCGCGGGACCGCGCCAGGTAGACCGTGCCCATGCCGCCCTCGCCGAGCTTCTTCTCGACGGTGTACGTGCCTATGCGATCCACGCGGACAGTATGTCCGACAAGCGCTTGCAAGATCAGGGCCCAACCCGAAGGTGGCGAACCGGCCACAACTGCTCTTGACTGCAAGGTACTTTGTATCGCAAAGTTCGACTGGCCGGCCGGCTGGCGGCCCGCTTGCGAGCGCTCCGAAGCGCTCCTGAAGCGCGACCACAAGGGGGACACCATGGGGACGCCGTCACCGAGCAGCGCGGGATCCGAACCGAGGGCGCGTGCGGTCGGCCTGTTGGCGGCGACGGAAGACCTGCGGGTCAGGACCCGCGCGCAGATCAACGGCTCGCGGGTCGCCCTGCTCGGTTTCGGCCTGCTTGCCCTGGCGGTTGCCCCAATCGCCCGGTACGCCTTCAACTTCGGAGCCCACGGCCGCTACATCGGGTCGTATCCCGCCTTTGCCTACGCCGAGCTGAGTGGCCTGTGCGTCGTCCATCAACCAGGGGCCCCTTGTCTGAAGGGGGAGTTCGACGGGGCCGTCCTGCGCTTCACGGCCTGGGGCGTGTGGTTCTCGCTGCTCCCCTTGGCCTGGTTCGTCTTCGCGCGCTGGTACCGCCTGCGTGGTGAGGACCGCGGCGTCGTCCCCCGCCGCGGCGTGTGGATCCCCACGACCGCCGTGGCCACCGCAGTGATCACGACGGCCCTGATGGCCCTGTTGTTCGCCAGGAACCAGCCGTGGGAGGTCGAACTGCTGGAGAACAGCTACGCCTCCCCGTGGTACCTCGTCGGTTTCGGACTCCTCGCCCTCGGAATCGCCGAACGCAGTTGGTTCGCCGTAGCCGCCGGCACCTCTCACGCCCTGCTGCTCACCGGCTACCTCGGAGCCTCGTGGGGCAGCGGATGGCTCCCCTGGCAGCACCCCGCACACCCCGACTGGACCGACGGACCGCAGGCCAAAGCGCTCCTGCTCGCCGCCATCCTGCTCCTCGCCGGCCTGGCCGAGTGGGCTGCGGCCCGTCGTCGAGCGACGCCCGACGCCACTGATGCCGGTACGGTCGCACCATGAGTGTCGAGGACTCGACCGCTGGGTCGGATGAGCCGGAAGGCGTCCATCCGACCCAGTCGCTGGACGACACCGTCCACCAGCGTGTGCGCCTCGGCGTCCTCACCATCGCCCGAGAGGCCGATCGAGTCGAGTTCGGCTTCCTGAAGAAGCAGCTTGCCGTCACCGACGGAAACCTTTCCCGGCACCTGAAGGTGCTGGAGGACTCAGGTCTGATCACCGTGGAGAAGGGCTACGCCGGCCGGCGCCCCCGAACATGGATCGCTCTCACCCGCCAAGGCGCGCAGGCGCTGGACGCAGAACTTCGCGCCCTGCGTGCACTCGTCCTCCGCCTTGAATCCCCTCGTCTCACGCCCGGCCCACCCGGGACGTAATCAGGCCGACCTTGCCGGCGCGCGGCGGAGCGTGAGCGACGCCGGGGGTGCCTCAGCGCAGTGAGTGACGCCGGTAGCAAGAATCCGGCGCCCCGAAGGTGATCTCGTTCTCATCGAGCGCGTTGGCGATGGTCAGTTGGCCGTGGGGGAATCGGAAGCTGACAGCGACGCTGCCTTGGGCCATGTCCCTCCCGGCCCATTCGAGGAGCTCCGCGTCCTCAAGGACCTGGCCCTGGAGGGCCTGCGATTCGGGGCGCACGTCGTGGCGCCATTGGAGATCGAAGTCCGCCCACAGGAGCGGCTGGTGGGGATCGACCGTGTTCCATGTGAGGGAGAGGTCGTCGAACTTGTGGTGGTTGATCTCGACCTGTTCGCCGGCGAAGTCGAGCAGCACAGGGCAGTCGGGGAACCACTCGTTGTCTTGAACGTCCCAGACCAGCCAGACACGGGTCAGCCGCCGGCCGACCAGCGCACGCAGTTGCCGGCCGTGGCCTGCCACGACCGCGGAGCGGCCGCTGAGCCATTGAGGCCGGTAGCCCTCGATCCCGAAGTCGAACACGCCGGATCCTCTCAGAACCAGGCCGGCAGGCCACCCTGCCGGACTCCGGGGCGGTCCGGTACGCGGGTGCGGCTACCGGCGACGACACCACAGGCATCGGCGGCCGGGTACTCCCCGGGTGCGAGCATGCGCGTCGCGAGTACGAGTCGACCTCGTCCCTGACCGGCCGACGCACCATTGGCCTGCCGGACCCATCGATCAAGGAGCGCGAGAGGACCGCGAGCCGAAGGAGAGGCTTCGGCTCGGTGCGGCGGAACCCCTGTCCGGCACCAGTGGCGAACCGTCCGGCTGGACCAAACCGTAACCGGTGCCGTGACAGGCGTCGCCGGCGTCGGGGCCGTCCGGAACGGAGAACGTCGAAGGGCCCCACCGCGACCGGTGGGGCCCTTCGACAACGTGCCCGGTGAGGCACTGGCGGAGGATACGAGATTCGAACTCGTGAGGGGTTGCCCCCAACACGCTTTCCAAGCGTGCGCCCTAGGCCACTAGGCGAATCCTCCGCGGCAAACATTACTAGACCGGAGGGAGTGCTCGCGAACTCGTTCCCGGGTGATCCGATCATGTAGGCTGAGCGCAGCCCCTCACGTGGCGCTATCTCGCTGAAACCCCCCAGGGCCGGAAGGCAGCAAGGGTAGGTGGGCTCTGGCGGGTGCGTGGGGGGTCTTTTGCTGCCCCCGGGCCTGCGGGAACACGGGCCGGGGAGGCCGGGGGAGGGCCTCGGTGTGGGGCCCGTCACATGCGCGGGGCCCGGGTGTCGGTGGGGGCCGATATCGTCGTAGTCGTGTCCCTCGCTCTGTACCGCCGCTATCGTCCCGAGACCTTCGCCGAGGTCATCGGGCAGGAGCACGTCACGGACCCGCTGCAGCAGGCGCTGCGGAACAACCGGGTCAACCACGCGTACCTGTTCAGCGGGCCGCGCGGCTGTGGCAAGACGACCAGCGCCCGCATCCTGGCGCGCTGCCTGAACTGCGAGAAGGGCCCGACGCCGACGCCGTGCGGGGAGTGCCAGTCGTGCCGCGACCTGGCCCGCAACGGTCCGGGGTCGATCGACGTGATCGAGATCGACGCGGCGTCGCACGGCGGTGTGGACGACGCCCGTGACCTGCGGGAGAAGGCCTTCTTCGGGCCGGCGAGCAGTCGTTACAAGATCTACATCATCGACGAGGCGCACATGGTCACCTCGGCGGGCTTCAACGCCCTGCTGAAGGTGGTCGAGGAGCCCCCGGAGCACCTCAAGTTCATCTTCGCGACCACCGAGCCCGAGAAGGTCATCGGCACCATCCGGTCGCGCACCCACCACTACCCGTTCCGGCTGGTGCCGCCCGGCACGCTGCGCGACTACCTGGCGGAGGTCTGCGAGCGGGAGGCGATCCCGGTCGAGGCCGGGGTGTACCCGATGGTGGTCCGGGCCGGGGCCGGCTCGGTGCGTGACTCGATGTCCGTGATGGACCAGTTGCTCGCCGGTGCCGGCGAGGCCGGTGTGACGTACGCCATGGCGACCTCGCTGCTGGGTTACACCGACGGCACGCTGCTCGACGACGTCGTGGACGCCTTCGCCGCCGGTGACGGCGCGGCGGCGTTCGAGGTCGTGGACCGGGTGATCGAGGGCGGCCACGACCCGCGCCGCTTCGTGGCCGACCTGCTGGAGCGCCTGCGGGACCTGGTGATCCTCGCGGCGGTGCCGGACGCGGTGGAGAAGGGCCTGATCGACGCCCCCGCCGACGTCGTGGAGCGGATGCGGGCCCAGGCCGGGGTGTTCGGCGCGGCGGAACTGAGCCGCGCCGCGGATTTGGTCAACGCCGGGCTCACGGAGATGCGCGGGGCGACCTCGCCGCGTCTGCAACTGGAGTTGATCTGCGCCCGCGTGCTGCTTCCGGCGGCCTACGACGACGAGCGGTCGCTGCAGGCCCGCCTGGACCGGCTGGAACGCCGTGCGTCCGCCGGTGGTTTCGCGGCGCCCGCGGGCGGCCCGGCGGTCCCGGTCGTGGAGTTCGGGGAGCCGCTCCCGCCCGGCGGCGGCCCCGCCGCGGCGCGCGCGGCGATGGGCGGCCCGGCCCGGCCCGTCGAAGCCGCGCCCGCGCCCACCCCGGCACCCGCCGCGTTCACCGCGCCCCCGGCCCCCGCACCCGCGCCGGCCCCCGCCGCCGCCCCGGAGCCCACTCCCGCGCCCCCGCCCGCTCAGCCCCCCGCCGCGCAGCGTCCCGGCGCCTGGCCGACCGCCACCGCACCCGGCGGCGGGCAGCGTCCCGGCGCCTGGCCCACCGCGGCATCGGCGGCGGCCCCGGAGCCCGCCCCCGCCGCCACGCCCGCGCAGGCCCCCGCCCCGGCACCGACCGCACCCGCCGCATCCGCCGCGCCCATTGCGCAGCCCATCGGCGACGCCTCGCGCGTCCACCAGATGTGGCCGACCGTCCTCGAGGCGGTCAAGCGGCTGCGGAAGGTGACCTGGATACTGCTCGACCAGAACGCCCGGCTCGTCGGCTTCGACGGGTCGACGCTGCAGATCGGCTTCGACAACCCCGGCGCCCGCGACAGCTTCGCCAACCGCGGCCACGAGGAGGTGCTCAAGCAGGCGATCAGCGAGGCCCTGGGCGTCCAGTGGCGCATCGAGGCGATCGTCAGCCCGGGCGGCGGCCCTGGCAGCTCCGGAGGCGGCTCCGGCCCGGCGGGACCGGGCGGGGGCTCCGGTGGGTCCCGTCCCGCCCCCGCCTCCCCGGCACCGTCCGCGCACCAGCAGCAGCCGCACCAGCAGCCGCAGCAATCGAACCAGCAGTCCCAGAACCCGGGGCCGTCCCCGGCACCGCCGCCGGGCGCCGCGGCGGCGGCCCGTGCCGCGGTCAACGCGGCGCCGGCGGCCTCCGCGTACCCGCCCGTCGCCGACGAGCCCCCGCCCGTCGAGTACGACATGCCCGAGGACGACGACCCGGACCTGGACGAGACGGCGCTCAGCGGCCACGACCTCATCGTCCGCGAGCTGGGTGCCACCCTGATCGAGGAGATCGCCAACGAGTAGCGGCGGCGGCCCCGTTCCTCCTGTGGGGAACGGCACGGCCGGGGCGGAACGGGCGACGCGCGCCGCTCGTTCCCTCGTACGGGTAGCGCGAGCGGGCGCCCGAGCACGTAGGCTCGCCCTACCCGCACAACCGACGTCGTGAGGCAGGAGCGAGACCGTGATCCCCGGTGGTGGTCAGCCGAACATGCAGCAGCTGCTCAAGCAGGCACAGAAGATGCAGCAGGACCTCGCGGCGGCCCAGCAGGAGCTCGCCGAGACCGAGATCGAGGGTACGGCCGGCGGTGGCCTGGTGAAGGCGACCGTGACCGGAGCCGGCGAGCTGCGGGGTCTGGTCATCGACCCCGCGGCGGTCGATCCTGAGGACACGGAGACGCTGGCCGACCTGGTCGTCGCCGCCGTGCACAACGCCACCGCGAGCGCGCAGGAGCTGCAGCAGAACAAGCTCGGCCCGCTCGCCCAGGGGCTCGGGGGCATCCCCGGCCTTCCTTTCTAGTTCCGGCGGGGAAGAGGGCACAGCGTGTACGAGGGCGTGGTTCAGGACCTGATCGACGAGCTGGGCAGGCTGCCCGGCGTGGGTCCCAAGAGCGCGCAGCGGATCGCCTTCCACATCCTCCAGGCCGATCCCGCGGACGTCCGACGGCTCGCGAACGCCCTCGGCGAGGTGAAGGCCAAGGTCCGGTTCTGCGCGGTCTGCGGCAACGTCGCGGAGGCCGAGCAGTGCCGGGTCTGCCGTGACCCGCGCCGCGACCCGGCCGTCATCTGCGTGGTCGAGGAGCCCAAGGACGTGGTGGCGATCGAGCGGACCCGCGAGTTCCGCGGCCGCTACCACGTGCTCGGCGGCGCGATCAGCCCGATCGAGGGGGTCGGCCCGGACGACCTGCGCATACGGGAGCTGCTGGCGCGGCTCGCGGACGGCACGGTCACCGAGCTGATCCTGGCCACCGACCCCAACCTCGAGGGGGAGGCGACGGCCACGTATCTCGCACGCATGGTCAAACCGATGGGACTGAAGGTCACCCGTCTCGCGAGCGGCCTGCCGGTCGGCGGCGACTTGGAGTACGCCGACGAGGTCACGCTCGGCCGGGCCTTTGAAGGAAGGCGGCTGCTTGATGTCTGACAACGCCCTGGACCCCGACGACTTCGCCTCCTCGATCGCGGACCAGATCGAGAGCTTCATCCTGTCGGTGCGGGAGGTCGCAAAGGGCGACGACCCCGACAGCGCGGTGCCCTACCTGCTGCTGGAGGTCTCCCAGCTGCTGCTCGCCGGCGGCCGTCTCGGGGCGCACGAGGACATCGTCCCGGAGGAGCGCTACGAGCCCGACATCGGCCCGGAGCCCGACGCCGACGAGTTGCGCCAGCGGCTCGCGGTGCTGCTGGAGCCGATCGACGTCTACTCCGAGGTCTTCGACCCGTACGTGCCGCGCAGCACGCCGGTGGCCTGCCGGATCTCCGACGACCTCGCGGACGTGGTGACGGACCTCGCGCACGGCCTGGCGCACTTCCGTGAGGGCCGGGTCAGCGAGGCGCTGTGGTGGTGGCAGTTCTCCTACCTGTCCAACTGGGGGCCGACGGCCTCGGCCTCGCTGCGGGCCCTGCAGTCCCTCGTGGCCCATGTGCGGCTGGACAGCCCGCTGGACGCGCTGGACGGCCTGGACACCGACCACGGCGCGGACGACGAGGAGAAGCTCGCCGCCGAGGCCGGCCGGGTGATGGCCGCCGAGATCGCCAGGCCCCTGGGGCTGCGCCCCAGCCGCTGAAACCGGACCCGTACCCGGACCCGGACCCGAACCGGGACCCGTACCCGTACGCCACCGCGCCCGTCCCCTCCCGGGGGCGGGCGCGTGGTCGTCCGGGGATGCGGCGCCGGGGCGTAGTGACCGGGAGCACGCCGGTCGGTGTGCATACCCCGGCGTGTCGATGGGCAGATGGCTCGCGGAGTGGGCCCGACATCTCAACATGTGGTATTGAGGGGTCCGTCCCGGCCCGCTCGTTAGACTGAGCCGAACGCAGTACCGGATTTGAGGAGCGCACGTGGGCCTTGTCGTGCAGAAGTACGGCGGCTCCTCCGTTGCGGATGCCGAGGGCATCAAGCGCGTTGCCAAGCGGATCGTCGATGCCAAGAAGAGCGGCCACCAGGTGGTCGTCGTGGTCTCGGCGATGGGTGACACGACGGACGAGTTGATCGAGCTCGCCGAACAGGTATCTCCGATGCCTACCGGCCGCGAGTTCGACATGCTGCTGACCGCCGGAGAGCGGATCTCCATGGCCCTGCTGGCGATGGCGATCAAAAACCTCGGACACGAGGCGCAGTCGTTCACCGGCAGCCAGGCGGGTGTCATCACCGACTCCGTCCACAACAAAGCGCGCATCATCGACGTCACGCCGGGCCGCATCCGGACCGCGCTCGACCAGGGCAACATCGCGATCGTGGCCGGCTTCCAGGGCGTCTCCCAGGACAGCAAGGACATCACGACGCTGGGCCGGGGCGGCTCCGACACCACCGCGGTGGCGCTGGCGGCGGCCCTGGACGCCGAGGTGTGCGAGATCTACACCGACGTCGACGGCGTCTTCACCGCCGACCCGCGCGTGGTGAAGAAGGCGCAGAAGATCGACTGGATCTCGTCCGAGGACATGCTGGAGCTCGCCAGCTCCGGTTCCAAGGTGCTGCTCCACCGCTGCGTGGAGTACGCCCGCCGCTACAACATCCCGATCCACGTCCGGTCGTCGTTCTCCGGCCTCCAGGGCACCTGGGTCAGCAACGAGCCGCGAGAGGACCTGCAGGGCATGGAGCACGCGATCATCTCCGGTGTCGCGCACGACACATCCGAGGCCAAGGTGACGGTCGTCGGTGTGCCCGACAAGCCGGGCGAGGCCGCCGTCATCTTCCGGGCGATCGCGGACGCCGAGATCAACATCGACATGGTGGTGCAGAACGTGTCGGCCGCGGCCACCGGCCTGACCGACATCTCGTTCACCCTTCCCAAGGCCGACGGCCCGAAGGCGATCGAGGCCCTCAAGCGCGTCCAGGGCGGCATCGGCTTCGAGGCGCTGCGCTACGACGACCAGATCGCCAAGATCTCGCTGGTCGGCGCCGGCATGAAGACCAACCCGGGGGTCACGGCGCAGTTCTTCGAGGCGCTGTCCAACGCGGGCGTCAACATCGAGCTGATCTCCACCTCGGAGATCCGCATCTCGGTCGTCACCCGCGCCGACGACGTCAACGAGGCCGTGCGCGCCGTGCATTCCGCGTTCGGCCTGGACAGCGAAAGCGACGAAGCGGTCGTCTACGGAGGAACGGGCCGCTGAGCACCTCGATTCCGGTCGAGTGACCCGAATCCCTGGTCTATACCGCTTGATCGGAAGCCTGTAGGCGCCAGACAATTTCAGCTCCCTGTGTGTCGCAACCGCGCGACGCACAGGGAGCGTCCTTGTGTCAGCGCACTGCCCTACTGTGCTGCAGGCCGGGCGCGGCGCAACAGCGCCAGCAAAAAGGGGCATTGGGGAAGAGTTGGTACGCATGGGCATATGTGCTGCACCGCCAAAAACGGTGCCTCGGGCGTACAACCCTGACGGGGGGATGCGTGTCCAACAGTCGTGGCAGAGGCACTCGGCATCGAAGCGCCCCTCGTGGGGCTGGGCGGCGCCCCGGCGCGCCCGCACGTCCGGCGGCCGTCGCGCGCAGTCGGCGGGATCCCGGTGATCGCGCCCTGGCCTGTGGTGCAGGCGCCCGCGGACCGCGGCGACACTGACGGCGCGATGTCAGTCGGGACGACCGTCGACCACCTCACCGAGACCTACCGGGCCCACTACCGCTCGCTGCTCGGCCTCGCCGCGCTCCTGCTGGACGACACCGCCTCCTGCGAGGACGTCGTCCAGGAGGCCTTCATCCGCGTCCACTCGGCCCGCAAGCGGGTCCGCGAACCCGAGAAGACGCTCGCCTACCTCCGGCAGACCGTCGTCAACCTCTCCCGCTCCGCGCTCCGTCGCCGCATCATGGGCATGCGCCTGCTGTCCAAGCCCATGCCCGACATGGCGAGCGCCGAGGAGGGCGCGTACGAGGCGCTGGAGCGCGACGAGCTGAAGGCGGCCATGCGCAAACTGCAGCGCCGGCAGCGCGAGGTGCTCGTCCTGCGCTACTTCGCCGACATGACCGAAGCCCAAGTGGCCGAGACCCTCGGCATTTCCATAGGCTCGGTCAAGGCGTACGGCTCGCGCGGTCTCGCGGCGCTCCGCGTCGCGATGGAGGCCCCGGCATGACCAACCCGAACCCACCCGGCGGTATGGAACCTGAGAACGACATCAGCGGCGGCGGTCCCGAGGAACGGCTGAGCCCCGACGAACTGGCGCTGCGCCGGCTCATGCGTGACGCCGTCAGCGGCATCCAGCCCGGCCACGACACGCTGGAGCACCTGCGCCGCGCGGTCCCCGCCCGGCGGGCGCACCGGCGGCAGTTGCTGGCCGGCACGGCGGCCGCGTGCCTGCTCGCGCTGGTCGCGGTCCCCGCGGCCCTGCACGCCGCGAACATCTCCGGCTCCACCCAAGCCGGGACG
This sequence comes from Streptomyces sp. NPDC008238, assembly GCF_042956445.1. Lineage (NCBI taxonomy): Bacteria > Bacillati > Actinomycetota > Actinomycetes > Kitasatosporales > Streptomycetaceae > Streptomyces > Streptomyces sp. NPDC008238. The sequence goes on along the minus strand of NZ_JBIBGK010000003.1, from coordinate 70,087 downwards.
GCCAACGCCTCCAGCGCCCAGGACACCGGCGGCACCAACGGCGAGCCGGACGGACCCGCCGCTGACGCCGGCACGCCGAGCCCGTCCGACGGCGACGGACGTCCCGACGCGGACCCCACGCGCACCGGCGGTTCCCAGGGGCAGGTCACCCCCGGGTCCTCGGGCCCCGCGGACCCCTCCGACACGCTCGCGGCCAACGCCCCGCTGTGCACCACCGGCGACCTCGGCAACGCCTCCGGCTACGCCGGCGCCGCCGACGGCTCCGGCCGGGTCAGCGGCTGGTTCCAGGTGGGGAACGTCTCCAAGGGCTCGTGCACCGTCGACGGCGGCGGTTCGGTGGGCTTCGCCGCCCAGGGCGCGGCCGAAGCGGCCCGCATCAGCGTCGTCGACCACACCGCGAACGACGGCACCACACTGCCCGACTCCCTCGGCAAGGCGCTGATCCTCAAGCCCGGGCAGAGCTACCGGGTCGAGTTCACCTGGGTCCCGGCCGCCGGCGGCCCGGGCGGCTGCACGCCCCCGTCCTCGCCGACGCCGACCGCGACCGCCACCGACAGCCCGACCGGCGAGGCGTCCGCGCCCCCGGCAGGTGAGAACGGCACCGGCCAGACCGGTCCGGCGGCCGTCGTCCTGAGCCACACCCCCGAGGCCGGAGCGCCCGTCGTCAACGCGACGATCGACGGCGCCTGCGCGGGGACGGTGTACAAGACCGGCGCCGTCGCCGCCCCGTAGCAGGGGGCGGTTCCCTGGGCCGGGCGCCCGCCCCGTACCGTGGACGGCGTGTACCGGTTCCTGCTGTCCCCCCGCTGGCTGGGCGGGCACCTCTTCATGGTGTGCGCCGTGGTCGTCTGCACGTTCATGGGCAGCTGGCAGCTGAGCCGGTTCGAGGCGCGCGTCGACAGCCACCGCGCCGCCCAGGACACGCCCGCGGCCGCCGCCCGCGACGCGGTGCCGCTGGAGCGCCTGCTGCCGCGTCCGTCCTCCGTGGTCACCACCGAGACGGTCGGCCGCGCCGTACGGGCCACCGGCCGCTACGACGCCGCGCACCAGTTCCTGGTTCCGGGCCGCGAGCTGGACGGACGTACCGGCTACTACGTGCTCACCCCGCTGCGGACCGGCGACGGCGAGGCCGTCCTGCCCGTCGTCCGCGGCTGGCTGCCCGGCGACGCGGACCGCGCGACCGCCGCCGGCGTGCCCGCGCCGCCGGCCGGCGAGGTCACCGTCACCGGGGCCCTGCAGGCCCCCGAGGGCGCCGACACCGACGGCGCGATCGACCGCGGCGGACTCCCCGGGGGACAGCTCGGGATCATCAGCGCGGCCTCCCTGGTCAACCTCGTCCCGTACCAGGTGTACGGCGCCTGGATCACCCAGACCGAGGGCGTCCACGCGCCGCTGCGGGCCGTCCCGCCCGTTGCGCCCAGCGGCACCGGCCTGGACCTCAAGGCCTTCCAGAACCTCGGCTACACCGGCGAGTGGTTCGTCTTCGCCGGCTTCGTGGTCTTCATGTGGTTCCGGCTCGTCCGGCGGGAGGCCGAGTCCCGGCGCGACGCCGAGCTCGGCCTCACCGAGGAGGAGGGGCCGGCCGCGGCCTCAGCCGCCGAGGTGGCGCCGGACGAAGTCCAGCTCCAGTCGTAGCTGCTTGATCCGCTCGTCGACGACGAGCGAGCCGTGCCCCGCGTCGTAGCGGTAGACCTCGTGCGCCTTGCCCAGGCCCGCCAGCCGCTCGACGTAGTTCTCGATCTGCCGGATCGGGCAGCGCGGGTCGTTCAGGCCCGCCGAGATGTAGACCGGGGCCTTGACCCGCGCCACGTACGTGATCGGCGAGGACGCCTCGTAGCGGTCCGGGACCTCCTCGGGGGAACCGCCGAACAGGGTGCGGTCCAGTGCCTTCAGCGCCTCCATCTCGTCGCCGTACGCCGTCACGTAGTCCGCGACCGGCACCGCCGCCAGGCCCACCGTCCACAGCTCGGGCCGGGTGCCCAGGCCCAGCAGCGTCAGGAAGCCGCCCCAGGAGCCGCCGGAGAGCACCAGCCGGGCCGGGTCGGCGAAGCCGGACTCCACCGCCCACGCGCGGACGGCCTCGATGTCCTCCAGCTCGATCAGGCCGACGCGGTGCTTGAGCGCGTCCGTCCACTCCCGGCCGTAGCCCGTGGAACCGCGGTAGTTGATCCGCACCACCGCGTAGCCGTGGTCGAGCCAGGCCGCCGGGCCGGCCGCGAAGGCGTCCGAGTCGTGCCAGGTCGGCCCGCCGTGGATCTCGAACACCGTCGGGTACGGGCCCTCGCCCGCCGCGGGCCGCTGGACGAGCGCGTGCACCCGGCCGCCGGGGCCGTCCACCCACACGTCCTCCACCGGCAGCGAGCCCGGGGCCCGCTCGCCCGGCGCCTCCAGCACCACCGCGCCGGTCGTCGACCGCACCTCCGAGGGCGCCGCCGCCGACGACCAGAGGAACTCCACCGTCCCGTCGGGCCGGGCCGTCGCGCCGCTCACCGAGCCCGCCGGGGTCTCCAGCCGGGTCAGCTCCCCGTCCGCCAGCCCGTAGCGGTAGATCTCGCTGCGGGCCCGGTAGGAGTGCACCACCAGCAGCGCGGTGCCGTCGGGGTACCACTCCGCCGCGACGTCGCCGGGCAGGTCGATCGCCAGCGAGGTCTGCGTGCCCGCCGTGACGTCCCAGACCATCGGCTCCCAGCGGCCACGCCGCTGGTGCGCCACCAGCAGCCGGGCGTCCCCGGGCACCGGGGCGAACCCCAGGCACTCCAGGCCCAGTTCCTTCGTGCCGCCCTCGCTGTCGTCCAGCTCCGCGACCGTCGTCCCGTCCGTCGTGACCACCCGCAGCGCCGAGTGCATCGCGTCGCCGTGCTCGGTGTGCTCGACGACGAGCAGCGTGCCGTCCTCCGACAGCGCGCCGACCCCGCCGGACTCCTCGTGCCGGTAGATCTCCACCGGCTCCGCCCCGGGACGCACGACGTGGACCGTCGTGCCCTCCTCGTCGCTGGAGCGGCCGACCACCGCCAGCCCCCCGCGGCCCAGCGCCAACCCCGCGGGGTACGAGGGCTCCAGGCCGGGCGCGGCCGGTTCGTCCGGACCGCCCTCGAAGGGCTGCCGCATCCAGACCCCGAACTCGTCCCCGTCGGTGTCCGCGAACCACCACACCCACGCGCCGTCCGGCGTCAGCGTCCCGTCCGACGTGCCGTTCGGCCGGTCGGTGACCTGCCGCTGCGCCCCGGTCGTCCGGTCCCACGCGTAGAGCTCGTAGGTACCCGTCGCATTCGACACGAACAGGCTGCGGTGGGGGGCGTCCTCGGCCCACTCCGGCAGTCCGACGCGTGGCGCCCGGAAGCGCTTCTCCCAATCCGGCATCCCAGCCATGACGTCGCTCATGCCACCATCAAACCCGATCGTGCCCCGCTGCGGACCGTGGGCGTCGTCACCTGCTGCGATCACGTCCCGGAACGACGATCAGCGCCGTCCCCCGGCCCAGGTCCACGCGCGACCGCGGGGGGCGCCGTCGCCCTCCTCGTCGCGCAGCAGGAGCGTCGCCCGTCGCTCGTCCAACTCGCTCCGCTTGCCGGGGGAGAAGCTCGCGTGCAGCTGCTCGAAGCCGGTCGCGGAGACCTGCCCGCTCCGCCCGGCCCACCGTCCCGCGCGCAGCACCTGGTCGACGAGGGCCACTGCGCACAGCAGGATCACCAGGCCCGGCAGCGTCATGAAGACCACGAACCCGACACCCATGGCCCCACCTTCGCACAGCGCCGCCGCGGCGGCGACGGCCCCGGCGGCATCCCGCTACCCTCGCGCCATGAACGCCGCCGAACAGCCCCTCGTCCCGCCGGGCTTCGCCGTCCCGGAGCCGCCCGCCACCGACCGCTTCCGCCTGGAACCCCTCGGCCCGCGGCACAACGCCGCCGACCACGCCGCCTGGACGGCCGGCATCGACCACATCCGCGCCACCCCCGGCTTCGAGGGCCGCTCCTGGCCGCCGCCGGACGGCATGACCCTCGAGGCCAACCTCGAGGACCTGCGCAAGCACGCGGAGGACTTCGAGCGGCGCACCGGCTTCACCTACACCGTCCTGTCCGTGCCCGGCGGCGACGTCATCGGCTGCGTGTACGTCTACGGCTCCCGTGCCGAGCCCGGTACCGTCGACGTCCGCTCCTGGGTCAGCGCCCCGCACGCCGCCCTGGACGCCGAACTCCACCGCGTCGTCCGCGACTGGCTGGCCCGCGCCTGGCCCTTCGAGCGCATCGCCTACGCGCCTCGCTGAACCGCCCCGCTGATCCCTTCCGGGGCGGCCCGGAGGTTCACCCCTTCGGCCCACCCGGGGCCGCCGCCACGCACGACGTGTGATGGGCTGATGACGCAGCGGAGTCGCGGGGGCGCGTCCGAGCGCTCCGCGACACGACCGGACCCGTCGCCCCCGGGCAGGACCCGGCGCCGCGTCCGGTGCTCCCCCGTCACACGGGCGCACGAGGAAGGCGTGGCGATGATCGCTGTCCTGGACACCGACGGGATACCCCGGCGTAGGCTGCGCGGCGCGCTCGCGGTGCTGAGCACCTGCGGGCTGCTGCTGACCGCGGCCTGCGCCACCGCCGTCCCGCCCCGGCCGGCGACACCCGGGGACGGCCGGGCGGCGGACCCCGTCGCGGGCGTGCCCCCGGAGCTGCGGCACTACTACGAGCAGCGCCTCGACTGGCGGTCCTGCCAGGACGTCCCCGGTTTCCAGTGCGCCACCGTGAGCGTGCCCCTGGACTACTCCCGCCCGGAGGCCGGCGACATCACCCTGACCGCCGCCCGCGTACGGGCCACCGGCGACGCCGCCGCCCACGTCGGCTCCCTCCAGATCAACCCCGGCGGCCCCGGCGAGTCCGCCGTCGACTACCTGGTCGCCGCCGCCGGCACCTTCTCCCCCGCCATGCGCTCCGCCTACGACCTGGTCGCCGTCGACCCCCGCGGCGTGGGGGAGAGCACCCCCGTCGACTGCGACACCGACACCCCGGCCACCCCCATGGGCTTCGGCCTGCGCGTCTCCGGCGACGCGGCGGGGATCGCCGACTCCTACGACGCGTTCCGGGACCTCGCCGAGGCCTGCGAGAAGCAGGCCGGCGAACTGCTGCCCCACCTCGGCACCCCCGACGCGGCACGTGACATGGACGTCGTACGCGCCCTCCTCGGCGACGAGCGCCTGCACTACCTCGGCTACTCCTACGGCACCTACCTGGGCGCCACCTACGCCGAGCTCTTCCCCTCGCGGGTCGGCCGCATGGTCCTCGACGGTGCCGTGGACCCCGCGATCGACGGCTACCACGAGAACCTGGACAGCACCGCCGGCTACCAGCTCGCCTGGGAGTCCTTCGCCGCCGACTGCGCCGACCGCCCCGACTGCCCGGTCGGCCACTCCGTCGCGGAGGCCGGCCGCGTCCTTGACCGCCTGGTGGACAAGCTGGACGCCGGCCCGCTGCGCCAGGGCAAGGACATCGCCGTCACCGGCGAGGACCTCCTCACCGCGGTCATCACGGCCCTACGCGAGGCGTCCTGGGAGGAACTGCGCACCATGCTGCGCCAGGCCCTGGCCGGCGACACCACGCACCTGCAGCAGTTCACCGGCACGGACGAGGACGACTCCGGCAACGCCGCGGACGCCCTGCTCGCCGTCGACTGCCTCAGCGCCACCCTCGGCGCCCGCTTCACCCCCGCCGAGGCCGAGGCCGCGCTGCCCGCCTTTCTGCGCGCCTCGCCCCAGTTCGGCGCCTCACTGGCCCCGTTCCTGGTGCTCTGCACCCACTGGCCCGTGGCGCCGATCCAGGACCCCCGCCCCATCGCCGCCCCCGGCGCCGCCCCGATCCTCGTCGTCGGCACCATCCGCGACCCCGCCACCCCGTACCCCTGGGCCCAGTCCCTCGCCCGCGAGCTCGACTCCGGCCGGCTCCTCACGTACGACGGGGACGGCCACACCGCCTACCACCGCGGCAGCCCCTGCATCGACGACGCCGTCGACCGCTACCTCGCCCACGGCGAACTCCCCGACCCGGGCACGGTCTGCGGCTGACGCGCGGCTGCCGAGCCGGGCCGGATCACCCAGGGGTGCGCGCGGCGGAGGTGTTCAGCGCTCGGTGCAGCCAGTCCGTCGTCAGCGTCCAGCGGGTCCCGGCGGAGTGCATCCAGTCGGGGGCGGGGTGGTTGCCGCCGGCCAGGGAATGGAGGAACCTCACCATTCCCATGTCGAACCGGTAGGTGGTGGCGGGTCCGCGCGCCCACATGACGACCGGCCATGCATCCGGATCGTCCCCCTCGGTCAACCAGCAGTACAGGTCACCGGCCTGGTTCTCGCCCCACGTGAGCAGACCGCCCGGCTCGGGGTGCATGGAGTAAGCGGTGCCGCCCCACTCGTCCTCGTCCCACCCTGTGAACAGCGGCGCGATCTCAGAGGCGTGCCAGTCGACGAAGCCCCTGAAACCGGAAGTCCGGCCAGGTGCGAGAGGAACGGAGGACGGCGCGTACACGAAGGACCTCAGCGAGTCCGGGGTGCCCGCGAAGCCGCCGCCGTACCTGTCGACGAACGCCCGGTAGTCCGAGGGGAATCCGAATCCCACCTCCGCTTGCGACCGCTCCCACGGCGGTCGGGCAACCGGCACGGCGGGTGGAGGCAGCAGCAAGGTCAGCCGTTCCAAGTGGTCGATCATTCTTCTCCGAATGCTTCAGCGGCCAAGAGTCAACAGGCCATGGCGCGGTCTCGCCGGACGCCCGCTCCCGTCCTGTCCTGGGCGGCATCGTCGACCGGGGCCGCGAGCGTCACGGTCTCCTCGTCCGTGTGCGCATCCCGGTCCGTAGAGCCTCGAGCTCCGTTCGGGGGAACGGGCGGCCCCAGTGGGAGGCGTAGCCCTCTTCGCCCAGCTCGAGAACGACCCGGTCGAAGGCGCGCACAGCCGCCCGTGCCAGCGCAGTGGCCTCGTGGCGTCCTGACCAGAGAACGGTGTCTGAGCTGTCGGGCGCTCGAAGGTCCTTTGCCTCGACCAGTCGGATGTCGACGTCGGACCCATCGCGGTGGAAGAACCACCGGTAGACCTGGGGTTCGCCCTCGAACTCGGCTCGTGTGTCCTCATCGCCGTCCACAAGCCTGGCAATCGCGTAGAGGAACTGCTCGGGCCCATCCGTGACGTACGAGGCGCACACTTCCGTCTCTGCCTGATCGTCGGCGACCCTGATGACGGCCCAGCCGTGGTGGCGCATCGTCCAAGTAATCGTGAGCGAAGCCATCCAACCCCCTGTGAGGCCTGCACCCTACGCCGTAGGCCGGCGGGAGCCGCTGCGGGCGTCGGAATCTCCGTACCGACGGCGACCGTCAGCAGTGCTCGTCACTCATGACTGCTCCGAGGACGATGAGCTGCCCGGGAGTCTGCGGCTCGGGGCCGAGCTGCTCGACCGCTCTTTTCACGTTGCCACCCACGAAGTTGGGCATCGGAACGTCGCCCGGGCCGGAGCGTGAAACCGTCGACGCGCCTGAGGCACGGGACGGGGCGGCGTGACCCCGAGACTCTCGAGGCTGAGGGGAGGCGCTGCACGCGGTGAGCCCGGTGAGGAGGGCGATGATGACGACCGATGTGACGGGGCGGGTACGCATGTCTCCCTCGGAGGTGGCCGTGATCCGGCGATCATCATTGCTGCCGTGCAGGGAGAAGGGAAGCGGCAGGCGGAGCCCACGACCGCTCCTGGTTCCCGGACGTCCGAACACGACGTCCCGCTCCAGGCCCAACCGCGTCCGGTGATCACTGAGAGTGCCGGCGCAACGGATGAGACCTTTGGCCGCGAAGGGGAGGAGCAGCAAGAGACGGCTTGATCGTCTCCCAGGTGGCTCCCCGTTCGGCTCCAGGAAAGAAAGAGGGCCAGGTACTCACGTGAGTACCTGGCCCTCTTACCTGGGTCGGGGTGGCGGGATTTGAACCCACGGCCTCTTCGTCCCGAACGAAGCGCGCTACCAAGCTGCGCCACACCCCGGTGTCGCGTCGTGGCTTTCGGCCCGGCGCGACGAGGATTACTCTAGCGGACCTCCCGCTGGAGACGAAATCCGGTTTTCGCGGGCGGCTCAGGCTCCCGGGGTCAGGGTGAGGAGGGTGGCCTCGGGCGGGCAGGCGAAGCGGACCGGGGTGTAGCGGTTGGTGCCGCAGCCCGCGGAGACGTGCAGGTAGGAGCGGTGCCCGGCGGCCCGGTGGGTGGACAGGCCCTTGACCCGGTCGGTGTCGATGTCGCAGTTGGTGACCAGCGCCCCGTAGAAGGGGATGCACAGCTGTCCGCCGTGGGTGTGTCCGGCGAGGATCAGCGGGTAGCGGTCGGCGGCGAAGGAGTCGAGCACGCGCAGGTACGGGGCGTGGACGACGGCGAGGGAGAGGTCGGCGTCCGTGTCGGGGCCCCCGGCGATCGCGGCGTAGCGGTCACGGCGGATGTGGGGGTCGTCGAGGCCCGCGAAGGCGATCTCGATGCCGTCGTCCAGCTTGAGGCGGCCTCGGGTGTTGTTGACCCCGACCCATCCGGCCACGTCGAAGGCGTCGCGGACCTCTTCCCAGGGGTTGCGGGTGACGCCGATCGCCGGGTCGTTCTTGCCGTTGAGGCCGTGCTGGCCCCGGACGCGCTCGATCAGGTAGCGGGCGGGGTTGCGCAGCTTGGGGGCGTAGTAGTCGTTCGAGCCGAAGACGTACGCCCCGGGAAGGTCGAGCAGCGGGCCGAGGGCGTCGAGCAGCTCGGGGACGCCGTGGGGGTCGGAGAGGTTGTCGCCGGTGTTCACGACGAAGTCCGGACGCAGCCCGGCCAGCGACTGCAGCCAGCGGCGCTTCTTGTCCTGGCCGCTGACCATGTGGATGTCGGAGAGCTGCAGGACGCGGATCGGCCGCATCCCGGCCGGCAGCACCGGTACCCGGACCCTGCGCAGGCGGAAGGACCGCACCTCGATTCCGGCCGCGTAGGCCACGCAGGCGGCTCCGGCGACTGTGATGCCCAGGGGTACTCCGTATCGCGCGCGCATGCCCTCCATGGTGGCAGACGGCTCGTCAGGGATAAATTTCCGGCCCTCCCGGTGGCGACCTGGCAGACTCGACGCCATGACCACCACGCTCAAGCAGCGTCTGCACGACGACCTCACGGCTGCCATCAAGGGACGGGACGAGCTGATCTCGTCCACCATCCGCCTCACCCTCACCGCGATCACCAAGGAGGAGGTCGCGGGCAAGGAGGCGCGCGAGCTCTCCGACGACGAGGTGCTGAAGGTGATCGCCCGCGAGGCGAAGAAGCGCCGGGAGGCCGCCGAGGCCTTCGGGCAGGGCGGCCGCAAGGAGTCCGCGGAGCGCGAGCTGGCCGAGGGCGCCGTGCTGGACGCCTACCTGCCCAAGCAGCTGGACGACGCGGAGCTGGCCGGGATCGTCGCCGCGGCGATCGCGGAGTCGGGGGCCGAGGGGCCCAAGGCGATGGGCGCGGTCATGAAGATCGTGAACCCGAAGGTCGCGGGTCTGGCCGAGGGCGGCCGGGTCGCGGCCGAGGTGCGCAAGCAGCTCGCCGGCGGCTGACGGCGCCGCGGGCAGCGGACGACGGAAGGGGCGCCGGGACCGAACGGTCCCGGCGCCCCTTCGGCGTCACGTCGTGTCCCGGGGGGATCAGCCCGCCCCGGTGCCGCCCGTCTCGGGGACGACGCCGGTCCCGGCGCCGGGGCCGCCGTTGTTCCCGCCGCCGCGGCCGTTGCCGCCACCGGTGGTGAAGCCGTTGCCGCCGTCGCCGCCCGCGGTGTCGCCGCCGAAGATGCCGCCGAAGAGGCCACCGTCGTCCCCGCCGTTGCCGCCGCCGTTGCCGTTGCCCCCGTTGTCGCCGGGGCCGTGGTGGTCGTCATCGTGGTCGCGGGGCTTCTCGGGCTCGCGGATGGCGACCGTCGGCAGGCTGGCGGAGGTCGTTCCCGTCAGGGCGCCGGACATGGCGTCCCGCCAGATGGGGCCCGGGGTGTCGGCGCCGAAGACCTTGGCGTGGTAGACGCCGCCGATGGTGATGTTGGTCATGTGGCGCTTGTGGGCCGGGTCGCCGACCCAGACCGCGCCGGCCATGTCGCTGGTGTAGCCCACGAACCAGGCGGCGTAGCGCTCGTCGGTCGTACCGGTCTTGCCCGCGCTGTCACGGTCGGACAGACCGGCCTGCTGGCCGGTGCCGTCCTCGACCACGCCCTTGAGCAGGGTGTTCAGGGTGGCCGCGGTCTGCTCGGTCATGGCCCGCTCGCAGTCGGTCTTGGGCACCGGCAGCTTCTTGCCGCTCGCGTCGGTGATCGACTGGATGGCGACCGGGGTGCAGTACACGCCCTTGTTGGCGAAGGTCGCGTAAGCGTTCGCCATGGTCAGCGGCGAGACCTCCTGCGAACCCAGGGTGAGGGAGGGCACCTGGCTGAGCTTCTTGCCGTTGGCCCGCTGGACGCCCATGGAGTCGGCCATCTTGACCACCGGGCAGACGCCGATGTCGCTGATCAGCTGGACGTAGTAGGTGTTGACCGACTTCGCGGTCGCTTCCTTCATCGAGTACGGGCCCTTCTCGGACTCGTTCTCGTTCGACACCGTCGCGTTCTCGGTGTTGAGCCAGTTGCCGCCGCAGGTCGTGACCGGGCTCGGGTAGGGCATCTCGTAGGGCGACGGGTAGGTCTGCGCCGGGTCGGTGCCCTGCTCTATGGCCGCGGCCGCGGTGATCGGCTTGAAGGTCGAACCGGGCTGGTATCCGACGCCGCCGCCCATGGCCTGGTTGACCGAGAGGTTGATCTGGGTCTGGTTCTTCCCGAAGCCGTACGGGCGGGACTGGCCCATCCCGATGATCTTGCCCGTGCCGGGCTGGACCAGCGTCACGGCGGTGGCGACGTCGTCGCTCTTGTACACGTGCCGGCTGATCGAGTCCTGGACGGACCGCTGCGCCTTCGGGTCGAGGGTGGTGCGGATGGTGAGGCCGCCCTGGTCCCAGCGCTTGGAGCGCTCGGACTTGGTCTTGCCGAAGGTCTTGTCGGTGAGGAAGACCTGGCGCACGTAGTCGCAGAAGAAGCCGGCGCCGTTCACGGCGGTGATGCAGCCGTTCTTGGGCTGGGTCACCTTGAGGCCGAGCGGCTTCTTCTTGCCCTCGTCGGCCTCCGCCTGCGTGATGTCCTTCATGTCGGCCATGCGCTGCAGCACCACGTCGCGGCGCTTCTTGGCCTCTTCCGGGTCGTTCACGGGGTCGTAGCGGCTCGGCGACTGGACGAGGCCGGCCAGCAGCGCGGACTCGGTGAGCGACAGGTTCTTGGCGGACTTGCTGAAGTAGCGCCGGGCGGCGGACTCGACCCCGTAGGCCTGCTCGCCGAAGAACGTGATGTTGAGGTAGTTCTCGAGGATCTTCTGCTTCCCCAGCTCCTGCTCGAGCTGGATCGCGTACTTCATCTCCTTGATCTTGCGACCGAGGGTCTGCTGGGTGGCCTGCTGGACCTTGGTGGGGTCGTCGCCGGCCTCCTCGACGAAGACGTTCTTGACGTACTGCTGCGTCAGGGTGGACGCGCCCTCGGAGACACCGCCCTCCTGGGCGTTCTTGTTGAGCGCGCGCAGGATGCCCTTGACGTCGATGGCGCCGTGCTCGTAGAAGCGGGCGTCCTCGATGGCCACGATGGCCTGCTGCATCGACTTGCTGATCTTGTCGAGCCCCACGACCTTGCGGTCGCGCGAGTAGACGGTCGCGATCAGGTCGCCCTTGGTGTCCAGGATCTGGGTGCTCTGGGAGAGCGGCGGTCGCTTGAGCTCGCCCGGCAGGGAGTCGAACCCGGCCGCGGTGCCCTTGGCGCTCAGTCCGAGTGCCCCTGCCGCCGGCAGGGCGATGCCGGCCAGTACGACGCCGGCCAGGACACTGACGCCCAGGAACTTGGCGGCCTGCTGCGCGGAACTGGTGCCGCCGCTGCTGGTGGGGCGCGATCGCTTGTGACCCATGGGGTGCAGCTTACGTTGCCATTCCCGGGACGTGGGCATGCTTGTTCGCCTACTCTGTAACAGACAGGCGCCAACACTGCGCACACGTCTGTCCTCCGTCATCACTCTTGTGGGTGATGAGAACTGCCCGAATTCCTGTCATATGCCAGCCATGTGGCTTGGATCTCAGGCCCCAGAAGTGGCGAGCTGACCGTTTTGCGGCGATTCGCCCGTTCTGTCGTCGGCTCACTCCGTCGGGTGATCTGCCGCATACCCATAGTCCGTTCGGGCCATTCAAGATTGGGCCTGAAAGGGCTGTTGCGCCGTGCCCACCTTCCGTAACGTCCTCAACTGGCAACGGTGAATATGCCGCTTGCCGCCGTGGGGGAGCCTCGATTCGGGAGAGGACGGCGCCAGCATGAGCAGCTGGGTTACGGACTGGAGTACGCAGGCCGCGTGCCGCACGACGGATCCGGATGAACTTTTCGTCCAGGGAGCGGCCCAGAACAGGGCCAAGGCGGTGTGCACCGGCTGCCCGGTGCGCACCGAGTGCCTGGCCGACGCCCTGGACAACCGCGTCGAATTCGGCGTCTGGGGCGGGATGACCGAGCGGGAGCGCAGGGCGCTGCTGCGCCGGCGTCCCACGGTCACCTCGTGGCGCAGGCTGCTGGAGACGGCGCGCACGGAGTACGAGCGCAGCACGGGTGTGCTCCCGCTCGACGACGAGGGCTACGACGGGGACTACGACGACTACGCAGCCGTCGGCTGACCCTGCGCGAGGCGTTCGCCGATCGCGCGCAGGCCCTCGAGGTCGTGGACGTCGCCGGGCAGGGCCGCGACGTCCACCATGGGCACGTCCGGGTGCACGGAGACGAAGCGGTCGCGGGTGCGCCGCTCGCGCGCGACCAGCTGCATCCGTTCGGCGTGCAGGCGCAGCAGGCCGGCGGCGAGACGGTCGGCGTCCAGTGGGTCCGTCTCCGCGGGCCGGTCCGCTGCGGGGTCCTGCGCGGGTGCCGCGGGTGCGGTGGCGGCCGGGGAGCCGGTGGGCGATTCGGGAGAGCTCGTGTCCGCACTGTCCGTACTGGGGGTCCCTTCGCCGCCGTCGGCCGTACGGAGTCCAGCTTTCCCGCCGGGCTGATCCACAATGCCGACGCTTTGAAGATTTTCTGCAGATTCGTCAAACTCCCCGGTCAGCCGGGGAGTTGACGGTTCCCCGGCCGCGGGACCGGCCTCGTCGGTGCCGAGGGCGCCCGGGTGGTCCACGGCGTCCACGTCGTCGGGGTCTGCGGGGTCGTCCGCCGCGGTCAGGTCGTCCAGGGCCTCCGCCGCCGCCAGCGCCCGCTCCGCCGTGAGCTGCGCCGCCCCGCTGCCGTGCACGCGGTTGAGCACCAGCCCGGCGAGCGGCATGTTCTCCGCCGCCAGCCGCTCCACGAAGTACGAGGCCTCCCGCAGCGCGTCCCGCTCCGGTGCGGCCACCACCAGGAACGCCGTGCCGTTCGCCTGGAGCAGCTTGTAGGTGGCGTCCGCGCGGGAGCGGAAGCCGCCGAACATCGAGTCCATCGCCGCCACGAAGGTCTGCACGTCGCGCAGCAGGTGCGCGCCCATGACCTTGCTGAGCGTGCCGGTCATCATCGACATCCCGACGTTGAGGAACTTCACGCCGGCCCGCCCGCCGACCTTCGCGGGGGCCATGAGCAGCCGGATGAAGCGACCGTCCAGGAAGGACCCCAGCCGCTTCGGGGCGTCCAGGAAGTCCAGTGCCGACCGGCTCGGCGGGGTGTCGACGATGATCAGGTCCCACGCGTCGAGCGCGCGCAGCTGGCCCAGCTTCTCCATGGCCATGTACTCCTGCGTGCCGGCGAAGCCCGCGGAGAGCGACTGGTAGAAGGGGTTGTCCAGGATCGCCCGGGCCCGTTCCCGGTCCGAGTGCTGCAGCACGACCTCGTCGAAGGTCCGCTTCATGTCGAGCATCATCGCGTGCAGTTCACCGCCCGCGGACTCGTCGATGCCGGCGACCTTGCGCGGGGTGTTGTCCAGTTCCGAGAGCCCCATGGACTGCGCCAGCCGGCGTGCCGGGTCGATGGTCAGCACGACGGCCTTGCGGCCGCGCTCGGCGGCGCGGACGCCCAGCGCCGCGGCCGTGGTGGTCTTGCCGACCCCTCCGGAGCCGCAGCAGACGACGATCCGGGTCCTCGGATCGTCGATCAACGGGTCGATGTCCAATACCGGACTCTCCAGGCTCATGCGACCCCCAGCCCCTGCTTCCGCAGATTTTCAGCCAATCTGTACAACCCGCCGAGATCGACCCCGTCGCCCATCAGCTCCAGCTCGTACGCCGGCAGGCCCAGCGCGGTCAGCTCCTCGCGCTGGGCGCGCTCCAGGGCCACCCGTTCCGCGTGCTCGTGAGCCTGCGCCAGCAGCGGGTCGACGAGCCGCTCCGCGAGGCCGCCGCGCCGCGCGCCGCCCAGCCCGGCCTGGGAGAGGGCCTTGGCGATCGCCGTGCGCCGCCCGTCGCGCGCCGTGGCCACGGCGGCGCCGTCCATCACCACAGGGCGCACCATGTTGATGACCACGGCGCCGGTCGGCAGACCCGCCGCGCGCAGCTCCTCCACACCGTCCACGGTCTCCTGGACCGGCATCTCCTCCAGGAGGGTGACCAGGTGCACGGCCGTCTCCGGGGACTTCATCACCCGCATCACGGCCTGCGCCTGATTGTGTATCGGGCCGAACCGGGCCAGCCCGGCGACCTCGTCGTTGACGTTGAGGAAGCGGGTGATCCGGCCGGTGGGCGGCGCGTCCAGCACCACGGCGTCGTACGACCGCCAGCCGGCCCGGTCCTTGCGGCGCACCGCCTCGCAGACCTTGCCGGTCAGCAGGACGTCGCGCAGGCCCGGGGCGACCGTGGTCGCGAAGTCGATCGCGCCCAGCTTCTTCAGGGCCCGGCCCGCCCGGCCGAGCTTGTAGAACATGTCGAGGTAGTCCAGCAGCGCCTGTTCCGCGTCGATGGCCAGGGCGTGGACCTCGCCGCCGCCCGGGGCCACCGCGATCTTGCGCTCCTCGTAGGGGAGCGCCTCGGTCTCGAAGAGCTGGGCGATGCCCTGGCGCCCCTCGACCTCCGTCAGCAGCGTCCGCCGTCCCTCGGCGGCGAGGGCGAGTGCCAGCGCCGCGGCGACGGTCGTCTTCCCCGTGCCGCCCTTGCCCGTCACGATGTGCAGCCTCACACCTGCGAGCCTAACCAGTCGAGGGCGGGGCTACGCAGGGGCGTGGCTGTGCCAGGCATTACAGTCCCCTCATGACCAAGTGGGAATACGCGACCGTGCCGCTGCTGGTGCACGCGACGAAGCAGATCCTGGACACCTGGGGCGAGGACGGCTGGGAGCTCGTCCAGGTCGTGCCGGGCCCCAACAACCCCGAGCAGTTGGTGGCCTACCTCAAGCGGGAGAAGAACGCGTGAGCGCCGTCGAGCAGCGGCTCGCCGAGCTGGGGCTGACCCTGCCCGCCGTGGCCGCGCCGCTCGCCGCGTACGTCCCGGCCGTCCGGTCCGGCGCGTACGTGTACACATCCGGTCAGCTGCCCGTCGTCGAGGGCAAGCTGACCTGCACCGGCAAGGTCGGTGCCGAGGTGACCGCGGAGGAGGCCAAGCAGCTCGCCCGTACCTGCGCGCTCAACGCCCTCGCCGCGGTCCGCTCCGTCGTGGGTGACCTCGACCGCGTCAAGCGCGTCGTGAAGGTCGTCGGCTTCGTCGCCTCCGCCCCTGACTTCACCGGTCAGCCGGGCGTCGTCAACGGCGCGAGCGAGCTGCTCGGCGAGGTCCTCGGCGACAAGGGCGTGCACGCCCGCAGCGCCGTCGGGGTGGCCGTGCTGCCGCTCGACGCGCCCGTCGAGGTCGAGATCCAGGTCGAGGTCGAGGACTGACGTCCGGTACCCCTCCGGCGGGCCGCGCCCCGGCCGCCGGAGGGGCGCCCGGGCCCGCCGCCCGGTCCGGGCCCTATCGAACATCTCCGCGGAAGCGCATAGCATCCGCCCCATGACCACCACGAACGGCCAGTGGTTCCCGCCGACCTGGCCCGAGCGGATCCGCGCCCTCACCGCGGGCACCCTGGAGCCCGTCGTGCCGCGCCGTGCGGCGACGGTCCTGCTGCTGCGGGACGCCGACGGCGGTCCCGCCGTGCACATGCTGCGGCGCCGGGCGTCGATGGCGTTCGCCGCGGGCGCGTACGCCTATCCGGGTGGCGGGGTGGACCCGCGCGACGAGCGCCCGGTGGCCTGGACGGGCCCCTCGCCGGAGACCTGGGCCGCCCGGCTGGGCCGGGGACTGGACCCCGCCTCGGCGCAGGCGATCGTGTGCGCGGCCGTGCGCGAGACCTTCGAGGAGTCCGGCGTGCTGCTGGCCGGGCCCGACGAGGCGTCCGTCGTCGCGGACACCACCGGCGAGGACTGGGAGGCGGACCGCCGCGCCCTGGTCTCGCGGGAGCTGTCCTTCGCCGACTTCCTCGACCGGCGCGCGCTCGTGCTCCGCTCCGACCTGCTCGGTCCCTGGGCCCGCTGGATCACCCCGGAGTTCGAGGAGCGCCGCTACGACACCTGGTTCTTCCTGACGGCGCTTCCGCCCGGCCAGCGCACCCGTGACGTGTCGGGGGAGGCGGACCGCACGGTGTGGCTGCGGCCCGCCGAAGCGGTGGACGGCTACGACCGCGGCGAGATGACCATGCTGCCGCCGACCATCGCGACGCTGCGGGAACTGCTCCCGTACGGGTCCGCGGCGGCGGCCCTGGCCTCCGCCGCGGCGGGACGCGACCTCACCCCCGTGCTGGCGAGGGCCGCCCTCGTGGGCGACGAGATCGTGCTGACCTGGCCCGGCCACGACGAGTTCACCAAGCGCATGGGAGCCGCCGAATGACCTCGGCCCTTCAGCCCGGCGACCCCCGCGCCGGGATCGGCGGGCGGGCGACCGCCCGCGCGGTCTGCGTGCTCGCGCCGAACCCCTCGCCGATGACGCTGGACGGCACGAACACCTGGATCGTCTCCGAGCCGGACTCCGAGCTCGCCGTCGTCATCGACCCGGGCCCGCTCGACGAGGGCCACCTGAACACCGTGGTCTCCACCGCGCACTCCCTCGGCAAGAGGATCGCCCTCACCCTGCTGACGCACGGCCACCCCGACCACGCCGAGAGCGCCGCGCGCTTCGCCGAGCTGACCGGTACGGCCGTGCGCGCCCTGGACCCGGCGCTGCGGCTGGGCGAGGAGGGCCTCGGCGCGGGCGACGTCGTCACCACCGGCGGCCTGGAGCTGCGCGTCGTACCCACCCCCGGGCACACCGCGGACTCGCTCTCCTTCCACCTGCCCGCCGACCGGGCGGTGCTCACCGGCGACACCGTGCTCGGCCGCGGCACCACGGTCGTCGCCCACCCCGACGGGCGGCTGGGCGACTACCTTGACTCGCTGCGCCGCCTGCAGGCCCTGACGATGCACGACGGCGTCGCCACCGTCCTGCCGGGCCACGGCCCGGTCCTGGCCGACGCGCGGGGCGCCGTCGAGTTCTACCTCGCCCACCGCGCCCACCGCCTGGCCCAGGTCGAGACGGCCGTGGAGCAGGGCCTGACGACGCCCTCGGAGGTCGTCGCCCACGTGTACGCGGACGTCGACCGCGCCCTGTGGCCGGCCGCCGAGCTGTCGGTGCGGGCGCAGCTGGACTACCTGCTGGAGCACGGGCTGATCTGACGGCCCCACCAGCACCGCGGACGCCGAAGGGGCGCCCACCTCCGGGTGGGCGCCCCTTCTCGTACGCGTACGGGCGTCAGCGCGAGCGCTTGGCCAGCCGCTCGACGTCCAGCAGGATGACCGCCCGCGCCTCCAGGCGCAGCCAGCCGCGGCCCGCGAAGTCGGCGAGGGCCTTGTTGACGGTCTCGCGGGAGGCGCCCACCAGCTGGGCGAGTTCCTCCTGCGTCAGGTCGTGCACGACGTGGATGCCCTCCTCGGACTGCACGCCGAAGCGGCGCGACAGGTCCAGCAGCGCCTTGGCCACGCGGCCCGGCACGTCGGAGAAGACCAGGTCGGACATGACGTCGTTGGTGCGGCGCAGGCGCCGGGCGACGGCGCGCAGCAGGGCCGTCGAGACCTCGGGGCGGGCGTTGAGCCAGGGCTGCAGGTCGCCGTGGCCGAGGCCGAGCAGCTTCACCTCGGTTAGCGCGGTCGCGGTCGCCGTGCGCGGGCCGGGGTCGAAGAGCGACAGCTCGCCGATCAGCTCGCCGGGTCCGACGACGGCGAGCATGTTCTCGCGGCCGTCGGGGGAGGTGCGGTGCAGCTTCACCTTGCCCTCGGTGACGACGTACAGCCGGTCCCCGGGTTCCCCCTCGTGGAACAGCGAGTCGCCACGCGCGAGCGTGACCTCCGTCATGGAGGCGCGCAGTTCAGCGGCCTGCTCATCGTCGAGCGCCGCGAAAAGCGGTGCGCGCCGCAGAACGTCGTCCACGAGCTCTCTCCTTGTCGACATCGCTGGGTCGGTCCCCATCATGCCCGACAGCAAAACAGTGCGATCAATCACAAGTCTGTCTTATGTGCTCGTGTGATTGTGCCCCGGGGGTCCGTTTGGGGGCCGGATCCCTGCTCTCCAGGGCGATTGTCGGTGGTGAGGCTTAGGCTGGCCGGGTGTCCGATACGCCAAGTGCGCAGAAGAAACGGCAGGGTGGCGGGGCCGGAAGGGTGGCGGCCGCCGCGGATTCCGCTGTGAGCGAACAGGCTGCCCGCACGACCTCCACCAGCCGGACGCGGGCGGCGCGCAAGCCCGAGTCGCGGCTGGCCATGGTGCGCAGGGCCCGCCGGATCAACCGCGAGCTCGCCGAGCTGTACCCGTACGCCCATCCCGAGCTCGACTTCGAGAACCCCTTCCAGCTGCTCGTCGCCACCGTCCTCTCGGCCCAGACGACCGACCTGAGGGTCAACCAGACCACCCCCGCGCTGTTCGCCGCGTATCCGACGCCGGAGGAGATGGCCGCCGCCGACCCGGAGGAGCTCGAGCGGATCCTCCGCCCCACCGGCTTCTTCCGCGCCAAGGCGCGGGCGGTGCTCGGCCTGTCCGCCGCGCTGCGCGACACCTACGGCGGTGAGGTGCCCGGCCGGCTGGAGGACCTGGTCACGCTGCCCGGCGTGGGCCGCAAGACGGCCAACGTGGTGCTCGGCAACGCCTTCGGCGTCCCCGGCCTCACCGTGGACACCCACTTCCAGCGGCTCGTCCACCGCTTCGGCTGGACCAGCGCGAAGGAGCCCGAGAAGATCGAGCAGGACGTCATGGCGATCTTCCCGAAGAGCGAGTGGACGATGGTCTCGCACCGGCTGATCTTCCACGGCCGCCGGATGTGCCACGCCCGCCGCCCCGCCTGCGGCGTCTGCCCGATCGCCCCGCTGTGCCCGGCGTACGGCGAGGGCGAGACCGACCCGGAGAAGGCGAAGAAGCTGCTGAAGTACGAGCTGGCCGGCGGCCCGGGACAGCGGCTCAAGCCGCCGCCGGGGTTCCCGGGCAAGGCGGCGCCGCCGCTGGAGGTGGAGTGACGCAGGCACGACCCGACATCGAGGACGTCACCCTGGACCGCGAGGGGCTGCCGTCATGGCTGGCCCCGGTGGTCCGCGCGGTCGACGCCGTACGGCCCGAGCAGCTCAGCCGCTTCCTGCCGCCGCCGAACGGCGGCAGGCCCTCGGCCGTGCTCATCCTTCTCGGGGAGGGGGCCGAGGGGCCCGAACTCCTCCTGATGGAAAGGGCGGCGTCCCTGCGCTCCCACGCGGGGCAGCCCTCCTTCCCCGGCGGTGCGCTCGATCCCGAGGACGGCGACCCGGAGGGCGAGGGCCCGCTGCGGGCCGCGCTGCGCGAGGCGTGGGAGGAGACCGGCCTCGACCCGTCGGGGGTGCAGGTCTTCGGGGTGCTCCCGCGGCTCTACATCCCGGTGAGCGACTTCGTCGTGACACCGGTCCTCGGCTGGTGGCGTACGCCGTCCCCGGTAGGAGCGGTCGATCCGGCGGAGACCGCACGGGTGTTCACCGTCCCCGTGGCGGATCTCACCGATCCCGCCAACCGGGCCGTGGTGACCCATCCCAGCGGCCTCCAGGGGCCCGCCTTCCTGGTGCAGGGCGTCCTGGTGTGGGGTTTCACCGCGGGCCTGATCGACCGGATCCTGCACCACGCGGGCTGGGAACGACCCTGGGATCGCGCGAAGACGGTCCCGCTGGGTTGATCCTCCATGAGACGGTGTCCAGGTGAATGTGCTGGACATCGTGCTGCTGTTGGCCGCCGTGTGGTTCGCGATCGTGGGCTACCGCCAGGGATTCATCGTCGGCGTGATGTCGGTGGTCGGGTTCCTCGGCGGGGGTCTGGTCGCGGTCTACGTGCTGCCCGCGATCTGGAACGCGGTCACCGGCAGCGCCCAGCCCGGCACGGTGGCGGTGGTCGCCGCGGTGGTCCTGATCATCGTGTGCGCCTCGGTCGGCCAGGCCTTCACCACGCACCTCGGCAACAAGGTCCGTACGCACATCAGCTGGTCACCGGCCCGGGCCATCGACGCCGTCGGCGGCGCCCTGGTGAACGTCCTGGCGATGCTGCTGGTCGCCTGGCTCATCGGCTCCGCGCTCGCCACCACGACCACGCTGCCCAGCCTCGGCCGTGAGGTGCGCTCCTCCCGGGTGCTGCTGGGGGTGGCGCAGATCGTGCCGCGCGAGGCCGACAACTGGTTCGCCGACTTCAGTTCGGTGCTCGCGCAGAACGGACTGCCCCAGGTCTTCTCGCCGTTCGGCAACGAGCCCATCACCGCCGTCCCCGCCCCCGACCCGGCGCTCGCCGACAGCGCGGTCGTCGGCCGCGCGCGGCGCAGCATCGTCAAGGTCGTCGGCACGGCACCGAGCTGCGGCAAGGTGCTCGAGGGCACCGGCTTCGTGTTCGCCCCGCACCGGGTGATGACCAACGCCCACGTCGTCGGCGGCGTGGACAACCCGACCGTGCAGATCGGCGGCGAGGGCCGGGTGTACGACGGCAAGGTCGTGCTCTACGACTGGCAGCGCGACATCGCGGTCATCGACGTACCGTCCCTGGACGCGCCCGCGTTGTCCTTCAGCGGCACCGACGCCGACTCGCGCGACGACGCCATCGTCGCCGGCTTCCCGGAGAACGGCGGCTTCGACGTGCGTGCCGCCCGGGTGCGCGGGCGCATCCCGGCCTCGGGCCCGGACATCTACCACCGGGGCACCGTCGAGCGCGACGTCTACTCGCTGTACACGCTGGTCCGCCAGGGCAACTCCGGCGGACCGCTGCTCACCCCCGAGGGGAAGGTGTACGGCGTGGTGTTCGCCAAGTCCCTCGACGACGCGGACACCGGCTACGCCCTGACGGCGGACGAGGTCCAGCCGGACGTCCGGGCCGGGCGTACGGCGAGCCGGCAGGTCGACACCGAGGGCTGCGCTCTGTAGGTCCTGCGGGGAAACGGCCGGCCGGTGCCGGTCGGCCGTGTGCGGACAGCCGTGTGCAGCCGTGTGCGGTCGGCTGCGCGCGGTCAGTCGCGGGTATGCCTCAGCCGGGCGCCCACCCAGCGGGCGCGGCGCCTGAGGATGTGGGGAATGCCGAGTCGGGAGCCTCCGGACCCGTGGTCCGGGGCCTGCGTCCCGGTGGTGACCCGCGCCCTGTTGGCGCGGCGGTCGCGTGACACGTCACGGTAGTCGTGCGTCCAGCCCATACCGAGCTGTCTGCCCGGGCTCCATGGTCGGTAACCGCCTGCCGCTCCATCAGTTGGCCTATGCGCCCGGCATTTGGCTGATGGTCATACTGGATCAACGGTCCGGTTCGGGGTCCTTCAGCCAGTTGACCAGTTCGGCGGAGAACGCCGCCGGGTCCTCCTCGTGGGGGAAGTGCCCCAGCCCGTCGAAGAGCCGCCAGCGGTACGGCGCCTCCACGTACTCGCCGCTGCCCGCGGCGTGCCGGGCCCGCATCGCCGGGTCGAGCGAACCGTGCAGGTGCAGCGTGGGCACGCGCACCGGACGCTTCATGCGACGGTTGAACTGGAAGCCGTCCACCCGGGCCAGCGAGCGCACCATCCAGCGGTACGGCTCGATCGAGCAGTGCGCCGTCGAGGGGATGAGCATCGCCCTGCGGTAGGCGTCCACCGTCTCGTCCTCGGGCAGCCGGGGCCCCGACCAGTCCCGCAATAGCCGTCCCACCAGCGCCGCGTCGTCCGCGACGAGTTGCCGCTCCGGGATGAACGGGCGCTGGAACCCCCACACATAGCCGCCGGCCGCGCTGTGCCGCAGGTCCGTCAGCATCGCCGAGCGCCAGCGCCGCGGATGCGGCATGGAGCACACCGCGAGCCGCCGGACGAGCTTGGGCCGCATCGCGGCCGCCGTCCAGGCCAGGTAGCCGCCGAGGTCGTGCCCGACCAGCGCGGCGTCCGGTTCCCCGAGCGAGCGGATCACGCCGGTGACGTCGAGCGCCAGGTTGGCCGGGTCGTAGCCGCGGGGCGTGCGGTCGCTGCCGCCCACCCCGCGCAGGTCCATGGCGACGGCACGGAAGCCCGCCTCGGCCAGCGCGGTCAGCTGGTGCCGCCAGGTCCACCAGAACTGGGGGAAGCCGTGCAGCAGCAGCACCAGGGGGCCGTCGCCGAGCTCGGCGATGTGGAAGCGGGCACCGTTCGCGGCGACGTCCCGGTGGGTCCAGGGTCCGTCGACGCGCACCGGGGAACTCTCAGCGACCGTCATGCCCCGAGCGTGTCACACCTTGGCCTCCACCGTGGCCCCCGATCCGTTGGAGGAGGCGCTGCGCGGGTGCGGCTTGACCCCCTGCAGCACCGCCGCGGTCTCCTTCGCCGAGGCGATGCTGCGCTCCGGCTTCTTGATCTTCTTGAACTTCGAGCGAGCCATCAGGCCCAGCAGGCCCGCCAGCACCAGGTAGGCACCGCCGACGACGAGGAACGACCAGGCGAGGCCCAGCCCCAGGTTGTGGATGCCGTACGCCGCCGCGAAGCTGAGCACCGGCAGCGAGAAGAGCGCCAGGATGCCGGCCGCTCCCACCGCTCCGCCGCCGATGCCGGCGCGCTTGACGTCCTGCCTCAGCTCCGCCTTGGCGAGGGCGATCTCCTCGTGGACCAGCTCGGACAGGTCCGCCGTCGCCGAGGCGAAGAGCTGACCGAGGCTGCGGCTTCCGTTGGGGCTCACGGTCACCCCCACGTTCACGGGCTCGTCCGCTCGGCTCATCGGGTCCTCCGTCGTCGTCATGGTGCGTCAGTCGTCATCCGGGGCAAACGGGTTACCCCCCGATCATGCCCGACTCATCCTCGTCGCTGCCCCCGGAGCGCGCCACTTCCGCGAGCCTGCGGTGCTCGGCCGCCTTCGCCTCGTGGATCGCCGCCATGCGCAGGTGGAACTCGGGGTTCGCCCACTCGTAGACGTCCGGGACGCCGTCCCGGTCCTCGTCGCGCTCCTCGTCCTCGCACATCCGCCGGTACCGGTCGTTGCGGAGCTTGAGCAGCACCGCGGCGAGGACCGCGGAGGTGAACGAGCCGATCAGGACGGCCGCCTTGACCTCCTCGGTCAGCACCTGGTCGCCCTCGAAGGCCAGCTCGCCGATGAGCAGGGAGACCGTGAAGCCGATCCCCGCGAGCGTGGCGACGGCCAGGACGTCGGGCCAGGCCAGGTCGGGGTTGAGCTCCGCCCGGGTGAAGCGTGCCGCCAGCCAGGTGCCGCCGAAGACCCCGACCGCCTTGCCGACGACCAGCCCCAGCACCACGCCCAGCGTCTCGGGACGGTGGAACACCTCGGCGACCGCGCTGCCGGCGATCGGCACCCCCGCGGAGAAGAGCGCGAACAGCGGCACCGCGAGTCCCGCCGAGAGCGGCCGTACGAGGTGCTCGATCCGCTCTCCGGGAGACCGCTCCTCGCCCTCCCGCCGGTGGCAGCGCAGCATCAGGCCCATCGCGACGCCCGCGATGGTGGCGTGCACGCCGCTGGCGTGCATGAGCGCCCAGTTGACCAGTGCGAGCGGCACGTACACGTACCACCCGCGCACCTCCTTGCGGAGCAGCAGCCGGAACAGGACGAGCCCGGCGACGGCCGACGCGAGCGCGGCGAAATTGATGCCCGAGGTGAAGAAGACCGCGATGATCAGGATCGCGAAGAGGTCGTCGACGACCGCCAGGGTCAGCAGGAACGCGCGCAGTGCGGAAGGCAACGCCGTGCCGAGTACGGCCAGCACCGCCAGGGCGAACGCGATGTCGGTCGCCGTCGGCACCGCCCAGCCCTGCAGGGAACCCCCGCCGACGGTGTTGACCACCGTGTACACGACCGCCGGCACGGCCATGCCGCAGACTGCGGCGATGACGGGGAGCGCCGCCGCCGAGGGACGGCGCAGCTCACCTACCGCCAGTTCCCGTTTGAGCTCGATGCCCGCGACGAAGAAGAAGACCGTCAGCAGTCCGTCCGCGCCCCAGTGCCCCACCGACAGGTCCAGATGGAGCGAGGAGGGCCCGAAGGTGAAGGCGACGGTGGACCGGTAGGCGTCGCCCAGCGGGCTGTTCGCCCAGACCAGCGCCGCGACGGCGGCCACCAGCAGCAGCATGCCGCCCACCGTCTCCGTCCGCAGCGCGTCGGCGACGAAGTTCCGTTCCGGGAGGGGCATCCGGCCCAGGAAGACGGAACGGCGGCGGTTGGTCGCGATCACGGGGGGTGGACCTCCGGTCGGGTTCGGCATGGCTGATCACCTTGCCGACCAGACTTCCCGGCACACCCCGATGCACTGTCGCGTTCCTTACGCGTTCAGCAGTTTACCGGCTCGGCGCCGGAGCCTCCGGCGTTCTTCACATTACGGACGATCGCCGGGCACCGCAGGGGCGTCCGCAGGGGCGTCCCGCACCGCCGTGAAACGGCGAAGAGGCCCCCGTGGGGGCCTCTTCGGTGCGGTGGCGGGGGCCGCCGTCAGTCCTCGCTCGCGGCGGTCGGGAGCTTGGTCTGGATGAGGTCCATGACCGTGGAGTCGGTCAGGGTGGTGACGTCCCCCAGCTCCCGGTTCTCGGCGACGTCGCGCAGCAGACGCCGCATGATCTTGCCGGAGCGGGTCTTCGGCAGCTCGGCCACCGTGAGGATCCGCTTCGGCTTGGCGATCGGGCCGAGCGTCTTGGCGACGTGGTCGCGCAGCTCGGCGATCAGCTCCTCGCCGTCCTCGGCCGCGGCGGTGCCGCGCAGGATCACGAAGGCGACGATGGCCTGGCCGGTGGTGGCGTCGGTGGCGCCGACCACGGCCGCCTCGGCGACCTTCGGGTGCGAGACGAGGGCCGACTCGACCTCGGTGGTGGAGATGTTGTGGCCCGAGACGAGCATGACGTCGTCCACCCGGCCCAGCAGCCAGATGTCGCCGTCCTCGTCCTTCTTGGCGCCGTCGCCGGCGAAGTAGCGGCCCTCGAAGCGGGACCAGTAGGTGTCCAGGTAGCGCTGGTCGTCGCCCCAGATGGTGCGGAGCATCGACGGCCACGGCTCGGTGAGGACGAGGTACCCGCCGGAGCCGTTGGGCACCTCGTTGGCCTCGTCGTCCACGACGGTGGCGGAGATGCCGGGCAGCGGGCGCTGCGCGGAGCCGGGCTTGGTCTCCGTCACGCCGGGCAGCGGGGAGATCATCATGGCGCCGGTCTCGGTCTGCCACCAGGTGTCCACGATCGGGCAGCGGCTGCCGCCGATGTGCTCGCGGTACCAGATCCACGCCTCGGGGTTGATCGGCTCGCCGACGCTGCCCAGGACGCGCAGCGAGGACAGGTCGAACTTGGCGGGGATGTCGTCGCCCCACTTCATGAAGGTGCGGATCGCCGTGGGGGCGGTGTAGAGGATCGTGACCCCGTACTTCTGGACGATCTCCCAGAAGCGGCCCTGGTGCGGGGTGTCGGGGGTGCCCTCGTACAGCACCTGGGTGGCGCCGTTGGCCAGCGGGCCGTACACGATGTACGAGTGGCCGGTGACCCAGCCGACGTCGGCGGTGCACCAGTAGACGTCGGTCTCCGGCTTCAGGTCGAAGACGGCGTTGTGGGTGTAGGCGGTCTGCGTCAGGTAGCCGCCCGAGGTGTGCAGGATGCCCTTGGGCTTACCGGTGGTGCCGGAGGTGTAGAGGATGAAGAGCGGGTGCTCCGCCTCGAAGGCCTCCGGGGCGTGCTCCGCGGACTGCCGCTCGACGATCTCGTGCCACCACACGTCCCGGCCCTCGGTCCACGCGACCTCCTGGCCGGTGCGCCGGACGACCAGCACCTTCTCCACGCCGGCGGAGCGGCCGACCGCGTCGTCCACGGCAGGCTTCAGGGCGGACGGCTTGCCGCGGCGGTAGCCGCCGTCCGCGGTGATGACCAGCTTGGCGTCGGCGTCGGCGATGCGCGCGGCCAGCGCGTCGGCGGAGAAGCCGCCGAAGACCACCGAGTGCGCGGCGCCGACGCGGGCGCAGGCCAGCATCGCCACGACGGTCTCGGGGATCATGGGCATGTAGACGGCGACCCGGTCGCCGGCCGTGACGCCCAGCTCGGTCAGGGCGTTCGCCGCGCGGCTCACCTCGTCCTTGAGCTCGGCGTAGGTGATGGCCCGGCCGTCACCGGGCTCGCCCTCGAAGTGGATCGCCACACGGTCGCCGTGGCCGGCCTCGACGTGCCGGTCGACGCAGTTGTAAGCGACGTTCAGGGTGCCGTCGGCGAACCACTTCGCGAACGGCGGGTTGGACCAGTCGAGGGTCTCGGTCGGCTCCTTCGCCCAGTTCAGCCGGCGGGCCTGCGCCGCCCAGAAGCCCAGTCGGTCGTCACCGGCCTGCTGGTAGGCCTCCGCGGTCACATTGGCACCGGCCGCCAGCTCGGCGGGCGGAGCGAACCGGCGCTCCTCCTTCAAAAGGTTGGCCAGGCTCTCGTTGCTCACGCCGTGCTCCTTCGCAGGGTGTCCTCTTGTGTCCCACGCCATAGCTCACCAGCCGGAGGGGCGGAATGACAAGGGTTCGCCGCAAATATTGGTTTAGACCTGTCGCGCTATGGCGCCCCCGTACGGGTCCGGCCCGCCGGCGGGTGCGCGGCGGGCCGGGAGGGTGGGCCGGTCGGGTGAGCCGCCGCTGCGGGCGGCCCGGTCAGACCGTGTCGAGCACTTCCGGCCGTACGGCGGCGAACGTGCCGCTCCCGGCGCCGAGGACGTAGGCCTGGGCCTCGGCGACGTGGAAGTACATCCCGTGCAGCTGCAACGATCCCTCGGCCACCCTGCGGGCGACGCAGGCGTGGGCCATCAGGTGGTCGAGCTGCTGCACCACGTTGACCAGGCAGAGCCGTTCGAGCTCGTCGGCCACCGGGCGGTCGGCGAGGGCGACCTCTCCGCGGCCGAGCCGGCCGATCCGCTCCAGCCGGGCGAGGCTCGGGCGGCCGTGGCGCAGCCAGCGGGCCAGCGGGGTCTGCGCCCCCGGCTCGTGGCCCGCCCCGCTGAGCAGCGCCTGCATCGCGCCGCACCCGGAGTGCCCGCACACCGTGATGCTGCCGACCTTCAGCACCTCCACCGCGTACTCGATCGCGGCGCCCACCGAGTCGCAGGAGGCGTCGGCGCCGGGCGGCGGCATCAGGTTGCCCACGTTGCGCACGGTGAACAGGTCACCGGGCCCGCTGGAGGTGATCATGCTCGTGACCAGGCGGGAGTCGGCGCAGGTGAGGAAGAGCTGGGTGGGCCGCTGCCCCTCGCGGGCGAGCCGCGCCAGTTCGTCCCTGACCAGGGGCGCGGTGTTGCGCTGGAAGGCGCTGAGCCCGCCCACCAGCTGCCCGGCGGCCCCCGCCTCCGTGCCCGGCTTGGTGCAGTGGTGGTTGCGCCACGGCGTCCAGGGGCGGCAGGCGTGCGCGCTGGAGGGGACCGCGATCGGTGTGCCCGACCGGCCCGTGAGGGTTGCCCAGCCGCCGCGTGCCCGGTGGCCGTCGCACCAGTGCTGCAGCGACTCGTAGGCGGCGTGGTCCATGAAGGAGCCGTCCAGGGTGATGACGGCGCTGGCGTCGTCCGGCACCTCCGCCAGCGCCCGGGTCAGCCGGGGCACCGCGAGGAAGGTCAACTGACCGCGTACGTGCACCTGGTGGACGCCGGACTCCTCGTTCACCGTGATCCGGGTGTGCGTCAGCCGACGCAGGGAGAGGAAGACGGCCACCGTGATGCCGGTCATCACCCCCTCCAGCACGCCGAGCAGCAGCACCGCGCCGAGCGTCGCCGCATAGACCGGGAACTCCCGGTGTCGCTGCACGTGTTTGATGTGCGCGAAGCTCACCATCTTCATCCCGACCACCATCACCAGGGCGGCGAGGGCGGCGAGCGGGATGTGCTCCAGCAGCCCCGCCAGCAGCCCGGCGCACAGCAGCACCCACACCCCGTGCAGCACCGTGGCCCGGCGCGTCCGCGCGCCCGCGGCCACGTTGGCCGAGCCGCGGATCGCGCCGCCGGCCACCGGCAGCCCGCCGAGCAGGCCGGAGAGCACGTTGGACGTGCCCTGCCCGAGCAACTCCTTGTTCAGGCGGGCCGGGACGGCGTCCCCGGGCGCACCGCGCCCGGAGCGCAGCTTGTCGATCGCGACCGCCGACAGCAGCGACTCCATGCTCGCGACGAGGGTGACGGTCAGGACGGCGGCCGCGATGCCGAGCACCGGTCCGTGCGGCAGCCCGGGCAGCGCCACCGCGTGCCAGGCGGGCAGGTCGACCCGCGGCACCACGATGGGGACGCCGACGGCGGTCGCAGCGGCGATGGCGGCGAGCGGCGCCGGGACCGTGCGCAGCGCCCTGCCGGCCCGTCCGGGAAGGCGCGGCCAGCCGACCAGTACGACCACCGTGACCGCCGCGATCAGCAGCGCGCCGGGGTGCGGGGACGACAACTGCTGGGGCAGGGCGGCCAGATTGGCGAGCGCCGAGCTGTCGGGGTTGGCGCCGAGCACGACATGGAGCTGGGCGAGCGCGATGGCGGCGCCGATGCCCGCCAGCATGCCGTGCACGATCGCCGGGCTGACGGCGAGCGCCGCCCTGGCCACCCTCAGGGTGCCCAGGGCGAGTTGGGCGAGCCCGGCCAGCACGGTGATGGCGCAGGTGGTGCGCCAGCCGTAGCGGTGGACGAGCTCGGCGGTGACCACCACCAGGCTGGTGGCGGCGCCGCTGACCTGGAGCGGCGCGCCGCCCATCAGGCCCACGACGATGCCGCCGACGGCGGCGGCGATCAGCCCCGACTGCAGCGGGGCGCCGGTGGCCAGGGCGATGCCCAGGGACAGCGGGACGGCGATCAGGAAGACGGTGATCGAGGCCGAGAGGTCGTGCCGCCAGACGGCGGTGTTCCCTTCCTCGGCCGCGGGCGGTGGGGGCAGATCCTGCGGTGGGGTCTGCGACTGCTGCGTCTGCGGTTCTGGCGTGGTGTGCATGTTCCCGTCTCCTCCGGGGCGGCGCGGCTGCGTCCGGCTGGTGCGCGTACGCGGTCGTGGTCACGGCTGTTGCGGCGGGTGCTGTCAACCTTGAAAGTAACGGAATGTGATTGCTTGATTACTCTCAAGAGTCGGTAAATGGAGAGTAATGCAGACAAAGGGCCCGTGGATCGGGATTCGCCCGAACGGGCGAACGATTACCCGGTGAGGGTGAACCGTTCGCCCAGGACGAAGCCGGGGTCGACCTGCGAGGCGAGGTCCGCGCCGGTCCGCGCGTTGCCCCAGCTCTCCGCGTTCTTGAGGTGGAAGTGGACCATCTGGCGGGTGTAGCGCTCCCAGTCCCGCCGCTCGTACGAGGCGTCCACGGCGTCGCGCATCGACCGCAGCGCCGCGCGGTTGGGCTCCTCCAGCTCCCCGAACCGCGGCGGCCGGCCCTTCTCCATGGCGCGGACCCAGTCCGAGTGCGCGACGGTGACCAGCAGGTCGTCACCGACGTGCGCGTGCAGGAAGTCCACGTCGTCCGGGCCCTGCACCTTGTTGCCGACGACGTGCAGGGCGACCCCGAAGTCCCGGGCGTACTCCTTGTACTGGCGGTAGACCGCCACTCCCTTCCGGGTCGGTTCGGCGACCAGGAACGTCATGTCGAAGCGGGTGAACATGCCGGAGGCGAAGGAGTCGCTGCCGGCCGTCATGTCGACGACGACGTACTCCCCGCGGCCGTCGACCAGGTGGTTGAGGAACAGCTCCACCGCCCCGACCTTGGAGTGGTAGCAGGCCACGCCCAGGTCGGACTCCTGGAAGGGACCGGTGACCATCAGCCGCGCCTCGCCGACGTCGAGCGCGACGGGCCGGGCGCAGGCGGCGTAGACCGGGTTGTCCCCGGTGATCCGCAGCAGGCGGGAGCCCTCGCCGGGCGGGGTGGTCTTGATCATCGTCTCCGCGGAGGCGATCCGCGGGTTGACGCCGCGCAGGTACTCCTTGATCTGCGGGAGGTGGGCGCCCATCGCCGGGAGGGCGGCGGCCTCCTCCTCGTCGAGGCCGAGCGCCGGGCCGAGGTGCTGGTTGATGTCGGCGTCGACGGCCACGACGGGGACGTGGGCGGCTGCCAGGTGACGGATGAAGAGGGAGGACAGCGTGGTCTTGCCGCTGCCGCCCTTTCCGACGAAAGCGATCTTCATGTTCGTTAAGCGTAGTGACGGCGCCGCCCTCCCGCGGCCTCCGGCGCGGGAGTTCACCCGTCGGTGGACATCGGGGTGGCTCGGGGCACGCCTGCGGGCCCGTTTTCGGACCTCCGGGCGGGGGCCCCGGCCAGGCCGCGCGGGCGCGCGCGGTGCGCGTGACGATGCCCACTCGCCCACCGGCGCCCCGGCGGGGGTGCGTAGGGTCGTGGGTATGGGTACGACAGCTGATCCGCTCGCCGTCCTCGGTTCGCTCCCCGGTGTCACCGAGTCGGTGGACTCCGTACGAAAGGCCGTGGACCGGGTCTACGGGCACCGGGTGATGCGCCGCCGCTCCGAAGAGGTGTCCTCGGAGGCGGCGCTGCGCGGCGCCCGCGGCTCCGCGGCGCTCGCCGGGGCCGACTGGGCGCTGGAAGAGGTGCGCAGGCGCAGCGACTTCTCCTCCGACGAGGAGTCGCGCGCGGTGGGCGCCGCGCTGCGGCTCACCGCCGAGTCCGGCCAGTTGCTCTCCGTCTGGCGGCAGTCGCCGCTGCAGGCGCTGGCCCGGCTGCACCTGGTCGCGGCCGGCGGCATCTCGCCGGACGAGACGGTCGGCCGCCCGCGGCAGGCGGGCGAGAAGGTCGAGGAGCCGCTCCTGGACGTCGCCGAATTCCCGCTGCCCGAACCGGCGGAGGTCGTCGCGCGGCTCGACGGGCTCGCCGGCCTGCTGCTGTCGGGCAGTGAGGCGCCGGCGCTGGTCGTCGCCGCGGTCGTGCACGGCGAACTGCTGTGCCTGCGGCCGTTCGGCTCGTACAACGGTCTCGTGGCGCGTGCCGCGCAGCGCGTCGTCCTCGTCGGGAGCGGTCTGGACCCCAAGTCCATCTGTCCGGCGGAGGTCGGCCACGCCGAACTCGGGCGCGCGGACCACCTGAAGGCGCTGCGGGGCTACGCCTCCGGCACCCCCCAGGGCATGGCGGCCTGGATCACGCACTGTGGGCAGGCCGTGGGCCTGGGCGTACGGGAGAGCGTGGCGGTCTGCGAGGCCCTGCAGCGCGGCGCCGCCTAGGACGCCGGGCGGGCGCCGCCCGCAGGCTCCGCGGGATCCGTGGGCACGGCGGCGCGGGGTGCCTGAACACAAAGATGCGGCGGCACCTCGCGGGTGCCGCCGCTGGCATGACCGTCGGGTTACCAGGCGTGCACGATGTTCGCCCATCAGGTCGGGAACTTTGCCCGTCACCTGGTGCGGCCGGCCCGGTCAGCGGGTCTGCGTCGCGTGGGTTCCCAGCTGTCATGCTCGGTCCGTGGGGCCTGATTCGACGGGGTTCCTCGCGGAAGTCCGTGGTCTCGCGGGCCGTAAGACCTTTGTACTGCACCTTCGGGAGAACCGGAACCCCTCGCCGCGGTTCTTTGCATACCGGGCCAGGTTGGTGCCTTCTCCTCGAAAGGTGCAATCGGGTTCACATCAGGACAGGACGAGCCTGCGCCGCCGCGCCGCGTACCAGACCAGGCCCGCCGTGGCGGCGGCGGCGCCGACCGCGGCCAGCGCCAGGACCGGCCCCGAGGGCATCGTGAGCGCGGGCACCCGCTGGTGCAGCCGGACCGGCCGGCTGAAGGTGAGCGTCGGCCATTCGCGTGACGCCGCCTCCCTGCGCAGCCCGCGGTCGGGGTTGACCGCGTACGGGTGACCGACGGACTCGAGCATCGGGACGTCGGTCACCGAGTCGCTGTAGGCGAAGGAGCGCTTGAGGTCGTAGCCCTCGGCCTCCGCGAGCTCGGTGATGGCCCGGGCCTTGGCGGGGCCGTAGACGTAGTGCTCGATCCGGCCGGTGTAGCAGCCGTCCTCGACGGCCATCCGGGTGGCGATGACGTGGTCCGCGCCGAGCATCTCGCCGATGGGCTCCACGACCTCCGCACCCGAGGCGCTGACGATGACGACGTCGCGGCCGGCCAGGTGGTGCTCCTCGATGAGAGAGGCGGCCTCGTCGTAGATGATCGGGTCGATGAGGTCGTGGAGGGTCTCGGCCACGATCTCCCGCACCTGCTGCACGTTCCAGCCGCGGCACATGTCGGAGAGGTACTTTCGCATCCCCTCCATCTGGTCGTGGTCCGCGCCGCCGAGCAGATAGACGAACTGGGCGTACGCGGTCCGCAGCACGGTGCGCCGGTTGATGAGGCCGCCTTGGTAGAACGGCCGGCTGAACGCCAAGGTGCTCGACTTGGCGATCACCGTCTTGTCGAGATCGAAGAACGCGGCGGTGCGCGGCGACAGGTGGTTTTCCACGAGGACGAGCATAGGGACCCACCATTCGGCGTAAGCTCCTGCGCGTGGGTTTGCCTGAGAAGGCCTTCGGGTACACCATGGAAGTCACGGATCGTTCGCGACCGTGCTAACCCGGTCTGGCTCCTCCCCCCCCGAGTCGGACCGTGGGGACGACCCCCGCTCTCCCCCCCGGCGGGGGTCGTCGCATGTCCGGGGGCATTTTCAGGCCTTGAGTCCGAACGCGCCCGGCATGTGAACGGCCCCCCGCGGTTTCCGCGGGGGGCCGGTTCTCTTTCCCGCGCGACTACGTTGAGTGACGGATCACATTCGTTGTGCTGTGCGGTGGAAGCCACTCGTGCGGGTGGCGGAGATATCCACAACGGCCTGGTTATCCACTGATTCCCACCAAGATCATCAAGTTTCGGCGACTCGCGAGACTCTGGCGGCAAATGCCGCGCCGGAGATGTGTCCGGTGCATGTGCCGGATACCGACGGCACGGGCCGGAACGAGCGAGGGGGCGTCGTGGTCGCCGAATCATTCAACGGTGAAACAAATGGAACGCGTGAAGGGCGGGTGTCCGCGCGGGCACCGGGACGGCCGCGCGGAAAGGACGATCAGGGCGGCGGCCCGCTCATCGTCACCGAGGACGGGGCCCTCCTGGACGACCTGCTGCGGCTGTGCGCCGCGGCGGGCGCGGAACCGGAGGTCGCCTTCGGGGTCCCGCCGGCGCCGGGCAGCTGGGAGGCCGCGCCGCTGGTGCTGGTCGGGGCCGCGGACACCCGCCGCGTGCCGGGTACGGCGCGCCGCCGCCGGGGCGTGCTCCTCGTCGGCCGGGATCTGGACGATCCCGACGTGTGGCGCCGCGCCGTGGACGTCGGCGCCGAGCACGTCGCCTTCCTGCCCGACGCCGAGACATGGCTGGCCGACCGCATCGCCGACGTCGCGGAGGGCGCCGGCGAGCCGGCCCTGACGATCGGGGTCGTCGGCGGCCGAGGCGGCGCGGGGGCCAGCACCCTGGCCTGCGCGATGGCCGTCACGGCCGCCCGCTCCGGGCGCCGCACGATGCTCGTCGACGCGGATCCGCTCGGCGGCGGGCTGGATGTGCTGCTCGGGGCCGAACGGGTGGGCGGACTGCGCTGGCCCGACCTCGCCGAGTCCCGGGGCCGGGTCAGCAGCGGGGCGCTGGAGGAGTCGCTGCCCCGGACGCACGCCCTGAGCGTCCTCAGCTGGGACCGCGGCGACACCGTCGTCATCCCGCCGCAGGCCATGCGGTCGGTGATGGGCGCCGCCCGGCGGCGCGGCGGGGTGGTGGTCGTCGACCTGCCGCGCCGGATGGACGAGGCGGTGGCCGAGGCGCTCGCCCAGATCGACGTGGGCCTGCTGGTCGTCCCCGCCGAACTGCGCGCGGTCGCGGCCGCCGGCCGGGTCGCGTCCCGGATGGCCATGGTGCTGCGGGATCTGCGGGTCGTCGCCCGGGGCCCCTTCGGCTCGGGGCTCACCGACGAGGCGCTCGCCGAGCTGGTCGGGCTCCCGCTCGCCGGCGAGCTGCCGCCCGAGCCGGGCCTGCCCGCCGCCCTGGACGGCGGCGAGGCGCCGGGCGGCAGCGGCCGGGGCCCGTTGTCCGGGTTCTGCTCGGCGTTCCTCACGGCGGCGCTGTCCGGCGGCGGGAGCGTGGCCGCATGAGCGCCGACGCCATGACCCCCGCCCTGCTCGACGCCGTACGTCTGCGGCTGGCCGCCTCCGGCGACGAGCCCACCCCGGCCGGCGTGGCCGCCGCGCTGCGGGCCCAGGGCCGGCTGCTCGGCGACACCGAGGTGCTCGACGTGGTGGCCGCGCTGCGCTCGGAGATGGTCGGCACCGGGCCCCTGGAGGGCCTGCTCGCCGAACCGGAGGTCACCGATGTGCTGGTGAACGGGCCCGACGAGGTGTGGGCCGACCGGGGCGCCGGGCTGGAGCGCACCGAGGTGCGGTTCGCGGACGCGTCGGCCGTGCGCAGGCTCGCCCAGCGGCTGGCCTCCGCGGCCGGCCGCCGGCTGGACGACGCCCGGCCCTGGGTGGACGCCCGGCTCCCGGACGGCACCCGGCTGCACGCGGTGCTGCCACCGGTGGTGGTCGGCGCTCCGTGCCTTTCCCTGCGGGTGGTCCGCACCCGTGCCTTCACCCTGGACGAACTGGTGGCCGCGGGCAGCATGGACGGCGGCACGGCCGCCCTCCTGCGGGCCGTGCTGGACGCCCGCCTGTCGTACCTGGTCTCCGGCGGCACGGGCTCCGGCAAGACGACGTTGCTGAGCTGCCTGCTCGGCCTCGTCCCGCCGGGCGAGCGCATCGTCCTCGCCGAGGACTCCGCCGAGCTGCGGCCGCGCCATCCGCACGTCGTCCGGCTGGAGACCCGGCCCGCCAACCAGGAGGGCGCCGGCCTGGTCACCCTGCGGGACCTCGTGCGGCAGGCGCTGCGCATGCGTCCGGACCGGCTGGTGGTCGGCGAGGTGAGGGGGCCGGAGGTCCTCGACCTCCTGGGAGCGCTCAACACGGGCCACGAGGGCGGCTGCGGCACGGTCCACGCCAATGCCGCGGCTGATGTGCCCGCCCGCCTGGAGGCGCTGGGCGCCGTGGCGGGCCTGGACCGGGCCGCACTGCACAGCCAGTTGGCCGCCGCCCTGTCGGTGGTGGTGCATCTGGTGCGGGACCGCTCGGGCCGGCGCCGGGTCGCCGAGATCCACGTCCTGGAGCGCGGCCCCGACGGGATCGTCGGCACGGTCCCGGCCCTGTGCGGCGGTGAACGCGGCCCCGGGTGGGACCGGTTGGCCGCGCTCTGCGAGAGGGGGCGGCCGTGAACGCCGTCGTGGTCCTCGCCGCTCTGTGCGCGGGCGCCGCCGCGTGGGCGATGTGCGCACGGGACGAAGTCCTGCGCAGGGCACGGACGTTGCTGAGTGGCGCCTCAGGGGCCCGTGGGGCGCCTGGTGCACTCCTGGGGCCCGGAGGCCTCGAAAGCCGCCTCAACGGGCTGCTGGAGCCGTTCCGGGTGCGGTTCGGCTGGCGACTCGGCCGCGAAGTGCTGTTCCTTCCGGGCGGGTTGGTCGTGGCCCTGGCCGCCGGATCGCTGCTTCCGGTCCTGCTCGGAGCGGCCGCCGTGCCGCTCGCCGGGCGGTGGCTGCGCGGGCGGGAACGGCGTGCCGAGGCGGAACGGCGGGCCGTGGCGGTGGGCGCGTTGTGCGCTGCGGTCGCCGGCGATCTGCGGGCCGGACTGGCCCCGCCCGCCGCGCTGGCCGGTGCGCTCGGCCGTGAGGGCTGGGCGGAGCACCCCGGACTGTCGGACGCCGCGCTGCCGCTGCTGGCCGCCGCCCGTTTCGGCGGTGACGTGTCGGCGGCATTGCGGGCGGCCGCCCGGCCGGCGGGCGCCGAGGGGCTCTCCGGTGTGGCCGCGTGCTGGCAGGTGGCCGTGGACGGCGGCGCGGGACTCGCGGACGGCCTGGACCGGATCGCGGCCGCCCTGCGCGCCGAACGCGACCAGCGCGAGGACCTGCGGGCCCAGTTGGCGGCGCCCCGTTCCACCGTGGCGCTGCTGGCCCTGCTGCCCGCCTTCGGGCTGGTCCTGGGCACCGGGCTGGGCGCGGATCCGCTCGGTACCTTGCTGCGCACACCCGCCGGGCTCGGCTGCCTGGCCGCCGGCGGGCTCCTGGAATGGGCGGGGCTCGCCTGGACCGCCCGCATCGTCCGCGGTGCGGAGGGCGGGTCATGAACGGCGAGGCCGTCCACAGGCTGGGGATTGTCGTGGCGTCCGTGGCCGCCGCCGTCTGTGCGGCTGCTGCCCTCGCCGCCGCACGGAGGGAGCGCGCCGCGCGGCGCAGGCTCCGGCTGCTCATGAGGGCGGCGCCACCGCCCTGGCGGCTCCGCCGATGGCCGGGCGCGGCCTCCGTCCGCACCTGGACGCCGGTCGCCGGGGTCGCCCTGGGCGTGTTCGCCCTGATCGGCGGTGTCCCCGGCGCGGCGGCCGGGCTCGGCGCCGCGTGGGCGATGCGCCGCCGGCAGCGGCGGCCCCGGCCCACGCAGCCCGGGGACCAGACCCGTGCCGCGCACCAACTGCCGCTGGCCGCGGATCTGATGGCCGCCTGCGTCGCCGCCGGGGCAGGGCCCCGCGAGGCCGCGGAGGCCGTCGGGCCGTCCCTCGGCGGGCCGCTCGGGGAGGCGCTCACCCGCGCCGCCGCCGAACTCCGGCTGGGCGGCGACCCCGCGCAGTGCTGGGGCCGGCTGGACCGGCTCGGCTGCCGGGAGCTCGCCCGGTGCCTGGAACGCGCGACCACGACGGGAGTGCCGCCGGTCGAGGAGATCGCGCGTCTCGCCGCCGGGTGCCGGGCCGAACACGCCCGTTTCGGGGCGGCACGCGCGCGCCGCGCCGGAGTGCTGATCACCGCCCCGCTGGGGCTGTGCTTCCTGCCGGCCTTCCTCCTCGTGGGGGTCGCGCCGGTGGTGATGGGGCTGGCGGGGGCGATCCTCGCCGGCACGACCAACTGAAGGGGGATCCCATGCGAGTCATGCGTTGTCTGAGGAAACTGAGCCGCCGGTGCCGCACCGGCGAGCGCGGGATGACCACGGCCGAGTACGCCGTGGGCACGCTGGCGGCCTGCGGTTTCGCGGCCGTGCTCTACAAGGTCGTCACCTCGGGCGCGGTCAGCTCCGCGCTCTCCGGGCTCATCAAGCGGGCCCTCGATGTGGCGTTCTGAACGCCGCCGTGACGCGGGCTACGTCACGGCCGAGGCCGCGGTGGTCATCCCGTCGCTGGTGTTCCTCACGGCGCTCCTGCTGTGGGGGATCGCCGCGGCGGCCGCGCAGATCCGCTGCGTCGACGCCGCGCGGGCCGGAGCCCGCGCGGCGGCCCGCGAGGAGCCCGACGCCGCGGTGCTGAGCGCGGCGCGCACAGCGGCGCCCGCCGGGGCCGCCGTCTCGGTCCACCGGGGCGGCGACCTGGTCCGGGTCACGGTGGAGGCCCGTTCCCTGTCCCTGACCCTCCGCGGCGAGGCGGTCGCCGCCGCGGAGGGGCCGGCGAAGGGGTCGGGGGAGGGGCCGTGAGCCGGCGAAGGGGCGACCGGGGCTCCGCGACGGTCTGGACGGCCCTCCTGGGGGCGCTGCTGGCGCTGGCCGCCTGCACCGTGCTGGCGTTCGGCGCCGCCGTCGCCGCACGTCACCGCGCCGGGGCCGCCGCGGACCTCGCGGCGCTGGCCGCCGCCGACCACGCCCTGCGGGGCAGCGCCGAGGCCTGCGCCGTGGCCGGGCGGGTGGCCGCGGCCCAGCGGGCCCGGCTGGTGCGCTGCGCGGTCACCGGTGAGGTCGCCGACGTCACGGCCGCGGTCGGGCCCGCCCGGGTCCGCTCCCGGGCGGGGCCTCAGGACTCCGGATCGGGGGCGGGCGCCGACGAAGGTCCGGGCTCCGAAGGGCCCTCCGTCGCGAGGAGCACGTCGAGCAGACGGACCGCGGCCTGCTTGTCCAGCGGGTCGTTGCCGTTGCCGCACTTGGGCGACTGCACACAGGACGGACAGCCGAATTCGCACTCGCAGGAGGCGATCGCCTCGCGGGTGGCGGTGAGCCAGCTCCGGGCGGTCCGGAAGGCCCGTTCCGCGAAGCCCGCGCCACCGGGATGGCCGTCGTACACGAAGACGGTCGGCAGCCCGGTGTCCTGGTGGAGCGGCACGGAGACGCCGCCGATGTCCCAGCGGTCGCAGGTGGCGAAGAGCGGGAGGAGGCCGATGGAGGCGTGCTCGGCGGCGTGGAGGGCGCCGGGCAGCTCCTCGGGGTGGATCTGCGCGGCGTCGAGCTGATCGTCGGTGACCGTCCACCACACGGCGCGGGTGCGCAGGGTGCGGGGTGGCAGGTCCAGCTTGGTCTCGCCCATCACCTCGTTGGTGATCAGTCGGCGGCGGAGGAAGGAGACGACCTGATGGGTGACCTCGACGGAGCCGAAGTGGAGGCGGGCCTCGCCCCACTCCTCCACCAGGTCCTCATCGAGCACGGAGATCGCCGTGGTGTCGCGGGCCATCGTCGAATACGGCGGGTCGGCCTGCTCCACGAGCGCGACGGAGTCCTCCAGGTCCAGGTGCCGGACGAGGTAGGTGCGGCCCTGGTGCAGGTGGACCGCGCCCTCGTGGACGGCGGTGTGCGCGGCGCCCGCGTCGACGGTGCCGAGCAGGCGCCCCGTCCCGGCCTCGACCACCTGGACGGGCTTGCCCCCCTCGCCGCGGATGTCGGTGAGGTCGGCCGCCCGCTCGCGCCGCGTCCAGTACCAGCCGCCGGAACGCCGCCTCAGCAGCCCGCGGCGCTCCAGCTGGGGCAGCAGCATCGCGGTCTCCGGTCCGAAGAGCTCGAGGTCCTCCTCGCCCAGCGGCAGCTCGGCCGCGGCGGCGCACAGGTGCGGCGCGAGGACGTACGGGTTGTCGGGGTCCAGCACCGTGGACTCCACCGGACGGCGGAAGAGGGCGTCCGGGTGGTGCACGAGGTACGTGTCCAGCGGGTCGTCGCGGGCGATGAGCACCGCCAGCGCCCCCTGACCCGACCGCCCCGCGCGACCCGCCTGCTGCCACAGGGAGGCCCTCGTGCCCGGGTACCCGGCCAGGAGGACGGCGTCGAGCCCGGAGACGTCCACACCCAGCTCCAGGGCCGTTGTGGAGGCCAGTCCGAGGAGCCGCCCGGTGTGCAGGTCGCGCTCGATCGCCCGGCGCTCCTGGGGCAGGTAGCCGCCGCGGTAGGCCGCGACCCGGCGGGTCAGCCGGCGGTCGATCTCGCCGAGGCGTTCCTGCGCGATGAGGGAGATCAGCTCGGCGGCCCGCCGGGAGCGCACGAAGGCCACCGTGCGGGTGCCGTCGAGCACCAGGTCCGTCAGCAGGTCGGCGGCCTCGGCGGTGGCCGTGCGGCGCACCGGGGCGCCGTGCTCCCCGCTGAGCTCGGTGAGCGGGGGCTCCCACAGGGCGAAGGCGACCTCGCCGCGGGGGGAGGCGTCCTCGGTGACCTCGGCGACGGGCACGCCGGTCAGCCGGGTCGCGGTCGCGCCCGGGTCGGCGGCGGTCGCGGAGGCGAGGAGGAAGACGGGATCGGCGCCGTAGCGGGCGCAGACACGCCGCAGCCTGCGTATGACCTGGGCGACGTGGGA
Organism: Streptomyces sp. NPDC008238; assembly: GCF_042956445.1. Lineage (NCBI taxonomy): Bacteria > Bacillati > Actinomycetota > Actinomycetes > Kitasatosporales > Streptomycetaceae > Streptomyces > Streptomyces sp. NPDC008238. The sequence goes on along the minus strand of NZ_JBIBGK010000003.1, from coordinate 30,200 downwards.
GCCGAAGACGCCCCGGTAGGTGTGGCACTCGTCGATCACGACGTAGCGGAGCTGCCGGAGGAAGGAGGACCACCGCGAATGGCCCGGCAGGACACCCAGATGGAGCATGTCGGGGTTGGTGAGCACGTACGTGGCGTACTGGCGGACCCACTCGCGCTCCTCGAACGGCGTGTCGCCGTCGTAGACGGCCGCGCGGACCGCCTTGCCCAGCGGGGCGGCGAGCTCGGCCACGGCACGCCGCTGGTCGGCCGCCAGGGCCTTGGTGGGCGCGAGGTAGAGCGCGGTGGCGCCCCGGCCGTTCGGCGCCTCGGAACCGTCCACGAGGGCGCTGAGGACCGGCACGAGGTACGCCAGGGACTTGCCGGAGGCCGTCCCCGTGGCGACCACCGCGGAGGTGCCGGCGAGGGCGTGGGCGGCCACTTCGGCCTGGTGTTCCCACGGCCGTTCGATGCCGCACGCGCGGACCGCGTCGATCACCTCCGGGCGGATCTGATCAGGCCAATCGGCATGGCGACCCGCCCGTGGGGGCAAGTGCTCCGTATGGGTGATGCGCGCGGCCCTGCCCGCCCCCGTGGCAAGCCGCTCCAGGAGGGCGACGGGGGAGGTGCGGCCGTGCGCCGACTGCGGAAGATGATCCTGAGCCATCGGCACTCAGTGTGTCACTGGCATGACGGACAATCGCCGTAAGGCGTCGTGCATGCCCGCTGGTAAGTGATTGAATGCCATCGCGGCTGCCGATCCATGGGGGGCGACCGCTCGATGCAAGGTGCTGGAGGATCCGTGGACCTGTCCCTGTCGACTCGAACCGTCGGCGACCGTACGGTCGTCGAGGTCGGCGGCGAGATTGATGTGTACACCGCACCCAAGCTGCGCGAGCAGCTGGTGGAACTCGTGAACGACGGTAGCTACCACCTGGTCGTGGACATGGAAGGCGTGGACTTCCTGGACTCGACCGGACTGGGCGTGCTGGTCGGCGGGCTCAAGCGGGTTCGCGCGCATGAAGGCTCGCTGCGCCTGGTGTGCAACCAGGAGCGCATTCTCAAGATTTTCCGTATCACCGGCCTGACCAAGGTGTTCCCCATCCACACCTCGGTCGACGAGGCCGTCGCGGCGACCGATTGACGTTCGGCGCCGGACCGCGGGGCTCCGGGCGACGCCGACGCCCGGGCCCCTGTGTTGCCCGCCCACAGGCACGAGGGGGAGGCCATGCCCACCGTAGAACTGCTCTTCAGCGCACTGCCGGAGCACGTCCGCACCGCACGACTGGTGGCGGCTGCGGTGGCCCGCAGGGCAGGGGTGGACGAGGCCGTCCTCGACGAGGTCCGGCTCGCCGTCGGTGAGGCGTGCAGCCGGGCCGTCGGCCTGTACCGCAGCAGCGGTGCGGACCGCCCGGTCCGGGTGGTGCTGACCGAGGAGGAGAAGAAGTTCTCCATCGAGGTCGGCGACAAGTCCCCCGAGGCGGACGACCGCCCCGCGGACGCCGCCAGTGTGCCCTCGGCGCGCGGCGACAGCCCCGCCGAACACCCCGAGCCGCTTCCCGACGGCTCGTCGTCCTCGTCCGACTCCTCCGAGGCGGAGGACGAGGGCCAGATGGGTCTGGCGGTCATCAGTGGCCTCGTCGACGACGTCGAGGTCTTCTCGGGAGAGTACGGCGATGTCATCCGGATGAGCTGGCCGCTGAACCCGGCCGCGCTCTCCTAGCCGCCCCGCCCCCCTCACGCGCTCCCGCCGAGCAGCCTGCGAGCTTCCGCCGCAGGTCAGCTCGACGTGCCCGCGTTCACCCGGTGGTTGATCCACTTACACGGTGACTGTTCACCTTTTCCGGTGATATCTGTGGGCGATCTCCTTTGCTATATCCCCGGCATCGGCGAATTTCGTTTCCTGCGCCCTGTTTTGATCTAGTTCGGCTCCCTACAATCCGTCCATCTTTGCTCAGCCCACAAGCCTGAGCGTCGCGGCGGCTAAGTCGCCGGAGCCGCGCGCCCACGTGCCAAACGTCAAGGAGGACGAATGGCGGGGCCACTCACCCCTCACCTGCAGGACATCGCTCAACCCCTGGCCGCATCACCCGTACTGACGGACGGCAACCGCAATCTCGTGCTCGTCATCGCCGCCGTGGCGCTGGCCGCACTCGTGCTCGCCGTGGTGCTGGTACGTCAAGTGCTCAGTGCCGACGAGGGCACCGACAGCATGAAGAAGATCGCGGCTGCCGTGCAGGAAGGCGCGAACGCCTACCTCGCACGGCAGTTCCGCACGCTGGGAGTCTTCGCGGTCGTCGCGTTCTTCCTGCTCATGCTGCTGCCCGCGGACACCACGTCGCAGCGCATCGGCCGAAGCGTGTTCTTCCTGGTGGGCGCCGGATTCTCGGCGGTCACCGGCTACATCGGCATGTGGCTGGCGGTGCGCAGCAACGTTCGCGTGGCCGCTGCCGCACGAGCCGCGACCCCGGCGCAGGGTGAGCCCGCGGCCGACCTGACGACCGTCTCGCACCACGCGATGAAGATCGCCTTCCGCACCGGTGGTGTGGTCGGCATGTTCACGGTGGGCCTGGGTCTGCTGGGCGCCTCCGTCGTCGTGCTGGTCTACAAGGCCGACGCGCCCAAGGTGCTGGAGGGCTTCGGTTTCGGTGCGGCGCTGCTCGCCATGTTCATGCGTGTCGGCGGCGGCATCTTCACCAAGGCCGCGGACGTCGGCGCCGACCTGGTCGGCAAGGTCGAGCAGGGCATCCCCGAGGACGACCCGCGCAACGCCGCCACCATCGCGGACAACGTCGGCGACAACGTCGGCGACTGCGCCGGCATGGCGGCCGACCTGTTCGAGTCCTACGCCGTCACCCTGGTGGCCGCGCTGATCCTCGGCAAGGTCGCCTTCGGCGACTCCGGCCTGGCCTTCCCGCTGCTGATCCCGGCGATCGGCGTGCTCACCGCGATGGTCGGCATCTTCGCGGTGGCCCCCCGCCGCAAGGACCGCAGCGGCATGACCGCCATCAACCGCGGCTTCTTCATCTCCGCGGTGATCTCGCTGGCGATGGTGGCCGTCGCGGCGTTCGCGTACCTGCCCTCGACGTACGCGGAGCTGGCCAACGTGCCGGGCGACATCGCGTCGCACGGCGGTGACCCGCGCATCCTCGCGCTGGTCGCCGTCGCCATCGGCATCGTGCTGGCGGCGCTCATCCAGCAGCTCACCGGCTACTTCACCGAGACCAGCCGGCGTCCGGTGCGCGACATCGGCAAGACCTCGTTGACCGGTCCCGCCACGGTGGTCCTGTCCGGCATCTCCGTCGGCCTGGAGTCCGCGGTGTACTCGGCCGTCCTCATCGGCCTCTCCGTATACGGCGCCTTCCTGCTCGGCGGCGCCTCGATCTGGCTCGCCCTGTTCGCGGTGGCGCTGGCCGGCACCGGCCTGCTCACCACCGTCGGCGTGATCGTCGCCATGGACACCTTCGGTCCGGTGTCCGACAACGCGCAGGGCATCGCCGAGATGTCCGGCGACGTGCACGGCGAGGGCGCCCAGGTGCTCACCGACCTCGACGCGGTCGGCAACACCACCAAGGCGATCACCAAGGGCATCGCCATCGCGACCGCCGTGCTCGCGGCGACCGCGCTTTTCGGCTCCTTCAAGGAGGCCGTCGACACCGCGGTGCGGGAGGCGAACATCTCCGCCGGCGACCTCAGGTGGCTGGACCTGGACATCTCCCAGCCCAACAACCTGGTCGGCCTGCTGCTCGGTGCGGCCGTCGTCTTCCTCTTCTCCGGACTGGCCATCAACGCGGTCTCCCGGTCCGCGGGGGCGGTGGTCTTCGAGGTGCGCCGGCAGTTCCGCGAGCGGCCCGGGATCATGGACTACACCGAGAAGCCCGAGTACGGGCGCGTCGTCGACATCTGCACCAAGGACGCGCTGCGCGAGCTGGCCACCCCCGGTCTGCTCGCCGTGCTCGCCCCGATCGCCGTGGGCTTCACGTTCGGCATCGGCGCGCTGGGCTCGTACCTCGCCGGGGCCATCGGCGCGGGCACCCTCATGGCGGTCTTCCTGGCGAACTCCGGCGGCGCCTGGGACAACGCCAAGAAGCTCGTCGAGGACGGCCACCACGGCGGCAAGGGCAGCGAGGCCCATGCCGCCACCGTCATCGGCGACACCGTCGGCGACCCCTTCAAGGACACCGCGGGTCCGGCCATCAACCCGCTGCTCAAGGTCATGAACCTGGTGGCGCTGCTGGTCGCCCCCGCGGTGGTCCAGTTCTCCTACGGTGACGACGCCAACCTCGGTGTGCGGATCGGCGCCGCTGCCGTGGCGATCCTGGTCATCGTGGTCGCCGTCTACATCTCCAAGCGCCGCGGCATCGCGGTCGAGGAGGACGAGGGCGTCGACACCGGCCAGGACGACGGCCAGAGCACCAAGCGGTCGGCCGACCCGAACGCCACGGCCACGGTCTGACGTAGTGTGAGCTCATCCGGATAAGGCGGCGGGCGTCATCCTCCGGGGTGGCGCCCGCCGCCTTCGCCCACGTCAGATGCATCACCCCGTTCTTGGTTCATAAGGGGCAATAGTGGGCACATCGAGCGGAAGCGATGTGGCCCGTGGACAGGAGCCGTGTAGGTTCCGGGGCCGTGAAGAACAAACTCGCGGCTGCGCTGTCCGTCACGGCTGTGATCCTCGCGACGGGGTCGCTGTCGGGATGCGGCGACGGCAACAAGGAGCTCGACGCCTGGGCGAAGACGGTCTGCGACCAGGCCTCCGCACAGGTCAAGAAGATCAACGACGCGAACACCCACATCAGCAACACCCCGAGCAACGCCACGCCGAAGGACGTCAGGAGCGCCGACTCCACGGCGTTCGGGCAGATCTCGGAGGCCTACAAGGCGCTCGCCGGAATCGTCGGCAAGGCCGGTGACCCGCCGGTCGACGACGGCGCCAAGCTCAAGCAGGACGCGGTCGGCGACCTCAACTCGCTGTCCACCGCGTACGCGAACCTGCGCAAGCAGGTCGACGCGCTGCCCGTCTCCAACCAGGCGAAGTTCGCCGACGGCCTCAAGAGCGTCTCCGACAGCCTGGCCAAGGTGAGCAAGAGCGGCGAGCAGGCCCTCGACACGCTGCGCCGCGGCGAGGTCGGCGAGGCGATGGCGAAGCAGCCCGGCTGCCAGGACTCCGGCGCCCAGCCCTCGAAGTCCTGACCGCCCGAGGGCGGGTGGGGCCCGCCGGGCGCCCCCTCCGGGGTGACAATGGCAGCGTGAGTACGCAGCCGCACCCGCAGCCCCTGCCCGCCCCCGACCGCGCCGGCCGCCTCCGCGACGCGTTGCGCGCCGCCGCCTTCACGGCCGACGGCTGCCTCGACCTGCTCGGGGCGACGGCCTACGCCGCGCTCTCGCGGGCGGAGACGGTGCCCGCCCTGCGCGCCACCCGCGGCGGCGGCCCGCTGGAGAGCCTGGTGCGGCTCTTCCTGCTGCAGCAGTCCGTCCCGTACGACCGGCTGCGTGACGTGCTGCCCCTCGACGCGGCCCTGGAGGACGGCTGGCTCGTCCGGGACGGCGACGAACTGCGCGCCACCGTGGACGTCCGCCCCTACGGCGGCGACGGCGGCGAGGACTGGTACATCGTCTCGGACCTCGGCTGCGCCGTGGGCGGCGCCAACGGCATCCGCACGACGCCCGGGGTGGACCGCGCGGACCTCGTGCTCGGGGTCGGCGGCGCCTCGACCACCCTCGCCGGGATCACCGTCCGCACGCCCGTGGCCCGCGCGCTGGACCTCGGCACCGGTTCCGGCATCCAGGCGCTGCACGCCTCCCGGCACGCCACCCGGGTCACCGCGACCGACGTCAACCCCCGTGCCCTGCACTTCACGCGGCTCACCCTCGCCCTCTCGGGTGCCCCCGAGCCGGACGTCCGGCAGGGCAGCCTCTTCGAGCCCGTCGGCGACGAGCGCTTCGACCTGATCGTGTCCAACCCGCCCTTCGTCATCTCCCCGGGCAGCCGCTTCACCTACCGTGACGGCGGCATGGCCGGCGACGACCTGTGCCGCACCGTCGTGCGGCAGGCCGCCGGGCACCTCGCCGAGGGCGGCTACCTCCAACTGCTCGCCAACTGGGAGCACACCGAGGGCGAGGACTGGCGGGACCGGGTGGCCGGCTGGGTGCCCGACGGCTGCGACGCGTGGATCGTGCAGCGCGAGGTGCAGGACGTCACGCAGTACGCGGAGCTGTGGCTGCGCGACGGCGGTGACCACCTGGCCGGGCCGGAGGCGTACGCCGCACGCTACGCGGAGTGGCTGGACGCCTTCGAGCAGCGCAAGACCAAGGCCGTCGGCTTCGGCTGGATCACCTTGCGCAGGACCGGCTCGGACCGTCCCGTCGTCACCGCGGAGGAGTGGCCGCACCCGGTGGAGCAGCCGCTCGGCCCGCACATCGAGGCGTGGTTCGGCCGGCAGGACTTCCTGCGGGCCCATGACGACGCGGCGCTGCTCGACGCGCGCTTCCGCCTTGCGGACGAGGTGGTGCAGGAGCAGGTGGGCCTGCCCGGTGCCGAGGACCCGGAGCACGTCGTCCTGCGGGCCAACCGCGGCATGCGGCGCGCGACGAGGGTGGACACGGTCGGCGCGGGCTTCGCGGGCGTCTGCGACGGGACGCTGACGGCCGGTCGGATCCTCGACGCCATCGCCCAGTTGCTGGGCGAGGACCCGGTGGTGCTGCGGGACCGTACGCCGGAGGCGATCCGGCTGCTGGTGGAGCAGGGCTTCATCGAGCCGGTGTGAGCGGGAACGCGACGGCCCGCCGCCGCGGAGCGGAGGCGGGCCGGGGCGTGGGTGGTCAGCGCAGGACGCGGCCCTGCGCGTCGGTGGGCGCGCTGCCGGCGATGCGCACGATGCCGTCGATGAAGCCCCACAGGCCGCCGGCGCCCAGGGTGACGACCGAGACGACGAGCTGCAGGATGCCGATCTTGGTGTGGCCGGTGTAGAAGCGGCCGATGCCGAGACCACCGAGGAAGATGCCGAGCAGACCGGCGGCGACCTTGGACTTGTCCGACAGCGGCCGGCCCGACGGGTCGAGACCGAACGGGGCGTCAGTGGTGGGGGCGGGCGTGGCCATGGACGTGCTCCTCGTGCAATGGGGACGGTTCAGCGGGAGCGCGCGCATCGGTACGATCCGGCCCCCCGCGTCGGATTGGCTGAATCTTGGCATTAGAAATGGACATCTGTCGCTCTGATTAACAGACGTCACGGAACCGTGATCGCCGCGTTGTCAAACCGCGTTGCGTACGACGGCCCAGGTCACGGCGATCCCCAGGACCGCCATCTGCGCACGTCGTCCCAGCGTCGGCCGGTACGACCGGCCGCGCAGCCCCTCCGTCACCCACCGCGCGTACAGATAGAGGGGAAAGGGACTCGCCAGGAGCAGCAGCGCGTTGTCGTGGAAGGCGGCCGTGAGGTCGCCGTGCATCAGGTCGTAGACCATGCGGGTCGCGCCGCAGGCCGGACAGAGCAGCCCCGTCGCGAAGTTGAAGGGGCATCGGGGCAGCCAGTGCCCTGGCTGGTGCGGGTCCGTGCCGTACAGGTAGGCCGCGCCCGCCGCGCCCGCGAGCAGCGACGCCACGGGGGCCGTGGCCGGTCGCGCGGCCACGGCCCTGAGGCGGTTCCAGGTGGGCGGGGAGGTCATCGTCCTCAGCTGCGCAGGACGCGGCCCTGGGAGTCGGTGCGGTCGTTGCTCGTCAGGAAGAGGATGCCGTCGATCAGCGCCCAGACGCCGAGGCCGCCGCAGGTGAGGAGCTGCGCGATGCCGATGCCGACGTCACCCACGTAGAAACGGCCGACGCCCAGGCTGCCCACCAGCAGCTGCAGCACGCCCGCCACGACCTTGGACTTGTCCGACAGCGGCCGGCCGTACATGTCGTATCCGTACGGGGCGTTGGGGTCCCCGGTGTAGGCGCCCTGGGGGTAACCACCCTGCTGCGGATACCCCTGCTGGGGGTAGCCCTGCTGCGGGTAGCCGTAGCCGGGCCGCTGCCCGTAGCCGCCGGGGCCCGCCGGGGGCTGCTGCGGGTAGCCGTAACCGTCCTGCTTGGGCTGGCCGTACGGGTTGTTCGGGTCGGACATGGCGGGACTCCCCCTGAGGATACGTTCGCTGTATCCGGACATCTTGTCAGGCGAGTCAAGGCGGTCCGGGGCGAGCGAGCGGTGCGGAGCAGCGGCCGGGAACGCGGGAGGGGGGAGCGGCGGGACCGTGGGAAGGAGCCGCGGGGAGGGTTCGCTGCCGGGTCCGCCGGGTCTGCCGGAGCCGGGCCGAGGGGCGCGGGAGCGAAAGGAATCGGCCAGGCCCTTTCGGGCGGAGTTCACCGGGGGTTCTTCCCGAAGCCGCCCCGGCGTGCCACTCTCCGTGCCTGCGGGGGCATCGGTCGTGGAGCGCGAGAGGGATCCGGGGGCATGTACATGGAAACCGCGCCAGGGATCTTCGCCGGGACGGTGTTCGCGGTTTTCGGGGCAGCCCTCCTGGCCTGGACCGTCACCCGGTCGCTGAAGCACCTGCCGGTGGTCCAAGGAGGGGGCCCGGTCTCGGTCGCCGTGGCAGGTTTCTTCGGGGTCGTTTCGCTTCTTGTCGGGGTCTGGCTGTTCCTGATCCTCTGAGCTGGGCAAATCGGACATGGGCGGCAGTCCGTGCGGCAGACAGGACGCTTGTCGGGTTACCGTTCGAGTGGCGTTGCGGACTTTTCCCGTTTGACACGGGACCGGGATGTACGGTCACACTCCGCAGCGAGACCACCTTCGACCCGGAGAGAAGAGCGAAGTTGTCCCCGACCCGCGAGACCGCACAGGGCAGCGGCCGCCGACTCGTGATCGTCGAGTCGCCTGCCAAGGCGAAGACGATCAAGGGCTACCTCGGCCCCGGCTATGTCGTCGAGGCCAGCGTCGGGCACATCCGCGACCTCCCGAACGGGGCCGCCGAAGTGCCGGCGGAGTACAAGGGCCAGCCGTGGGCGCGGCTCGGCGTCAACGTCGACAGCGAGTTCCAGCCGATCTACGTCGTCAACGCGGACAAGAAGGCCCAGGTCAAGAAGCTGAAGGACCTGCTCAAGGAGTCGGACGAGCTCCTGCTCGCCACCGATGAGGACCGCGAGGGCGAGGCCATCGCCTGGCACCTGCAGGAAGTCCTCAAGCCCAAGGTCCCGGTCCGCCGGATGGTCTTCCACGAGATCACCAAGGACGCCATCCAGGAAGCCGTCCGCAACCCGCGCGAGCTGAACCAGACCCTCGTCGACGCCCAGGAGACCCGCCGCATCCTCGACCGCCTCTACGGCTACGAGGTCTCGCCGGTCCTGTGGAAGAAGGTCATGCCGCGGCTGTCGGCCGGCCGCGTCCAGTCCGTCGCCACCCGGCTCGTCGTCCAGCGCGAGCGCGAGCGGATCGCCTTCCGCTCCGCCGAGTACTGGGACCTCTCCGCGACCTTCGCCACCGGCCGGGCCGGCGACGCCACCGACCCGGGCACCTTCGGCGCCAAGCTCAGCTCCGTCGACGGCAAGCGCGTCGCCCAGGGCCGCGACTTCGGGTCGACCGGGCAGCTCCGCGAGGGCGCCGGCGTCCTCCACCTGGACGAGGCCGCCGCCCGCGCGCTCGCCGCCGCCCTGGAGAGCACGGCCTTCTCCGTCCGCTCGGTCGAGTCCAAGCCGTACCGCCGCTCGCCGTACGCGCCCTTCCGCACCACGACCCTGCAGCAGGAGGCCAGCCGCAAGCTCGGCTTCGGCGCCAAGGCCACCATGCAGGTCGCCCAGAAGCTGTACGAGAACGGCTTCATCACCTACATGCGTACGGACTCCACGACCCTGTCGGAGACCGCCATCGCCGCCGCCCGGGCCCAGGTCACCCAGCTGTACGGCGCCGACTACCTGCCGGACAGGCCCCGCGTCTACGCGGGCAAGGTCAAGAACGCCCAGGAGGCGCACGAGGCGATCCGCCCCTCGGGTGATCGTTTCCGCACCCCCGCCGAGACGGGCCTGACCGGCGACCAGTACCGCCTGTACGAGCTGATCTGGATGCGCACCGTCGCCTCCCAGATGAAGGACGCGGTCGGCCAGTCCGTCACCGTCAAGGTCGGCGGCCGCGCCGCCGACGGCCGGGACGCCGAGTTCTCCGCCTCCGGCAAGATCATTACCTTCCACGGCTTCATGAAGGCCTACGTCGAGGGCGCCGACGACCCCAACGCCGAGCTCGACAGCAGCGAGCGCCGGCTGCCCGCCGTCACCGAGGGCGACGCCCTCACCGCGCGGGACATCACCGCTGACGGCCACGCCACCAAGCCGCCCGCCCGCTACACCGAGGCCTCCCTGGTCAAGGAGCTGGAAGAGCGCGAGATCGGACGTCCGTCGACGTACGCGTCGATCATCGGCACCATCCTCGACCGCGGCTACGTCTTCAAGAAGGGCACGGCCCTGGTGCCGTCCTTCCTCTCCTTCGCCGTCGTCGGCCTGCTGGAGAAGCACTTCGGCCGGCTCGTGGACTACGACTTCACCGCCCGGATGGAGGACGACCTCGACCGCATCGCCCGCGGTGAGGCCCAGGCCGTGCCGTGGCTGCGCCGCTTCTACTTCGGCGAGGGCGAGACCCCGGTCGGCGGCGCCGCCGACGCGGGCAACGGCGACGGCGACCACCTCGGCGGCCTGAAGGAGCTGGTCGAGGACCTCGGCGCGATCGACGCCCGCGAGGTGTCCTCCTTCCCCGTCGGCAACGGCATCGTGCTGCGCGTCGGCCGCTACGGCCCGTACGTGGAGAAGGCCGCCGAGACCGAGGGCGAGCCCGGGCAGCGTGCCGACGTCCCCGACGACATGCCGCCGGACGAGCTGACCGTCGAGCTCGCCGAGGAACTGCTGGCCAAGCCCAGCGGCGACTTCGAGCTGGGCGCCGACCCGGAGACCGGCCGCCAGATCGTCGCCAAGGACGGCCGCTACGGCCCGTACGTCACCGAGATCCTGCCCGAGGGCACCCCGAAGACCGGCAAGAACGCGGTCAAGCCGCGCACCGCCTCCCTCTTCAAGACGATGTCCCTCGACACGGTGACGCTGCAGGACGCGCTCAAGCTGATGTCGCTGCCGCGCGTCGTCGGCACCGACGCCGAGGGTGTCGAGATCACCGCGCAGAACGGCCGCTACGGCCCGTACCTGAAGAAGGGCACCGACTCGCGCTCCCTGGAGACCGAGGACCAGCTCTTCGCGATCACCCTCGACCAGGCCCTGGCGATCTACGCCCAGCCGAAGGTGCGCGGCCGCGCCGCGGCCAAGCCCCCGCTGAAGGAACTGGGCACGGACCCGGTCAGCGAGCGCCCCGTCGTCGTCAAGGACGGCCGCTTCGGCCCGTACGTCACCGACGGCGAGACCAACGCCACACTGCGCCGTGACGACGACGTCGAGACGATCACGCCCGAGCGCGGCTACGAGCTGCTCGCCGAGAAGCGGGCCAAGGCCCCCGCCAAGAAGACGGCGAAGAAGGCCGTCGCCAAGAAGGCCCCGGCGAAGAAGACGACGACCGCGACCAAGACCGCGGCGAAGAAGACGGCCGCCAGGACCACCGCGGCGAAGAAGACCGCGGCGGCCAAGACGACCGCCAAGAAGACCGCCGCCAAGGTCACGACCACGGCGAAGAGGGCCGCGTCCCCGGCCGCGGAGCCCGCCGAGTAGTCCCCGCGGGACCGCGCCGCGGGCGCGGTCCCGGCAGGCGCCCTCCGGCGCGCCACCGGCTCCCGATAGGCTGGCGGAATGACGCGATCCGAGCAGCCGACGGACACGTTCGCCGACGAACTGGAAGCCGACTCACGGCAGCGCGCCGTGGGCGCGCTCCTGAAGATCCCGCCCCTGCGCAAACTGTGGGGCGCCCAGCTGACCGGTACCGTCGGCGACCGCCTTGCCCTCCTGGTCCTGGCCGTCCTGACGGCGCAGGCCGCCGTGGGCGCGCAGTCCTTCGGCGGCGGTTACCGCGGAGCGGCCTTCGCCGTCGCGGCCGTCCTCGGGGCGCGCGTCCTGGCCGCCCTGCTCTTCGGCGCGGTACTGCTCGGCCCGCTGGGCTCGCTCACCGGCCCCGGCGGCCTGCTCGACCGCCGGTGGACGATGATCGGCTCCGACGTCGTACGCCTCGCGCTGCTGATCGTCGCCCCGCTGTGGATCGACTGGGTGCCGGGCGACGCCGTCGCCTGGCTGCTGGTCACCGTCTTCCTCACCGGGGTGGCCGAGCGGCTGTGGACGGTCGCCAAGGACGGCGCCGCCCCCGGCCTGCTGCCCGCGCCCGCGCCGGGCGCAGGAACGGTACGTCCGCTGCCCGACCGCCTCGACGCGCTGCGCCGCCTCGACCAGCGCACCGGCTTCGTGGCCTTCCCGATCGCCGCCGCGAGCCTGGTCGTCGTCACGCTCGTCGGCAACCTGATCGGCCTCGGCGTCGACTGGTTCGGGCTCCACCAGGCCGCGCTCGCCTCCTACGTCGCCGCCGGGTTGTTCGCGGCCTCCGGCGCCGTCCTCTACCTGCTGCAGCTGCCGGGCGACCAGGCCACCCCGCTCCGCTCCCCGCTGCAGGGCCTGCGCAGCAACGACCGCGGACGCACCGGCGCCGTACCGCTGCTGGTGCTCGGCACCGCCACCGTCGCCGGCGCCGTCGCGGCCGCCGTGGCACTCGCCGTACTGCACGCCGCAGACCTCGGCGGCGGCCCGGTCGGCTTCGGCCTCCTCGTGCTGGCGCTCACCGCCAGCCCCGTGCTCGGCATCCGGATCGCCCCGCACACCCTGCCGGGCCTGTCGCGGCGCCGCCTGCTCGCCATCGCCATCGCCGTCACCGGTCTGGCCCTGCTGCTGACCGGCATCGTACCCGACCCGACGACCGTGCTGCTGCTGGCGCTGCTCGCCGGCGTCGCCGCCGGGATCACCGCCAACACCGGGCACGTCCTCATCGAGCAGGAGACGGAGGAGTCCCGCCAGGCGCGCGCCACCGACCACCTCCACGCGGTCGTGCACCTGCTCATGGCGATCGGTGCCGTCGGCGCCCCCCTGCTGGCCGGCGGCATCGGCCCGCACCGCGTCGTCAACGGGCACTTCACCTTCGACCACGGCGGCGCCGCGTACGCGCTGATGCTCATCGGCGCGCTGCTGCTGCCCGTCGCCGCCCTCGTCCTCGGCAAGACCGACGACCGCCAGGGCGTGCCCCTGCGCCGCGACCTGCGCGAGGCCCTGCGCGGCGGCGACCCCGAGCAGGCGCCCGCGGCCGCCGGCTTCTTCATCGCCGTCGAGGGCGGCGACGGGGCCGGCAAGTCCACCCAGGTCGAGGCCGTCGCCGAGTGGATCCGCGGCAAGGGCCACGAGGTCGTCGTCACCCGCGAACCGGGCGCCACGGCCGTCGGCAAGCGGCTGCGCTCGATCCTGCTCGACGTCTCCAGCGGCGGGCTGTCCCACCGCGCCGAGGCCCTGCTCTACGCCGCCGACCGCGCCGAGCACGTCGACACCGTCGTCCGTCCCGCGCTGGAGCGCGGCGCGATCGTCATCTCCGACCGCTACATCGACTCCTCCGTCGCCTACCAGGGCGCCGGGCGCGACCTCGCGCCGACCGAGATCGCCCGCATCTCCCGCTGGGCGACGGACGGACTCGTCCCGCACCTGACCGTCCTGCTCGACGTCACCCCCGAGGCGGCCCGCGAGCGCTTCACCGAGGCACCCGACCGGCTCGAGTCCGAGCCCGCCGAGTTCCACGAGCGCGTGCGCACCGGCTTCCTCACCCTCGCCGCGGCCGACCCCGCGCGCTACCTGGTCGTCGACGCGGGCCAGGAGCCGGAGGCCGTCACGACGGCGATACGGCACCGGCTCGACGAGCTCCTCCCCCTGTCGGAGCAGGAGATCGAGGCCCGCGAGGAGGCCCGCCGCCGCGCCGAGGAGGAGGCCCGGCTGCGCGCCGAGGCCGAGGCCGCCCGCAAGGCGGAGGAGGAGCGGCTCGAACGCGAGCGCCAGGCCCAGCTGGAGAAGCTCCGCGCGGAGGAGGAGGAACGCCGCCGCCTCGCCGAGGAGACCGCCCGCCGCGAGGCCGAGGAGGCAGCGGCGGAGGAAGCCCGCCGCCAGGCCGAGGAGGCCCGCCGCCAGGCGGAGGAGGAGCGGGCCCGCCGCGAGGCCGAGGAACGCGTCCGCCGCGAGGAGCAGGAACGGCTGCGCCGCCAGGCCGAGGAGGAGGCCCGGCTCCGCGCCGAGGCCGAGGAGCGACGCGTCGAGCGCCAGCGCAAGGCCGAGGAGGCCCTGATGCGGGCCGAGCAGGCGCGCATCGAGGCGGAGGACACGACGCAGACGGTCGAGACCCCCCGCCCGCAGGCACCGTCGGCCGCGTCGACCGGCGACGCGGAGACCGCGGTGCTGCGCGCGGTTCCGGTCGACGAGGAGACGGCGGTGCTGCCGTCGGTCAAGCCGGGGTTCCCGGACTTCACGAAGCCCGAGCAGACGCCGCGCCCGGTCCCGCCCGCCGCCCCCGCCGACGTGGAGGAGACGGCGGTCCTGCCCCCGGTCACCCCCGGCGCGGCGGACGAGACCGCCGTCCTGCCGGCCGTCCCCTCCGCCGACCGTGTGCCGCCCGGCATCTTCCGGCCGGAGGCGCCCAAGGCGGCGCCGCGGGACCCGGAGAACGAGCGCACGCGGGAGATGCCGTCCGTGTCCGAGGAGGGGCGCCGGTCGCGCCCCCGGCCCTCGTGGGCGGAGGAGACCCCGCTGGACGACCTCCCTTCCCTCGCGGACGAGTTGCTCGGCTCGCGCGACGAGGACGAGGACCGCGGGGGCGGTACCGGCCGCTAGGCGGTGCCCTGCGCCGGGACGGGTGCTCCCCCTGGCCTTCGGCCGGGGGGCGCCAGGCGCCGTGTACGAACCTCCGCCGAGGTTCGTACAACCAATCGATGCTCTTGTCGGTCCTGTTCGGCGACGTCTGATCGACGTCCGTCGTTGAACAGGCCTGAGGGACTCGATGAAGCCCAGACGTATCACCGCCACCGCCCTGGTTCTGGCCGCGGCGGGCGGACTGCTCACGGCCACCGCCGCGCCCGCCTCCGCGGCCGTGAGCTGTGCCTCTCCCGTCTTCAAACGGCAGTTCTTCGCGAACACGACGTTCTCGGGAACGCCGAAGAAGACGGACTGCGACTCCGTGATCGACCAGAACTGGGGCACGGGCGCACCCGTTTCCGGCGTGCCGTTCAACAACTTCGGTGTGCGCTGGTCGGTGACGCGCGATTTCGGCTCCGGAGGCCCCTTCGCGTTCACCGCGTCCACCCGGGACGGCATCCGGGTCTACCTCGACGGCGTCCGCAAGATCGACGTGTGGAAGAACGTCTCCACCACCGTCAAGAAGACGGTCAATGTGACGATCCCCAGCGGCAAGCACACGCTCCGCGTGGACTTCGTCAACTGGACGGGCGCCGCGAACGTCAAGTACGCCTACACACCGCGCACCTCTGTGGGTGTCGACAAGGTCAAGCCGCTCTCCCCGACGGGCGCCGCCGTCTCCTACGACACGGGTACCGGCGCGGCCAAGCTCACCTGGTCCCGGAACAAGGAGATGGACCTCGCGAACTACCGCGTCTACCGGCGGCTGAAGGGCGCGTCGTACGGCGCCAAGCCGCTCGCGACGACCACCGCCACCTCGTACACCGACAGGACCCTGCTGAAGACCGGCGCCGCCTATTACTACGAGGTGCGGGTCGTCGACAGGGCGGGCAACGCCTCCGGCGGCAGTGCCGACCGGCTCGTGACCACCGTCGACAAGACGCCGCCCGCCGCGCCGTTCGTCGAGTTGGACTCGTGCCCGGCCGACCAGCCCTACGCGGGCCCGGAGCTGGTCACCACCGTGGAGAACGCCGCCGACATCGCCTTGTACGAGATGCAGCGCCTCGACGCCGCCACGCAGAGGTGGAGCACCATCTACGCAGGCGCCAAGGGTGCGATCTGCGACACCGGGTACCGTGCCGACGGCAGCAAGGTCACCTACCGGGGCCGGGCCCGGGACGCCGCCGGGAACTGGTCGGCGTACTCGGCCGCCGCGACGTTCACCACCCCCGACCGGACCCCGCCGCCCGCCGTCGAGAAGGTCCGCGTGGAGTACCGCTCGGGTGTTCCGCATCTGATGTGGTCGCCCGTGACCGGAGCCGCTTCGTACCAGGTCGTCCAGTACGACCCGGCGAGCGGCGGCTATGTCGACGCCCTGGCCGCGAGCACCACCACGCAGACCGACGTGTCGCCCCGCCAGTCGGTCGCCGTCGCCGACAGCTACCGGTACGCGGTGCGCTCGCTGGACGCCACGGGCAATGCCGCCGCGCCGGCGGAGATCACATTGGAGATGGCCGACCGTCCGGAGGCGATCGCCCCGTTCCAGACCAACACACGCAGGTTCGACGAGGGCGTGATCGTCTCGTGGAGCAGCGTCGACCCGTGGACCGTCGACGAGGCGCCCCTTCCCTCGTACAAGATCGTCCGGACCGACACCGCGACCGGCGAGACCCGCATCGTGGACGAGTGCAAGCCGTTCAGGTCGCAGGACGAGCCGCTGACGGGACCGGAGACGTACTGGACCTGGACGGGCGGCGACGCGCCTCTGTCCGCCCAGAAGCAGGTCAACGGCAGTTGCTGGGACGTCCAGGGCAAGTCGGAGACGACGTACGAGTACCGGGTCGTGACGACCGACCGGTACGGGCACGTCTCGCAGCCGGGCCCGGCCGCCACGGAGACCACTCCTGACACCGAGCGTCCCGCCCCGGTGCGGAACCTGAGCGCGGAACGCGTCCCGCTCGGTGTCCGGCTGACCTGGACGCCGCCCGCCGATGCCGACATCCGCGGCTACCACGTGTGGCAGGGCGTCACGGACCCGGACAGCGGCGAGACGGTCTGGAAGGAGAACTGCTGGAGGGGTGACTCGCTGGCCGAGACCGAGATCCTCTGCCCGACGGTCCCCGACGGGGCCACGCACGTCTACAAGGTGGCCGCCACGGACGACCGGCTTGTCCACGACGACGTGCCACTGGAGGTCCTCCACCTCTCCGAGGTCTCGGTCGCCCTGCCCGGCACCCGGCCGCCGGGCTGGACCGGGACCGAGGTCCGTGAGGGGCAGTACCCGAACCTGTACGTCGGCTGCTCCGAGAGCTCCGGCCTCGGGGACTGCTCGCGGTTCACGAGCTACCGCGTGGAGCGCTGGGACCCGGCTGCGGCCGCCTACGTCACCCTGGCCGAGGGCGCGATGGGTGACAGGACGTTCTTCATGGACACCACGGTGCACGAGGACGTGTTCGGCCTGTACTACTACCGCGTCGTACGTCTGGACGCAGCGGGCGCCGAGGCCGCGACCCGGTCGACAGCGCACGGTATCTGGAACAGCTGGCTCTGACCGGACGCCTGACATGCGAGGGGCCGGGAAGCGATTCTCCCGGCCCCTCGCGGCTGTTCACGGGCGGCGGCGACCGCCGCCTCCGTGCCGCACGCAAGGAAACGGCTTCGCCCCGCGGGGCCCGCACCGTAAGAATGGCCCTGTGCGGTACCTGATCCTCGGCGCCACGGAGGCGCGCAGCCCCAGCGGCGCGCCCGTGCCCCTGGGCAGCGGCAAGCGACTGCGGGCCCTGCTGGCCGCCCTCGCGCTGCACGCCCCGCACGCGGTGTCCCCGGACACCCTGATCGCCGAGGTGTGGGGCGGAGAGGGCGACGAGCCGCCCCAGGACGCGTCCGGCGCGCTGCAGGCGCTCGTGTCGAGGCTGCGCCGCGCCCTCGGGGCAGGGGACGCGGGTGGCGGCAGGGACATCGTCGCCTCCGGGCCCGCCGGCTACCGGCTGATCACGGACGCCCCGGACGACGTCGACCTTCACCTCTTCGAGCGCCTGGTGCGCGAGGGCAGTGCCGCGCTCGACGCCGGCGACCCCGCGACCGCCGCGCAGACCCTGGAGCACGCGCTCGCGCTGTGGCGCGGCCCCGCGCTGGCGGACCTGCCGGACCGGGGTTCGGCCGCCGCCCGGGCGGAGGACCTGCGGCTGACCGCGACGTACCGCCGGGTCGAGGCGTGCCTCGCCCTCGGCCGCGCCGCCGAACTGCTGCCGCAGTTGCGTGGGCTGGTCGCCGAGCACCCGTTGCACGAGCCGTTCCGGGCGCAGCTGATACGGGCGCTGACCGCGACGGGCCGACCCGCCGACGCCCTGGCCGCGTACGAGGACACCCGGCTGGCCCTCGCCGACCGCCTCGGCACCGACCCGGGCCCCGAACTCAAGACGCTGCACGCCCGGTTGCTGACCGCCGGGCCGCCGCAGCCGCCCCCCGGCGCGCCGCCCCGGAACGGGAACCTGCGGGCCCGTCTCACCAGCTTCGTCGGCCGCGAGGCAGAGCTGCGTTCGCTGCGCGCGAGCCTGACCGACGGCGCGCACCGCCTGCTGACGCTGACCGGCCCCGGCGGCTCCGGCAAGACCCGGTTGTCGCAGGAGGCGGCGGCCGCGGTGACGGGGTCCTCCGCCTATCCGGACGGCGTGTGGCTGGCGGAGTTCGCGCCGCTGGACCGTCCCGCCGCCGTGCCGGACGCCGTGCTGAGCGCGATCGGGCGGCGTGACACGGCCGTGCTGGCCGCGGCCCGCGAGGTGCGCAGCGCGGGCCAGGAGGCCGACCCGGCCGCACGGCTGCTGGAGCACTGCGCACAGCGCCGCATGCTGCTGGTGCTGGACAACTGCGAGCACGTCATCGACGCGGCGGCCGCGCTCACCGACCAACTGCTCGCCGCCTGCCCGGGGGTGACCGTGCTCGCCACGAGCCGGGAACCGCTGGGCCTGCCCGGCGAGACGGTGCGCCCGGTCGAGCCGCTGCCACTGCCGACCGCGCACCGGCTGTTCGTGGAGCGGGCGGCGGCGGTGCGCCCGGGCTTCGACGCGGACCGCGACCACGCGGAGGCGGTGGACGAGATCTGCCGCCGGCTCGACGGGCTGCCGCTGGCCATCGAACTGGCCGCCGCACGGCTGCGGGTGCTCACGCCGCGGCAGATCGCGGAGCGCCTCGACGACCGCTTCCGGTTGCTGACCGGGGGCAGCCGTACCGCGCTGCCCCGCCAGCAGACGCTGCGCGCGGTCGTCGACTGGAGCTGGGACCTGCTCGGCGCGGCGGAGCGTACGGCGCTGCGCCGGCTGAGCGTCTTCGCGGGCGGCTGCACGCTGCAGGCGGCGGAGGCCGTGTGCGGGGAGGAGGCGCTGGAGCTGATCGGCCAGCTCGTGGACAAGTCCCTGGTCGTCGTCGACCACGGCGCGCGGGAGGTGCGCTACCGGCTGCTGGAGACGATCCACGAGTACGCCGCCGAGCGCGCCGCCGAGGACCCGGCCGACCTCGCGGCGGCGGCCCGCCGGCACACCGCGTACTTCGCGGACTTCGCCCGCACCGCCGACTCCGGCATGCGCGGCCCCGACCAGCTGGCCTGGGCGGCCCTCGTGGAGGCGGACCTGGACAACGTGCGGGCCGTGCTGCACCGGACGATCGACGCGGGGGAGGAGGACGAGGCGATCGGACTGGCCCTGGCCATGGGCTGGTTCTGGTGGCTGCGCAACTTCCGCGACGAGGCACGCGAGTGGCTGGTCCGGCTCATCGCCATGGCCGACCTGCCGGACGACCCGGACGCCCCGGGTTTCTGGCCGCGCATGAACCTGCGGCTGCTCCACCTCTTCGTCGTCAGCGACACCATGCCCCGCGAGGAGATGCAGAGCCCGCAGATGCTGGCGCTGGCCTCGCGGATCATCGAGGTCTACAGCGTGCCGGGCCCGCACTCCACGCGCTTCCCGGGCATCCTGTGGCCGTTCTCCGACTACGTCGTGGGCCGTTACGAGTCCATCCGGAAGCACGCGGACGCCATGGTGGCGGCGTGTCGCGCCTACGGCGGCGAGTGGGAGCTCGCGGCCGCGCTGATGTTCCGTACGCACATCACGATCGACCTCCCCGGCGGGCTCCCCCGGGCCGACGCGGACTGGCCGGAGCTGCTGGAGCTGAGCGAGCGGCTCGGCGACCGCTGGATGCGCGCCCAGGTCTGCGAGGCCGGCGCCGAGATGGCGCTGGCGTACGGCGACTACCCCGCGGCCCGCGCGGACCTGGAGGAGGCGCTGCGGCTCGGCGCCGAGCTGGGTGCCCACGTGGAGGGCATCTTCGTCCGTTCCCGGCTGGGCGAACTGGCCCACCGGGAGGGTGACGACGAAGGGGCCGAGAGGCTGCTGCGCCGGGCCGGTGAGGAGGCCGAGCAGTACGGCTTGTGGGACGCCCGCGCCTACGTCCGGGCGTTGCTGGCGACGATCCTGCTGCGCCGCGGTGAGGTCGGCGGGGCCCGCGAGCTGGTCGAACTCGCCCGCGGAGAGGGCCGCCTGGGCACGCCGCCGCCGGACTTCGAGCTGCTCGTGGCGGGCCTCTCGGCCCGGGTGGCCGCCGCCGAGGGCGACAGGGCGGGCGCCCTGGCCGGGTTCGCGGAGGCGCTGCGTACGGGGCTCGACGGCTTCTGCGCCGAACCGCGACTGGCGGCGGTGGTCGAGGACGCCGCCGAGGTGCTGGTCGCCGTCGGCGATCCCGGGCGGGCCGCCCGGCTGCACGGGGCGGCCGACGGACTGCGGGCGGGTCTGCCGCGTCCGGTCCCGGAGGAGGAGGGGGTGCGCGCCGCCGAGGCGGCGGCCCGGGCCGCGCTGGGGGACGGGCCGTACGAGCGGGCCCGCGCCGCCGGCCGGGACCTGGGCGGCGAGGGCGCGTACGCGCTGCTGGCCGGCGCGACGGCCTGACCGCGCGGTGTGGACCGGATGGCCGGGGAATGGCCGGGGGCGGGCCCTTCGTTGCGTCCTTGAGGACTTCAACTGACGGATTCGGTGACGGAGAGAGCATGAAGGTCGAGATCTACAGCGACATCGCCTGCCCCTGGTGCTACGTCGGCAAGCGCCGTTTCGAGCGGGCGCTGGCCGCCTTCCCCCAGGCCGACCTGGTCGAGGTGGTCTACCGTCCCTTCCAGCTCGTCCCCGACAAGTCCGAGACCCCCGAGCCGCACCGCGCCTACCTCAACGAGCGCTACGGTCCGCAGTCCGGGGCGATGGACGCCCGGCTGGAGGAGCTCGGCCGCGCCGAGGGCCTGGCCTTCGACTTCGACCGCGCCATCGAGAACAACACCCTGCTCGCCCACCGCCTGCTGTGGCACGCCCTGAACGCCTACGGCGCCCGTGAGCAGGCCGCGCTCAAGGACCGGCTGCTCGTGGCCCACTTCGCGGAGGGCGCCGACGTCGGCGACCGCGACACCCTGGCCGCGCTCGCCGCCGGGGCCGGCCTCGACCGCGACCGTGCCGCGGCGTTCCTGGCCTCCGACGAGGGCCTCGCGGAGGTGCTCGCCGAGATCGACGACGCCCGCCGGATCGGGGTGAACGCCGTCCCGACCTTCGTCTTCGAGGGCAAGTGGGCGGTTCAGGGCGGCCAGGAGTCCTCGACCTTCCTGCGCGTGCTGGAGCAGGTCGCCCAGGAGACCGGTGCCGTGCCGGCCGCCCCCGCGGCGGACGCGTGCGCCGACGGCGCGTGCGAGGTCCCCGCCGGCTGAACCGGCGGGGAGCCGCGGCGACGGCTCAGCCGCAGCTGATCCTCGACAGCGCCCAGTCCGCGACGTTCACCACGTGGAACCTGCGCGTCGGCTCGACCGTCAGCCGGATGCTGCGGTTGCCGGCGATCGGCACGTGCACCGGCACGCCGGGGTCACCGCCGCGCAGCACCTCGGAGCGCCACAGCCGGCCGTGGTCGCCGTGGACCGAGAAGCGGGCCGCGCCGAAGCCCAGCGCGAGGTCGTCGATGCCGACGACGGCGTCGAAGGCGGTGCAGGAGCGGTTGAGGTCGATGGTGACGGAGGCCGGCGCGCCGACCGTGACGCCGTCGGGGTAGCGCGTGCCGTCGATGCCGAGGCCCCAGCGCCGCCAGACCCAGTCGCCGAGCCGGATCGTGGGCCGGTCCGCGGTGCCGACGGCGTCGTACCCGAGCCCGCTCAGCCGGTAGACCACCGGCTCGGGCACCGGTGTCGGCGTCGGGGTGGGCGTGGGTGTGGGCTCCGTGGTACGGCTGGGCGGCGGCGCGCTCGGCGCGGCGGGCGTGGGCGCCGCTTCCTCGACGGGACGTGCCGGAGGCGTGGGCGCCTGGGGGACGGCCCGTACCGGGGTCCGCACGGACGGGGTCGGGCTCGGCGCGGGGGAACGCCGGGGCGGCGAGGGGGTGGGCGTGGGCGGCGGCGCCGGTACGGCCGGCGCGGCCGAGGGCCTGCTCTCCGCCTGCGGCTGCGGGGTGCTGTCGTCCCCGGTCAGGGCGATCGCCACCACGGCGCCGGCCGCGGCGAGCGCGAGCCCCGCGGCCACCGCGATCTTCACCGGCGCGGCGGCCCCCTCGGCGGCCGCGGCACCACCGGCACCCGCCGCGGCGCCACTGCCCGAGCCGCCCGAAGCGGCGGTGGCCGCGGCGCCCGCGCCGGCACCGGCCGCCGCACCGCCCGCGGCGATGCCCGCCGCCTTCGCCGCGTACGCGGCGCCGAACCAGCCGACGACCGCGACCGGCAGCAGCCCCTTGAGCGCCGCGTTCACGTCCGCCAGCTCCGCCGCCGCCAGGCGGCACTTGGCGCATTCCTCCAGGTGCTTGCGCAGTTCCCGGTCGGCCCGCATCCGCAGACCGCCGCGGGCGTGCGCGCCGAGCCGGTCCGCGTAGCGGGCGCAGGCCCCCTCGGCGGTCAGCGAGGACGACACGTGCGCCTGCAGGTAGGCCTGGCGCAGTCCCTCGCGGGCCCGGTGCGCCAGGACGGCCGTGGCGTTGGCGGTCAGCCCGAGCAGCGGCGCGATCTTGCTGGGCGACTCCTCCTCGACCGCGGTGTGCCACAGCACCGCCTGCCAGCGCTCGGGGAGGGTACGGAAGGCCTGGACGGCGAGCGAGCGTTCCGCCTCGTGCATGGCGCGCACGTCCGCACCCAGCTCCTGGGTGCCCTCGGCCGCCGCGGCGCCGGCCGACGTGACCGCGAACACCGCGAAGTCGTCGACCAGTTGCTCCCGCTTGGCGGTGGTGCCCCAGGACGCGGCCACCCGCCGCACCGTGGTCAGCAGGTAGGCGCGCACCGCGGCGTCCGGACCGCTGCCGCCGCGGATCGCCTGCAGGGTACGGGCGAAG
Source organism: Streptomyces sp. NPDC008238 (assembly GCF_042956445.1). Classification (NCBI taxonomy): domain Bacteria; kingdom Bacillati; phylum Actinomycetota; class Actinomycetes; order Kitasatosporales; family Streptomycetaceae; genus Streptomyces; species Streptomyces sp. NPDC008238. The sequence goes on along the minus strand of NZ_JBIBGK010000003.1, from coordinate 7,070 downwards.
ACCTCGCCGGTCAGGTCCTCCGCGGTGTGCCGGTCACGGCAGCAGCCGCGCGCGTAGCGCCGGACGGCCGCCACGTGCCGCCGGTACAGCTCCTCGTACGCGCTGTCGTCGCCGCCGCGCACACGGGCGACCAGGTCGGCGTCGGACAGCTCCGCGCCGGGGGCGTCCGCGGCCTCCGGAGGGCGTTCCTCGAGCGGCTCCCGCTGCCCCGGTACACGGCCGGACGGCGGGCCCCCACCGGAGTCCGCCCCAGCCTCCGCAGGCGGACCGGACTCCCCGTTTCCTTCATCCACGGGCGTAAGCGTGGCACACCCGTACCGTCCGGCGACCTGTCAAGCACCAGAACCACCCGTCCGGGGAGTTTCACCCTCCGGACGCGGGTCATCACCTGTACGGGTCAGCCTCACGCGCCCGGACGGGAGCGCAGCCCCTCCAGCAGGATGTCGAGCAACCGGGCCGAGGCGGCGGCCTGTTGGGCCGGATCCGGCAGTGACGGCGCGGAGGTGGCGATCACCAGCAGCACGTCGGCCACCGACACGTCCGCGCGCAGCTCGCCGGCCGCCCGCGCCCGCTCCACCAGCTGCCCGACGACGTCCAGCAGCGTGGCTATCCCGGCGCCCGACGCGATGTCGTCGGCCCCGCCCCGCTGCTGCGGCACACGCGTCCCGTCGGAGGCGCCGGCCGGCTGCACCTGCAGCACCTGCGGCGGCAGCAGCCGCCCGGCGCCGGAGGCCACCGACGTGCGCAGGAAGCGCGACAGCGCCGACCAGGCCTCCTCCTCCTGGCCCAGGGCAGAACGCGCCTGCTCCGTCAGCCGTGCCGTCTCCTCCTCGGCTATCCGGCGTACCAGCACGTCCTTGCTGGGGAAGCGCCGGTAGACGGTGCCGACGCCCACCCGGGCCCGTCGTGCCACGTCCTCCATCGGCGCGCCGTAGCCCAGCTCGCCGAAGACCTCGCGGGCGGCCCGCAGGACGTGCTCGAGGTTGCGCTGCGCGTCCACGCGCAGCGGGGACGTACGGCTCCCGCCGCCCCTCACGCCCGTATCCGGATGGCCGCTGACGGTAGCGGTCATCGCCCACTGAGAGTCCTGGATATGCATATGTGTATCCCCCGGTTGATCGCGTCTCCCCCCGGAGACTCCCCACCCCATGATCGCCGGGCGGCGGCGGACGGCGCCGCGCGTGCACCCCGGCGGGATACGAACATAGTTGAGCCCCGGTCAAGAATGAAGGGGGAGCCCGCCCACGATCGGAGTACCGGGGCCGCCGATTCTCCTTCCCGGCACTTCAGACCGGTCAGCAACCCGCCCGTGACCTGCCGGGGAACAGGATTCGGCCATTCATTGCCGTACGCCCTGTGGACAAACACCGATGGGTCATTGCCTCATGGGACGATGGCAGCACTCAAAGGGCCGTCCGGCGCGGCAGAAGAATCCGGGATTCCGCGCATCCTGGTCGTCGGCGGCGGTTATGTGGGCATGTACACCGCTTTGCGGCTGCAACGCAGGCTGAAACACGACGAGGCGGAAATCGTCGTGGTCGACCCGCAGCCCTACATGACCTACCAGCCCTTCCTGCCCGAGGCCGCGGCCGGATCCATCTCGCCCCGCCACGTCGTGGTGCCCCTGCGCCGGGTCCTGGACCGCTGCACGCTGGTCGTCGGCGAGGCGCGGCGCATCGACCACGGCAAGCGGGTCGCCACGCTCACCACCCTCGCCTCCGAGGAGGAGGGCTCCGCCGCGCTGGAGCTGCCGTACGACCACCTGGTGCTGGCCCCCGGCTCGGTCTCCCGCACCCTGCCCATCCCCGGCCTCGCCGAGCACGGCATCGGCTTCAAGACCGTCGAGGAGGCCGTCGGGCTGCGCAACCACGTCCTGGAGCAGCTCGACATCGCCTCCTCCACCCGCGACGTCGAGGTCCGCGACGCGGCCCTGACCTTCGTCTTCGTCGGCGGCGGCTACGCGGGCGTGGAGGCCCTCGGCGAGCTGGAGGACATGGCCCGCTACGCCGTGCGCTATTACCACAACGTCGAGGCCGACGACCTGAGGTGGATCCTCGTCGAGGCCACCGGCCGCATCCTCCCCGAGATCGGCGAGGAGATGGGCACGTACGCCGTCCGCGAGCTGCGCGGCCGCAACGTCGACATCCGCCTGAACACCCGGCTGGAGTCCGTCGAGAACCGCGTCGCCGTGCTCGACGACGGCTCCCGCCTGCCGACCCGCACGCTGGTGTGGACGGCCGGCGTCAAACCGCACCCCGTGCTGTCCCGCACCGACCTGCCCCTGAACGGCCGTGGCCGGATCACGTGCACCGCGGACCTGCGGATCGCCGGCACCGAGGGGGCCTGGGCCGCCGGCGACGCCGCCGCCGTCCCGGACCTCACCTCCGACGACCCCGGGGCGGTCTACGCGCCCAACGCCCAGCACGCCCTGCGCCAGGCCCGCGTCCTGGCCGACAACATCGTCGCGAGCCTGCGCGGCGAGCCCCTGACCGACTACCGTCACGAGTACGTGGGCTCGGTCGCCTCGCTCGGTCTCCACAAGGGCGTGGCGCAGGTCTACGGGCGCAAACTCAAGGGCTATCCCGCCTGGTTCATGCACCGCGCGTACCACCTCAGCCGGATGCCCACCTTCAACCGCAAGGCGCGCATCCTGGCCGAATGGGTCCTGTCCGGGCTCTTCAAACGGGAGATCGTCTCGCTCGGCTCGCTGGAGAACCCCCGCGCCGAGTTCGAGCTCGCCGCGGAGACCGGACGCAAGCCCGACGCGCCCTGACCGCCAGTGCGGATGCGGTGGCCGATTCCCCCGGAGCGGTGGGTCGGCCACACTGGACCCGTGACCAAGCGTGCGTCAGCACCTGCAAAGAGTGACAAATACGAGGAATCGGACGTTTGAACCTCACGCGTTGGAGCGCCCGGCTCCCCGGAACACAACGACGCAATGCCCAGGCGGCGGCCGCCGGTGCCGAACCCCCGTCCGGCGGAGCGGTCCCCGCGGCGCGTGGCGAGGCCGCCGAGCACCCCGACGCGCCGGCGCACACCCTCGACGCCCTCCCCGTACGCGAGGTGCTGGGCCGGCTGCCCGCCCTCATCGCGGTCACGCACGGGCCCAGCCACCACCTCGGGTACGTCAACGGGTCCTGGACCGAGGTCTTTGGCCCCCGCACCCCCGGGGAGCCCGCCCGCGAGTCCCTGCCCGAACTCGCCGAACTCGGCCTGCTCCCGCTGATGGACCAGGTCCTCCGCAGCGGCAAACCGCGCACCGTCAAGGCCCGCAAGGTCGCCACCGCCACCCGTCAGGGTTACTTCACCCTCACCTGCAGCCCCGTCCCGGTGAAGGACGGCGGCGACACCGGCGGCGTCCTGGTCTTCGCCACCGACGTCACCGACCAGGTGCAGGCCGCGGAACGTCTGCGCGAGAGCGAGCGCCGCCTCCACGCGACCGCCGTCACGCTGCAGCGCAGCCTGCTCCCCCAGGAACTCGAACAGCCCGACGACCTGCGCGTCGCCGCCACCTACCAGCCCGGCGGCACCGACGCCGCCGTCGGCGGCGACTGGTACGACGTCATCACCCTCGGCGCCGGCCGCACCGCCCTCGTCATCGGCGACGTGATGGGCAGAGGCGTGCGCGCCGCCGCCGTCATGGGCCAGCTCCGCACCGCGGTCCGCGCCTACGCCCGCCTCGACCTGCCCCCGCACGAGGTCATCCAGCTCCTCGACGGCCTCGCCGCCGAGATCGACGCCACCCAGATCGCCACCTGCGTCTACGCCGTCCACGACCCCAGCGAGGGCCGGCTGTCCTACGCCTCCGCCGGCCACCTGCCGATCGTCGTCCGCGACGCCGACGGCACCGTCCGCCGCGCCGACGAGCCCACCGGACCGCCGCTGGGCACCGGCGGCTGGGTCCACACCTCCGGCTCCATCCCCCTCGGGCCGGGCGCCACCGCCGTGCTCTACACCGACGGACTCATCGAGCGCCGCGGCGAGGACATCGACGAGGGCGTCTCCGCCCTGATGAACGCCGTCGGCGGCGCCACCGGCAGCCCCCAGGTCATCTGCGACCGCCTGCTGCGCGCCCTCGGCGTCACCTCGGAGCACGCCGACGACGTCGCCGTGCTCGTCATGCAGTACCCGCAGCGCGAGGGCAACGACTCCGAGCTGTTCCGCAACGCCTCCCTGGAACTGCTCGGCGGCATCGAGGCGGCCCCCCGCGCCCGCGCCTTCGCCCAGGGCGTGCTGACCTCCTGGCGCTTCCCCGTGGAACTCGTCGACCTCGGCGTCCTCGCGGCCAGCGAACTGGTCGCGAACTCCCTCCAGCACGGCGTCCCGCCCATGCGGCTGCGACTGCGCCGCACCGACCGGCGCCTGATCATCGAGGTCACCGACGGCGACGACCACCTGCCGCGCCGCCGGCGCGCCGAACCGGCCGACGAGGCCGGCCGGGGCATCTCCATCATCGCCACCATCACCTCCGCCTGGGGATCCCGCCGGACCCCCGGCGGCGGCAAGGCGGTGTGGTGCGAGTTCGCGCTCCCCACCTGAGGGGGCATCACGCGGCGAGCACGGGCTCCCGCATCGGTGCGTCCTGACTGGCCGTCAGGCGCCGGCCCAGCCGCACCGACAGCACGCTGACCGCCAGCGAGCACGCGACCAGCATCACGATGTACTCGGCGTACATCCCGCTGCCCGCCATCAGCCCGCCGACCGCCGGCCCCACGGCCAGCGCCAGCTGCTTCACCAGCGCGAACGCCGAGTTGTACTGGCCGACCATCCGCTCCGGCGCCATGTCCGCCACCAGCGGCGCGACCGTCGGCGACAGCATCGCCTCACCGAGCCCGAACAGCGCGTACGTGGCGATGAGCATCGCCGTCGCGGTCCCGTGCGCCGAGCCCGTCAGCCCGGACAGCCCGGCGACCACCCACGCCAGCGCCCACAGCAGGCCGACCGCCGCGATCACCCGGCTGCGCCGCCGGCGCTCCACCGGCCGCAGGATGAGGAACTGCGCCACCACGATCGCCGCGGTGTTCGCCGCGAGGGCGATGCCCAGCGTCGCCGGCGACACCTTGGTCACCTCGACGGCGTACGCCGACAGCCCCGACTCGAACTGCCCGTAGCAGGCGAAGAACAGCACCCCGCCCAGCACGCACAACTGCACCATCGCCCGGTCGGCGAACAGCGCGCGCCAGCCCCCGGCGGCCTTGTCCGCGGGCGCCGCCTCCAGGCGCGTCGCCCTCGGCAGCCGCACGGAGGCCGCGACGACACCGAGCACCACGAACATCGCGGCCTCGATCGAGAACAGCAGCGTGAAGGAGCCCGGGCGCGAGGTGTCCACCAGCAGCCCGCCCAGCAGACCACCGACCCCCAGCCCGAGGTTGCTCAGGAAGAACTGCGTCGCGAAGGCCCGCGACCGGGTCCTCGGCGTGGAGCACCACACGATGAGCGTGGCCAGCGCCGGCTGCATCACGGCGAAGCCCGCGCCCATCACCGCGGACGCGGCGATCACCAGGGGAGCGCTCGACACGAGCCCGAAGCCCATAGAGCCCACCGCCGCCGCGAACGCACCGGCCAGCAGCACGGGCAGCGGGCCGCTCCGGTCGATCGTCCGGCCGGTGAACGGCAGCACGGCGAGCGCCGCCACGGCGAAGGCGGACAGCACGACACCCGCCGTGCCCGCTCCCAGGTCCCGGACCTGCGCCACGTAGACGAACAGGAACGGGACGGTGAAGCCGTTGCCGAACGCGCTCAGCGCGTTGCCCAGCTGGATCCGGCGCAGCGCGGCGCCCATCGCGGTGGTCACACTCACCCCTTAGGTCAGTAGTACTCGAACTTGAAGACTTCAACTTTAAACTTCGAAGCTAAACAGTACATGCCGGAAGTCTTTAGGGCCAATGAGTTTCGTGGGACACTCCTGCCATGACGAGCGCATCCGACGGCCCTGCCGGCACCCCGCAGGAGCTGGACCTCGACGAGCAGATCGCGATCTACCAGCGCGAATACCCCGAGGTGGACCCCCAGGTCGAGAAGATCGTCACGGCCCTGGGCAGGCTCAACCGCCGTATGAACGTGGGTTACAGCCGGCACCTGTCGGCGGTCGGCATCACCAGCGCCGAGTGGGAGGTCCTCAAGGCCCTTGTGGTCGTGGGCCGTCCGTACCGCCTCGGCCCCGGAGACCTCGCGAAGCGGCTCGGCCTCACCCCCGCGGCCATGACCCACCGCATCGACCGCATGGTCTCGGAGGGACTCGTCACCCGGGAGCGCGACGAGAGCAACCGCGTCCGCGTCATCGTCGAGCTCACCGACCTCGGCCGCAGCAAGTGGCTGGAGACGATGCGGATGGCCTCCGTCTTCGAGGCGGACCTCCTCCAGGACCTCGCCCCCGACGAACGCACCGGCCTCGGTGACCTGCTGACCCGACTCCTCCGCCGGGTCGAGGCCGCGCAGCCGGATGCCGGCGGCCGCCTGAAGGACCTCGACTGACCCCCCTGCCCTGGTTTGACAGACGTACGGGGGATCCGTAATGTTCTCCGAGTTGCCCGCCGGTGAACACCGGCTCCGGCCGGCCCCGGGCAGCCATCCCGCAGGACCCACTCGATGAACGGCCATGTGTCGTCTCGTTCGTGTGTGCGTTTTTCGGAATGAGGATCGAAGGAATTGCTCGATTGGCATCGGGCGCCACCGATCCGCTAATGTCTCACCGGTCGGAACGGCCCAACAGCCGCGATGACAAGCCCCGCTGACTGGGGATCAGCCCGGAAACGGTCTGATAGAGTCGGAAAAGCCGGAAAGCGAAAGCCCGAAGGCGAACCCCCTCCAGAGGGTGGCAGAGAAGGAAATCGGATCTGCTAAGCTGGAGACAACGAAGGGAAAGCCCGGAGGGGCCGGTGAAACGGTCTCGAAGGAAGCTTCCGTTCCTTGAGAACTCAACAGCGTGCCAAAAGTCAACGCCAGATATGTTGATACCCCGTCTCCGGACCGTACGGTCTGGGGCGAGGTTCCTTTGAAGAAAAACACAGCGAGGACGCTGGGCACGTCGGGATTATTCCTCCCGATGGTGCCGCTCTCGTGAAGACATT
>NZ_JBIBGK010000002.1:837677-846831 GCF_042956445.1 Streptomyces sp. NPDC008238 | reverse complement strand
TTAAGGCTCCCAGTAGACGACTGGGTTGATAGGCCGGATGTGGAAGCCCAGTAATGGGTGGAGCTGACCGGTACTAATAAGCCGAGGGCTTGTCCATAGGTTGCTCGCGTCCACTGTGTAGTTCTGAAACAACGAACCGTTGGTTCGTATGGTTTCATAGTGTTTCGGTGGTCATAGCGTTAGGGAAACGCCCGGTTACATTCCGAACCCGGAAGCTAAGCCTTTCAGCGCCGATGGTACTGCAGGGGGGACCCTGTGGGAGAGTAGGACGCCGCCGAACAAATATTGAGCCCCGGCTCCCGAGTTTAATCACTCGGGAGCCGGGGCATTTTTGCGTTCACCACCCGCAGGGCCGGATCGTGTGCCCGACTACAGTGGGGCGGTGCGCTACGACCTGGTCATCTTCGACAACGACGGCGTGCTCGTGGACAGCGAGCCGCTCTCCAACCGCATCCTGGCCGGCCTGCTGACGGAGCTGGGCCACCCCACCACGTACGAGGAGTCCGTGCGCGACTACATGGGCGCCGCGATGCACCGCGTCCACGACCTGGTGGCGGAGCGCACGGGGCAACGGCTGCCGGAGGACTTCGACGCGACCTACTACGCGCGGGTCTTCGAGGGCTTCCGGCGTGAACTGCAGCCGGTGTCGGGCGTGGCGATCGTGCTGGGGAAGCTGGCGGCGGACGGGGTGCCGTTCTGCGTGGCGTCCTCCGGGAGCCACGAGCGGATCCGGGTGGCGCTCAAGAAGACCGAACTGTACGGGTACTTCGGTGAGGAGCGGATCTTCAGCTCGCAGGACGTCGGGCGGGGGAAGCCGGCGCCGGACCTGTTCTTGCACGCGGCGCGCACGATGGGTATGGCGCCGGAGCGGTGCGCCGTGGTGGAGGACAGCCCGCTCGGGGTGCGGGCGGCGGTGGCGGCCGGGATGGACGCGTACGCGTTCACGGCGATGACGCCTGCGGAGAAGCTGGCCGGGGCGCGGGAGCTGTTCGCGGACATGGCCGAGCTGCCCGGGAAACTCTTCGTGTGATCTCCCTACCCGTGCGTAGCGTGCGGCCCTACGCTGCACGCTCATGGACGGCATCGACGGCGGTTTGCGCCACGGACGGGCCTCGTTGGCCGTCGGTTTCTTCGCGCAGGGGGCGGCCTTCGCGCTGCTGGTGACCCGGATCCCGGCCCTGCAGGACCGTTACGGCGTCAGTGACGCGCTGCTGCCCGCGTTCCTGGCCGCGGTGCCCGTGCTGGCGGGCGTCGGGAGCGTCGCCACCGAGCACCTGGTCAAGCGGGTGCGGCCGAGCGTGGTGCTGCGCTGGGTGCAGCCGGTGGTGTGCCTGGCGCTGCTGGGCGCCGGTGCCGGGAGCGCGCTGTGGCAACTGGCGGCGGCGTTGGCCGTGTTCGGGATATGCGTCGGCGCCCTGGACGCGTCCATGAACATGCTCGGGGTGAGCCTGCAGCGCGCGTACGGGCGCAGCATCATGCTGGGCTTCCACGCCGCGTACAGCTTCGGCGGCATCCTGGGGGCGTCGCTGGCCTGGGCGGGGGCGCACTGGCACCTGTCGCTGGCGGTGCTGTACGGGCCGGTGGTGGGGGTGCTGATCCCGCTGACGCTGGTGGCCAGTCGCTGGTACGTCGACCGGAGGGCGGAGGCGCAGGTCCAGGACGGCCCGGACGCACCGGTCGCGGCGCCGGTGGCGATGCGGTTGCTGCTCCCGCTCTGCCTGGTGATGGCGTTCGCGTACATCGGCGACTCCACCGTCTCCAACTGGAGCGCGAAGTACCTGCAGGACGTGCTCGGCGGCTCGGAGCAGCTGGCCACCGTCCCGTACAACGTCTACATGGTCACCACCCTCCTGGGCCGTTCGGTCGGGGACCTCGGTGTGCGGCGCTTCGGGGCGGCCGCGGTGGTGCGGGCCGGCGCGCTGCTGGCGGCGGCGGGCTTCGCGGTGGTCGCGGCCGCGCCGGGCGCGTGGGCCGGGATGGCCGGGTTCACGCTGCTGGGGCTCGGGCTGTGCGTGATCGTGCCGCAGACGTTCGCGGCCGCCGGGCGGCTCTTCCCGGGGGCGTCGGACACCGCGATCGCGCGGCTCAACATCTTCAACTACGTCGGTTTCCTCGTCGGTTCCCCCCTGGTGGGCGCACTCGGCGACGCCTGGAGCTACCGGGGGGCGATGCTGGTGCCGATGGTGCTGGTGGCGGCGACGGTGCTGTACGCCCGCTCGTTCGGGGCGGACCCCGCCCGATACGGTGTCGACCATGAGCGGCCGCGCACAGCTGATGTGGGACGAGCAGGTAACGGGCTATGACTTCGGTCGCGGCCACCCGATGGACCCGGTGCGGCTCGCGCTGACCATGGGGCTGGTCCGGTCCCTCGGACTCGACCGGGCGGTCACGGTCACCGCCGCCCCCGTGGCCGGCGACTCGACGCTGCGCCTGGTGCACGACGCGGAGTACGTGGCGGCGGTGCGCCGCGCCTCCGCCGACCCCAAGGGCATGACGGAACTGGCGTACGGCCTCGGCACCGAGGACACCCCGGCGTTCGAGGGCATGCACGAGGTCTCGGCGCTCATCGCGGGCCAGTCGGTCGGGGCCGCCGAGGCGGTGTGGCGGGGCGAGGTGTCGCACGCGGTGAACTTCGCGGGCGGGCTGCACCACGCGATGCCCGGGATGGCCTCGGGCTTCTGCGTGTACAACGACGCCGCGCTGGCCGTCGCCCGGCTGCTGGAGCTGGGCGCGGAGCGCGTCGCGTACGTGGACGTGGACGTGCACCACGGGGACGGCGTCCAGACGGCGTTCTGGGACGACCCGCGCGTGCTGACGATCTCGCTGCACGAGCACCCCCGCACGCTCTTCCCGCAGACCGGCTGGCCGGAGGAGACCGGCGGCGCGGCCGCGGAGGGGGGCGCGGTGAACGTCGCGCTGCCGGCCGGCACCGGGGACGAGGGCTGGCTGCGGGCGTTCGACGCGGTCGTCCCGGAGCTGCTGGCGTCGTTCCGGCCGCAGGCGCTGGTGACCCAGCACGGCGCGGACACGCACTTCGAGGACCCGCTGGCGCACCTCGCGGTGAGCCTGGACGCGCAGCGGGCCGTGGCGGAGGCGCTGCACGGCCTGGCGCACGAGCACGCCGGGGGCCGCTGGGTCGCCCTGGGCGGTGGCGGCTACGCAGTGGTGGACGTGGTGCCCCGGACGTGGACGCACCTGGTGGGCATCGCCGCAGGGCGGCCGGTCGCGCCGGAGACGGCGACGCCCGAGGAGTGGCGGGCGGAGGTGTACCGCAGGACGCGGCAGATGGGGCCGCTGCGGATGACGGACGGGCGGGACGCGGCGTTCACCGGTTTCCACGACGCGGGGTACGACCCGGCGGACCGGCTGGACCAGGCGATCCTGGCGACCCGGCGGGCGGTCTTCCCGTTGCACGGGCTGCTGCCCTGAGCCCTTCCCGGGCAGGGCGCGTTCCCGCGGGGAGGCGGGTCAGGCGCGGTCAGGCGCCGTTGCGCAGTAGTTCCGCGGCCCGTTCGGCGATGGCGTGGACGGTGGCGTTGGTGTTCGCCGAGACCGGGGCCGGCATCACGGACGCGTCGGCCACGCGCAGGCCGTCGACGCCGCGTACCCGCAACTGGGGGTCGACGACGGCGTAGGCGTCGGTGCCGATGCGGCAGGTGCCGGCGTAGTGGTTGTAGGAGCGCAGGTTGCGGCGGAGGTAGGCGCGCAGCTCCGTCGCGCCGGTGGTGTCCGGGCCGGGGAGGACCTCCTCGCCGTACCAGTCGGCCAGCGCGGGGTCGGCGGCGATCTCCCGCGCCGCGTCCAGGCCCCGCGCCATGGTGTCGAGGTCGCGGACGTCGGCGTAGTAGCGGGGGTCGATCAGCGGAGGCGCGCCGGGGGCGGTGCCGGAGAGCCGGACCGTTCCGTGGCCGTACGGCGCCATGAGGGCGACCATGACCGTCCAGCCCTCGCCGGCGGCGGGCCCGGGCAGGCTCTCCTCGCGGACCGGTACGTCGACGACCTGCAACTGCACGTCGGGGCCCGGTGCGTCGGGCCGGGTGCGGATCAGACCCTGGACCTCGCCGTGGCCGTTGGCGCCCGGCGGGACGGGTCTGGGGGAGCGTACGACGACGCCGGAGAGCACGTGGTCCAGCAGGTGGGAGCCGACGCCGGGCAGGTGCACGGCGGTGGGGATGCCCCAGTGGCGCAGGTGGTTGCGGGGGCCGATGCCGGAGAGCATCAGCACCTGGGGGGTGCCGACCGCGCCCGCGGTCAGGACGACCTGCCCCGAGGGGGAGCAGTGGGCGGTGCGCGGCTGCCCGTCGACGGTGTACTCCACGCCCGTGCAGCGGCCGCCGGCCAGGAGGACCCGGTGCGCGAGGGCCCCGGTCACCACGTGCAGGCCCGGCCGGTGCAGTACGGGGCGCAGGTAGGCGGTGGCGGCGTCCTGGCGTACGCCGTCGGCGATGCTGAGGTCGCCCCAGCCGAAACCCTCCTCCAGGCCGCCGGCGAGGTCGTGCGCCCGGGGGTGGCCGGTGCCGAGCGCGGCGCGCAGGAAGTCCCGTGCGACCGGGTGGCGTTCGGCGGCGGGGCCGACCCGCAGCGGGCCGTCCGTGCCGCGCAGGCGCGGGTCGCGGTCCGGGACGCCGGTGAGGTCCTCGCTGCGGCGGAAGAAGGGCAGCAGGTCGTCCCAGCCCCAGCCGTCGGCGCCCTCGGCGGTCCAGGCGTCGTAGCCGGAGCGGTGGCCGCGCAGGAAGTTCATGGCGTTGACGGCCGAGCTGCCGCCCAGGACGCGGCCGCGGGGCCACGGGACGGTGAGGCCGGTCTCGGTCTGCGGCACGGTGCGGTCCGCCCAGTCGAGGGAGGTGCCGAGCAGGCCCGGCCAGGCCGCCGGGACGGAGACCTCCGGGGGGTGGTCGGCCGCGCCGGCCTCGAGGAGCAGTACGCGGGCCGCGTCGTCCTCGGAGAGGCGGGCGGCGAGCACACAGCCCGCGGTACCCGCCCCCACCACGACGTAGTCGAACCCGCCGGCGCCGGCGGAGGTGTCGGCCACGGCGGACCTCCCCTCGCTGTCGCGCGGTATGCCTGCATTGTACGGAGGGCCCCACCGGGGGCGCCGACCCGAACAACCGCCCCTCGGGAGTGATGTTCGGGCCGTTCCGGCACGTGGGCGGGCGGGGACGGCCACCATCGCTGCGTGGTGACTGTTGCCGCGCTGCGCGCGCATCTGGTGGGGGCGGGGATCGCGGGGGTCGTGACGACACCGCGGGAGAAGAGCCTGCGCAGCTACCGGCTCTTCGTGGCGGGCGATCCGCGGCAGACGCTGGGGCTGGAGCCGGCGCGGCCCTGGACACAGACCGGTCTCCTGCGGTTGATGGCCGACCGATGTGGGGTTTCGCCTGACCCGGGGCACACTTCCGGGCAGGATGTGATCGACCCGGACCGTACGCTCGCGGGGCTGGAGGCCTTCGCCGTACGGCTGGGGGAGGCCGCCCAGCGCAGGGAGCCCGTCCTCATCGGTACTGGTCACCCGCATCGGCTGCTCGGGTTCTACGCCGGATTGGCGGCCGCCCTGTCGGCGGCGGGATGTCCCGTCCTCACCCCATCGCATGGCCGATGTATCGACATGGCGACCCGATTCGGCCTACGCACGTACAACCTCTGGTACGTAGGGGGCGTCGCGACGGTCCGGGATGCGCCGGGTGGGGGCGCCCGTGGTGCGCCGGCGGTACACACGCACTCCCCGCTCCCGGTTCGGGCCGCGCTGGCGGGTGCGGCAGGACGCGGGGGGCTGCTGCCGAGCCTCGTGGTGGGAGACCACGGCTGGGTCTGCGGAGCAGGTCAGCTGGGCATCGAGGCCATCGGACTGGCCGATTCGGACGACCCGGCGGTGTTCGTCGCGGAGACGGAGGGCAGGGTCTCGGTCGCGGTTCCGCTTGATGACGCTGTGCGGTCCGATTACTACCGACCGCTTACGCGCTATGTACTCAATCGAGCGTGTCTGTCACAGTAGTCAACCGATCGCTACTCCTCTTCCCCACTTGCATCACCCGCACCTAATCTGGGGAGGAGCGCACGTGCGAGAGGGAGTCACCGGAGGGGAAGCCGGTGCCCGTCATGTGCGGAAGGTTCAGGTGTGTCATGGCTTCAAGCGAGAGGCCTCTCAACGAGGTCGTGTTCCTGACCGTGGCAGAGGTCGCCGCGGTGATGCGAGTGTCCAAGATGACCGTGTACCGGCTGGTGCACAGCGGTCATCTGCCGGCGATCCGGGTGGGGAGGTCCTTCCGGGTCCCGGAGCAGGCCGTCCATGACTATCTTCGGGAGTCCTACGTGGGGGTGGGGGAAACTGCCTGACGACCGCCTCGGTTTCTGCTCGGCGCTTGCGGACGGGTAGGCTGTGCCGACGTAGGTCGTGTGGGCTCGGACGCCCCGCACCGAGTGAAAACGAAGCGAGGGTAGTCGTGGGCTCTGTCATCAAGAAGCGGCGCAAGCGTATGGCCAAGAAGAAGCACCGCAAGCTGCTGAAGCGTACGCGTGTGCAGCGTCGCAACAAGAAGTAAGCGAGCTACGCGTCGCACCTCGCTGCCCTCCCGCCCCCACGGACCGTGGGGGCGGGAGGGCAGTGGCGTTCCCGGGGGCCGGCGGGCCGTGCCCCCTTGACGGTGCTCGTACGTCCGGGTGTCATCACGGCGCAACATCGAACCGATACGGTGCGTACATGCGGTGCGAGGGAAGGCGCTGATCTTGGGCAAAGTGGTGCTGGTGACCGGAGCAGCCCGCCGGCTCGGCGGCCGGCTGGTACGACGTGTGATGCGCGACCCCGACGTCGACCGGGTGATCGCCGTCGACACGATGCCGCCCACGCACCAACTGGGCGGTGCCGAGTTCGTCCGTGCCGACATCAGGCACCCGATGATCGCGAAGGTGCTGGCGGAGCACTCGGTGGACACGGTGGTCCACATGGACGTCAGCGGCACCCTGCCGGGCCGCAGCAGCCGGACCGCGGTCAAGGAGACCAACGTCATCGGCACGATGCAGCTGCTCGGCGCGTGCCAGAAGGCCCCGACGGTCCGCCGCCTGGTGGTGAAGTCCACCACGAGCGTCTACGGCTCCGCGCCCCGCGACCCTGCCGTCTTCACCGAGTCCATGCCGCCCAAGTCGCTGCCCAGCGGCGGCTTCGCGAAGGACGCGGTCGAAGTCGAGGGCTACGTACGCGGCTTCGCACGACGCCGCCCGGACGTTGCCGTATCGGTTCTGCGGTTCGCCAACATCCTGGGCCCCCGGGCCGACACGCCCCTCGCGGAGTACTTCGCGCTGCCGGTGCTGCCGACCGTGTTCGGCTACGACCCGCGGCTGCAGTTCGTCCACGAGGACGACGTCGTCGACGTCCTGATACTGGCCCTGCGGGACGAGCGCAACGGGACGATCAACAGCGGCACGTTCAACATCGCCGGTGACGGGGTGCTCCTGCTGTCGCAGACCGCGCGGCGGCTGGGCAAGCCCACGGTGCCGGTGCTGCTGCCCGCGGTCACCTGGGTGGGGCAGATGCTGCGCACGGCCGGCGTCACCGACTTCTCGCGCGAGCAGATCCGCCTGCTGACCCACGGCAGGGTCGTGGACACCACGCAGATGCGCGAGACGCTCGGGTTCGCCCCGAAGTACACCACCGCCGAGACCTTCAGCGACTTCGCCCGCAGTCGTGGCCCCGGCCTGCTGCCGCCCGACCGGCTCGCCGAGGCCGTCGACCGGCTCGCCGCGCTGGTCCCGGCGGGCGGCCCCCGAGGACTGAGCTCGTGAGCACTGCTGCGAGGAGGAACCGCACCATGGCGGACGCCAAGGTCATCCCGTTCGACGAGGACACGCGGACACGGAGGGGGACGCCGCGCTCGCGCGGGCGGGCCGCGGCCCGCGGCAAGGCGGCCGGCGACACCGGGAACCCGGTGGCCGCGCTGCCGGTCGAGGAGCGGACCGCGGCCGCCGCGGCGGGGACCGGCGCCGCCGAGGACGCCGTGACGGCCTCCGCGGACGCGCCGGGCACCGGTGGTGCCCGTGAGGCGTCCGAGGGCGCCCGGACCGCCCCGGAGGGCGCCGAGGGGCAGTCCGGCGGCACTGCGGGCACCCCGCTGGCGGCGGCCCTCGGCGCGGCGGCGGACCGGCTGCTGGGCGCGCCCTGGGAGCGCCGGGTGGCGCACGGGCTGGCCTTCCTGCGGCGCCGGATCACCGGCGACTACGAGGTCGACGACTTCGGCTACGACGAGGAGCTCACCGACCAGGTCCTGATGTCGCTGCTCCGGCCGCTGTACGAGTCGTACTTCCGGGTCGAGGTGAAGGGCATCGAGAACATCCCGGCCGAGGGCGGGGCCCTGGTGGTGGCCAACCACTCCGGGACGCTGCCGCTGGACGGGCTGATGATGCAGGTCGCCGTCCACGACCACCACCCCGCGGGCCGGCACCTGCGCCTGCTGGCGGCGGACCTGGTGTTCGTGCTGCCGCTCGTCAACGAGCTGGCCCGCAAGGCCGGGCACACCCTGGCCTGTGCGGAGGACGCGCAGTTGCTGCTGGAGCGCGGTGAGGTCGTCGGTGTGATGCCCGAGGGCTTCAAGGGGCTGGGCAAGCCCTTCTCCGAGCGCTACAAGCTGCAGCGCTTCGGGCGGGGCGGCTTCGTCGCGACCGCGCTCAAGACCGGGGTGCCGATCGTCCCGTGCTCCATCGTGGGCGCGGAGGAGATCTACCCGATGGTCGGCAACGCGAAGACGGTGGCGCGGCTGCTGGGCTTCCCGTACTTCCCGCTGACGCCGACCTTCCCGTGGCTGGGTCCGCTGGGCATGGTGCCGCTTCCGACGAAGTGGACGATCCAGTTCGGCGAGCCCATCCCGACGGACGGCTACGCGCCGGAGGCGGCCGAGGACCCGATGCTGGTGTTCAACCTGACCGACCAGGTACGGGAGACCATCCAGCACACCCTCTACAAGCTGCTGGTGCAGCGCCGGTCGGTCTTCTTCTAGGACGACGCGGGTTCCAGGACGACGCGGGCCGGGGCCGGAGGCCCGCGGGGGTCCGGACACGGCGGTGGGGGGGGGGGGGGGGGGGGGGGCGCGCCCCCCGGGCGGGGGGGGGGGGGGGGGGGCCCCCCCCGCCGCGGGGGGGGGGGGGGGGGGGGGGGGGGGGGGGCGGG
>NZ_JBIBGK010000002.1:777223-837669 GCF_042956445.1 Streptomyces sp. NPDC008238 | reverse complement strand
CCCTGTACCTCCGCGCCGGCTCATGATCGTACGCCTCGCGGAACGGCCGGCGGGGGGCCCGGGCGGGCGGGGGGCGGGGGGGGGCCCCCCCCGGGGGGGGGGGGGGGGGGGGCCCCCCCCCCCCACCGCCGTGAGGTACTCGCTCAGTCGCCCCTGTCGTCCTCGGCGCTGAGCCCGAGGCCCGGGAGCAGCCCGGGCAGCAGCGGCGGGAGGGTGACCGACGGCTGGGTGCCGTCGCCGCCCGGGGAGCCGCTGCTCGGCGTGGGGTCGAGCAGATCGCCCGTGCCGCCGATGAGGCCGCCCTCCGCACTGCGGGACGCCGACGGGCTGGACCTGTCGTCGCCGCGCTCGTCGGCCGAGCCGCCGGCGGAACCGCTGACCGAGGGCGAGGGCCCCCGGGTGCCGCTCGCGGAGCGGCTGCCGCTGCCCGGCAGCCCGCGGCCGTCACCGTGGCCGGAGCCGGTGTCGGGCGGCAACAGCTTCTGCAGCGGGGCCACTTCGTCCTCTATGGCGTCGAAGACCGAGGTGACCCGGTTGCCCATGTCGTCGAGCCGGGAGGGGAGCCGGCCGCGCAGCTCCGTCCAGCCCTTGCGGTGGTTGCTGGAGAACGCGGACAGCGTCTCGATCGGCCTCAGCGAACCGTCCTTGCGGTACGCGGCGGCGAGCAGCCGGTGGCCCTCGGTGGCCTCCTGCTGCATCCCCGACAGCGCCCTGCGGATCTCGCCCACGGACTCGTCGTCGAGCTCGCCGCCCCGGCCGCGTTCCATGAGGCGGCGGGCCTCCTGGAGCCGGGTGGAGGCGAGGTCGAGGTAGACCTTGCCGCGGTCGGCGTCGTCGTCGGCGAGGTTGAGGCGCATGTCCTCCATGCCCCGTTTGAGGCCGTAGAGGGTGTCGCCGGGCAGCGCGTCCGTGCTCGCGGCGGCGACGCCGCCGAGGGCGCCGGCCGCCACACCGACGGAGAGACCGCCGGCGGCGAGCCTGCGCGACCACGCGGAGCGCGGCTTCAGCTTGCCGATACCGCGGCCGCCGGCGCGGTGCGTGCCCCGGCCGCCGTCACGCTGTACGGGAACCGTCAGGGTGCCGTCGGCGAGCGCGGCCTCCATGGCGGCGATCAACTGGGCACGCTGGACGGTCTTGGTCTCCGGTTCCAGCACCGGTCGCGGTACGTCCCGCAGGGCGTCCGCCAGGGCCAGGAACGTGCCCTGGTCCGGATCCGCATGCCGGTCCGCGGCGTGGGCACCGTGCTGTACGCCGGCACCCGTCTGGGGGCCTTCGCCCTCGAGGGCGTCGGCGAAGGCGTTGGCCCGCCGGTGCGCCGTTGGATTCGCGATCACGGGCGGCACCTCCTCTCGTCATCCACCTCGACTCCCCGGAGTGCCTTCAAGGTTGTGCACCTTGAGCCTTTCCACCCGATCGAGTGATCGGAAGCGGGCAGGGCACGGCATTGGGGGGTCCGCATGTGATGCAACGAGTGCCGCCCGAGTTGGGTTACGCAGTCATGATGATCGGACCGTGGAGGCAGTCGCAAGATGAAGATCCATCCATCGCGCTCATCGCGCGTCGTCGGGGAGCAGCCGGGCGAGGGTCCGTACGGCCCGGTACTGCAGGGTCTTGATCGCGCCCTCGTTCTTGCCCATGATGCGGGCCGTCTCGGCGACCGAGAGCCCCTGCAGGAAGCGCAGCGTCACGCACTCCTGCTGCTGGGGGTTGAGCTTGCGGACGGCCCTGAGCAGCGACTCGTTGGAGAGCGCCTCCAGGACGCAGTCCTCCGGGCTGGGCTCGACCTCGTTGGCGTCGAGCATCTCCCCGGTGGTCACCTCCAGCCGGAACCGGCTGGACTTGAAGTGGTCGGCCACCAGGTTGCGCGCGATGGTGACCAGCCAGGCGCCGAAGTCGCGTCCCTGCCAGGTGAAGGTGCCGATGCGGCGCAGCGCGCGCAGGAACGTCTCGCTGGTCAGGTCCTCGGCGGTGGCCTTCCCCCCGACCCGGTAGTAGATGTACCGGTAGACCGTGTCGGAGTAGTGGTCGTAGAGCCGCCCGAAGGCCTCGGTCTCGCCCGCCTGCGCGCGCTCGACCAGGTCCATCATGCGTCCGCTGTCGCTGTCGGCCGCCGGCCGGCGCGGGGTGGCGCCCGTGGTCCGGTCGGCCTGCTGGGTGTTGCGGGAACGTCTGCCGACCGTGGCCCGGCCGTCGGCCAGCGCGTAGGCGCGGCCGGCGGGCGTTGCCGCCGTGGCGAGTGCGGGGACGGGCACGGCGTACGCGGGGACGACGCGCAGCAGGTGCTCAGCCACCAGTGCGCGCAGCGTAGCCAGGCCAGAGGCGTCAACCCCGGTGTGTGGGTACACGGGACTCCCAGAGGCAGAACTTCCATCACGTGCAGTACGGAACCGTTCACCCGTCGTGGCGACGTGTGGGTACCGGCTTGCGTCTGAGGAGAATAACGCTTCGTACAGGCGACGCTACACCGAGTTGCTGAAATCGTCGGTTCCGCCCACTCTCTGGCGGAATGGTGATCGATCAATTATCGAACACCGAAACAGTGTTGACCACATAGCGTCGTGAAATGCTCGCGTGGAGAGCGTGTTGTGGCTGTGTGGCCCACCGTGAACTGACGGGGTGCCAGAGGGTGACCCCGGGCGTGTCGCCCGGGGCCCTAGCGGCGGCGGCGCTGCAGGGCCATCGCGGCGGCCGCGCCGCCCGCCACGGCGCCCACGCCCGCGGCCGCCGGGATGCCGATCTTCGCCGCCTTGCGGCCCGTACGGTAATCGCGCAGGCGCCAGCCCTTTTCGCGTGCGTGCTTGTGCAGACGCGTATCAGGATTGATCGCATATGGATGTCCGACGAGCGACAGCATCGGGATGTCGTTCGACGAATCGCTGTACGCGGCGCAGCGCGAGAGTTCGAGTCCCTCCGCGGCGGCGAGCGCCTTGACGGCCTCGGCCTTGGAGGGGCCGTGCAGCGGCTCGCCGACCAGCCGGCCGGTGTAGACGCCGTCGACGTGCTCGGCGACCGTGCCGAGGGCGCCGGTGAGGCCGAGCCTGCGGGCGATGATCGTGGCGGTCTCCACCGGGGCGGCCGTCACGAGCCAGACCCGCTGGCCGGCGTCGATGTGGGCCTGGGCGAGCGCGCGGGTGCCGGGCCAGATCTTGTCGGCCATGTACTCGTCGTAGATCTCCTCGCCGATGGACATGAGTTCCTCGACGCGGTGCCCCTTGATGATCGTGAGCGCGCTCTCCCGCACCTCCTGCATGTGCTCGGGGTCCTCGGACCCGGCGATCCGGAAGTACGCCTGCTGCCAGGCGAAGCGCACGAGGTCGCGGCTCTGGAAGAACTTCCGCTTGTACAGGCCGCGCCCGAAGTGGAAGATCGCGGCGCCCTGCATCACGGTGTTGTCCAGGTCGAAGAAGGCGGCCGCGTGCGGATCGCCGGCCACCGGGAACGCGGGGGCGCCCGCCGGGTCGTCCTTCTTCCCCGCGGGTGCCGCGGGAGCCGCGAGCGCGGCCTCCGCCGCGGCCTCGCCGGCCAGCACGCTGCGCGCGGTGGCGGAGCGCTTACGGGGGGTGAGCCATCGCAGAGCGGCCATGGGGCGAGCATAGCCAGTCCGTTGGGCAACTCCGGTGCACCGATGGAGCAGGTGAATGAACTCCTCGCGACGAGGGTGTTACCGCGGGTCGGGAGTTGACGGGGGCAGAATGGCCGGCATGAGCCCTCTGTTCGGACGCCAAGCGCGCGAAGCCCCGAAGGACCCGGCCGGCCGGACGGTGACGCTGATCGCCAAACCCGGCTGCCACCTGTGCGACGACGCGCGGACGGTGATCCGCAGGGTCGTCGACGACCTCGGCGCGCGCTTCGAGGAGAGGGACATCACGCGCGACGAGGAGCTGCACGACCGGTACTGGGAGCAGATCCCGGTCGTCCTCATCGACGGTGAGCAGCACACCTTCTGGCGTGTCGACGAGGCCAGGCTGCGGCGCGGGCTGGGCGCCTGAGGGCCATGGTGCGACAGGTGGGCGATTTGCGTGTGTTCCTCTGGACGCGTGTGCTCGATTACCATCAAGGCGTTTTGTGTACAGCGGGGGTGCGTGAGTAAGGACGGTGACTGCGTGCTCCCGGGCAGGCTTCAGACGCGCGGCGGCTTCGCCGTGGTCGATCTCGAGGCCACCGGTGCCAGTTCGCGGCGCCACAGGGTGGTCGAACTGGCCGTGGTCCTGATGGACCGCGACTTCGGGTACGAGGGCGAGTTCTCCACCCTCGTGGACCCCGAGGGGCCGGTCGGGCCCACCCACATCCACGGCATCGAGTCCCGCCACGTCGAGGCGGTCGGCGCCCCCCTGTTCGGGCAGATCGCCCCGAGGCTGCTGGGGCTGCTGCGCGGCAGGGTGCTGGTGGGGCACAACGTCGGCTGCGACCGCGCGTTCCTGGCGTCGGAGTACGCCCGGCTCGGGGTGGAGTTCCCCGTCGTGCCGGAACTGTGCACCATGCGGATGGCCGCGCTGCGCGAACCCGCGCCGGGCGGGCTGAGCCTGCTGGCGTGCGCCGAGGCGGCCGGGCTGACCGGCTGGACCGCGCACACGGCGCTCGGCGACGCCCGCGCCACGGCCCGGTTGTTCGCCTCGTACGTCCTGGACCACCCGGGTGGACCCGCGCAGGCCGAGAAGGCGCTGGCGCGCGCGGGGGCGGTCGAGTGGCCGCAGTTGGCCGGGGCGGACGCGCTGTGGGTGGGACGCCGGAGTGCGGAGCGGGCGCCGGCGTGGAACGTTCCGTCGCAGCAGAAGGTTTCTTATGTCCGAAATGGGGGTGCGTGATGCCGGTCACTTCCCCCGGGCAAATCGGACACCATCTTTGTGCACGCGTTCACAAAGACATAGCCTGGCGTGCACGGGGCGGTCCCGACGAAGGGTGCCGCTCGCAGCCCAGCTCTACCCGCAGGAGCATCGTGGCAACTGGCCGAACTCACCGACCGGCGACCCGCAGCCGAGGGATTCCCGAGGCCACCGTCGCCAGGCTCCCGCTGTACCTGCGGGCCCTGACCGCGTTGTCCGAGCGATCGGTGCCCACCGTTTCCTCGGAGGAACTCGCGGCCGCCGCCGGGGTGAACTCCGCCAAGCTGCGCAAGGACTTCTCCTACCTCGGTTCCTACGGAACCCGCGGCGTCGGCTACGACGTCGAGTACCTCGTGTACCAGATCTCCCGTGAGCTGGGCCTCACCCAGGACTGGCCCGTCGTCATCGTCGGCATGGGAAACCTCGGGGCCGCGCTCGCCGGGTACGGCGGCTTCGCCTCCCGCGGTTTCCGCATCGCCGCGCTCATCGACGCGGACGTCCAGCTCACCGGCCGGCTCATCGCCGGGCTGCCCGTGCGGCACGCGGACGAGCTGGAGGGCATCGTCGAGGACAACCAGGTGTCCATCGGCGTGATCACCACGCCGGCCGGGGCCGCGCAGGAGGTCTGCGACCGCCTGGTGGGCGCCGGGGTCACCTCGATCCTCAACTTCGCCCCGACCGTGCTGACCGTCCCCGACGGGGTCGACGTCCGCAAGGTCGACCTCTCCATCGAGCTGCAGATCCTCGCCTTCCACGAACAGCGGAAGGCCGGCGAGGAGCTGGAGGGCAGCCTCGCGGCGCCCCCGGCGGCGGCCAAGGCGGGCCGTGACGGCGGCCGCCGTCCGGGACCTGACGGGGACGTCCCCGCCGTGATGCCGGCATGAGCCTCCTCGTCGTCGGACTGAGTCACCGCACCGCCCCCGTCAGCGTCCTGGAGCGCGCGGCGCTGGGTGAGGACACCAAGGGCAAGCTGCTGCTGGACGTGATGGCCGCCGAACCCGCCGGCGAGGCCGCGGTGCTGTCCACCTGCAACCGCATCGAGCTGTACGCGGACGTGGACAAGTTCCACGCCGGCGTCGCCGAGCTGTCCACCCTGCTCGCCACGCACAGCGGCGTCG
The DNA here is from genome assembly GCF_042956445.1 of Streptomyces sp. NPDC008238. Taxonomy (NCBI): domain Bacteria; kingdom Bacillati; phylum Actinomycetota; class Actinomycetes; order Kitasatosporales; family Streptomycetaceae; genus Streptomyces; species Streptomyces sp. NPDC008238. Next base: position 831,728 of record NZ_JBIBGK010000002.1, on the reverse strand, counting down.
GTCTCGACGAGTTGACCCCGCACCTGTACGTGCACTACGAGGACCGGGCCGTCCACCACCTGTTCTCGGTCGCCTGCGGCCTGGACTCCATGGTCGTCGGCGAGGGCCAGATCCTCGGTCAGATCAAGGACACCCTGAGCCTCGGCCAGGAGCTGCACACCGCGGGCCGCTCCCTGAACGACCTGTTCCAGCAGGCGCTGCGGGTCGGCAAGCGGGCGCACTCCGAGACCGGCATCGACCGGGCCGGGCAGTCGCTGGTCACCTTCGGCCTGGAGCAGATGGCCCAGGCGGTCGGCGGCGTCCCCTTCGAGGAGTGGGGCAAGGGCAAGCGCGCCCTGGTCGTCGGCGCCGGATCGATGAGCTCGCTGGCCGCGACCACCCTCGCCCGCGCGGGGGCGGGCGAGATCGTGGTCGTCAACCGCACCCACGAGCGTGCCGAGCGCCTCGCCGAGAGCGTCGGCGGCCGTGCCGCGTACCTGGAGGACCTGGCCGGCGAGCTGTCGTCCGCGGACATCGTCGTCTCCTGCACGGGGGCGACCGGGCTGGTGCTCACCGCCGACACCGTGGCCCGCGCCACGCTCTCCCGGGCCCTGCGCTCCGGCGGCGGGCCGGTGGCGCCCATCGGGATGCTCGACCTCGCCCTGCCGCGCGACATCGACCCGCTGGTGCACTCCCTGGACGGCGCCCACGTCATCGACCTGGAGACCATCGCCGAGGCCGCCGCCGACGCCCCGATGGCCGCGGACGTCGACGAGGTGCGAAAGATCGTTTCGGCTGAGGTGGCCGCCTTCGGCGCCGCCCAGCGCGCCGCGCACATCACGCCGACCGTCGTCGCGCTGCGCGCCATGGCCGCCGACGTGGTCGCCACCGAACTGGCGCGCCTCGACGGCCGCCTCCCCGACCTGGACGAACGGCAGCGCGCGGAGGTCACCCAGACCGTGCGCCGCGTCGTCGACAAGCTCCTGCACGCGCCTACTGTGCGGGTCAAGCAGCTCGCGGGAGAGCCCGGCGGCGCCGGGTACGCCGACGCGCTGCGCGAACTCTTCGACCTGGACCCCCAGGCGGTCGCCGCGGTCAGCAGGGCCGACTCACCGCGCACGCCGGTGATCCCCTCCGCCGCCTCGGCCGTACCGCCGGTGGCGTCGGCTGCTTCAGCAACGAGTGACTCGAATCGAGGGCGGGCATGACGAGCCCAACCGCACTGAAACTGGGAACCCGGCGCAGCGCGCTGGCGATGGCGCAGTCCGGCATGGTGGCCGAGCAGGTCCGCCGGATCACCGGCCGTGACGTGGAACTGGTGGAGATCACCACCTACGGCGACGTCTCGCGCGAGCACCTGGCGCAGATCGGCGGCACCGGCGTCTTCGTCTCCGCCCTGCGCGACGCGCTGCTGAGCGGCGAGATCGACTTCGCCGTCCACTCCCTCAAGGACCTGCCGACCGCCGACCCCGAGGGCCTGACGCTCGCCGCGGTCCCGCTCCGTGAGGACCCGCGCGACGCGCTGATCGCGCGCGACGGCCTCACCTTCGAGCAGCTGGCCGCCTCCCCCCGGGGAGCCCGCATCGGCACCGGCTCGCCGCGCCGCATGGCGCAGCTCAACGCCTGGGCCCGCTCGATGGGGGTGCGCGTCGAGACCGTGCCGATCCGCGGCAACGTCGACACGCGCATCGGGTACGTTGCCTCGGGCGACCTCGACGCCGTCGTGCTCGCCGCCGCCGGGCTCAGCCGGCTGGGGCGCCTCGCGGAGGCCACCGAGCTGATCTCCGCCGACGTCGTGCTGCCCGCTCCCGGACAGGGAGCGCTGGCCGTCGAATGCCCTGCGGACGACGCAGGGCTCGTCTCCGTGCTCGCCGAGCTCGACGACCCGTTCACCCGGGCCGCCGTGACCGCCGAGCGCGCACTGCTCGCCGCCCTCGAGGCCGGCTGCTCCGCGCCCGTGGGCGCGCTGGCCGAGCCTGCCTTCGAAGGCGTCGGCGAGCCCATCACCGAGCTGCGCCTGCGCGGTGTCGTCGGGACCACCGACGGCTCCTCGCTGGTGCAGATGTCCATCACCGGTCCGACCCCCGCATCCCGGGACGAAGCCGTGGCCCTCGGCCGCGAGCTCGCCGACGAGATGCTCGCCAAGGGCGCGGCCGGTCTTATGGGGGAGCGCGAACTTTGAGCCCCACCGCCGCCGCAGCGACCAACACGACCGCAGACGCCACCGCGGCCGGGCCGGCAGGACCGGCAGGCCGGACGGCCACCGCGGGCCGCACCGGGACCGCGGGCACGGGAACCCCGGGTTCCGTCCTCGGGCACGTCACCTTCCTCGGTGCCGGGCCCGGTGACCCCGGGCTGCTGACCCTGCGCGCCGTCGAGGCGCTCGCCCACGCCGACGTCCTGATCGGTGACCAGCACGTGCTGGACGTCGTGACGACCCACGCCCGGCCGGGCGTGGACACGGCACAGCCGGGCGACGCCGAAGGGGAGTTGAGCCCCTCGGCCGCTGCCGCCAAGCTTTTCATGGCCTCCGCGCGCACCGGCAAGCGGGTGGTCCGTGCGATCGCCGGCGACCCCGGACTCGACTCCGCGGCCGCCGGCGAGATGCTCGCCTGCGCGCAGGCCGGCATTCCCTTCGAGGTCGTGCCGGGCGTGGCCGCGGCCGTGGGCGTGCCCGCGTACGCGGGTGTGCCGCTCAGCGGCGACGTGCGCTTCGTGGAGGCCGCGACCGCGTCGGGGCGGTGCTGGAACGAGGCGGGCGCGAGCGACGCGACCCTGGTCGTCTCCACCACCCTGCAGACGGTCGCCGCCAACGCGGCGGAGCTGGTCTCCGGGGGCCGCAAGCCGGACACCCCGCTGACCGTGACGGTCGCCGGCACGACGACCCGCCAGCGCACCTGGACGGCGACCCTGTCGACGATCGCGGCCGAGCTGAAGGCGACGAAGGCGCTGCCCACGCCGGAGGGCCCGATCGCGGCGATAGCCGTGGTCGGCGAGCCGACCACGCGGCGCGACCTGCTCTCCTGGTTCGAGACCAAGCCGCTGTTCGGCTGGAAGGTGCTCGTCCCGCGCACCAAGGAGCAGGCCGCCTCCCTCTCCGACCAGCTGCGCTCCTACGGCGCCGTGCCGCACGAGGTGCCCACGATCGCGGTGGAGCCGCCCCGCACCCCGCAGCAGATGGAGCGCGCGGTGAAGGGCCTGGTCACCGGGCGGTACGAGTGGATCGCCTTCACCTCGGTGAACGCCGTCAAGGCCGTCCGTGAGAAGTTCGAGGAGTACGGGCTCGACGCGCGCGCCTTCGCCGGGATCAAGGTCGCGGCGGTGGGTGAGCAGACGGCCGCGGCGCTGGTGGACTTCGGCGTGAAGCCGGACCTGGTGCCCAGCGGCGAGCAGTCCGCCGCGGGCCTGCTGGAGGACTGGCCGCCCTACGACCCCGTCTTCGACCCGATCGACCGGGTCTTCATGCCGCGCGCCGACATCGCGACGGAGACGCTCGTGGCCGGGCTCGTGGAGCTCGGCTGGGAGGTCGACGACGTCACCGCCTACCGGACCGTGCGGGCCTCCCCGCCGCCGGCGGAGACCCGCGAGGCGATCAAGGGCGGCGGGTTCGACGCGGTGCTGTTCACCTCGAGCAGCACGGTGCGCAACCTCGTCGGCATCGCGGGCAAGCCGCACAACGTGACGGTGATCGCCTGCATCGGCCCGGCCACCGCGAAGACCGCGGAGGAGCACGGGCTGCGGGTGGACGTGATGGCCCCGGAGCCGTCCGTCCACGCGCTGGCGCAGGCGCTGGCGGACTTCGGCGTCCGGCGGCGCGAGACGGCGATCGCCGCGGGCGACCCCGTCACGCGGCCCAGCGAGCGGCGTCCCGGCTCCCGTCGCAGGGCCCGCGTCTGAGGCCACCCCGGCCCCGTTCGCTCCGTGCCCCCGGCTCCCTCCCGGAGCCGGGGGCCGCTGCGTTCCGGGGCGGCGCCGGGACGGTACCGGGGCGGTCCGGGGCCAGTGCCGGGCCGACAACGGGTCGGCATGAGCACGGCGCCCACGGGCGTACCGTGGAACGCGGAAAACGGCCCGGGACGGAGAAAGGCGCGGCGCGATGACGAGCGGAAGCGGAAGCGGACACGGTCAGTTCCCCGGTACGAGGCCCCGCCGGCTGCGCACGACGCCCGCGATGCGCCGCCTCGTCGCGGAGACCCGGCTGCACCCCGCCGAGCTGATCCTGCCCGCCTTCGTCCGTGAGGGCGTGCACGAGCCCGTGCCGATCACGGCCATGCCCGGCGTCGTCCAGCACACCCGCGACACCCTCCGCAAGGCGGCCGTCGAGGCGGCCGAGGCGGGCGTCGGCGGGATCATGCTCTACGGGGTGCCGCTGGACGAGAAGAAGGACGCCGTCGGCACGCCCGGCACGGACCCGGACGGGATCCTGCAGGTGGCGATCCGGGACGTGATCAGCGAGGTCGGGGACGCGCTGGTGGTCATGTCCGACCTGTGCCTGGACGAGCACACCGACCACGGCCACTGCGGCGTGCTGGACGCCGAGGGCCGGGTGGACAACGACGCGACCCTGGAGCGCTACGCCGAGATGGCGCGGGTGCAGGCCGACGCGGGCGTGCACGTGCTGGGCCCGAGCGGCATGATGGACGGTCAGGTGGGCGTGGTGCGGCAGGCGCTGGACGCCGCCGGTCACCAGGACGTCTCCATGCTGGCCTACACGGCGAAGTACGCCTCGGCGTTCTACGGGCCGTTCCGCGAGGCCGTGGGCTCCTCGCTGAAGGGCGACCGCAAGACGTACCAGCAGGACCCGGCGAACCTGCGCGAGTCGCTGCGCGAGCTGGCGCTGGACATCGCCGAGGGCGCCGACATGGTGATGGTGAAGCCGGCGCTGCCGTACCTGGACGTGGTGGCGAAGGTCGCCGAGGCCGTCGACGTGCCGGTCGCGGCGTACCAGGTCAGCGGTGAGTACGCGATGGTCGAGGCGGCCGCCGAGCGCGGCTGGATCGACCGCGAGCGCGCCATCATGGAGACCCTGACCGGGATCCGCCGCGCCGGTGCGCAGCTGATCCTCACCTACTGGGCGACCGAGGTGGCCTCGCAGCTCTGACGTCTGCGGCCGCCCGGCTCGCGGGTACCGGTCGCCACCGCGCACCGGACGCCCACGGCGCGGCGTGGTGCCGCGTCCGGCGAACACCCGTACCGGGCACGCGAGTCCAGCCCGTCGCGGGACCGGCGACGATCTCCGGCCCCGTCCGTGCGTGTGCACGGGCGCGGCTGAGCACCGCGGACGGATGTGGAAGGGCCCGCCCCCGTGAGGGGCGGGCCCTTCGTCCGTTCCCGGGGGCCGCGGCTCTTCGGGTCCGGGGCCCTGTCGGGGCGTGGAGGGCACGGGACGTGACGCCCCCTCAGCGTGGGCGCGGCCGTCGCGCAGCCGTGGGGCCGCCGGCCGGGTGTGACCGGCGGCAGAGGAGTGATCATGCCCGGCCGGGTCTGCAGCCGGGACGGTCACCTGCCGAAGGAGGCGGGGCGGCGTTCTTCCCGCCCTGCCCGGACGCGGTGCCTACAGATGATCGCGCGCAGGACGCGGATGCGGACGGCGCGGTTCCAGGTCCTCCGGCATTTCATTACATCAAGTGGCGTTGGTGTCGATTCGGACTTAACGGCCCAAGTAGGTGGGAAATTCACAGCAAGTCCACAGCAGGCGGAGGCACAAGGGCCTCCGCCGTGAAAGGAGAACCGCGATGCGGATTCCCCGATTCGCCGCCGCGCTGGGCGTCGCTGCCGCCGTCCTGCTGGGCGGCGCCGGCGCTGCCGGCGCCGCAACGCCGCCCACGGCGGCGGTGTCGCAGACGACCCAGGCGACAAACGACCGGGGCGGCGAGTACCGGTACGACGGTGACCGCGGCCGGGGCGGCCGTGAGTTCCGCCGTGACCGGGGCCGTGACGGACGCGAGTACCGCCGCGGCGGGCGCGACGGCCGCTGGCACCACCGTCACCACCGGCACCACCCGCGCTGGCACCACCGCCACCACCGTCACGACCACCGCTGGCACTTCCACCGCTGAGCGGTCCTGACCGGGTTGTCTCGGGGGTGTCCTTCCACCGCGGGGAAGGACACCCGTACCTCGGGCCCGGCCGGAAGCCGGCCTAGTCCCACCAGAAGGACCAGACGGGGGCGTCCACCAGGGACCCGGCGTACGCGCGCAGCGAGCCGTCGCCCTGGGTGACGTTGTCCGGGCAGAAGGCGAAGTGCTCGGCGGCCACGGCCTCGGCCTCCGCCACGGTGGCCGGCGGCGCGGCCACGGAGACGACGAGCACGTCGAAGCCGACGGCCACGACGCGCACGCCGAAGCGCTCCTCCCAGGAGCGGAGGACCGAACAGAGCCGGGCCACGTCGTACTCGTGGTTGCACGGCCCCGTCCAGCCGATGGCGGCGGGGACGTCGGCGCTGCGCCGGGCGGGGACGAGGGCCGCTCGGGGGTCCTTGATCCACCCCGCCTCGACCACGGACGCGGCGACCTCGGCCGCCCTGACGTCCGGGTCGGCCTCGAACTCCCGCGCGGGCGCGAGGCCGGGCCACGTCCGGCCGAACGGGGCGACCAGGTCGCCGTCGTCCTCGTCGGGCTCCTCTTCCCACCCGCCCTCCCAGAAGCCGGCGAGGACCTCGTCGGCGTCGTGGTCGCCGGGGTAGGACATCGCCCCGGGGTCCAGGTCCCTGATGGTGGGCAGCGCCCCGTCCATGGAGAGCAGCACCGGGAGCAGACCCGCCGTCATCCGCGCGGGGAGCAGCCGTTCCCAGGAGGCGGGTTCGGCGGGCCCTTCCGCGTGCCAGAGCAGCGGTTCGTGGCTGCGGCCGTCGCGCGTGGCGTCGACGAGCGTGCCGGGCGGGAGGTCGAGGCCCAGGGACCGGCCGGCCGGGTCCTGCGCGAGCTTCGGGAGCTGGTTGGGGAGCATCGCCATGGCCGTGAATCTAGGGGTGCCCACCGACAGCGGCGGCCCCGGGGGAGTGATGACTCCCGCCGGGGCCGCCGACGTACGGACGCGGGGGCGCGTCAGAGGCGCTCGGGCGTGCGGATGCCGAGCAGCGCCATGCCCTGCCGCAGGGTGCGGGCGGTCAGGTCGCAGAGGAAGAGGCGGTTCTCCCGCAGCTCCGCGGTCTCGGCCTTCAGGACCGGGCACTGGTCGTAGAAGGTGGTGTACGCCGAGGCCAGCGCGTACAGGTACGAGGCCAGCTTGTGCGGCTCGTACGTCTCCGAGACGCCCGCCAGGGTCTCCGCGAACCCGTCCAGCAGCAGACCGAGCGCCCGCTCGGCCGGGGCCAGCGGCAGCTCGGGGTGGGCGATCGGCTTCGCGTCGCCCGCCTTCCGCAGGATCGACTGGATACGCGCGTACGCGTACTGGAGGTACACGCTCGTGTCGCCGTTGAGCGAGACCATCCGGTCGAGGTCGAAGACGTAGTCCCGGCCCAGCGAGGTGGACAGGTCCGCATACTTGATCGCGCCGATGCCGACCTCCTTGGCCCGGTCGGCGACCTCCTCGTCCGTCAGCTCCGAGGACTTCTCCCGGATGACGGTCGCGGCCCGCTCGACAGCCTCGTCCAGCAGGTCGACCAGCCGGAAGGTCTCACCGGACCGGGTCTTGTACGGCTTGCCGTCCTTGCCGAGCAGCGTGCCGAACGGGATGTGGAGCGCCTTGACCTCGTCGGTCAGCCAGCCCGCCCGCTTGGCCGTCTCGAAGACCATCTTGAAGTGCAGGGCCTGCCGGGAGTCCACCACGTACAGCAGCGTGTTCGCGTGCAGGTCGGCGGTGCGGTTGCGGATCGCGGACAGGTCGGTCGCGGCGTAGCCGAAGCCGCCGTCGGCCTTCTGCACGATCAGCGGGACCGGCTCGCCGTCCTTGCCCTTGACGTCGTCGAAGAACACGCACAGCGCGCCCTCGGAGCGCACGGCGACCTTGCGTTCCTCCAACTGCATGCAGGTTTCCACGAGCATGTCGTTGTAACCGGACTCGCCGACGACGTCCTCGTCGCGGATCTCGATGTCCAGCTTGTCGTAGACCGAGTTGAAGTAGATCTTCGACTCGTCCACGAAGCGCTGCCACATCGCCAGCGTCTCCGGCTCGCCCGCCTGGAGGTCCACGACCCGCTTGCGCGACCGGGTCTTGAAGTCGTCGTCGGAGTCGAAGACCGTCCGGGAGGCCTTGTAGAGCCGGTTGAGGCGCGACATGGAGGCCTCGCCCGCCTCCTCGCCGGCCTCGGACGTCCCGTGGTCCAGCTCGTGCGGGTGCTCCACCAGGTACTGGATGAGCATGCCGAACTGGGTGCCCCAGTCGCCGATGTGGTGGCGCCTGACCACCGTCTCGCCCTCGAACTCCAGGATCTTGACCAGCGCGTCGCCGATGACCGAGGACCGCAGGTGGCCGACGTGCATCTCCTTGGCCACGTTCGGCTGCGCGTAGTCGATCACCGTGACGCCGGGGTCCGCCTTGGCGGGCACGCCGAGCCGGTCGTCGGCGGCCCGGGCGGCCAGCGTCCGGGTGATCGCGGCGTCGGAGACGGTGATGTTCAGGAAGCCGGGGCCCGAGACCTCGACGTCGGCGATGAGGCCGTCGTCCTTCGGGAGGGCGGCCACGACCTCGGCGGCCAGCTCGCGCGGGTTCGCCTTGTTCCGCTTGGCGAGGCCCAGCACACCGTTGGCCTGGAAGTCGGCCCGGTCGCTACGTCGCAGCAGCGGGTCGGCACCGAGGGCGTCAGCGACGCGCTGCTGGATCGTGGCGGAAAGCGAGTTGACCGAGGCCATGGGATGGGTGCTTCCTGAGAGGGATCGGAGATCAACCCTCAGTATCCCACGCGCTACCACTCATTTTTCTCTGGGACAATTGCCGGGTACCGCGCTACCCGCTGCACAGGTGGAAGGAAGTCGAGACAGTGGCTCAGAGCACCGAGGCCGACTGGGTCGCCCGCTTCGCGGACGACGTCATCGCGGAAGCCGAGCGGCGGGCTCCGGGCAAGAAAATCACCGTCGCCTCCGGGATCAGCCCGTCCGGGCCGATCCACCTCGGCAACCTGCGCGAGATCATGGTCCCGCACCTGGTCGCCGACGAGATCAAGCGGCGCGGCGTGCCCTGCGAGCACATCCTGTCCTGGGACGACTTCGACCGCTACCGGAAGGTGCCGGCGGGCTACGACCCGTCGTACGCCGAGCACATCGGCAAGCCGCTGACCGCCGTCCCGGCGCCCGAGGGCAGCGCGTACGAGAGCTGGTCCGACCACTTCAAGGCGCCCTTCCGCGAGGCGCTGGCCGCGCTCGGCGTCGAGGTCACCGAGATCAGCCAGACCGTCGAGTACACCTCCGGCACCTACCGCGAGCAGATCCTGCACGCGATGCGCGAGCGCCGGCGGATCGACGAGGTGCTCGGCCGCTACCGGACGAAGAAGAAGGCCGGCGGCGAGGAGCAGGACGACGAGGAGGCCACGCTCGCGCAGGCCCCCGAGTACTTCCCGTACAAGCCGTACTGCACGGCCTGCGACAAGGACCTCACCACCGTCGTCGCCTACGACGACGACACCACCGAGCTCACCTACGAGTGCCAGGCCTGCGGCAACCGCGAGACGGTCCGGCTGAGCGAGTTCGACCGCGGCAAGCTGGTGTGGAAGGTCGACTGGCCGATGCGCTGGGCCTTCAAGGGCGTGGACTTCGAGCCGTCGGGCGTGGACCACCAGTCGCCCGGCTCCTCGTGGATGGTCGGCCAGCAGCTGGTGCGCGAGATCTTCGGCGCCGAGCCGCCCATCGGCCCGATGTACGCCTTCGTGGGCATCAGCGGCATGGCCAAGATGTCCAGCTCCAAGGGCGGCGTGCCGATCGCGGCCGACGCCCTGCAGATCATGGAGCCGCAGCTGCTGCGCTGGCTGTACGCGCGCCGCCGGCCCAACCAGGCGTTCAACATCTCCTTCGGCGACGAGATCTCCCGCACCTACGACGAGTGGGACGCGCTGGAGCGCAAGGTCGCCGAGGGCGCGGCCGCGCCGGTGGACCTCGCGGTGCACTCGCGGGCCGCGCGCACCGCGAGCGGCGAGCTGCCGACCACCCCGCGCAAGCTGTCGTACCGCACCCTCGCCTCCGTCGTGGACATCACGACCGGGGACGAGGAGCAGACGCTGCGCATCCTGCGCGACCTCGACCAGGAGCGGCCGCTGGCCTCCCTGGACGAGGCCCGGCCGCGGCTGGACTGCGCCGAGCGCTGGGTGAACACCCACGTCGAGCCGGAGGCCCGTACCCGGGTGCGCACCGAGCCCGACGCGGAGTCCCTCGCGGCCCTGTCCGGCGAGGAGCGGGAGGCCCTGAAGCTGCTGGTGGACGGGCTGCCCGAGCACTGGTCGCTGGACGGGCTGACCACCCTGGTCTACGGCGTGCCGAAGGTCCAGGCCGGCTTCGCGCCCGACGCCAAGCCGACCCCGGAGATGAAGGTCGCCCAGCGGTCCTTCTTCGCCCTGCTCTACAACCTGCTGGTCGGCCGGGACACCGGACCACGGCTGCCCACCCTGCTGCTGGCCGTGGGCCAGGACCGGGTGCGGGAGCTGCTCGCGGGCAGCTGACCCCGGCTCGTACACGACGGCGGCGGGTGGCCATGCCACCCGCCGCCGTCGTGCGTTCGCGGGGCGAATATTCGAACGCGTCGTGGCGTGCGGCGCGTTATGGTCGTCGGGCGCGGGGCGGCTCCTGGTGTGCTTCCTTCTCTTCACTGCAAATGAACCGAGTGCACCCCCTTCCCGCCCCGCGCGCGCAACCGGCGTCACCGGTCCGGCGACCGGACCGGACCCGGGGCGGCTCCTGGGCGTGCTTCCTTCCCACAGTCATCGCTCCTCTGCGTTCCCGCGAAGGTTGTCAGCGCGCCCACTTCCCGCCCTGAGGTCAACCAGGGGGAGACACAGCGATGTTCACGACCACGACCGCACCCGCCACGACCGTTCCCCGTCCGCTCGCGGCCGTCATGCTCGCCCGCCGCGGAGCCGTCTACCTGCCCTCCGCCCCGGCGGGCGGGTCGCTCGGCAGCGCCGCCGGCGCGGCGCTGCTGGAGGCCGACCTCCTGGACCGCGGCTACCTGATGTCGCCCGCGCTGCGCGAAGCGCTCGCCGGGCGCGGCGAGACCGCGCTGGCCGCCGCGGGCCGCGCGCTGCTGGACGACATCGACGAGGCGCTCGGCGCGGACCGGCCGCACGTGCCGCTGTTCCGCGACTTCCCCATGAGCACGCCGGCCGACACCTTCGCGTTCTACGTCGACCGCGTGCTGACCCTGCTCTTCCAGTACCCGGAGCAGCCGTGCGTCCTGTGCGGCACGGACGGCACCGTCCACGCCGTCTCGCCCTGCGCGCACCTGGTGTGCCGGAGCTGCTTCGACGGCGCTGACTTCTCCGCGTGCCCCGTCTGCCACCGCCGCATCAGGGCCGACGACCCCTTCCTGCGGCCGCGCCGCCCGCGCCGCTTCGGCGGCCGCCGGCGCGCCCTGCCCGAGCGGTTGCGCGTCCTGCACCACGGCGGCGACCTCGCCGCCCGGGACGCGGACGCGCTGCGCGAGATCCACGGGCTCCTCGCCAGGACCGGCGCCCTGAGCCCGCAGGACGCCGACGATCTGGCGGCGCTGCTGGAGACCCGCGACCGGGCGGACGTCTCCTGGCTGCCCGAGCACATCCCGGGCCGGGAGACCAAGGCCCGCGTCCTGGCCTGGCTGCTGGCGGACACCGCCGCCCACGGGACGACGGTCCCGGCCGTGACCGCCCGCATCGACACGGCGACCGACATCCTGCGGCTGCTCGCCGTGCGTTCCGGCGGCGACCCCGGCCTGGTCGACCTGCCGCGCTTCGTCTCGGTGCCCCGGCCGATGCGGCGCGCCCTGCTCGGGGTGCTGGAGGGCCTGGCCACCGACCTCGCCGTGCAGGACATGCGCCGGCACCGGCACGCGTGGCTGCGGGTCGCCGAACAGCTGCACCCCTTCGAGTACGCGGACCGCTTCCCCCGGGCGGCGCTGGCCGTCGCGGCGCTGCGCGACACCCGGCTCGCGGACGGCGACGCGTTCACCACGACCCTGCGGACGGCGGCCGGCGCGGACCCGCGGGTTGACGCGACCGGGACCACGGTCCGCGTGCGCGGCTGGGCGGGCCGGGTCGAGGCCGCGCTGCACGCCATGGACGTTCCGGCCGCTGTCGTACTGCTGGCGCAGCGGCCCGGCGAGTTCGTGCGCCGCCTGGACCACCTGCTGCGGCTGTCGGTCGCCGAGGACGTGCACACCGTCCTGGCGGCGCTGGAACCCGCGGTGACGCGGGTCTCGCCCGCCGTGCTGCTGTCCGCGCTCGGCGAGCTGCGCAGCCGTCCCCACGCGGTCCCCACCCGGGTGTTCTACCCCAAGGGCGGCACCGCCAAGGCGCACTTGGTGGAGGACGACCGGCTGCCGATCGGGGCCGACGTCGTCGCGCGGGCCGTCGCCCTGCTGGAGGCTGAGGTGCTGCGGCGCGCGGCGCAAGGGGAGGCGGCCGACGTCGCCGTCGTGGACGCGGGCCTGGACGGCGTGATCGCGCCGTTCACCGAGCGCACGGCCTGGCGCGCCCTGGTGACGCTGCCGCGCGGCAGCGAACTGCCCGTCCCGGACGGGAGGACCCTGCGGCTGTTCCTGCACTGGATGGAGAGCGAGGAGTCCGGCCGGACCGACCTGGACCTGTCCACGGCCATGTTCGACGCCGAGTGGAACGAGGTCGGCCACTGCGACTACACGCGCCTGCGGTTCGGGGCGGACGCCGCCGTGCACTCGGGCGACCTCACCAGCGCCCCGGCGCCGCAGGGCGCGGCGGAGTTCGTGGACCTCGACCTGGACGCGCTGGCGGCCGCCGGGGTCCGCCATGTGGTCGCGGTGGTCTTCTCGTTCAACAGCGTCCCGTTCGAGGCCCTGGCCGAGGCGTTCGCCGGGCTCATGGTCCGCGACCTGCCCGGGGACCGGGGGCCGGTCTTCGACGCGCGCGCCGTGGAGCAGCGCTACGACCTGACCGGCCGGGCCTCGGCGAGCGTGCCGCTGGTGGTCGACGTGGTGAACCGCACGATGCGCTGGCTGGACGTGACGAGGGGCGTCACCGGCACGCACCACTCGGTCGCGCGGCACGGGGACGACCTCGCCCTGCTCGGCAAGGCCCTGACCGCCCAGTTCGCCTCCGGGGCCCGCGTGGGCCTGGGCGAACTGGCCGTGTGGCAGGCGGCCGCCCGTGCGGCGACCGTGCTGCTGCGGCACGCGGACGGCTCGGTGACGGCGTACCGGCGCCGCGCCGGGGAGCCGGTGGCGGGGTTCGCGGCGCGGATCGGGTCGCCGGACGCGGACGGTGACGTCGACGTGCCCGCGGAGCTCGGGCGGGTGCGGCTGGCCTGGCTGGTGCGGGGGGACCTCGAACCGGCCGAGGGCGCTGAGGTGTTCGCGCTGCACCCGGCGGGGCTGGACGCGGCGCGGGTGCGGCCGCGCTCAGCGGCGGACGTCGTCGCCGCCCTGACCCCGGCCCCGGCGGCCGGGTGAGGCGCTAAGACGCGGTCTCTATGGTCGTACGTCTCATCAAAGGGCTGGGGCTGCAGACCGATCATCGGGCGCCGAACAGTCCGGACTCCGTCAGCCTTACGCGATGTGGTCTTCCATCAGCTGACTGTTGAGACGGGCCGTGAGCCGGTCGTGGATGGTGCTCAGTTCGCGACCGGAGTAGCGGACCCCGTACACGGCCTCGATGTTCGCGGCGAAAGCGCCGGGGGTGGGCATGCCCTCGCCCTCTATCGACTGCCGGAACACCCGGTACAGGTCCTCGTCCGTCGGCATCGCGTCCGTTATGCCCTCGCCGAGAGGACGCGTCCCACCTGCGCCGTTCGGCACCTGTACGGACGGCTCCGGCGCCTGCTCCTGGACCGGCACGGGCATTGGCTCCGGAGTGGGCTCCGGCTCGGGAGCGCGCGGCTGCGGTACCGGGGCCTGCTGCGGCCGTCCGTTGGCGAAGGCCTGATGCTGTGGCGGCGGATATGCAGAAGGCTCGCTGTTCGGGGCGTAGCCGCCCCGGTACTGCACGGGCTCAGGAGCGGCGAACCACTTGCTCGGCTTTTCCACCACATCTGCCTGCGTCGGTGCCTGTGCGGGCGTCATGGCCCGGGCGGCCCTGGACTCGTGATCGGGCACTACGACGGCAGGAGCCGCTGCTTGCGCGGGCCGTAGCTGCGGCTCGGTTCCTGCCGCCGTGAGGCTGGCCGGGGCCGGGGCCGCGGCAGGGGCAGGGGCGGGGGCCGGAGCCGGGAGGTCGATGCCGGCGGCGGCGAGGCCGATGGCCGCGGTCTGCTCCATGGGGACCCCGTACCGGGCGAGCTTCAGCGGCATCAGGGACTCGACGGGGGCCTTGCGGCGCCAGGCCCGGCCGTAGCGGGCGCGCAGCCGGGCGCGGTAGACCAGACGTTCCTGCTCGACCCGGATGACCTCGTCGTAGCTGCGCAGCTCCCACAGCTTCATGCGCCGCCAGAGGCGGAAGGTCGCGAACGGGGCCAGCAGCCAGCGGGCGAGCCGGACCGACTCCATGTGCTTGTCGGCCGTGATGTCGGCGATCCGGCCGATCGCGTGCCGGGCCGCCTCCACGGAGACGACGAAGAGGATCGGGATGATGCCGTGCATCCCGACGCCCAGCGGGTCCGGCCAGGCCGCCGCGCCGTTGAAGGCGATCGTCGCCGCCGTCAGCAGCCACGCGGTCTGGCGCAGCAGCGGGAAGGGGATGCGCAGCCAGGTCAGCAGCAGGTCCAGCGCGAGCAGGACCACGATCCCCGCGTCGACACCGACCGGGAAGACGTTGGCGAACCAGCCGAATCCCTTGGCGAGCGCGAGTTCGCGCACCGCCGCGTACGAGCCCGCGAAGCCGATCGCTGCGATGATCACCGCTCCGGCGACCACCACACCGACCAGGATGCGTTGCGTCCGGTTCATGCGTATCGCGGACACCCGCGACCCTCCCAGGCTCGGAAACTGGCCCGCCCAGCCTGCCACACGGGGCAACGGGCAGGTTGCCCAAACGGGGTGTATCGGTACAGCGGATCCCGCAGTTGTTACGCGTTCGCCGCCGCGACCGCGGTGGCCGCCTCCTTGGCCGCCTTGAGCGCGCGGGCCTTCAGCCCGGACCCGGCCGGGGTCTTCGCGTCCTCGAGGCCCGCGCCGTTGTAGGTGAGCACCAGCACGGCGTTCCCGGTGCGGGCGACGACCGTGACGTCCCGGTACTCCTCCTTGTCCTTCTTGACCGTCGAGGTGACCGCGGTGCCCGCGTCCCACACGCCGTCCACCGTGACCGGAGCGCTCTTCGCGCCCTTCGCCCGGCCGGCCTCGGCGACCTGCTCGGCGTAGCGCCGCTTCGCCTGCTCCTCGGCCGAGCCGAGGCCCGCGACCGTGTCGTAGCGCTGGAGCGAGACGTCCAGCCACCGGTACTGGTAGCCGTCCAGGCCGTTCCACGAGCAGCCGCCGCGCTCGTCGCGCTCGGCGGAGTGGGCGGGGGTGCCCGCGGGCTTCTTCGCCTTGGGGACGAGCGACGTGACCGTCTTGGCGCCGATGACCTGGCAGGGGTCGGGGAGTTCGGCGAACTTCGCGGGGACGGCGCCGGCCGACGGTGACGCGGACTTCGACGCGGGTGCGGAGGCGGTGGCCGCCTTCCGCGCGTCGTCCTTCGACGAGTCCGAGCCGGAGGAGCAGCCGGCGACGAGCATCACCGGCACAGCCGCGCCCACGAGCAGGCGGGCGAGGTGCGGGGCTGATCGGTGCATGGATCCTTCGCTCATTTCGTTGCGTGTCATGTCATGGCACAAACGGCCAGACTACGCGCTTCGTCTCATTCGTCGAGTTGATCTGCCAGCTCCGCGGCCACCTTCCGGGCGCCCAGCTGCAGCTCCTCGCTGGGTGGTTCGACCGATTTGTCCGTGGACCACTGGGAGAGTTCGACGGTGACCAGGACGTTCGCCATGCGGAAGACCACGGTGATGTCGCGGTGGAGTCCGGAGCCCTGGTTCTTGAGGACGTCGTCGAGGAAGGCGCCGTCGCCGAGGTCGTCGAGGGTGCGCGGCGAGATGTCGCCGGTGGCCGTGACGGACGGCGAGGGGGTGTCGGAGGGCGCCGGGTCGCCACTGGGTGAGCCGGGCGGGCTCGCGGTGGCCGAGGCGGAGGCGGCGGCGTCGGCGGGCGCCGTGGCGGCCGGGATGTGTGCCTCCGCGACCCGGCTGTCGTAGTCCGCCGTGGCCTGGTTCTCGTCGCTGACCGATGTGTCGTACGACACGACCCGCTCGAGGTCGATGTGGAGGTAGCGGTTGCCGAGGTCGGTGCGGCCGGTCCACTTGCAGCCGACCTTGCGGTCCGTGTCGAACGTCACGGTCGCCTCGCCCGCGTCGTCGTCCGCCTCCGGCACGAACTTCGCCAGCGTGTCCGGGGCGATCGAACCGCACGGCTCGGGCAGCACCCGGTAGCGGCCGGGAGGGACCGCCGGGCTGGACTGCCTGCCGTCCGGGGTGTCGCCGTTGCGCGCGCCGTCCCCGGTGCCGCCCGACCCGGTGCACCCCGCCAGCGCGGCGACGGCGAGCGCGGTCGTGCACGCCGCGGCCACCAGGCCACGGACCCGGTGGACACGGTCTCCCGTTGGCTGCACTTGAGGTGGCCCCTTCCTCCGGCGATCGGTCCGGCGCCCGCGTAAATCCCTTGGCGGGGGTGGGCGACGGGTAGACACAATGTCTACCGCACACGCTGCGGCCGTCGCCTGATCATGGGGCTGTATGGCTGCTTTAGCCCTTTATTTCGCTTTCCATTGAGACGTGTTGTTTGTGTTGCCTTGATGGAAATCACCGTCCGTCCCAGGGGGGATCGAGATGTCGTACACACAAGTGCCCGGAGTGCGGGTGCCGATCCGCATGTGGACCGACCCGTCCGCGGTCGAGGACGTCGCCATGCAGCAGCTGCGCAACGTCTCCTCGCTGCCGTGGATCAAGGGGCTCGCGGTCATGCCCGACGTCCACTTCGGCAAGGGCGCCACGGTGGGCTCGGTGATCGCGATGCACGGCGCGGTCTGCCCGGCAGCGGTCGGCGTGGACATCGGCTGCGGCATGAGCGCGGTGCGGACCTCGCTGACCGCCAACGACCTGCCCGGCGACCTCTCGCGACTCCGCTCCAAGATCGAGCAGGCCATCCCGGTCGGCCGCGGCATGCACGACGACGCCGTCGACCCCGCCCGGCTGTACGGCCTGTCCGCGGCCGGATGGGACCGCTTCTGGGACGGCTTCGACGACCTCGCCGAGCCCGTCAGGTTCCGCCAGGAACGCGCGACGAAGCAGATGGGCACGCTCGGCTCCGGCAACCACTTCATCGAGGTCTGCCTCGACGAGGACGGCGCGGTCTGGCTGATGCTGCACTCCGGCTCGCGGAACATCGGCAAGGAACTCGCCGAGCACCACATCGGCGAGGCACAGAAACTGCCGCACAACCAGGGCCTGGTCGACCGCGACCTGGCCGTCTTCATCGCGGACACCCCGCAGATGGCGGCCTACCGGCGCGACCTGTTCTGGGCGCAGGACTACGCGAAGCGCAACCGCGCGATCATGATGGCCCTGTTCCAGGAGGTGCTGCGGCGCGAGTTCCGCAAGGCCAGGGTCACCTTCGACCAGGTGATCTCCTGCCACCACAACTACGTTGCGGAGGAGCGTTACGACGGCATGGACCTGCTCGTCACCCGCAAGGGCGCGATCCGGGCCGGCAGCGGCGACCACGGCATCATCCCGGGCTCCATGGGCACGGGTTCGTACATCGTCCGCGGCCTCGGCAACAGCGACTCCTTCAACTCCGCCTCGCACGGCGCGGGCCGCAAGATGAGCCGCAACGCGGCGAAGAAGCGGTTCTCCACGCGGGACCTGGAGGAGCAGACCAAGGGCGTCGAGTGCCGCAAGGACTCGGGCGTGGTGGACGAGATCCCGGGCGCGTACAAGCCGATCGAGAAGGTGATCGAGCAGCAGCGGGACCTCGTGGAGGTCGTCGCGAAGCTCAAGCAGGTCGTCTGCGTGAAGGGTTGAGCCCGGGCGGACGAACGGCGGGTCCGGGGCCGTGAAGGGCCCCGGACCCGCCGTTCGTACGGCGCCGGTGAGTGGGGAGCGGTGATGCGCGAGGGGACCCTGTGGGAGCGGACGCTGCACCAGCGCGTCAACCCGAGAACGCTGGGGATGGCCGGGGACCGGCTCGTCGTGCACGAGCGGTGGAGTCGGCTGGTCTGCCTGGACCGGCGGGACGGCACCGTCCGGTGGGACGTGCCGTTCGGCCTCTGGCCGCGCTCGGTCGTGGTGGCGGGCGACCATGTGCTGGGCATCGCCCAGGACAGCGACGTCCTGCGCTGCTGGGACCTCGCGACCGGGGTCGCGCTCTGGGAGGCGCCCCTGCGGCCTTTCACCGGGCACATCACGGTCGGCGCCGGCACGGTGCTCGTCGGGGGCCGGCGCGGATACTCGCCCCTGCACGCCTTCGACCTGCGCACCGGCCACCCGCTGTGGAGTACCGGCCAACGCCGTGACACCGTCCTGCCGTTGGCCGTCGGGGACTGTGCCCTCGTCGGCGCGGACAGTGGGACGTGCCTGTGCCTGCTGGGGATGCGGGACGGAGTGGAACGGGCCCGGTGGGAGCTTCCAGAACCGCTGACCCCGGTGGACGCCGGGGCGGCCTTCTCCCGGGCAGCGGACGACCGCGTCCTGGTCCGCTGCGGACCGGGCACCGTCGTGGAGGTCCGGGTGGAGTGCGGGACCGTGCGCACCCTCCGGCGCCACGACACCGCGCTCATGGCTGCCCCCGTCGAGTACGCGGGCGAACTGCTCTGGCTGCGCGAACCAGGGGGGTACGCCGTCGTCGACCCGTCGGACGGGTCGCTCCGTCGCCGGGTCGATCTCCGGCAGCGACCGGCCGAGGGCGTGGTTCCCACGGGGTCCGGGTTCCTGGTCGGCGGTGACCAGGGCACCGTGCTGCGCCTCGACCCCGCCGGGCGGGTGGTGGCGCGCACGGCCGTGAGCCGGCGCGTCTGCGCGATGCGCCCCGCGGGCCCGGACGGCCACCCCGAGCACGTCGTCGTGGCCACCCGGGGCACCCTGCTCGCGCTGCGCCTGTGATCCCGCCGGGCGGCTACGGCTCCCGGTGCACCCGGTGCTGGGCGGCCTGGGCGCGGGGGCGGACGACCAGCAGGTCGACGTTGACGTGGGACGGGCGGGTCACCGCCCAGGTGACGGTGTCGGCGACGTCGTCGGAGGTGAGGGGCTCGGCCACGCCCGCGTAGACGGCGGCGGCCTTCTCCTCGTCCCCGTGGAAGCGGGTCAGGGCGAAGCCCTCGGACTTCACCATGCCGGGGGCGATCTCGACCACGCGGACCGGCTCGCCCAGCAGCTCCAGACGGAGGGTGCCGGCGAGGGCGTGGGTGCCGTGCTTGGCCGCCACGTAGCCGCCGCCGCCCTCGTACGGGGTGAGGGCGGCCGTGGAGGAGAGCACGACCACGGTGCCGTCACCGGACGCGATCAGCCCGGGCAGGAAGGCCTGGACGGTGTGGAGCACGCCGAGGACGTTGACCTCGTACATCGTGCGCCATTCCGCGGGGTCGGCGGTGGCGACCGGGTCCGCGCCGAGGGCGCCGCCGGCGTTGGCGAACAGGACGTCCACCCGGTCGAGCGAGGCGGCGAGCGCGTCGACGGCGTCGCGGTCGGTGACGTCCAGGGCGACGGCGGCCGCCGAGTGGCCCGCGGCGGTGATCTCCTCGGCGAGCGCTTCCAGACGGTCGGCACGGCGGGCGGTGAGCACGACGTGGTAGCCGGCTTCGGCCAGCCTGCGGGCGGTGGCGGCGCCGATGCCGCTGCTCGCGCCGGTCACGACTGCGGTACGGGGGCTCATGGTCGTGCTGCCTTTCGCCGGTCGGGGGTCGGGGGTCGGAGGTCCGAGGTCAGGGGGTCGGGAGGGGCAAGTGCCCGCCTACGCTTGCAGCATAGGCGCGTGGCGCCGCGCCCTCTCGGTGCGGTCCGCCGGGTGGACCGGAGCACGGACACCTCGGGCGCCCCATCGGCGTGGCGGTCCCGGCACCGCCGGGTGCGACCGCCCCGCCGGCGGTCCGCGCGAGCGGACCGGCGAACGGACGGAGTGACGGCGCATGGATGGACCGAAGAACGTCCTCGCGGTGGTCGCGCCGCACGTCGGGGGCCGCCGCATCGGGGCCGCCCTGGCCGGGCTCCTCGAGGGGCGGGCCGCCGTCACCGTCGTCGAGTCCGCGGACGAGGACCCGGACGCGCTGGCCGCGGCCCACGTGATCATGACGGCGCTGGCCCCCGTGACGGCCGGGCACCTCGCCCGTGCGCCCGTCCTGGAACTCGTCCAGTGCACCAGTCACGGCCACGAGCACGTGGACGTCGCCGCCGCCCGGGCCCGGGGCGTGCCCGTGTGCACCATCGGCTCCAGCGGGGTGGAGACGCAGAGCGTCGCGGAGCAGGCCTTCGCGCTGATGCTCGCCCTCGCCAAGCGGATCGTCCCCGGGCACGAGGCGCTCTCGCGCGGCGAGTGGCCGCTGCCGGACCTGCAGCGCTCGCTGACCGGGCTGGACGGCCGGGTCCTCGGGGTGATCGGCTTCGGGGCGATCGGGCAGGCCGTGGCCCGGCGGGCCGCCGCCTTCGGGATGAGCGTCCTCTACACCTCGCGCGGGCCCGTGCCGGCCGCGACCGAGCGGCTGCTCGGGGCCCGCGGCGCGCCGCTGGAGGAACTGCTGGCGGGCGCCGACTACGTCTCCGTCCACGTCCCGCTGAGCGACGCGACCCGGCACCTGCTCGACGCGCCACGCCTGGCGCTGCTCAAGCCCACGGCCTTCCTGGTCAACACCGCCCGCGGCGCGGTCGTCGACCAGGACGCGCTAGCCGACGCCCTGGAGGCCGGGCGCCTGGCGGGTGCCGGGCTCGACGTCTTCGACCCCGAGCCCCCGGCCGCCGGGACGCGCCTGCTGCGGGCGCCCAACGTCGTCCTGTCGCCGCACGCGGGCGGGGCGACCCGGGACACCCTGGTGCGGATCGCGCAGGCCGCCGTCCGCAACGTCGTGGACTTCCTCGACAGCCGTCCGCCGCGGGACGTCGTGACCGCCGCGGAGGCCTGACCGGGAGGCCGCGGCACGCCTCAGGCGCTCTGGTCGCCCTCCACGTTGGTGCCCGGGCCGAGACCGGCGAGCGCGTCCTTGGCCACCGCCAGGGCGGCGTCGCGGACCTCGGAGTCGTCCGGCGCCTTCTTGTTCTCGAAGTCGCTGCCGTTGTAGGTGACGGTCACGACCGCGTTGCCCTTGCGGAACACCACGACCGCCTCGCGGGTCTGCTGCTTGTCCTCGGTCGACAACTCGACCGACAGGGACGCCTCGTCACCGATGCCGGGGGCCGCGATCGACTTCTTCAGGCGCTTGTACGAGGCCTTCGCCGCCGACTCGCCGTCCTGGCCGCCGCTGGTCGTGGACACCTCGAAGGTCACGTCGAGCCAGCGGTAGTCGAAGCCCTTCAGGGCGTTCCACGAGCAGCCGGTGCGGTGCGAGGGGTCGGTGAGGGACAGCTGCTTGCCCGCCGTCTTGGCCTCCGGCACCAGCTTCTTGATGGTCGCGGTCTTGATCGCGGTGCACGGCGCGGGCGGCTTGGAGTAGGTGGCGGGCACGTCTTTCGAGCCGTCCGATCCGGAGTCGGAACCGCCGGAGCCGGAACCGGAGTCCGGACCCGAGCCGGAGTCCGACCCGGACGGTGCGGCGGAACCGGTCTGGGATCCGTTCGCCGACGTGCGGCCGGCCTCCTCGTGGGACGAGGAGGCCATCGTCCAGCCGACGATGGCGAGGATGGCGGTGGGCAGCAGACGAGCCGCCAGGGTGAGGGGCAGGGACGCCACGGCGGTCTTCTCTTCGTCGATCCTGAGGAACCTGGGGCTGAGGAGGTGAACGTGGGGAACGTGGGGCCTGAGCGTACGACGTGAAGATGAGATTGCCATATGAAAGTGGCCCGGGAACAGACCAGGCGTGTAGGGGTTGCGGCACCCGGCGTGACGGGTGTAGCCGCACGCCCCCGGAATACGGGTGCGCCGGGGCCGCGCCGCGCCCCAGGATGGCGTCATGACAGACCCGCTGTGGGACGACGTGGCCGACGTCTTCGACCCGGCCGACATGGGCCGGCTGCCTGATCTGTACATCCCTGGCGTCGGGGTGGCCGAGTGGCAGGCCCTGCTCGACCTGGTCGTCGACCGTGGCTGGTGGTACGCGTACGACGAGGGCGGCCGCGTCCTGCCCCTGCCCACAGCCGCGCGGGTCCTGGCCCGGCCGGCCGACGCCGAGGCGCCGAACCTGTGCGTCCGCGTCGGCCCGGGACCCGGGTTCCTCGCGATCTTCCGCTTCCTGTCCGACGAGGTGATCGACTTCGACGTCGACCTGTACGAACTGCGGGACCAGGAAGGGCTGGACGCCTTCTGCGGCTTCCTCCGGGCGATCGGCCGCCGCCTGGACAGGACCGTCTTCCTGTGCCCGGAGGGAGGCGGCGAGGAGGTGGCCGTCCTGTGGTACGAACCGGGCGCGGACCGGATCGCCGTCCGGCACGACCGGTGACAGCGTGGGAGCGCTCTCCTAGCATGCGGGGGCATGAGGAGCCTGACCAAGCGTGAGCTGTCCGTCGGCCAACTTGCCGCCCTGCTGCGGGAGTCGGCGGGACTGGACTGCAGCGTGGAGGCCGAGCTGACCGACGGCTGGTTCAACGCCGCCTACCGGGTGCGGCTCGACGACGGGCGTCCCGCGGTGGTGAAGATCGCCCCGCCGCCGGACGCCGACGTGCTGCGCTACGAGCGCGGCATCATGGCCACCGAGGTCATGGCGCACCGCCGCATCGCCGCCCTCGGCGACGTGCCGCTGCCGGAACTGCTGCACGCGGCACCGGACTTCATGGCGCTGTCGGTCCTGCCCGGCACCGCCTGGGACAAGGCGGCCGACCGCATCCCCGCGGACCGGCAGGCAGCGCTGCGCCGTGAACTCGGCCGGATCGTGGCGCGGCTGCACACGCTCGCCCCGGAGGACGGCCGGTACGGCTACCCGGCCCCCGAGGCCGGACTGTCGGCGGCCGACTGGCCGACGGCGTTCGCCGCCATGGTGGACGCGATGCTGGAGGAGGCCGGGCGCCGGGGCATCCCGCTCGGCGTCGCCCCCGGCGAGGTCCGCGCGCTCGTCGCGGAGGGCGCGGACGTCCTCGCGGAGGTGACCGAGCCGCGGCTGGTCCACTTCGACCTGTGGCCCGGCAACGTCTTCGTCGCCGACGACGGCTCCGCCGTCACCGGACTCATCGACCACGAGCGGGCCTTCTGGGGCGACCCGGTGGCCGAACTGGTCTCCCTGGCCCTCGGCGGCGACGCGGGCCCCGGCAGCGACCTCGTCGCCGGCTACCGGGAGGCGGGCGGCACCCTGGACTTCGGGCCCTCTACGCTGCACCGGCTGGCCCTCTACCGGGTCTACCTGGGCCTGATCCTCGTCGTCGAGTGCGGTCCGCGGGGCTACCCCGCCGACCACGCCGACCACGTCCGCGGCGTCCTCGGCGGGTGGCTCGCGGAACTCGGGACCGTGACGCGGGACGAGGTGTCCGGGGCCTGAATCCCCGGCCGAAGCGGCGGACATCGCCTGGGCCGAGCCCCCTTCGGTCGGAGCTACCCCGCGGCGTTCGTGGGCTGTTCCACCACGTTCCGGCCGCCGAGCGGCGCCACCCTGCCCGACGGGTCCGCCGGCTGACCGGGCGTCAGCCCCGGGCCGGACGCCGGGAGGGACGACGGGGCGGAGGCGGTGTGGGTGGTGGTGTGCGCCGAGGTGGTGTGGGCCGAGGCGTGGCCGGCCGCGTGGGCGGAGGTGTGGGCGGAGGTGTGCGCCGGGGCGGTGTGCGGGGTGGGGGCCGCGTGGGCGCCGCCGGACTGCTGGGCGGTGCCCGGGGCGATCGCCATCGGGGCGGCGGGGGGCACCGCGGCGGTGACCGCGCGGGTGGCCTCGGTCTTCGGGTGCTCGTCCTTGTCGGGCGCGTGGCTCACCCCGAACCGGGTCCGCAGGTGGTGCCCGGCCGCCTCGTCGAGGCTCACGGGCCGCTGCAGCCGCACCGCCAGCCGGCTCGCCTCACGGCCCAGCGCCGCGAGGTCCTCCCACCGCAGGTGCACGACGAGGGGCAGTTCCGCCTCGCCGTCGGGGAGCGCTTGGAGGCCCTGGAAGGGGACGTTGCTCTGAGTGTTCATCGGCCGGTCCTCACCGTCGGCTGCAGTGCGGTACGCCAGGGGATACGCACCCCGGCACCGGAACGTTCAGCCCGCGCCCGCGCGGCGCCCGCCGCGCGGCGGGGATGATGGGAGCGTGCGCACCCTCGGCATCGACCTCGCCGCGAGCCCCCGGACGACCGCGGTCGCGGTCGTCAGCTGGCCCGGGGACGGCACGGCCGCCGTCGCCCCGCCGCTGCTCGGCTGCGCCGACGACGTGCTGGTGGACCTGCTGTGCGGCCTGGAACCGGGGGAACGGGCCGGGGTGGACTGCCCCTTCGGCTGGCCGATCCCCTTCGTCGAGGCGGTCGCCGCCCACGCGGCGGGTACGCCCTGGCCGGGGCGGGGCACCGACAGCACCGCCCACCGGGCGACCCTGCGCCACCGCCGCACCGACATCCTCACCCACGAGGAACTCGGCGGCCGGTGGCCGCTGTCCGTCGCCTTCGACCGGCTCGGCGCCACCGCCGCCCGCTGGGCCCACCTCGCCGACGAACTCGCCGCCCATGGGCGGCCGGTGGCCCGCGACGGGTCCGGCCGGATGGCCGAGGTGTACCCGGCGGCGTCCCGCAGACGGTGGGGCCTGGGACCCGAGCGTTCCACCGCGGAACTCCTCGCGGCCGCGCCCTGGCTGCGGTGCGGGCCGGCCGAACGCGCCGCGTACGACGCCAGCGAGCACGCCTTCGACGCCCTGATCGCCGCCCTGGCCGCCCGCGCCGTCCAGCGGGGGCTCACCCGCGCCCCGTCCGGTCCCGAGCAGGTCCGTGCGGCCGGCGTCGAGGGCTGGATCCACGTCCCGCACGCGGCCACGCTGCCCGGCCTCCCGTAGCGTCCCCCGTCCCGCTGCGGGCGCGGCCGGTTCAGTGGAGGCGGATCGCCAGGGTGACGACCGCGCCGACCGGTCCCGGACCGATGGTGAGGCGGTCGGTGACCAGGCGGGCGAGCCACAGGCCGCGTCCGGGGCGGGAGTCGAGGCCCGGGAGCAGTTCCGGGATGACGGCGGCGTCGAAGCCGGGGCCGTGGTCGGCGACCCGGCACTGCACCTCGCCGTCGGTCCGGCGCAGCATCAGGCGGCCGCGGCCACCGCCGTGGACGATCGCGTTGGAGGCCACCTCGTTCACCGCCAGGACGAACTCCCCGCGGCGCGCGGCCGGGAGGCCCGCCCATGTCGCGAACTCCTCGGTCAGCACCCGCAGCCGGGGCAGGGCGCCCTCCGCGAAGTCGCGCTCCAGCCAACAGCCGTCGGTGGCCGGCTCGCCGGCGGACGGTTCGCGCAGCTCGTCCAGCATCAGCCGCTCACCTCGATCAGCGTCAGCCCCGGCAGGGACGGCGCGCCCAGCCTGCGCAGCAACGTCAGGTGGAAGGCCGAGCAGCGGACCTCCACCCGCACCCCCCGCTCCCCGGCGGCGGCCACCAGCGTCAGCAGCTCCGCCGCGCATCCCACGTCGAGGAAGTACAGGTCGCGCAGGGCCAGCACGAGCCGCCCGCCCTCCGCGGTGCGGCGCAGCGCGTCCCCGACCGCGCCGCGGAACCGTTGCCGCGTGCTCAGGTCGGCCTCGCCGAGCAGCCGCAGCAGGCCCTCGTCGCGCGTCGCGTGGAGCGCGCCGAGCCGGGTCAGCAGGTTGCGGGGGTGCGCCTGCGCCATCGCGTCGAGCACGTCCCCGGTGAACCACCGGCGGTCGTAGGCGCAGACCTCCGCGTACGGGCGTCCGGCGAAGAGGTGCTCGGCGTGCGTCTCGCGGTGCACCATCGCGTCGATGGGCGCGCCCATGTCGCGCACCCAGTGCATGTCGATGTACGCGCGCAGGCCCGCGTACCCGTCGCGGACGGCGCGGTCGGTCTCCTCGGCGAGCCGGCCCTGCTGCCGTACGGCGGTGAAATCGCGGTCCGGGCTCACCAGTTCGCGCATGCTGCTCAGCACGAGCTGTCCGCGCCGCCGCGCCGACCGCACCCACACATCGGCGTCCCCGGCCCGCCCGGCGTCGTCGGCCGGCCCCAGGTGCGCCAGCACCTCCCGGTCCGGCACGCCGGGGGCGGCGAAGACCATGACCCGCTCGCCCGCCGCCAGGCCGAGCCGGGCGAAGGCGGCCAGGACGTCCCAGCGTGTGTCGTCGCCGTCGTAACTGACGAACGCGTGGTCGCCGGAGCGCATCCGCTGCACCGGCACGACCCGCACATCCGCGGCAGGCATCCGTGCTCACCCCCAGGTTTCCGAGCTGCCGAGGCTAGGAGCGCGCGGGGCGGGACCGCCAGGCGGGACCGACTCTGCCCGGGATCGCGCGGGGAGCGACCGCGGGTACGCCGGAGCTGCCCGTAAGCGCCCGTCCGTCAACGCGATGTGACGGGCGGGTGATCACCGGGCCCGGTCCGGCCGTCCCGGGGGCGTCACCCGGATGCGCCGTGCGGGGGATGTGCCGCTCCCCGCCGGTGGTCCCGTGGGTGCCGGGAGGGCCGGACCGGACGCGCGAGGAGGCGGTTTCCGGCGCCCCGCGGGGGCCCGGCACGCTGTGAGAGGGACCACTTGCCCTCTTTTCGACAGGCCGCGGGGATTAAGCCCCGGTAAACTGCCTGTTCGCCATATGTGACGCCAGGTGGGAGGACCCGTCGCCCGTCCGTCCGGGACGGCCGCGGTACGGGACACCGGGCGTACGCGGAACGCGGGGACGAGCCCGCGCGCAGGGACGCCGTGGTCCCCGGCCGGCCGGCCGAAGCCACCCGGCACCGCAGTGGTCCTGAGCCTTTGGAGGGTTTGACATGCGTCCGTCTCTGGCCGTGAGCGACCGGAACACGATGCCCCGCACGTCCGCCGCCGCGCCACCCACCCCCGGCTCGCCCGAGCCGGGGAGCGCCGTATGACGCTCGTCGAGTCGCCCCTCCCGCTCCGGGAGGAGCCCGCGCCCGCGGGCGTCACCGGTGTCCTGTGCGCACCCGGTCCCGCCCCGGCGCTCTTCCGGGCCGGCGACGCCGCCCCCGAGCGCACCCTGCTCGGGGTCCTGGCCGCCACCGCCCGGGCGCACCCCACCGCGCCCGCCGTCGACGACGGCACCACGACGCTGAGCTACCGCACCCTCGCCGCCGCGACCGAGCGCCTGCGCCGCCGCCTGGCGGAGGCCGGCATCGGCGCCGGCGACCGGGTCGGCGTACGGGTCCCCTCGGGCACCGCCGACCTGTACGTGGCCGTGCTCGGCGTGCTCTCCGCGGGCGCCGCCTACGTCCCGGTCGACGCCGAGGACCCCGAGGAACGCGCCCGTCTGGTCTTCTCCGAGGCACAGGTGTGCGCGGTCATCGGCGAGCACCTCACCATCACCCCGTACGCCGAGCCCCACGGCACCGTCGGCCGCCGCCCCGGCCCGGACGACGACGCCTGGATCATCTTCACCTCCGGTTCCACCGGCAAGCCGAAGGGCGTCGCGGTCACCCACCGCTCGGCCGCCGCGTTCGTCGACGCCGAGGCCCGGCTCTTCCTCGCCGAGGAGCCGCTGGGCCCCGGCGACCGGGTGCTGGCCGGGCTGTCGGTGGCCTTCGACGCGTCCTGCGAGGAGATGTGGCTGGCGTGGCGGCACGGCGCCTGCCTGGTGCCGGCGCCCCGCTCCCTCGTCCGCACCGGCCTGGACCTCGGCCCGTGGCTGGTCGAGCAGGGCATCACCGTCGTCTCCACCGTGCCGACGCTGGCCGCGCTGTGGCCCGTCGAGGCGCTGGACGACGTCCGTCTGCTGATCTTCGGCGGTGAGGCCTGCCCGCCGGAACTGGCCGAGCGTATGGCCGTCGAGGGCCGCGAGGTGTGGAACACCTACGGCCCGACCGAGGCCACCGTCGTCGCCTGCGCCGCCCAGCTCACCGGCGAGGGCCCGGTCCGCATCGGGCTGCCCCTGGACGGCTGGGAACTGGCCGTCGTGGACGCCCACGGGGAACCGCTGCCCATGGGCGCGACCGGCGAGCTGGTCATCGGCGGCGTCGGACTCGCCCGCTACCTGGACCCCGCCAAGGACGCCGAGAAGTACGCCCCGCTGCCCGCCCTCGGCTGGGCCCGCGCCTACCGCAGCGGCGACCTGGTCCGCGCGGACCAGGAGGGCCTGGTCTTCGTCGGCCGCGCCGACGAGCAGGTCAAGCTCGGCGGCCGGCGCATCGAACTGGGCGAGATCGACGCGGCCCTGCAGGCGCTGCCCGCCGTGGCCGGCGCGGCCGCCGCCGTGCGCACCACCAAGGGCGGCAACCAGATCCTGGTCGGCTACGTCGCGGTCACCGAGGACTTCGACCAGGCCGACGCGCTCGCCCGGCTCCGCGAGGCGCTGCCCGCGGCGCTCGTCCCGCTGGTCGCCGTCGTGGACACCCTGCCCACCCGGACCTCGGGCAAGGTCGACCGGAACGCGCTGCCCTGGCCGCTGCCGGGGCTGGACGTGCCCGCCGCGGACCTCGCCGGCACCCAGGGACTGCTCGCCGGGATGTGGGGCGAGATCCTCGGCGCCCCGGTCACCGGGCCCGACGCCGACTTCTTCGCGCTCGGCGGCGGCAGCCTGACCGCCGCCCGCCTCGTCTCCCAGCTGCGCACCCGCTACCCCGCGGCCGCCGTCGGCGACATCTACCAGCACCCCACCCTCGGGGCGCTCGCCGCCCGCCTGGACGAGGCCGACGCGCGCCGCACCGCCGCGCGCCCGGTACGGCCGGTGCCCCGGCGGGCCGCCGCCGTCCAGCTGCCGCTGATGCTGCCGCTGCTCGTCCTGGCCGGTCTGCGCTGGGGCGTCGTGGCCGCCGCCATCGGCAACGCGCTGCTCCTGGCCGGCCCGCTCCCGTGGGTCCCGGCCGTCTCCTGGTGGTGGGTGCTGGCCGGCTGGGCGCTGCTCATCAGCCCCGCCGCCCGGGTCGCGATCTCCGCCGGCGGCGCCCGGCTGCTGCTGCGCGGGGTGCGCCCCGGCACCTATCCGCGCGGCGGGGCGGTGCACCTGCGCCTGTGGGCCGCCGAACGCCTGGCGCAGGTCAGCGGCGCCGTCAACCTCACCGGTGCCTGGCTGAGCCACTACGCCCGCGCGCTGGGCGCCAAGGTCGGCGACGGCGCCGACCTGCACTCGCTGCCGCCGGTGACCGGCATGCTCAAGCTCGGCAAGGGCAGCGCCGTCGAGCCCGAGGTCGACCTGTCCGGGCACTGGCTCGACGGCGACCTGCTGCACATCGGCAAGATCCGCGTCGGGGCGGGCGCCACGGTCGGCTCGCGCAGCACCCTGCTGCCCGGCGCCCGGATCGGCAAGCGCGCCGAGATCGCCCCCGGCTCCGGCGTCGTCGGCGCGGTCCGGGCCGGGCAGCGCTGGGGCGGCGTGCCCGCCGTCCGCACCGGCAAGGCCGCGCACCGCGGCGGCGACGCCCGGCCGCCACGGCGGCTGCGCTGGGCGGCGGCGTACGAGGTGACCGCCTTCCTCCTGGAGCTGCTGCCCGCGGTGTCGGCGCTGCCCGCCCTGCTGGTGACGGCCTGGTTCCTGCACGGCGCCGGCGCCGCGCCGCTGTCCGCCGCGCTCGCGGCCGTCCCCCTGGCCACGCTCGCCTGGCTGCTGACGTACGCCCTGCTGGTGCTGGCCGGGGTGCGCCTGCTGGGCGTCGGGCTGCGCGAGGGTCACCACCCCGTGCACGGCCGCGTGGCCTGGCAGGCATGGACGACGGCCCGGCTGATGGACCGGGCCCGCGCGCACCTGTTCCCGTTCTACGCCAGCCTGCTGACGCCGGTGTGGCTGCGGGCGCTCGGCATGAAGGTCGGCCGCCACGTGGAGGCGTCCACCGTCCTGGCGCTGCCCACGATGACCACCGTCGGCGACGGGGCCTTCCTCGCCGACGACACCATGGTCGGCAGCTACGAGCTGGGCGGCGGCCGGATGCGCATCGCCGAGGCCCGGATCGGCAAGAAGGCCTTCCTCGGCAACTCCGGTATGACCGCCCCCGGCCGCTCGGTGCCGAAGAACGGCCTGGTCGGCGTGCTCTCGGCGACGCCCAAAGGCGCCAAGGCGGGCAGCTCGTACCTGGGCATGCCGCCGATGCGGCTGCCCCGGGTCCCCGAGGAGGGCGACCGCAGCCGCACCTTCGCGCCGCCCCGGCGGCTCGTGCTGGCCCGCGCGGCCGTCGAGCTGTGCCGGATCGTGCCCGTGATGTGCGCGGTCGCGCTGGTGGTGCTGGTGCTCGCCGGGTACGCGGCGGTCGCGGGCCGGTACGGGCTGCCCGTGGCGTTCGCCGCCGGCGGGGCGCTGCTCGCGGGCGCCGGGGCGGCCGCGTGCGCGGTGGCCGTGGTGATGAAGTGGCTGCTGGTCGGGCGGGTGCGGGCGGGCGAACGCCCGCTGTGGAGCTCGTTCGTGTGGCGCAACGAACTGGCCGACACCTTCGTCGAGGTGCTGGCCGTGCCGTGGCTGGTCGGCGCGGTCGGCGGCACCCCGCTGATGAACCTGTGGCTGAGGTGCATGGGGGCGCGGATCGGGCGCGGCGTATGGTGCGAGACGTACTGGCTGCCGGAGGCGGACCTGGTCCGGGTCGGGAACGGCGCGACCGTCGGCCGCGGCTGCGTGGTACAGACACACCTGTTCCACGATCGGATCCTGCGGATGGACGAGGTCGTCCTCGGGGAGGGCGCGAGCCTGGGCCCGCACGGCATCGTGCTGCCCGGCGCGACCGTCGGGGCCCGGAGCGCCATCGGCCCGGCCTCGCTCGTCATGCGGGGCGAGGGCGTGCCCGAGGGCACCCGCTGGCTCGGCAACCCGATCTCCGCCTGGCACACAGAGGGGGCCCGCACAGGGTGAGCAACGGCAAGCGCGTGCGTGGCGGGGCCGCCGTCCCCGCCACGCCCGGGGCGGAGGTGTCCGCGGACCCCTACTTCCCCGAGCACGGCAACGGCGGCTACCGGGTCACCCACTACGACCTGGAACTGGACTACCGCCCGGCGGCCAACCGCCTGTCGGGCCGGGCCCGGATCTCCGCGGTGGCGGACCGGGCCCTCTCCGCGTTCAGCCTCGACCTGGGGGCGTTCCGGCTCGACCGGGTCCTGGTCGACGGGCGCCCCGCCCGCTACACCCACCGCGCGGGGAAGCTCCGCGTCAGGCCCGCGAAGGCGCTGCCCGAGGGCCCGTTCGCGGTCGAGGTCCGCTACGTCGGCAACCCCAGGCCCGTCCGCTCCCGCGACTGGGGGGAGCTCGGCTGGGAGCAGCTGGAGGACGGCGCGCTCGTCGCCAGCCAGCCGATCGGCGCCCCGTCCTGGTTCCCCTGCAACGACCACCTCGGCGACCGGGCGGGCTACCGGATCACGGTGACCGCGCCCTCGCCGTACACGGTCGTCGCCAACGGCGGCCTGGAGTCGTACCGGGTGGGCGCCTCCACGACGACCTGGGTGTACGACCAGCCGCGGCCGATGCCGCCGTACCTGGCGACCGTGCAGATCGGCCAGTACGAGCTGATCGACCACCTTGGCGGCCCGCTGCCCCAGCCGGCCGCCGTACCGCCGCGCCTGACCGCGGACTTCGCCCACGACTTCGGGCGCCAGCCGCGGATGGTGGAGCTGTTCACCGAGCTCTTCGGGCCCTACCCCTTCGACGAGTACGGGGTCGTGGTGGTCGACGAGGAGCTGGAGGTGCCGGTCGAGGCGCACGGGCTGTCCGTCTTCGGCCGCAACCACCTGGACGGGCGCCGCGGTTCCGAACGGCTCGTCGCCCACGAACTCGCCCACCAGTGGTTCGGCAACAGCCTCGCCCTCGCCGACTGGCGGCACATCTGGCTCAACGAGGGCTTCGCCGCGTACGCGGAGTGGCTGTGGGCGGAGTCCTGCGGCGAGATGACCGCCGCCCGCAACGCGGCCCGTGCGCACGCCCGGCTCGCCGCCCAGCCCCAGGACCTGCGGCTCGCGGACCCCGGTGTCCGGCGCATGTTCGACGACCGGGTCTACAAGCGCGGTGCCCTGACCCTGCACGCGCTGCGCACGGTCATGGGCGACCCGGCGTTCTTCCGGTTGCTGCGGGCCTGGACCGCGGCCCACCGCCACGGGACCGTGACCACCGGGCAGTTCACCGCCCTGGCGCAGGAGCACACCGACCGGCCGCTGGAGGCGCTGGTCTTCCACCCGTGGCTGCACGGGACGCGGCTGCCGCGCCTGCCGGCCGGGGGAGCGTGAGCGACGTGCGGGAGGCCGGGGGAGGGACGGCCGCCCGCCCTCGGGCCGGCTGCTCTCGGGCCGGCTGCGCGAAGCCGTGGGCGCGAGCGCCGCGCACGGGGCAGCGCCCCACCACGACCGGCGTCCGGCGCGGTCCGGGCGCCGGCCCGCGCCGTCAGCCGAAGCGCGACACGTAGCGGCGCTGCCAGGGCGTCTCCACCGCGCGCCGGGCGTAGTGCTCGCGCACATAGGCGACGGCCTCCCCGGACGGCACCCCGTCCAGCACCGCGAGGCACGCCAGGGCCGTCCCCGTACGGCCGACCCCGCCGTGGCAGGCGACCTCCACCCGCTCGTCCGCCGCCCGGCGCCACGCCCCGCGCAGCGCCTCCGCGGCGGCGGCCCGGTCCGCGGGCAGCCGGAAGTCCGGCCAGCGCACCCAGTGGGCCTCCCAGGCCGTCTCCGGGGGTTCGTGGCCCAGCAGGTACAGCCCGAACCCGGGGAGCGGCCCGGCGGGCAGCGGATGCCGCAGACCCCGTCCGCGCACCAGCCGGCCCGACGGCAGCCGCAGCACCCCCGGTGCGCCCGGCTCCCAGCCGGCGGCGGGCTCAGCGCTCATGGCCGCCGCACGCAGCGGGGTAGAGCACGGCGCCGGTCAGGCCGCCGTCGTCCGCGGCGTCCACCCGTAGGCCGGACAGCCGCAGGCAGGCCTCGGCGGTGGCGTCCACAGGCGGGCACTCGACGCCCACGGCGGCGACCTCGGTCACCGAGCCGTCGTGGTGGAGCTCGCCGGTGGAGGACGGCGCGGGCAGTCCGCCCTGGAGGGTGCCGAGGGCGACGACGTCGCCGCCGGACGTGCCGGATGCCTCACGGATGTCGAAACGCCAATGGGCGTCGCTCGCTTTGAGGAGGTATTTCCCGGACCTCCCGTATTCCGCCAGGGAATCCCCACGGGCGCGGACCAGTTCGGCTATCGCGCAGCACAACGGGGCGTCATGTCCGGCCGCCGTGCGGAAACGGCTGAATTCGGCGAGCGGCGCGGACCGCATCGCGCGGTCGAGCAGGACGACCGCCGACTCCCGTGCGTGCGGATGGCCGTGCTCGGCGATGTCCAGCAGGAACGGAGCCGCGACGACGGCGCCGGGAAGCACCTCCCCGGTACGTCCGCGCAGCAGGGAACTGCTGGTCAGGGCCTCCACCGCGGAGGCGACCGAGTCGAGGTCGCGCGCGGCGGCGAGTGCCCTCAGGCCGTCCCGGGCGTCCTCGGTCCGAGGGCGCGGCCGCGGCGTGGGAATGTCATTCCAATTGACGGCGTCGATCTCGGTGAGCAGCATCCGCACATGATTCCACCCGCTCCGGAATCTCGGGGTTCCGCATGCGGGACAGACGTTCGAGCGGCTATCCTCCGCCGCCTCAGGCGGTATGACGCAGATACAGCGCGCCGCAACTGTGGCAGAACGGCTGCGCCTGCGGCGTCCCCCACACGTCCTCCGCCTGCACGGCCGCCGCGGGGGACAGCTCCCGCCCGCACAGTCCCGTCGCGGCGCCGTCCTCGACCATGTGCCACGCCCGCACCGGGCCGTCGCCGGCCGGGCCGCCGTTCTCGGTGTCGTACTCCGCACGCATCTCGTACACCGGCATCGTGGTGCCTCCGGGTGGGTCATGTCCTTTATCTGGTAGCTGGTCCAGTATGTCCGGGCCCTGCGCCTCCGGTGATCGCCGCCACGCCGGGGGTGGGCGGGCCGTGGCCGGCGGGGCCGGGTGGGCGGTCCAACGCGCCTGCGGTTCCGGCGGGTTCGGCCCCGGTGGACGGCGCCCC
Organism: Streptomyces sp. NPDC008238; assembly: GCF_042956445.1. NCBI lineage: Bacteria > Bacillati > Actinomycetota > Actinomycetes > Kitasatosporales > Streptomycetaceae > Streptomyces > Streptomyces sp. NPDC008238. Next base: position 797,517 of record NZ_JBIBGK010000002.1, on the reverse strand, counting down.
TCCCTCGCCCCGTGTCGCCGGCGCGTTCCGAACGGCCCGGCCCCGGGGGCGCCCCGGCGTGACCGGTGGGCGGCGGACCGTCACCGACTTCGTCACCCTTCGTGAGCGGAGAAGTTCCCACCGCATGAATGAAGTCCGAAATTAGGGGATTTCACCTATGTATTGACTGCGGGGAGTAATGGAACCTAAGGTTCATGTCAGAGGGTGACTCCTAGGAGCCGCATCCCGTCCGACAGTTCAGGTCCGTGATGGTGCGTCCGCCCCCAGAGGCCCGGGCGCACCTTCCGTCGCACCGGTGCCACGCGCACCGTCGGTGCGACCCGCGCACGGTCGTACGCGACCGGCGCCGACGTTTCCGCACCTCGAAGGGAACGACCATGCGCGTCCAGAGCATGACCATCCGCCGGGTCGCCGCAGCGGCACTGGCGGCACCGATCCTCGCCCTCGTCGGAGCCGGTGCGGCCGGCGCGGCGCCGCAGCAGGCGGCTCCCGCCTCGCACCAGTCCGTCGTCTCCCACGGGGACGGCTGCCGGGGCTACGGCGACTGGGGTTACGGGTGGCGTTACAACCACCACTTCCCCAACGACTGCGGCTACGGCTACGGCTATGGCTTCGGAGGTTACGGCGGCTACGGCTACGGCGACCGCTACGACGACGGCGTCGTCGTGGTGGTGCTGTAACCCTCAGTGAACCCGCGTCCGCCCGGCGCCCGTCACGGCCACACCAGGCAGTAGAGCTGGTGCCCGCTCTCGTGGCAGCGCTGGGCGAAGTCCTGCCACTCGTGCAGCATCTTGTAGATCACGAACGCGTCCCGGGGGCCACGGCGGTCGGGGACGGTGGACCAGATGAACGCGGCGGCGCCGAGGGCCTCCTCGTCGGCCTTGCGCAACGGCTCGACGACGGAGTGGGGCAGTTTGACGACGGCGTAGTCGGGATGGAGCACGACGAGTTCCAGCGGCGGGACCTTCGCCGGGGGTATGCCCTCGATCCCGGTCAGCACCATCGCGGCCATCGTCTCCGGCTTGACCTTCGTGTACATGCCCTGGCCCAGCTCGTCGCCGCCCAGTTCCTCGGGCCGCATCGAGATGGGGACCCGCGCGGCGGTCGCACCATCGGGTGCGCCGAAGTACTTGTAGGTCACCCCCACTCGGCCACCCCTGCTCCCGCTTTTCTCAACGGCCATGTCGCGCTCTTTCGGCGGCCGGCGGCGCCGACCGGTGGGGCGGGCGTGCTCCGCGTCGGGGTCGTCCGCCCCGCCGCCCACGTCACCGCGTTCGCCACCGCGCTGCATTCCACTACCCGACCATCCGCAGACCCAACCGCGCAACCCGATCATCGTCTCAGATGCACGGTCGATACCTCGTCGCGCAACGCCCGGCATTTGAGAGCATGTGCTTGTGAGCTATCCGTACGCCTACGAAGCGCCAGTTTCTCAGACCTTGTTCGATCGAGCAGCCGCCGTGACCCCTGGTGGGGTGAACAGCCCGGTACGCGCCTTTCGTGCGGTGGGCGGTACGCCCCGGTTCATGGTGTCCGGATCCGGTCCCTACCTGAAGGACGCGGATGGTCGCGAATACGTCGACCTCGTCTGCTCGTGGGGGCCGATGATCCTCGGCCACGCCCACCCCGAGGTGATCGCCGCCGTGCAGGCGGCGGTTGCGCGGGGTACGTCCTTCGGCACGCCCGGTGAGGGCGAGGTGGAACTCGCCGAGGAGATCGTGGCGCGCGTCGCGCCGGTGGAGCAGGTGCGGCTGGTCTCCTCCGGCACCGAGGCCACCATGTCGGCGATCCGGCTGGCGCGCGGGTTCACCGGCCGGGCCAAGGTGATCAAGTTCGCGGGGTGTTACCACGGTCATGTGGACGCGCTGCTGGCCGCCGCGGGTTCCGGCGTTGCCACTTTCGGGTTGCCCGACACCCCCGGGGTGACGGGCGCGCAGGCCGGCGACACCATCGTCCTCCCCTACAACGACCTCGAGTCCGTACGGGCCGCGTTCGCCGCGCACCCCGGCGAGATCGCCTGCGTGATCACCGAGGCGTCGCCCGGCAACATGGGCGTCGTGCCGCCGGCGGAGGGCTTCAACCAGGGCCTGGCCGACCTCTGCCGGGAGAACGGCGCGCTGTACGTCTCCGACGAGGTCATGACGGGCTTCCGCGTCTCGAAGGCCGGTTGGTACGGCATCGACGGCGTCCGCCCCGACCTGATGACCTTCGGCAAGGTGATGGGCGGCGGCTTCCCCGCCGCGGCGTTCGGCGGCCGTGCCGACGTGATGGCGCACCTCGCGCCCGCCGGCCCGGTCTACCAAGCGGGCACGCTCTCCGGTAACCCGGTGGCCACCGCCGCGGGCCTGGCCCAGCTGCGGCTGCTGGACGACGCGGTGTACGGGACGGTCGACTCCGTCGCCGCGGAGGTGTCGGGCCTGGTCTCCGCCGCGCTCGCCAAGGAGGGCGTGGCGCACAGCCTGCAGACTGCGGGCAACATGTTCTCGGTGTTCTTCACCGAGCGGCCGGTGACCGACTACGACGAGGCCAGGAAGCAGGAGGCGTTCCGCTTCACCGCCTTCTTCCACTCGATGCTCTCCCAGGGCGTGTACCTGCCACCCTCCGCCTTCGAGTCGTGGTTCGTGTCGTCGGCGCACGACTCGGCCGCCCTCGAACGCGTCGCCGCCGCCCTGCCGGCCGCCGCCCGCGCCGCCGCGGAGGCCACGGCATGAGCGAGATCACGGTCGTCCACCTGATGCGGCACGGCGAGGTGGAGAACCCCACCGGCGTCCTCTACGGGCGCCTGCCTGGCTACCACCTGTCCGACCTGGGACGGAAGATGGCCGACCGGGTCGCCGAACACCTCGCGGGCCGCGACATCCGCCACGTCGTGGCCTCCCCGTTGGAGCGCGCCCAGGAGACCGCGGCGCCGATCGCCGCGCTGCTCGGTCTGGACGTCGCGAGCGACGAGCGGCTGATCGAGGCGGACAACGTCTTCCAGGGCAAGACCTTCGGCGTCGGCGACGGCGCGCTCAAGCGTCCCGCCAACTGGAAGCACCTGGTCAACCCGCTCCGGCCGAGCTGGGGCGAGCCGTACGTGGACCAGGTCGTCCGCATGACGGCCGCGCTGGAGGCGGCCCGGGACGCGGCCCGCGGCCACGAGGCGGTGTGCGTCAGCCACCAGCTGCCGATCTGGATCGTGCGCAGCGCCGTCGAACAGCGGCGCCTGTGGCACGACCCGCGCAAGCGGCAGTGCACGCTGGCGAGCCTGACGTCCTTCACCTTCGAGGACGACCGGATCGTCTCCGTCGGCTATGCCGAGCCCGCCCGCGACCTGGTCCCGGCGCACCTGCTGGCCGGGGCGAAGCCGGTCAAGGGCGGCAGCAAGGGCTTCGGCGCGTAGGCAGCGCCCGTCGGGCTCCCCGGGCCAACGGCCGGGGAGCCCGCCGGCGCGGGCCGGACCCGAAGCGACGGGACGACGCCTTCCTCCCGCAGGCTCAGGTCACGGAAACGGGCTCCTACCGGCACACCCCGTGACGCCCGCCGTCGCGCGGCCCGATCCGTGCCCGTCCCGGTGAAATACCGCCCGCCGGGAAGGAACCCGTCGCGTGCGCACGGCATCTAGGGCGGTGAGGCCGAGGCGAGGTACGGGAATTGAGGCGCGGAATGCGGGACATCAGCCGACGAGGAGTGCTGGGCCTGGCGGCCGGAGCGGCCGCCGCCGGGCTGGCGGGCTGTGCCGGGGAGGGCGCGGGCGGACGGCACGCCGGCGGGGCGTCCACGCCGTCGTCGTCGCCCTCCGCGAGCAGCACGCACGGGCGGCCCTCCCCGTCCCCGTCGGTGCGGACGATAGGCGACGGCTCCACGGCCGACACCGGGCCGCAGCCCCACCAGCCCGTGGTGGAGCGCCTGGAACCGGGGCAGACGCCGCCGCAGTTCGTGATCTTCTCCTGGGACGGGGCGGGCGAGCTGGACAACGGCCTCTTCGCACGGTTCCGGAAACTCGCGGTCGAGCACGACGCGAAGATGACCTTCTTCCTCTCGGGCGTCTACCTGCTCCCCGAGTCGAAGAAGAGGCTCTACAAGCCGCCGCGCAACCCCGTCGGCGCCTCCGACATCGGGTACCTCACCGACGCCCACGTCCGCGCCACCCTCGAACAGCTGCGGCTGGCGTGGCTGGAGGGCCACGAGATAGGCACGCACTTCAACGGCCACTTCTGCGCGGGATCCGGCTCGGTGGGCCGCTGGAGCCCGGCCGACTGGCGCAGCGAGATCGACCAGGCCGTGGGCTTCGTGGAGAACTGGCGCACCCACACGGGGTTCACCGACCTGCCGCCGCTGCCCTTCGACTACCGCAAGGAGCTCGTCGGCGGCCGCACCCCCTGCCTGCTGGGCCAGCGTTCGCTGCTGCCCACCGCCGCCCGCCTGGGCTGGCGGTACGACGCCAGCGGGCCGGGCGGTCTGCAGGTGTGGCCGGGCAAGAGCCACGGGCTGTGGGACCTGCCGCTGCAGGCGGTGCCCTTCCCCGGCCGCTCCTTCGAGGTGCTGTCGATGGACTACAACATGCTGGCCAACCAGTCGGTGAACTCCACCCGCGGCAACCCCGCCCACTACCCGGCGTGGAAGCGGCAGGCCCGCGACGCCTACCTGGCGGGCTTCAGCCGGGCGTACGGGAGCAACCGCGCGCCGCTGTTCATCGGCAACCACTTCGAGCAGTGGAACGGCGGGATCTACATGGACGCCGTCGAGGACGCGCTGCGGCGCATCGCCGACCACCGGGACGTACGGCTGGTGTCCTTCCGCCAGTTCGTGGACTGGATGGACGCGCAGGACCCGAAGGTCCTGGCCAAGCTGCGCACCCTCGGGCCGGGGCAGCGCCCGGCGGGCGGCTGGCGCCGCTTCCTCGCGCAGGAACGTTCCTCCGGGTCTCCTTCCTCCGGGTCCCCTTCCTCCACCCTCTCCCCTTCCGCCCCCTCCTCTCCCTCTTAGCCCCTCCATCCGTTTCGTCCCGATGGCGGCGGGCAGGCGAGGCGGTGAGCGGGAACGCCCCGCAGCGCCGGACCGAGGAGGAGGGAAGCCATGCCCGCGACCCTGCACGGGAGGAAGATCGCCTTCCTGGTGGCGCCGGAGGGCGTCGAGCAGGCCGAACTCACCGGCCCGTGGGAGGCCGTACGCGAGGCGGGCGGCACGCCCCGGCTGATCTCCACCCGCCACGGCCGGGTCCAGGCCTTCGAGCACCTCGACCGGGCCGCCACCTTCCCCGTCGACGACACGCTCGGGGAAGTGATCGCCGCGGACTTCGACGCACTGGTCCTCCCCGGCGGCCTGGCGGGCCCCGACCTGCTGCGCACGGACGCCGACGCCGTCAGCTTCACCAGGGACTTCTTCACCGAGGGCCGCCCGGTCGCGGCGATCTGCCATGCGCCGTGGCTGCTCGTGGAGGCCGGCGTCGTGCACGGACGCACCCTCACCTCCTGGCCCAGCGTGTGCACCGACGTCACCAACGCCGGCGGCACCTGGCTCGACCAGGAGGTCGTGGTCGACTGCGACGGCCCGAACGTGCTGGTCACCAGCCGTGGGCCCGGTGACCTCAAGGCCTTCCAGGACGCCCTGGTGGAGGAGTTCGCGCAAACGGCCGGGAGCGCCGATTAGCCGTCGCTTACTTGGGGCATTTGCCGCTTTCGGCAAAGCTGTCGGGGGTGCGCAAGATCGCACCAGGCCTCATGCGAAACTTTTCACATGAGTCCTACGCGCGCCCTCCGACGCCGTCCGCTCCGCGGTGCCGCGGCACTCGCCGGGGCAGCCGCGTTCGCGCTGGCCGGCACGGCCTGCTCCACCTCCACCGCGTCCTCCAACGGCACCGGCTCCGGGACCAACTACGTCGGCGGCACCGGCGAGATCTCCACCGTCGACCGGGGGCACCGGGTGGCCGCACCGGAGCTGAGCGGGAAGTCCGTCGAGGGCGCCCCGCTCAGCCTCGCCGACCACAAGGGCAAGGTCGTCGTCCTCAACATCTGGGGTTCGTGGTGCCCGCCCTGCCGGGCCGAGGCGCCCCACCTGGCCAAGGTGGCGAAGGAGACCGAGTCCCAGGGCGTGCAGTTCCTCGGCATCAACACCCGGGACCTGCAGACCGCCCAGGCCAAGGCCTTCGAGAAGGAGTTCGCCATCCCCTTCCCGAGCTTCTACGACCCGTCCGGCGACCTGGTGCTGCGCTTCCCCAAGGGCAGCGTCAACCCGCAGGCCATCCCCTCCACGCTGATCATCGACCGCCAGGGGAAGATCGCGGTGCGCGCCCTGAAGGAGCTCGGCGCCGACGAGCTGCACGAGGTCCTCGACCCGGTGATCGCGGAGAAGTGACGTGAGCGCACTCGCCGCCGGCGCCAACCAGACCGTGATGAACGGCGCCCTGCTCGCCGCCGTGCCGATCGCCCTCCTGGGCGGCCTGGTCTCGTTCTTCTCGCCGTGCGTGCTGCCGCTCGTCCCCGGCTACCTGTCGTACGTGACCGGCGTCACCGGCACCGACCTCGCCGAGGCCCGGCGCGGCCGGATGCTCGCCGGCGCGTCGCTGTTCGTCCTCGGCTTCACCGCCGTCTTCGTCTCCGGCGGCGCGCTGTTCGGCAACTTCGGCTGGACGCTGCAGGAGCACAAGGCGGTCATCACCAAGGTGCTCGGCGCGCTCACCATCGTCATGGGCCTGGCGTTCATGGGCCTGGTCGGCGGCATCACCCAGCGCGAGTTCCGCTTCCACCGCAGGCCCACCATGGGCCTGGTGGGGGCGCCGCTGCTCGGCCTGCTGTTCGGCATCGGCTGGACCCCGTGCATCGGCCCGACCCTGGCCGCCGTCAACACCCTCGCCTTCAACGAGGCCAGCGCGGGCCGCGGGGCTCTGCTCACCGCTGTCTACTGCCTCGGCCTCGGCCTGCCGTTCATACTGGCCGCCGTCGCCTTCCGCCGCGCGCTCGGCGCGTTCGGCTGGGTCAAGCGCCACTACGTGTGGGTGATGCGGATCGGTGGTGGCATGCTCGTCGCCGTGGGCCTGCTGCTCGTCACCGGCGTGTGGGACCACATCGTCTACCAGATGCAGATCTGGTCGTCCGGCTTCACTCCAGGGATCTGATCGATGAGCTCCAAAGACACCGCGGGGACGTCCCCCGGCGCGGCGGCGGACAGCGCCGCCGACCTCGGCGCGGCCGGCGCCCAGCTGTCGACCGCGCCCGTCGAGGACCTCGGCCAGGCCGTCCCCGGCTCCTTCGGCGGTGTCCGCGGGCCCGGTACGGCCGGTGCCATCGCCTGGACCGGCCGCGAGGCCGTGGGCTGGGGGCGCTGGACGTGGCGTCAGCTCACCTCGATGCGGGTCGCGCTGATCCTGCTCTTCCTGCTGTCGCTGGCCGCCGTCCCCGGCTCGCTGGTGCCGCAGACAAGCGTCGACGAGATCAAGGCGCAGAACTTCAAGGACGCCCACACCACGGTGGCGCCGCTCTACGAGAAGCTCGGGCTGTTCAACGTCTACAGCTCGGTGTGGTTCTCGGCGATCTACATCCTGCTGTTCGTCTCGCTCGCCGGCTGCATCGTCCCGCGCAGCTGGCAGTTCGTCGGCCAGCTCCGCGCCAAGCCCCCGGCGGCCCCGCGCCACCTCACCCGGCTCCCGGCGTACGCGACCTGGCGCACCGAGGCCGAGCCGGAGGCCGTGCTCACCGCCGCGCAGCGCGCGCTGCGCGGCCGCCGCTTCCGCACCCAGGTGGCCGGCACGGCGGTCGCGTCGGAGAAGGGCTTCCTGCGCGAGGCCGGCAACCTGCTGTTCCACGTCGCCCTGTTCGGGCTGCTGATCTCCTTCGCGGTGGGCGGGCTGTTCAAGGCCGAGGGCGGCAAGCTGATCGTCGAGGGCGACGGCTTCAACAACACGCTCACCCAGTACGACGACTTCAAGCCGGGCACCTTCTACAACGCCGACGACCTCGACACCTTCGGCTTCAAGCTGGACGGCTTCACCGCCTCGTACGCGCGCAGCGGCCCGCAGAAGGGCACCCCGCGCACCTTCCGCGCCAACATCCAGTACTGGACGAGCCCGGGCGGCGCGCGGACGAAGACCGCGATCGAGGTCAACGAACCGCTGGAGGTGGGCAGCTCCAAGGTCTACCTGATCGGCCACGGCTACGCGCCCGTCGTCACCGTCAAGGACGGCCAGGGCAACGTCGTCTTCCAGGGCCCGGTCCCGTTCCTTCCGCAGGACGGCAACCAGACCTCGGTCGGCGTCATCAAGGCGATGGATGTCCGCGACCACGCCGACAACAAGACCCAGTACGGCTTCCAGGGGCTGTTCACCCCGACCTTCGCGCTGAACGCGCAGCAGGGCCCGCACTCGTCCTTCCCGGCCCTGGACTACCCGGCGCTCGTCCTGACCGCCTACCACGGCGACCTGGGCGTGGACGCCGGCCTGCCGCAGAACGTGTACCAGCTCGACACCAAGAAGATGAAGCAGTTCAAGGACGCCGACGGCCGGATCGTCAGCAAGGCGATGAAGCCGGGGGAGACCCTCGCGCTGCCCGGCGGCGACGGCTCGCTCACCTTCGACGGCGTCAAGACCTGGGCCACCTTCCAGGTCTCCCACCAGGTCGGCAACGGCTGGGCGCTGATCAGCGCCGTGGCCGCGATCGCCGGACTGGCCGGCTCGCTGTTCATCCAGCGCCGCCGGATCTGGGTGCGCGCGGTGCGCGGCGCCGACGGCACCACCGTCGTCGAGCTGGCCGGTCTCGGCCGCAGCGAGTCGGCGCGGATCGCCGACGAGCTGGGCGAACTCGCCGCCGGCCTCACGGCCACGGCCCCGCCGCTGCCCGCGGCGGACCCCGAAGCCTCAGAAGAACCCCTGCCCCACGACGAAGGAGCGCGCGCGTGACCACCGCTGCCGCGGTCAACGAGAACGTCGCCCACATCAGCAACCTACTGATCTACTCGGCGATGGCGGTCTACACGCTGGCCTTCCTCGCCCACATCGCGGAGTGGGTCTTCGGCGGCCGCAGCAAGGTCGCCAGGACCTCCGCCGCGCTCGCCCCCGCCGCTGGGTCCGCGCCCGCGGTCACCGTGACCGTGAAGCAGGGCGGCGGCACCGCCACCCTGGCGCGTCCCGAGGTCGTCACCCGTGCCTCCGCCGCCGACCGCGGCTTCGCCGACGGCCCCGGCGCGGCCGGCGACACCGAACAGGGCGACCTCTACGGCCGCATCGCGGTGTCCCTGACCGTGCTGGCGTGGGCGCTGCACGTGGGTGCCGTCGCGGCGCGCGCCATCTCGGTGCAGCGCGCCCCCTGGGGCAACATGTACGAGTTCTCCACCACCTTCGGCGCCACGGCGGTCACCGCCTACCTGGTGCTGCTCCTGCTGGGCAAGAAGGTCCGCTGGATCGGGCTCTTCCTGACCACCTCGGTGCTGCTCGACCTCGGCCTCGCCGTCTCGGTCCTCTACACCGACAGCGACCAGCTGGTCCCGGCCCTGCACTCGTACTGGCTCTGGATCCACGTCTCCTGCGCCATCATCTCCGGCGCGGTGCTCTACCTGGGCGCGGTCTCCAACGTGCTCTACCTCTTCCGCGACCGCTACGAGACCGGCCTCGCGGCCCCGGGCGGCAGCAACGAGGGCGCTTGGGCGAACATCATGTACCGGCTGCCGTCCGCCGCGAGCCTCGACAAGTTCGCGTACCGCGTGAACGCCATGGTCTTCCCGCTGTGGACCTTCACGATCATCGCCGGCGCGATCTGGGCCGAGGCCGCCTGGGGCCGCTACTGGGGCTGGGACCCCAAGGAGACCTGGTCCTTCATCACCTGGGTGGTCTACGCGGCCTACCTGCACGCCCGGGCCACCGCCGGCTGGAAGGGCCGCAAGGCCGCCTACCTGGCGCTGCTCGCCTTCGCCTGCTTCCTGTTCAACTACTACGGCGTGAACATCTTCATCACCGGCAAGCACTCCTACGCCGGCGTCTGACCCGGCCGGGGCTCAGCCCAGGCCGATCGCGTCCAGCTTCGCCCGCAGGTACGCGTGCGAGTCCACCGGCTCGTACGCGTACCTGCCGACGGGTGCGGGCAGCGGCGCGACGCGGGTGCCCGGGTCGCACTCGAAGAACCACACCAGCGACATCAGCTCCTCCGCCGGGGCGTCGGCCGGCGGGGGCAGCACGCGGTGCCGCCCGGAACGCCAGCGGTCGCCGGTCCAGCGGGCCATCAGGTCGCCGATGTTGACGGTGAGGGAGCCCGGCTCCCAGGGCGCGTCCTGCCAGCCGTGCTCGTCGGTGTGGACCTGGAGGCCGCCCCTGCCCCGCTGGCGGTCGAGCACGGTGACCGTGCCGAAGTCGGTGTGCGGGCCGATCCTGAACTGCCCCGGCTCGGGCGGTCCGACCACGTCGGTGCCGGGGTACCAGTTGATGTTGAAGCCCCAGGTGGGGTGGCGGGTGTGCCGGGTGAAGAGGTCCCCGGGCCCGCCCAGGGCGGCGGCCAGCAGCTCCAGCAGGTGGTCCGAGAGCTTGCGCATCGCCGCCACGTACGCGCCCACCAGCGGCCGCAGCCGCGGCGCCTCGGCCGGCCAGAGGTTCGGCAGGAACCACTCGGCGTCCACCACCGGGTCGCCGGTCGGCTCCTCGGCGGCGAACGACCAGGACTCCTTCAGGTCCGGCGGGGTGGCCGTGCCCTCCGCGTGGCCGTTGGCCTCCGCGCCCGGGCCCAGCCAGCCGCGGCCGCCCACCCGTACCGCGTACGGCTCCTTGACGGCGGCCGGCAGCCGGAAGAAGCCGCGGGCGGCCTCCCGGATCGCCGCGCGCAGTGCCGGGTCGACGCCGTGCCCGGTGACCAGCAGGAAGCCGGCCGAGCACAGCGCCTCGTCCACGGTGGCGGCGACGCGGGCGCGGGCGGCGGCGTCGCCGGTGAGCCATGGCCCGAGGTCGATGGTGGGGATCATGCGCCGATGTCCTCGTTCCACAGGTCGGGCCGGGCCGCGACGAACTCCGTCATGAGGGCGACGCACTCCGGATCGTCCAGCAGCACGATCTCCACGCCGTGCTCCGCCAGCCAGTCGTGGCCGCCGTGGAAGGTGCGGGCCTCGCCGATGACGACCCGGGAGATCCCGAACTGCCGGACCAGGCCGCTGCAGTACCAGCACGGCGACAGCGTGGTGACCATCGTCGTGCCGCGGTAGGAGCGCTGCCGTCCGGCCGCTCGGAACGCCGCCGTCTCGCCGTGCACCGAGGGGTCGTCGTCCTGCACGCGGCGGTTGCGGCCGCGGCCCAGCACCGTGTGCCCGTCCGGGCCGTACAGGGCCGCCCCGACCGGGATCCCGCCCTCCGCGAGGCCCGCCCGGGCCTCCGCCACCGCCGTCGCCAGCATCGCCCGCGCGTCGTCCATGACGCCCAGTGTCCCGCAGGATCAGCCGCGGGGCTGGTTGTCCTGGCCGTCGCCGGAGCCGCCCTCGCGCTGCCGCAGCTCCTCCTCGCGGCGCCGCAGGTCGGCCTCCCAGCTCTTCAGCAGCTGCTCGTCCTTCTTGTTCTCCTCGCGGAGCGAGTGCAGGAACTCCGGGTTGTCGTCCGGCGCGACCCACTGCGTGCGGTGGTTGCGGTGCCACTCCGCCGGGGTGCTGCCGCCCGCCGGGGCCGTGCGGTGCTTGCCGGCCACCAGCCAGGCGATCGGGCCGATCAGCACCTCGCCGAAGAGCAGGATGACGATGACCCAGATGACCTTGGGGAGGCCGCGGACCTGCTCCTCGGGCGTGTTGAGGCAGTCGATGAAGGCGTAGATCCACAACGCCAGCACCAGCAGGAACGGGATGTACCGGATCATCGCGGAAGTGCCCCCCAGGCAGCGGCGGCGGTGCACGGCGGGCCCCGGTGACGGGTACAGGGTAGTGCGTGCCGGATACTGGACCGCATGGCATACGACGATCTTCGCTCGCTGCTGAGGGCCCTGGAGAAGGAGGGCGACCTCAAGCGCGTCAAGGCAGAGGTCGACCCGTACCTGGAGGTCGGTGAGATCGTCGACCGCGTCAACAAGGCGGGCGGCCCGGCGCTGCTGTTCGAGAACGTCAAGGGCTCCTCGATGCCCCTGGCGATGAACGTCTACGGCACCGACCGCCGGCTGCTGAAGGCGCTCGGCCTGACCTCCTACGCCGACATCGGCGACCGCATCGGCGGGCTGCTCAAGCCGGAGCTGCCGCACGGCTTCGTCGGCGTGCGCGAGGCCTTCGGCAAGCTCGCCGGGATGACGCACGTGCCGCCGAGGAAGGTGAAGGACGCGCCCGTCCAGGAGGTCGTCCTCACCGGCGACGACGTCGACCTGGACGCGCTGCCCGCGCTGTTCACCTGGCCTGAGGACGGCGGCTCCTTCTTCAACCTCGGCCTGACGCACACCAAGGACCCCGAGACCGGCGTCCGCAACCTGGGCCTGTACCGGCTGCAGCGGCACGACCGCCGCACCATCGGGATGCACTGGCAGATCCACAAGGACAGCCGCAACCACTACCAGGTGGCCCAGCGGCGCGGCGAACGGCTGCCGGTGGCCATCGCGTTCGGCTGCCCGCCCGCCGTGACGTACGCCTCGACCGCGCCGCTGCCGGGCGACATCGACGAGTACCTGCTGGCCGGCTTCGTCGGGGGCAGGCGCGTCGAGATGGTCGACTGCAGGACCGTGCCGCTGCAGGTGCCCGCCCAGGCCGAGGTGGTCCTGGAGGGCTGGCTGGAGCCCGGGAAGATGCTGCCCGAGGGGCCGTTCGGCGACCACACGGGCTTCTACACCCCGCAGGAGCCCTTCCCGGCGCTGACCATCGACTGCGTGACGATGCGCCGCCGGCCGCTGCTGCAGTCCATCGTGGTCGGCCGGCCGCCGACCGAGGACGGTCCGCTGGGCCGGGCCACCGAGCGGTTCTTCCTGCCGCTGCTGAAGGTCATCGTGCCGGACATCGTGGACTACCACCTGCCCGAGGCCGGCGGCTTCCACAACTGCGCGATCGTCTCGATCGACAAGAAGTACCCCAAGCACGCCCAGAAGGTGATGCACGCCGTCTGGGGCGCGCACATGATGTCGCTGACCAAGCTGATCGTCGTGGTCGACGCCGACTGCGACGTGCACGACCTGCACGAGGTCGCCTGGCGGGCGCTCGGCAACACCGACTACGCCCGCGACCTGTCGGTCGTCGAGGGGCCCGTGGACCACCTCGACCACTCCTCCTACCAGCAGTTCTGGGGCGGCAAGGCCGGCATCGACGCGACCAGGAAGCTGCCCGAGGAGGGCTACACCCGCGACGGCGGCTGGCCCGAGATGGTGCTCCCCGACCCGGAGACCGCCGCGAAGGTCGACCGCCGCTGGAAGGAGTACGGCCTGTGAGCGCCGAGTCCGCGACCCCGGACCTCTTCGGACCCTCGCCCCGCCCGGACGGCAAGGTCCGGGCGTTCCTGCGGCTGGTGATGATCGAGCACTCGGTCTTCGCGCTGCCCTTCGCCTACATCGCCGCGCTCAGCGCGATGTTCGCCGAGGACCGGTCCGTCCACTGGTTCCAGCTCCTCCTGATCACCGTCGCCATGGTCGGCCTGCGGACCTTCGCGATGGCCTGCAACCGGATCATCGACCGCGAGATCGACGCCCGCAACCCCCGCACCGCGGGACGCGAACTGGTCACCGGCGCGGTGTCGGTGCGCTCGGCGTGGACCGGCGCGCTGATCGCCGTGGTGTTCTTCCTGGGCGCCGCCGCGCTGCTCAACCCGCTCTGCCTGGCGCTGGCGCCGGTCGCGGTGATCCCGATGGTGGTCTACCCGTACGGCAAGCGGTTCACCGACTACCCGCACGCCATCCTCGGCCTCGCCCAGGCCATGGGCCCGGTCGGCGCCTGGCTGGCGGTCTCCGGCTCCTGGTCGTGGGACGCCGTGATCCTCGGCCTCGCGGTGGGCGTGTGGATCGGCGGCTTCGACCTGATCTTCGCGTGCCAGGACGTCGCGGCCGACCGCGCCCACGGGGTGCGCTCGGTGCCGGCCCGCTTCGGCGTGGACGGCGCGCTCCACGGTGCGCGCGCGAGCCACGTCGTGACGACCGTGCTGCTCGTCTGGTACGGGCTGGCGGTCGGCGCGGGGGCCTTCTGGTGGGTGGGCATGCTGATCGTGGGCGGCGCCTTCGTCTACGAGCACAGCATCGTCAAGCCCGGCGACCTCAGCCGGCTCAACCGGGCGTTCTTCACGGTCAACGGCTTCATCGGCATGGCGCTGTTCCTCTGCGCCCTGCTGGACCTCGCGGTGCGCGGCCTGGGCGTCTGACGCCCGGGCCGCGGCCGGCCGCGGTCGCTCAGCCGCGCACGAACGGCAGGGCGAAGAACTTCGGGTAGCTCCACCACTGGCCGCCGTTGGCCTTGGTGCTGCCGATGATGCAGAAGACCAGCCCGGCCAGGAGGTGCAGCGCGGCCAGGGCCAGCAGGCCGAACGCCACGAACGGCAGCCAGACCGGTCCGCCGTGCTCGTACGCGGCCAGGGCGGCGAAGCCGCCGCCGTAGCCGAGGATGCCGAGGAGGCCCACGATCGCCGTCGTGATGCCGTAGTTGATCCCCTGGGCGGCGTGGTGCCGGATGAAGGGGTCGTGCTTGTTCCGCTCGTTGGAGCGGATGACCAGCGGGGCGATCCAGGTCAGCGCCCAGCCGACGCAGCACATGCTGCTGCCCGCCACCAGGGTGAGCAGCGCCCCCAGATGGGCCCACATGGCCGGCGTGGTCGGCGGCCGCAGCGGCGGGGGCGGGTACGGCAGCGGCCCGTGGGCGTAGCCGTAGCCGTACGGCGGCGGCGGGTAGGGCGGTGGCGGCGACGGCATCGCGTGGGGGCCGGGCACCGGGCCCTGCTGCGGCGGCACGGGCGGTGCCGTGTCCCGCGGTGGTACGTCGTCGTGCTTGCCGAAATCGGTCATGGAGAACCGCCCCCCGTCGCGTCGTCCCCGGATCCTACGACCTCATCTGATCAGCCCGTCCGCGGGGCGGTCCCGGAAGAGGAACGCGCCCACGACGCCGCCGACGAGGCCGAAGAGGTGGCCCTGCCAGGAGACCCCCTGCGCGGTCGGCAGCACGCCCCACAGGATCGAGCCGTACGCCACCGCGACGATCAGGCCGACCGCGATGTCGATCAGGCGCCGGTCGACGAAGCCGCGCACCAGCAGGTAGCCGAACAGGCCGAAGACGACGCCGGAGGCTCCGGCGGTGTTGGTGTGCTCCGGGGCCACCAGCCAGACCCCGCCGCCGCTCGTCATGACGATGACGAAGACCACGCTGAGCAGGCGGCCGGTGCCCCGCAGCGCCGCGAGGAAGCCGAGCACCAGCAGCGGCAGGCTGTTGGCGGCGACGTGGTCGAAGCCGAAGTGGATGAAGGCGGCCGGGATGATGTCCCGCAGCTCGCCGATCTGCCGCGGCACGATGCCGAAGGTGTCGAGCGCGTGATGGGTCATCACGTCGACGCACTCGATCAGCCAGAGCAGCCCCACCCAGATGAACATGATCGCCGCGGCGGTCTTCGCCCGCTCGCCGGGACCGGGCAGCGCGCGGCCGCGCACGCGCCGCCGGGCGTCACCGGCGTCGTGCCCCGCGATGGGTTCGTACGCCACAGGTCCCCCCTCGTGGTTGTCCACCGCCCGCCCGGCGGGCCGGGCTTCCCTCACGGTAGACAACGACGACGGCATCCGCGGCGGTTCCCGGGCCTACTCGTCCATTCCGCCCATCATGAACTGCACCATGGCGCCCATGATGTCCTGGGGGTTGAGCGGGGTGGCGCCGGCCGGAGCCGCGACGGGCCCGGCGTCGGGGGCGAAGCCGACGGTCAGCGGCAGCGCGCCGTGGATCTCCTCGCCCGTGTCGAACTGGTCGAGGTCGAGGCTGATGCCCGACAGCACGCCCTCCTTGACGGCCACGTCCACGGTGACGTCCTGATCGGGCGCGTCCCTCAGGTCGGCGGGCGAGAGCCCGTCGGGCAGCTGGTCCGCCACCGGCTCCAGGGCGTCGGCCAGCGCGTCGGCCACCTTGCCCGCGGGCACCGTGACCTCGACGTGGTCGGTGCCGTCCTTGCTGCCGGCGTCGGTGAACTTCGCGTTGTGCTCGACGGCCCCGCGCAGCGCCTTGGTGATCCGTTCCTGCGTCTTGGCGTCCAGCGTCGGTGCCTGAGGCAGCGGCGAACCGGCCGGGCCCTCCTTGGCCATGCTCTTGGAGAACTCCTCGAAGGCCTTGGGATCGACGGAGACCCACTTGCCGCCGATCGCGTCCTTCACCGACTTGTAGGAGGAGGGCAGGTCGTCGGCGGCGTCCAGGAACTGCCGGAACTCCTGCATGCCGCCCTTGTCCCGCCCGGTGGCCAGGTCGTCCGCGAGCGACAGGAACTGCCGCAGGTCGACCCGCAGGTAGGACTGCTCGCCCGCCAGGCTCCGGACCTCCAGCAGGTCACGGCCGGGGCCGAGCGAGACCCGCAGCGCCACCGAGGCGCCGTCCGCCTTGAGGTCCTTCAGCGGCCTGGCGGAACTCGCGGAGAGCGAGACCTCGAGACCGGCGAGCATCTTCGCGTCGTCCCGGGTGAAGCCGTCCGAGCCCTTGAGCGCGGACCAGATCTGCTGCTCGCCGCCCTCGAAGCCGACGGACACCGT
The DNA here is from genome assembly GCF_042956445.1 of Streptomyces sp. NPDC008238. Lineage (NCBI taxonomy): Bacteria > Bacillati > Actinomycetota > Actinomycetes > Kitasatosporales > Streptomycetaceae > Streptomyces > Streptomyces sp. NPDC008238. The sequence goes on along the minus strand of NZ_JBIBGK010000002.1, from coordinate 780,916 downwards.
GACGGCCTTCTGCTCGCCGAGCCGGTCCAGCGCCTGCTGGACCTTGGCACCGGCGCTCAGGTTCCCGGCGGTGCCGCACGCGGCGGCGGTGGTGGCGATGAACGCGGCACAGCCGACGGCGGCGATGCCCTTGCGCGTGGCGTTGATGGTGTTCTCCTTGGTCGGTACACGAACAACAGCAGGACCCACGAGGTGGGCCGAAGGTTGTGCGGGCGGCCGGATAGGCTCGCCGCATGGATGACAGCGAGCGCGGGACGCCGTGGGTGGTCGGGGTCTCCGGGGCCTCCGGGACGCCGTACGCCGCGGCGGTGCTGCGGGCCCTGCTGCACGCCGGGGAGTCGGTGGACCTGGTGGTCAGCCGGGCCGCCCGGCTCACCGTCCTGGACGAGACCGGGTCGCCCTTCCGGGACGCGCACTGGCGCGAGGACCTCGGCCGCTGGCTGGCCCGCGGCGCGGACGGCACCCCGGACCGGTTCGAGACCGACCTGGGCCGGGTGCGGTACTGGTCCGCCGGTGACCTCGCGGCCGGGCCCAGCTCGGGCTCGTACCCGGTCAAGGGGATGCTGATCGTGCCGGCGAGCACGGCCTGCGTGGCGGGCGTCGCCCTCGGGCTCTCCAAGGACCTGCTGCAGCGGGTGGCGAGCGTCACCCTGAAGGAGCGCCGTCCGCTGGTGGTCGCCGTACGGGAGACACCGCTGGGCGGCCAGACGCTGCGGCACCTGGTCGCGCTGGACGAGGCGGGCGCCGTGGTGCTGCCGGCCTCGCCCGCCTTCTACGCGGGGGCCAGGGACATCCAGGACCTGGTCGACTTCGTCGCGGGACGGGTGCTGGACGCCGTACGGGTGCCGCACAAGCTGTACCGCCGCTGGGAGGGCGAGCTGGGCGCCGCCGGGGCCGGTGCCGACGCAGCTGCCGCGGATTGATGCGCAGGGCACATCCCCGTTCATGCCTTAGATTCTTGTCCTGGCAGCGCAGTCGCGGCACGAATGAAGGGGTCCAGTCTGATGGACGCGGTGGACAGGCAGCTCATTCAGGCCCTCCGTGAGAACGGCCGGGCCTCGTACGCCGAGCTGGGCCGGCTGGTGGGCCTGTCAGGACCGAGTGTCACCGACCGGATCAACCGGCTGGAGCAGGCCGGTGTGATCACCGGTTACCGCGCCACGATCCGCCCCGCGGCCCTCGGCCTCGGTGTGACCGCGCTGGTGGGCCTGCAGCTCAGCGACGCCGCCGACCACGAGGACGTGGCGACCCGGCTGCGCGACCTGGACGAGATCGAGGACTGCTGGTTCATCGCGGGCGACGACTCGTACATGCTCAAGGTGCGCGTCCCCGACGTGGACGGCCTGGAGCACACCATCCGCCGGCTGTCCGGCACCAAGGGCGTCGCCCGCACCCGCACCACGGTCGTGCTGTCCACGAAGTGGGAGGACCGGGTCGGGGAACTCCCCGAGAACATCTAGGCGTAAGGTCGAACGGTCGATTTCGGATGGTGAAGGCGAGGCGGGCGATGGACGCGGGGCTCAAGCGCGAGTTGGAGGAGAAGGTCTACGCGGGTGAGCGGCTGACCCGCGAGGACGGCATCGCCCTCTACGAGTCCGACGACCTCGCCTGGCTGGGCGGTCTCGCCCACCACGTGCGGACGCGGAAGAACGGCGACGTCGTCCACTTCAACGTCAACCGCCACCTCAACATGACGAACGTCTGCACCGCCTCCTGCGCGTACTGCTCCTTCCAGCGCAAGCCGGGGGAGAAGGACGCGTACACGATGCGCATCGAGGAGGCCGTCCGGCTGGCGAAGGAGATGGAGGGGGACAACCTCACCGAACTCCACATCGTCAACGGCCTCCACCCGACGCTGCCGTGGCGCTACTACCCGCGGTCGCTGAAGGCGCTGAAGGAGGCCCTGCCGGACGTCTCCCTGAAGGCCTTCACCGCCACCGAGATCCACCACTTCGAGACGATCTCCGGGATGGGCGCGAGCGAGATCCTGGACGAGCTCATCGAGGCCGGTCTGGAGTCGCTGACCGGCGGCGGCGCCGAGATCTTCGACTGGGAGGTGCGGCAGCACATCGTCGACCACCGCACCCACTGGGAGGACTGGTCGCGTATCCACCGCCTGGCGCACGAGAAGGGCCTCAAGACCCCGTGCACCATGCTGTACGGGCACATCGAGGAGCCCCGGCACCGGGTGGACCACGTGCTGCGGCTGCGCGAACTGCAGGACGAGACCGGCGGCTTCCAGGTCTTCATCCCGCTGCGCTACCAGCACGACTTCGTCGACCTGAAGGACGGCAAGGTCCGCAACACCCTCCAGGCGCGGACCACGATGGCCACCGGCGCCGAGGCGCTGAAGACCTTCGCCGTCTCCCGGCTGCTGTTCGACAACGTGCCGCACGTGAAGGTGTTCTGGGTCATGCACGGCGTGCAGACCGCCCAACTGGCGCTCCAGCACGGCGCGGACGACATGGACGGCTCGGTCGTCGAGTACAAGATCACGCACGACGCCGACAACTACGGGACGCCCAACAAGCTCACCCGCGACGACCTGCTGGAGCTCATCCAGGACGCGGGCTTCCGCCCGGTCGAGCGCAACACCCGGTACGAGATCATCCGCGAGTACCCGGGTCCCGACGCGGCGCGCCGCGAGTCGCCGCAGCCGATGCGCCTGTGACACCGGAGGGCCGGGCAGGTGACCGGGTGCGTGACGTCGTGTGACGGCCCGCACCCGGACGGCACCGCCCGGCCCGCCGAGGCCTCGCCTTAACCCCGATGTCTTCCGGTGGCCGGGCGCCCGTCGAACGCAGTCAGCCTCGGTGCCTAAGGTGTGCGCCATGGCACTGCGCTACACCCTCGACCCCGAGCTCACCCCCGGTTTGCGGGAACAGCTCGTCTCCCTGTGGACCGACGTCACCAATGCGGGCGGCGCCGTCGGCTTCGTCCCGCCCGTGGGCCGGGCGGACGTCGCCCTCGAAGCCGAACGGCACTACTCGGCGCTGGCCGAGGGCAGGGCGCACATGATCGCCGGTTTCGACGGGGACCGGCTCGCCGCCGCGACCTTCCTCACCTTCAACACCCACCGCCTGATGCGGCACTGGGCCTGGCTCTACACCGTCATGGTCGACCCGTCCCTCCAGGGCCGCGGGCACGGCGCGGAACTGATGCAGGCAGCGGAGCGGGCGGGCCGCGACCTCGGCCTGGAGGCGCTGAAGCTCACCTGCCGCAGCGGCATGGGCCTGGAGCGCTTCTACGCCTCGGCCGGCTACAAGGAGGTCGGGCGCGTCCCCTCGGCGATACGCGTCGCCCCGGACGACGACCGCGACGACATCACGATGTGGCTCCCGCTGACCTGACCGCCACGGCCCCGTGCTTCACTGATAGGGGTACGTCCGGTACGTCCCGCAGGCCGTGACGAGGGAAACGAAGGAAGTGGCAACGACCGTGAGCTGGAAGCCGAGCCCCATGCTGCGCTACTCCCTGATGCGTCTCGGCCTGTTCGCGGCCTGCTTCCTGGTGATCTGGGGCCTGGTCTACGTCCGCGTGCTCCCCTCCGGGCTCGGCGACTCGAACCTGCTGTGGGTGATGCTGCTCGCGCTGGTGATCAGCGCGCCGCTCAGCTTCGTTGTGCTGCGCGGGGTGCGTGAGGAGGCGTCGGTGCAGGTCTCGGCGCGGGTGGAGCGCACCAAGGCGAACCTC